>CAZXKQ010000057.1:0-1749 GCA_964641395.1 uncultured Phascolarctobacterium sp. | reverse complement strand
GAGAGCATCCTAAAGACGGCGGAATGGGTCAAGACCCTGGATTTGTGACTTTCTCATTAGTAATCATAGAAGTGATATAGGAGGTCTATGTGGAACAGGACATCATCGTAGTAGGCAGCGGCTTTTCCGGCAGCATCCTGGCTCGGAAGGTCGCAGAATTGGGGCGCAAGGTGACGGTGGTGGAGAAGCGTAGCCATGTCGGCGGCAACATGTACGACGAAAAGGACGGCCACGGCATCTTGATCCAGCGGTACGGCCCCCACTTCCTCAACACCGACAAGTTTTACATCATCCGCTACCTGCAGCAGTATGGGGAGCTCTTCCCCCACGCCACCAAGCTGCTGAGCTTCATCGACGGGCGCTACGTCCGCCTGCCCTTCAACTTCCAGACGGTGCAGGAGCTGCTGGGGCCCCAGGAGGCGGAGGGGGTGCTTGGGGCCTTGCGGGCCGCCTTCCCCGGCCGGGACAGGGTGCCCGTGCTGGAGCTGGTGGACAGCCCCCTGGCCCCTGTCAGCAGCTTCGGCCGCCTGCTCTTCGACAAGGCCTTCAAAACCTACACCGCCAAGATGTGGGACGTGGAGCTGTCCAAGATTGACAAGTACGTCCTGGAGCGGGTGCCCTTCACCCTGGGCTACGACGAGCGCTACCTGAACAAGGACTTCCAGTACCTGCCCCGGGAGGGCTTCACGGCCCTCTTCCGGCAGCTGCTGCGGCACGAGAACATCACCGTGCGGCTGAATACCGACGCCCTGGAGCACATCGCTTTCCGTGGGAAGGAGATCACCTATGACGGCCAACCTCTGGCCTGCCTGATCTTCACAGGGGCGGTGGACGAGCTGTTCGGGCTGAAGTACGGGGCCCTGCCCTATCGCTCCCTGGACATCCGCTACGACTACAGCCAGGAGGCGAGCGTGCTACCTAGCGAGATCGTCTCCTACCCCCAGGCGGAGGGCTACACCCGCAAGACGGAGTACCGCAAGCTGATGTATGACGACGGCGGCTGTGCCGGCAGCGTGGTGGCTACGGAGTATCCCCTATGGTATCGAAAAGATGCTCCGGTCGGCAATATCCCTTACTATCCCGTGCTTACGGAGGAGAGCAGGGCTGTCTATGGCAGATACACGGAGGAGGGCGCAAAGTATGAAAACCTCTTCTTGTGTGGCAGGCTGGCAGAGTTCAAATACTACAACATGGATGTCTGCATCGAGCACGCCCTGCAGTACTTTGAAGGGGTGCGGGCCTACCTGGAGAGGCGGGGATGAGGCTGGGAAGCCTCCCGGAACGGTACAGGGAGCTGGCGGCCTATGCCTTTTTCGGCCTCACCACGGTGCTGGTGAACACCGGCGCCTACTGGCTCCTCTCCCGCGTCATGGGGGAGCTGTGGGCCAACACCATAGCCTTCTTCATCGCAGTCCAGTACGCCTACATGACCAACACCAAGTTCGTCTTCCGGCGGCGCTTCACCCGGGAGAACTTCCTGGAGTTCTGGGGCCTGCGCATCGGCACCCTGCTGCTGGACGACGGAGGGATGTGGCTGCTGCTGAGCCTGTCGGTGGACGGCCTCCTGGCCAAGGGCCTGGTCAACCTGATCATCATAGGAGTCAATTACATCTGCAGCAAGTTTTATATATTTGCCAAGAGGGACGAATAACAGTATAATTTGAGGTGAAAGCATGAAGGGAATCATACTGGCGGGAGGCAGCGGCTCCCGGCTCTACCCCCTGACCAAGGCGGTGAGCAAGCAGGAGC
>CAZXKQ010000056.1:0-1771 GCA_964641395.1 uncultured Phascolarctobacterium sp. | reverse complement strand
TCGGCCAGGTTCGTCCGGGGCAGCCAGCCGAGTTCTGCGTGTATCTTGGCCGGGTCGATGGCGTAGCGCAGGTCGTGCCCCTTGCGGTCGGCCACGAAGGTGATGAGGCTTTCCGGCCGGCCCAGCTTCTTACAGATCAGCTTCACGATGTCGATGTTCCTCATCTCGTTGTGGCCGCCTATATTGTAGACCTCCCCTATCCGTCCCCTCTGGATGACCAGGTCTACGGCCTGGCAGTGGTCCTCCACGTAGAGCCAGTCCCGCACGTTCCTACCCTCGCCGTACACCGGCAGCTGCTTGCCCTGGAGGCAGTTGACGATCATCAGGGGTATGAGCTTTTCAGGAAAATGGTAGGGGCCGTAGTTGTTGGAGCAGCGGGAGATGGTGACAGGCAGGCCGTAGGTGCGGTGATAGGCCAGCACCAAGAGGTCGGCCGCCGCCTTGCTGGCGCTGTAGGGGGAACTGGTGTGAAGGGGCGTGGCCTCCGTGAAGAAGAGGTCGGGCCTGTCCAGGGGCAGGTCCCCGTAGACCTCGTCAGTGGAGATCTGGTGGTAGCGGACGCCCCCGTAGCGCAGGCAGGCGTCTAGCAGCACCTCGGTGCCCAGTACGTTGGTCTGCAGGAAGAGGGCCGGGTCGGTTATGGAGCGGTCCACGTGGCTTTCGGCGGCGAAGTTCACCACCACGTCCGGCCCCTCTTCCTCGAACAGCCTGTACACCCCGGCACGGTCGCAGATATCCAGCCTGACGAAGCGGAAGTTCTCCCTGTCCATGATGGGCCGGAGGGTCATCAGGTTGCCGGCATAGGTCAGCTTGTCCAGGCAGATGAGGCGCCAGTCCGGGTGGGAGGCCAGCATGTGGTAGATAAAGTTGGAGCCGATGAAGCCGGCGCCGCCGGTGACTATGAGCTTCTTCATACTTCCTCCTCCGCCACCCGCAACAGGTACTGCCCGTACTCCGTCTTCAGCATGGGCTGGGCCAGCTCCCGCAGCTTCTCCCGGCTGATGTAGCCCTTGCGGTAGGCGATTTCCTCGATGCAGGAGACGTACAGCCCCTGCCGCCTCTGGATGATGGATACGAAGTTGGAGGCCTCCAGCAGGCCCTCGTGGGTGCCTGTGTCCAGCCAGGCCATGCCCCTGCCGAACAGGGTGACATGCAGCCTGCCCCGCTGGAGGTATACGTTGTTGATAGACGTAATTTCCAACTCGCCCCTAGGGGAGGGCTGTACCGTGGCAGCGATTCCTACCACTTGGTTATCGTAGAAGTAGAGCCCCGGCACGGCGTAGTTGGACTTGGGCCGCTCCGGCTTTTCTTCGATAGACAGCGCCCTGCCCTCCCGGTCGCATTCCACGATGCCGAAGGCCTGGGGGTTGGGCACGCTGTAGCCGAAGATCACCGCACCCCCCTGGTCGTAGACCCGGTACTTGGCGTTGAGCAGCAACTCGGAAAAACGGCTGGCGTAGAAGATGTTGTCCCCCAGCACCAGGCACACCGAGTCGCCGCCGATGAAGTCCGCCCCGATGAGGAAGGCCTCCGCCAGGCCCCGGGGCTCCTCCTGCACTGCGTACTGGATTTGCAGGCCCAGATTCTGTCCGTCCCCCAGCAGCAGCTCGAAGGTGGGCAGATCCCTCGGAGTGGAAATGATCAGGATCTCCCTGATCTCCGCCAGCATCAGGGTGGAGAGGGGGTAGTAGATCATGGGCTTGTCGAAGACCGGCAGCTCCTGCTTGCTCACCGCCTTGGTCAGGGGGTAGAGCCGGGAGCCGCTGCCTCC
>CAZXKQ010000055.1:0-2591 GCA_964641395.1 uncultured Phascolarctobacterium sp. | reverse complement strand
GAACTCGGCTGGCTGCCCCGGACGAACCTGGCCGAAGGCCTCGATAAGACCATCCAGTGGTACAAAGACAACAGGGAGTGGTGGAAGACGATTATAGACGGTGAATACCAAAGTTATTACGAGAAGATGTATGGTAAGGGATGAAGGCAGGCCTATTCTGTTAGCGGGCCTTTGTCCGTGCAGCTATGCCCTGTTAAACTGCGAAACTAAACAAAACAACTATAAGGGAAGGTACTATGACTAACTACCAAACACCCTGCTACGTCATCAATGTAGACAGGCTAGATGCCAATCTGGCTGCGTTTCGCTCCGCCTTTGAGCAGGAATGGGGGAGCAACTTTGCTATGGGCTACTCCATCAAGACCAACCACCTCCCCTGGCTGCTCCGCCATGCCTATCAGCAGGGGCTGCTGGCGGAGGCCGTGTCCGATGACGAGTACCGTCTGGCGCTGGCCTGCGGCGTACCGCCGGAGCGCATCATCCTGAACGGGCCCCAGAAGGGGGAAGAGGCCTTGGTCACTGCAGTGCGGGGCCAGAGCATCCTTAATGTGGACAATTTTGCAGAATTAGACAGCCTGTCCAGGCTGGTGGCCGCCCACCGCCTCACTAAGGGAGAAGTGGGCAGCCTACAGCTGGGCCTGCGGCTTAATTTCAATCTAGAGGCCGCCTGTCCAGGGGAGACGACGGCCGGCAGCAGCGTCAGCCGCTTCGGCTTCTGCCTGGAAAACGGGGAACTGGCCCAGGCCGTCCAGGCCGTACACCAGCTAGGAGGCAGGGTGAGGGGGCTCCACCTCCATTACAGCACCAAGACCCGCAGCGGCGCCGTGTTTGCGGCCTTGGCCCAGGCGGCCTGCGCTGTGGCAAAGAGGTACCGGCTGGAGGACGAGCTAAGCTTCATCGACATGGGAGGCGGGTTTTTCGGCGGCCGGGCCTCTTGCGACCACCCCAGCCCTGCTGGTTATGCCCAGTGCATCTCCTCCTCGTTGAAAACCGCCTTCAACTCTGAGAAAGTGCGGCTCATCATCGAGCCCGGCGCATCTGTGCTGGCGACGGCCCTTGACTACCGCTGCAGGGTGGCCAATGTAAGGACTATCCGCGGGGTAAGGGTGGTTACCCTAGACGGCAGCAGCCTGCACATCAATCCCCTCCGCTTCCAGCGCCGTCCTGTTTACAGCGTCTGCAGGGCGGAGGCGGCGGCCCCTGGAGGCAGGCAGTTGGTCTGTGGTAACACCTGTATGGAAGACGACCGTTTTTTTGCAACAGAGGATGAAGCCCTCTACTCTGTGGGGGATGAAATAGTCTTCCACTACGCCGGCGCCTACTGCATGGCTTTTAACAGCTGCTTCATCCATGTACCCCCCGCCGTCTACCTGGAGGACGGGCAGGGCGCTATCACCTGTATCCGGGAGAGGCCCTTGGCTTTGATGTTGCAGAATTGAGAGGAGGGATGGCCAGGTGAACATCTTATTGACTTCTGTAGGGCGTAGGAGCTATCTAGTTGAATATTTCAAGGAGGCGCTGGCCGGAAGGGGAGAGGTGCATGTTTCCAACAGCAGCAGCCTGAATCCGGCCTTCCGCTGCGCAGACCACAGCGTAGTCACCCCCTTAGCCTATAGCAAGGAGTATATACCCTTTTTGCTGGACTACTGCCGCCAGCACCGTATCGTTGCCCTCCTTTCTCTCTTGGACTTAGATCTGCCTGTCTTGGCGGCTCACCGGGAGCAGTTTGCAGCAATAGGTACCAGAGTGCTGGTGTCAGACGCCCAGGTCATCGCCACCTGCAATGACAAATGGCGTACCTATCGGTTTTTACAGGAGAACGGCTTCAACGCTCCCGCTACCTGGCTCAGCCCGGCTGCAGCCTGTAGGGAAGGTGCCCGCTTCCCCCTTTTGGTCAAGCCTAGGTGGGGGATGGGTTCTCTGAGCATTTTTGAGGCGGACGACGAAGAAGAATTGGCACTGCTGTTTCAAAAGGCTTCCCGGCTCACCCTCTCCTCCTCCATGCTGAAGTACGAAGCAGGGCAGGATGCCCAGCACTGCGTCGTGGTGCAGCAGAAGCTGGCAGGGCAGGAATACGGCCTGGACGTCATCAACGACCTCGAGGGAAGGCATCAGGCAACTATAGTAAAAAAGAAACTGGCCATGCGGGCGGGAGAAACCGACTGCGCCCAGGTGGTAGCCAGTCCCCTGTTAGAGGAGGTAGGGAGGAAGCTGTCTGCCGCCCTAGGGCATATCGGCAACTTGGATGTGGATGTCTTCGTAGCGGAGGGCAGGCCCTATGTGCTAGAGCTGAACGCAAGGTTCGGCGGGGGCTACCCCTTCAGCCATCTTGCAGGCGTCCACCTGCCTAAGGCCATCATCGCTTGGTTGGCCGGGGAAGCGGTGGCTCCTAGTCTGCTGGAGGCTAGGGCAGGGGTAGTAGGCCAAAAGGACTTGGTGATTAGGGACATTACTGCTATTTCCCATCTGACCAAGAAAATGGGGGGGGTTGCAGGCATAAGAACCTGAGATTAGCTCCTACGCCGCCCTGTCCTGCGAAAGGCAGGTGGGCGGCGTGAAGCTAGGGATCATGCAGCCTTACTTCTTCCCCT
>CAZXKQ010000054.1:0-2598 GCA_964641395.1 uncultured Phascolarctobacterium sp. | reverse complement strand
TCCTGCACCATCGCCTATATTGTAGCACACTTGTCCCCCCCCGCAAGACAGTTTGGGAATTTTTTTGTAAAAATTTTTAGAAAAATTTTAAGGTTGCGCTGGCGGGGGCTGTGCCGGGGTCTGGTTGTAACAGATGAAAGCCCAGCCTGGAGTAGGCTGGGCTTGATCTGAACTATGTGCTTTGACTGGTGGGTAAAAGAAGGGGTGCACCCGGGCTTTCTCTGCTATCACCTGCAAGCTGTGCTAAAGGGGTAAAATGAGCGAAGCACAGGCCCTCAGTCTGTGCTGCCTTGCCTAGGCCGATTTCAGGGTCTGGGCGGGGGCGCACAGCCTCCCTCTCCCCTGTAGCAGCAATCTGTTCACCCCGGCGCCGGCAGTTTTCTTCTCCATAACTATTTTGCTAGCTAGGGCGGCCCTACTCTTGCAGATGGGGATCGTCCGCAGCCCGCTTCTTCCCCACACCGACTTTGATGGTTTTCTTGTCATAGCTATAGGCGGAGGAAGCCAAGTTCTTAGACGGAGTCACATGCCTAGATTCCAGCTTCATGAGGCCGCAGAGCAGGTCGTAGAGGAGGTCGTTGGACCAGTAGGCATCCTGATGGGCGCGGAGGGCGGCGTACTCCTGGGGGTTCTCCTTAATATAGTCCTCTGCAAGATAAACTACGAGAGGTATGCGCAGGGTGACGAAGTCGCTGGCATCAGGGTTGCGCCGCTTGTGGGGATCTGCCCCATGGTCCGAGCAGTAGACAAAGGCGCTGAGGGGCAGGGTCTGCCGAGCCCGTTCAAACAGTCCTTCCAACACCTTGTCGGTATAGAGGAGGGAGTTCTTATAATCTGCCAGCCTGCCGGTCTCCCCTGGATCCGTCCATTTCTGGAAGCTGGCGGGATAACGATTGTTGTACTCCATGTGGCTGCCCATGAGATGGAAGACCACAAAGTTCTTCTCCTTAGGATCCACCAGCTGTAAATAATCCAGTAAAGACTCGTCGTAATGCCTGTTGATCTCTCTCTTATCCCAGTCAATCAACTGGGCGTCACCGACAATCCACCTGCTCACTGCCGCAGTCTGGGCCACCAGTGTTATAGGCGTATCATAGATGCCTACCAGTCCTTGGTTGCTGAACCAGTAGATCTTATAACCTGCCTTCTTAGCCATGTCCAACAAGGATACCGCCCTATAAAAGGCTTTCTTGTTGTAATAATCCGCCTCAGTCAGGGCATGCTCCAGCACTGGCACTGTGTGAGCGGCACAGGCGTAACTGTTGCCGAAGAAGAGGAAATTGTCACTACCCTGCTGTCTGTGCAACCAGGGGGTGGTGTCGTCCGTCATAGCAGTGAAGGCCGACATGTAATCACGGCTGGCAGATTCGCCGATAACCAGGAGGATGGTCCCCCTATTCTGGCTGTGCTGCTTAACCTGGAGCTGGGCCAAAAAATCCTGCCTATGGGTTTTAAATTCCCCCAGCTGTTGAAAGTAGTTACGAGTTGCCAAAAGTAGCTCGTTAAAATAAGTGCGCTTATAGGCAGCCCCAAAGGCATAGCCCGCTATAGCCAGGGCTAGGAAGGCGGAGATGAGGTTGCGTTTACGGGGCAAGTCCAAGTTGGCGAAGAGTATTCCTAGCCTGACATTTCCTTTCTGCAGGGCCCAGCCTAAGGCAAGTAAGGCGGCCAAGGGCACTCCTAGGGCCACCACGCCCATGGATTGGAGGTATTCCAGGGCCTCCCCCGCATTAGTCTGGTAGACGGCCATCATGCCGTTGATGGTTACGCAATGCTGGAAGCGACTAAAATAGGCTATTTGGAAAACAATGGGTAAAAAGAGGAGCAGCTCAAAGGCGCTTACCACCCTCCCCATTATTTTTGTAGGCCCTAACCTGCTCAAGAAGTACTGGCCAAACAAAAGGACAGGCAGCAAGTACAGGCCGAAGGCTATATCTAAATGATTGGTTATGATAGCAGCTGTTTTTGAAAAGGAGATGTAGGCCAGCAATGGAGCCGTTATTGCATAGGCGGCGGCCAGAAGCACTGCGGGCCAGGCCTGCCGCAGCCGCAGCCCTGGCAGGAGGAAGAAGGGCAGGCAGGCGGCCAGGGCGGCCAAGGCAAAGCGCCTGACCTGGAGATAGAGGGACGTATTAACCAGGTTCAGGGAAACCGCCCAGTAGAAGAGCAGCGTTAAAAGGTATACGCCTAGATAGGGTAAAAGGTACTTTCTCAGCATGCGCAGGCCCAAGGTTAGTCCTCCCTGTCTCAAAGTATTATACGGCTCTTACCTCACCAAGATACACCGGTTAGGGGCTGGCGCCCCCTGGAAGGGAGTTCCGCCCGGCTGGGTAGGCCCTGGTGCCGTGTATCCTGTCATCCCCTTCCCCTGTCAGAGCTGGAGAGGCTGCCTGGGCGTGCCAGCCCAGACGAAAGACCTACTGCCATTATACAGGAAAGGAAGGCCCCTTGCAATGGGATAAAGACAACCCCCGGCGGCGCGGCAGGCCGACCCCTGCCTATGCCAAGCCCAGAGTGCTCTAGCAAAAATGGTGCTAAGAGAAAAGGAGGGACGCTTTCGCGTCCCTCCCGCAAAATACGCACCTTGTGCAGTTGTAA
>CAZXKQ010000053.1:0-2631 GCA_964641395.1 uncultured Phascolarctobacterium sp. | reverse complement strand
GAGCCTGCAAGAGAAGGGCTTTGAGATCATCGACGACGTATATCGGGCTTAGGGCGTTTGCTTGCCGAGAATATAGAATAGCGAGGTAGATAATCTATGTCCCCAGCAACAATAACCATCATCATCCTAGTCATAGCCATCATCTCCTTCTTACTGGAAAAGATACCGGTAAATATGACGGTGATGCTCACCCTCATCGCCCTGGTGCTGCTCCGCCTAGTCACCCCCAAGGAGGCCATCGCCGGCTTCGCCGGTACCACCATCCTGATGCTGATCGGCGTAGTAATCGTCGGCAGCGCCCTTTTTGAAACCGGCGTCTGCGACAAGATAGCGGCGGTGGTCACCAGGTTTGCCAAGACGGAGCGGCAGATGATCATGGCCATCCTGGTCATCGCCAGCATCATGTCTGCCGGCCTGAGCAACTCCGGCACTGTAGCCGTGTTCATCCCCATCATCATGGGCATCTGCTCCTCCACCGGCTTCAGCCATTCCAAGCTCTTGATGTCCGCCTTCCTGGGCGCCATGGCCGGCGGCCGGCTCACCCTGGTGGGCGATGCGGCCATCAACGTCTTGATCGGCGACCAGATCAAGGCCCTGGGCTATCCCTTCGGCTTCTTCGAGATCAGCAAGATCGGCGTGCCTCTCACCCTGATCATGCTGGTCTATATGTATTTTGTAGGTTACAAGTTTCTGCCGGACATCAAGCTGGCCGGCATGGACGACCAACTGTTCAGCAACAAGGAGCCTAAGACCGCCCCCCGCTGGAAGCAGATCGCCTCGGTAGCCATCCTCTTCTGCGTCTTCGTGGCCATGATCTTCGAAAAGCAGACCGGCATCCCCTCCTACATGGTGGCCATCATCGGCGCCGTAGCCGACGTGCTGTGCGGCATCTTCACTGAGAAGCAGGCCTACCAACTGGTGAGCATTAAGACGGTCATCCTCTTAGGCGGCATGGTGCCTCTGGCCACCGCCTTGAAGAAGACGGGGGCCGCCCAGATCATCGCCGACCAGCTGATCTGGATCATCGGCAACTCTACCAACGTCTACTTCATCACCGTGGTCATCTTCGTCCTGACGGTAATCATGACCCAGTTCATGTCTAACGTAGTGGCGGTCACCCTCTTGATGCCCATCGTCATCGCCATCGCCAACACCATCGGCGTCATACCCTCCGCCCTGATCATGGTGCTAGGCATCGCCTCCACCATGTCCATCCTGAGTCCCATCGCCTGCCCGCCTGCCAACCTGATCTACTCCTACGGCGGCTACAAGTTCTCCGACTACTTGAAGAGCAACATCGGCCTCACCATCGTCTTCTTGGTAGCCTGCATCGTGCTGATCCCCATGATCTGGCCCTTGTACGGTTGAGCTAGGGGAGGTAGGGAAGAGTGGAACTTCTTATACGCAACGCCAAAGTGCTAGACTTGGACAGCGGCCGGGAACGGCTGGCGGATGTGGCGGTAGAAGGCTCGGCCATCGCCGCCGTGGAGCCGGCCGGCACCCTGGACGGCCCTGCCCGGCAGCTCATCCAGGCTGAGGGCAGGTACCTGCTGCCTGGCTTCATCGACTACCACACCCACCTCTTCGCCCACGGCAGCGGCTTCGGCCTGGATGCAGACCTGTTGCTCAGCGCCGGGGTCACTACGGCGGTGGACATGGGCACCGCAGGCTGGGTGAACTACCCGGCCCTCCACTGTTGCGACCTGGTAGGGAAGAAGCTGCGCCTTTACAGTTACCTGAACATCTCCCCCATCGGCCAGCCGGGGAAGGGGATCAACGAGCCCTTGGACGACGGCGTCCTCTCCCTGGACAAGATGCGGGAGGTGATGGCCGCCTACCCAGAGGAAATCAGGGGCCTCAAGGTGCGGGTGAGCCGCTCCATCGTCAAGGAGCTGGGCCTGGCCCCCCTGCGGCGGGCGGTAGAGTTCGGCGCCCAGCTGGGCCTGCCGGTCTGCGTCCACACTACGGATCCCGCAGAGGGCAGCGAAGCGGTGGCAGCCTGCCTCCGCCCCGGGGATGTGTACAGCCACGTCTACCAGCACAAGGGCAGCACCATCCTGGGCGAGGACGGCCAGGTCCGCCCCGGCCTGCTGGCGGCCCGCCAGCGGGGAGTGCTGATGGAGGTGGGCAACGGCCGGGTGAACTTTAGCTTCGCCGTGGCGGCTGGAGCCTGCGCCCAAGGCTTCTACCCGGACATCATCAGCAGCGACTCCACCCCGGCCACCTTCCACAAGGAGCCGGCCATGTGGGACCTGCCTAGGGTGATGTCTAAGTTCCTGGCCCTGGGCATGCCCTTTCCGGAGGTGGTGCGGGCAGTGACCGCCACCCCGGCCCGCCGTTTAGGCCTAGGGGACAGGCTGGGGAAGCTAGCCCCCGGCTGCCCGGCAGACCTGGTGCTGTGCCAGTTGAAAGAGGAAAGGGTGACCTTTGCCGATTCAGAAGGCCAGGAGAGGGAGGGCAGGCAGCTGCTGGTCCCCCATGCCACCTTCTTGGGCGGCAGGCTGGCCTATAGTGGAGAGTGAAAGGATAGATAACCATGAGCTACAAAGTATTAATCCCCCAGCCCATCCTGCCGGCAGGCTACGCCTACCTGCGTGAGCACGGGCTAGAGGCCGTCAACGGCCGGGGCTT
>CAZXKQ010000052.1:0-2944 GCA_964641395.1 uncultured Phascolarctobacterium sp. | reverse complement strand
GAGGTTGCTGAGCTGAGCGGCCTCCCCCTCTCTGAAGTACAGGCCCTCAGCCATGTCTGATAAGTTGGGTATACGGATAAAATAAAAGTGAGACCCTCCCTGGGCGCGAGCAGGGAGGGTTTTGTCTTGTTGCGACGACTGCACCAGCTCTCTGTACTGGACGGCGAACAAGGGGATGCAAGCATACCGTCAGTTAAAATATTTACCTGAAGGAAGTTACATACAATTTGGGACTTGACTAAACAAGACAGGAAGGCAGGTCAGTTGAGTTTACTTGGTTCCAAAGGTTAGTTTGTGGTTAGCAAGAAACAATTGCATGGCAGTTCAGCCCAAACCCTACAGCCGGCCTAGGCAAAACGGGCGCAAAGCAGCACAGACTGGACGGTCTGTGCTCTTTTCCCTTCCTAAACTAGGTGGTTCTCCTGAAAAAATGTTACATCCAGGGCAGAAAAAGCCCGCATAATGTCGCAATATTGTTGCTTTTTCCCTCGAATTATGTTACAGCAGCCCTAGAGCAGGGGAAGGGCCGCTGCAAAAGGGGCAGCCTCCAGCCAGCAGGCCGGCTCCCTTGCTCCGGCCCTGCAGCCGGCCTAGGCAAGGCAGGGCGCAAAAAAAGCACAGACCCGGGAGTCTGTGCTTTTTCCTTTTTAGTTTTGCCAACAGGGCTTACAGGATCTTGCTCAGGAAGGCCTGGGTCCGCTCCTCCTTAGGCCGGTCGAAGACCTCCTCCGGCGTACCCTGCTCCAGGATGCGGCCGCCGTAGAGGAAGATCACCCTGTCCCCTACCTCCCGGGCGAAGCCCATCTCGTGGGTTACCACCACCATGGTCATGCCCTCCTGGGCCAGGCTCTTCATTACGTCCAGCACATCGTTGACCATCTCCGGATCCAGGGCGGAGGTGGGCTCGTCGAAGAGGAGGGTCTTGGGCTTCATGCACAGGGCCCGGGCTATGGCCACCCGCTGCTGTTGGCCGCCGCTGAGCATGTCCGGGTAGTTCTGGGCCTTGTCCAGCAGGCCTACCTTCTCCAGGTAGAACTTGGCCGTGGCCTCCGCCTCCTCCTTGTTGGTGCCCCGCACCTTGATGGGGGCCAGCATGAGGTTTTCCAGCACCGTCATGTGGGGGAAGAGGTTGAAGCGTTGGAAGACCATGCCCACCTCCCGGCGGATCTCGTTGATATTGGCTTCGCCGCTGACGGGGATGCCGTCTACGACGATGCTGCCCTCCTGGAACTCTTCCAGGTAGTTGATGCAGCGCAGCAGGGTGCTCTTGCCACAGCCGGAGGGGCCGATGATGACCACCACTTCCTTGGGAGCGATGTCCAGGTCTATGCCCTTCAGGATCTCCAACTCGCCGTAGCTCTTATGCAGGTTTCTGATTTCTATCATGACGTTATTTGCGCTCATTGTTAAACCTCCGCTCCAAAACGCCGACCAAACGGGCTACCGCAAAGGTCATCACTAGGTAGATAACGGCTACCGCCAGCCAGATCTCGAAGGACGCATAGGTGCGGGCGATGATCAGCTGGCCCCGGCGGGTGAGTTCTTCGAAGCCGATGACGGAAACCAGGGAGGAATCCTTCAGCATGGCGATGAACTCGTTGCCTAAAGGAGGAATAATGCGCTTAAAGGCCTGGGGAATAATGACGTAGCGCATGGTCTGGGCCCAGGTCATGCCCAGGCTGCGGCCGGCCTCCATCTGCCCCTTGTCGATGGACTGGATGCCGCCCCGGAAGATCTCCGCCACGTAGGCGCCGCTGTTGATGGAGCAGGCGGAGATGGCCGCCAGGAAGGGATCCACCCGCTGGCCGATAAGGCTGGGCAGGGCGAAGTATACCAAGAAGATCTGCACCAAGAGGGGGGTGCCCCTGATAAAGTCTACGTAGAACTTGGACAGTCCCCGCAGCACCCGCACGTTGCAGAGGCGGGCTATGCCTACGAAGCAGCCTAGCAGCAGGCCTAAGAAAACGCTGAGGGCGGAGATCTCAATGGTGATGGCGGCACCCTGCAGCAGCAGGGGGAAGGCGCCGGCCATAATGGACAGGCTGCTGGTCTCAGGGGCCTTGGCAGCCTCGCCGAACCAGGTTTGGTAGAGCTTGTCGTACTCCCCGTTCTCCTTCAGCTCGGCCAGGGCCTTGTTGATGGCGGCGATCAGGTCATCGTTGCCCTTGCGCACCGCTATGCCGTAGTCTTCAGCCTCCATGACGTCGCCTACGGTCTTGGCGAACTTGGCCCCTCCCTGGGCCAGGTAGTAGCCCAGCACCGGCCTGTCGTTGATGACGGCGTCTACGCCCCGGTTGTTCAGCTCTATGGCAGCCTCCGTGTTGGTGTTAAAGCTGCTGACCGTGGCGTTAGGCACGCTGCGGGCCTTGATCTCGCCGGTGGTGCCGATCTGGACGGCGATCTTCTTGCCCTCCAGGTCCTTGATATCCTTGATGGCTTCATTGTCCAGGTTCACCATCACCACCAGGCCGGAGGTGTAGTAGGGCTCAGAGAAGGTGATCGTCTGCTTCCGTTCCTCGGTAATGGTCATACCGGAGACGGCGACATCGATGGTCCCGGCGTTTAGGGCTGGGACAAGGGCGTCAAAGCCCATGTTCATGATCTCCACCCGGTAGCCCATCCGCTTCCCGATGGCCCGAATGAGATCCATGTCGAAGCCAGTAAACTCCTGGCTGCCCTCCTTTTGGAACTCAAAGGGGGCAAAGGTGGGCTCGGTGCCTACCCGCAGGACCTTCTCGGCCTTCTTGTCTGACCCGCCGCCACAGCCGGCCACCAGCATAGCTAGGGCTAAGATGCCGGCCATGAAGAGCGCAAAGAATCTTTTCATCAGCCTCTCTCCTTTTTGTAAAAATGAAGGTAAAAAACAAAGGATAGGTATATTATATACCCCTCCGCCTCTGAAAGCAATAAACCGTAGCGATTAAATAGGAGAAATACAGTATGC
>CAZXKQ010000051.1:0-3927 GCA_964641395.1 uncultured Phascolarctobacterium sp. | reverse complement strand
GAGTTCAGGGATTGGCTCTTCGCCCAATCTAAATAATTTTAGCAGGACGTAACCATCTCGAGAGCATATAAATGCCGCAGTTCCAAGACTTTAGCGGTCTTGGAACTGTTTTTTGCGCAGGGAAGGTTTAGAGATGTGGCAGCGTCTAGGTCGTGTCCATATAATGGTGCTAACCGGGGCCTTGGAGAGTTACAAGCCGCCCCTTATGAGAAAACCACTGAAAGGAGGGACAGCCGGAACGGCATCCGTGGACGGAATCTTAACACCAGGATAGGCACGATCAGCCTCCAACTGCCCCCTGTGCCCTGCTCTGCCTCCTAACGGATCAGGCCTCTAGAAAAAATATCCGCCCGCCCTCCCCGGCTGTGGTACAATAGGGGGAGTAAGGGCTGTAGGGCCTGAAAGAGCAGGAGGAAGGCTTATGACTTATTGCTACGTGTGCCCCCACCGCTGCGGAGTGGACAGGCCCCTGACCTTGGCGGACCGGGAGGAGGGGCGCTGCTTCGGCAGCTGCGGCTGCGGCCTGGCTCCCATCGTGGCCCGGGCCGCCCTCCACCAGTGGGAGGAGCCCTGCATCAGCGGCAGCAGGGGCAGCGGCACCGTCTTCTTCGCCGGCTGCAACCTCCACTGCGTCTTCTGCCAAAACCACGCCATCAGCAGCAAGAACGGCTATGGGGAGGGCTTCGGCCTGGAGATAGACGTGCCCCGGCTGCGGCAGATCTACCAGGAGCTGATCCGCCAGGGGGCCCACAACATCAACCTGGTAACCCCCACCCACTTCGTCCAGGCGGTGCTGGAAAGCCTGGATCAGCCGCTAGTGGTGCCGGTGATCTATAACAGCAGCGGTTACGAGACCCTGGACACCCTGGCCAAGCTGCGAGGGAAGATAGACGTCTACCTGCCGGATCTTAAGTGGTACGACGACAGGGCGGCGATAAAATACAGCAACGCCCCCTACTACTTCGCCACCGCCACCGCCGCCATCCAGGCCATGTACCGGCAGGTGGGCGACTACCAGCTGGATCAGGACGGGCTGCTGCAGAAGGGGGTGCTGATCCGCCACCTCATCATGCCCGGCTTCGTGGAAGACACTAAGCGCATCATCGACTGGGTGGCCGCCACCTTTAAGAAGGGCCAGGTCCTCTTCAGCCTCATGCGCCAATACCTGCCCTGGGGCAGGGCGGCCGCCTATCCGGAACTCAACCGCCGCCTCAGCCCTGCAGAATACCAGGAGGCTGAAGCCTACCTGCTGGCCAGCCCCATCGAAGACGGCTTCCTCCAGGAAGAGGCCGCCTGCGCCTCCCCAGACTTCATCCCCGCCTTTGACGGCACCGGGGTGCTGGCGGCCGCCGGACAGCCCTAAGCATCCTTGCTTAAAAACAGCGCTCCGATATAGGGCCAAAGAAAAAAGCCTTAGCAGTTTGCTGACTGCTAAGGTTCTTTTTCTTGCCGCAGGGGCTCACTCCTCCCTGTGCCGGCCGCCCTTCTTCGCCTCGGCCAGCCCCACTATGGCCCCCACTCCCTCCAGCACCAGGGTGGGCCGGTAGGCAAAGGTCTGGATCTCCTCCCTGGTGGTGACGCCGCTGAGCACCAGCACCGTGCTCATGCCGCTTTCCAGGCCGGAGATTACATCGGTATCCATCCTATCCCCTATCATCACCGCTTCTGCGGAGTGGCAGTCCAGCAGCCGCAGGCCGGTGCGCATCATCAGGGGATTGGGCTTGCCGCAGAAGTAGGCCTGCTTGCCGGTGGCCAGCTCTACCGGGGCGATAAGGGCCTTACAGCCGGGCATGATGCCGTTTTCCACCGGCCCGGACACGTCCGGATTGGTGCCGATGAGCTTGGCCCCGGCCAGCACCAGGTTGGCCGCCTTGGTCAGGGTGTCCAGGGAGTAGACCCGGCCCTCGCCGAAGACCACGTAGTCCGGGTTCACATCGTTCATGGTCAGGCCGGCGTCGTAGAGGGCGTTCAGCAGCCCTGCCTCCCCGATGGCGTAGACGGAGCAGCCGGGAGCCTGCTCCTTCAAGAAGGCCGCCGTGGCCAGGGCGCTGGTGTAAAAATGCTCCACCGGCACGTCCAGGCCCATGCGGCTCAGCTTCTGCCGCAGATCCATAGGGGTGTAGCCGCTGTTATTGGTCAAGAAGAGGTACTCCTTCTTCTCCCGCTGCAGCCAGCGGACGAAGTCGCTCACCCCCGGCAGCACTAGGTTGCCGTGGTAGATTACGCCGTCCATATCGCACATAAAGCCCCTCTTCTTGTTAAAATCGATGGTTACCGCCTCCATCTCCCAACACATCCTTTCTTTCTCTAGCACTGGCGGCGTCCAGCCTCCGCTAGGCCGCCCTCAGCCCTCCAACAGGCGGGCAAAGTCCTGGTTCAGCCCCTCCTCTGCCTGGGCCAGCTTCTGGGCCGCCCTCCTCTGCCAGGCCTGGTCGGCTGCCGCCGCCTGCCGCTCTTGCCGCAGCATCAGCTGCAGCTCCTTGGGCTGGGGGCCGCCCTTGACGGCCCTGTGCCGGACTATGGCCACCGGATCCAGGGCGCTGCGCCACTCCGCCTCGCTGAGGGGCAGGGTGGGAGGCAGGCTGCTGTCTGCTGCCGCCAGCTGGGCGTAGACCTGCCCGGCCAGCTGGTAGCTGAAGTCAGAGGGGGGTATGTTGTGGGCCCGGGCGTAGCTCACCACCTCAGAGGCGAAGTGGTGGCCGGTGCGGAAGGGCACATCGTGTTTCAGCATCAAGAGATCCGCTATTTCCTGGGAACAGGTCCAATCCAAGTTCAGCTCTTCCAAGGCCCGCTCCGGCCGCACATCCAGGGCGTGGAGGATGTGGTCGAAGTCCTTCAGCATCTGGGTGGTCTTCCCTGCCAGGGGATCCCCGCCGGCCAAGCGGCCGTCCGCTATGCCTGCCGGGATGTTGTGGCTGCGGTAGCTCTCCCCTGCCGCCAGCCCCAGGAGGCTGGAGCAGTCAGTCCGGCAGCGGTTGAGGATGCCGGGGTTGCGTTTCTGGGGCATGGCGCTGGACACGTAGGTGTTGCCGCCCCCCTCCTGGAGCAGGATCCAGGGCCGGGGCTGGGCGTACTGCTGCATGATCTCCTCTATGAAGCTGCTGGTGTGGATGGCGATGCCGGAGGTGAGGCCCGCCAACTCTATAGGCGCCTCCATGGGGTAGATCTGGCCGGCATCGTAGGTGTTGTAGGCCAGGCCGTCAAAGCCCAGGTAGGCCGCCATCTTGTCCCGGTCCAGAGGCCAGCCGGTGCCGTTGAGCACCGTGGCTCCCATGGGGGAGCGGTTGAGGCGGGCGTAGTACTGCTTCAGCCGCTCTGCGTCCCGGCCGTAGGCAGTGGCATAGGCCAGCAGGTAGTGGGCGTAGCTGTTAGGCTGGGCGGCCACTCCGTTGGTGTAATTAGGCAGCACCATGTCCTGGTAGCGCTCAGCCAGGTCTGTCAGGGAGAGGCGCACCTGGTTCAGGGCCGCCAGCAGTTCCAGGGCTGCCTCCCGCTGCCGCACCAGGCTGCAGGTGGTGAGCATGTCCTGGCTGGAACGGCCGGCGTGGATGCGGGTTATGTCCGCCCCTGCCGCCTGGATCAGGAGGGGCTCAAAGGTTATCACCAGGCTGGGACGGGGGGCTCCTAGGCCTTCCCCATCCTTAAGCACCTTGGCCAGGCCGGCGGCGAAGCTCCTGCCCTGCTCCGGGGTCAGCAGCCCCTGCTGGGTGTTGATGACGATGCTGGCCTTGTTGATCTGGCCCAGCCAGTAAAAATTATCCCTGTTCTCCGCCTGGACCGGCAGGCTCTGGGCGCAGAGGAAGGTGAGGAGGAAGAGGGGTGCTAATTTTTTCATACGAGGCCTCCTAGCTGAGGGCGAAGCCGCCTTTTTCCTCCAATTATAGCACCTTTTGGGGACTTGGAGGCTAAGCGAAGCTGTGAAATTTC
>CAZXKQ010000050.1:0-4128 GCA_964641395.1 uncultured Phascolarctobacterium sp. | reverse complement strand
AGGGGAAGAGGGGGCAATGAGAAATAGAAAGGGCTGCCGCACTAAGTTAGGGCGACAGCCTCTTGGGGCAGTCCGGCTAGGCCGTTTTCAACTGTCTAATTCCCCTACCAGGTTAAGGCTGAAGCCCTTGGCCACCTCTTCCGGGGTGTCGTAGCGGCCGAGCAGCCACATGAGCTTGGTCAGGAGGGCCTCAATAGTGAGATCCCCGCCGCAGAGGGCCCCAGCCTCTTGGGCAGCCACTCCCACATCGTAGACATCCATGTCGCAGCCGCCGTGGAGGCACTGGGTGCTCACCACCACCGTTATGCCTCGCTTGAGCAGCTCGCTGATGCTTTGCAGCAGGGAGCGACCCTGACAGGGGAGGCCGCCTAAGCCGAAGGCCTCCAGCACCACAGCCCTATAGCCTAAGTCGGCTGCGGCTCCTAAGAGGGCAGGTTCCAGGCCGGGAGTCAGCTTCACCACCAACACCCTGGTGTCCAACTCCTCTGCCAGCTCCAAGGCCTGCTCCTGGACCGGGGCAGGGGAGGCGGTCAACAGCACACGGCCCTCCTCGATACGCCCGGCTAGGGGTCTGTTGATGCTGGCAAAGGCGGAAAAGTCTAGGCTGTGGATCTTTTTGGCACAGGTGCCGCGGATGATTTTGTGATCGAAGACGATGTAGACCCCCGCCAAGCCGCTGGCTGCCACCCTGAGGGCATCTAGGATGTTATCTTTGCCATCGCTGCCCTCGGCCGTAAGGGGCAACTGGGAGCCAGTCAGCACCACAGGCTTCTGCAGGTGCCGCAGCATAAAGGAGAGGGCGGCGGCGCTGTAGGCCATGGTGTCGGTGCCATGGGTCAGCACTATGCCGTCATAGTGGGGCAGGGCCGCGGCAATGGCTCGGGCCATCCTCTGCCAATCCTCAGGCTGCATATTGCTGCTGTCGATGGACAGCAGTTCTTCATAGCTGAGCTGGCCTATAGCGGCTGCCTCCGGCAACAGTTCCAGCAGGGCGGCAGCCCCTAGGGTGGGGGTGAGGCCCTTGTCGCCGGCAGTGGAGGCTATGGTGCCTCCGGTGGATAGAAGCAGGATCTTTTTCATAATGTCGCCTCACTTAAGCTTTGGCCGCTGTTTGCAGCAGGCACTGGCGGTAAAAAGTCAGCAGGCCTTGCAAGGTCACAGCCTTGTAGGCGGCCACGTTTGCCACCGTAGTCAGGGGGATCTGGTAATAGTCCTTGTAGGCTTGGCAGCAGAGGAGGGAAAGAACGCAACCGCTGCCGGCTACCAGTCCCGCACCCCGCACCTGGTCGTGGAGGGAGTTGCTCATGAAGCTGATGCCGCCGGCCTCTTCCCGCACCAGGGTGGCCAGTTCTGCTACCAAGGCCACCTTTTCAGCGCTGGTATCCGCCTGGGCCAGTTTGGCGGCCACGGCCTGCACCTTGGCCGCCAAGGCGGCAGTGGCCTCTCGCAGGGCGCCGGGGGTGAGAGGCATCAGGTCTTGCCGCACCAGGCAGGGCAGTTGCAGCTCAGCGGCCGCCTCCTGCAGGCACTGGGCCAGATCCACCCGGTCTACTCCCCTTTGGGCCCGCAACAGGAGGGTGTTTTCCTCTAGGCCGGGGGCTAGGGAAGGGATGTAGGCCTTGCTCTCCAGCACTACCGTAGGGATCTTGTCCAAGCCCACTGCCTCCATTACCGGCTGCTTAAAAGAGGCGCAGTAGTTGCCCTCATAGTCTTCAGCCGGGCCTAGGCCTCCGGCGGTGAAATTCACCAGGAGCTGCAGGGCTACAGGCAGTCCGTCTATATCAAGGACGGTAGTAAGGGCCCTGTCCAGATAGGGGGCCGGGGCGGGGGGAGAGAGGTGGAAGTGCTGGGGCGCGGCCTGATAGAAGCCGTCCAGTACAGCTAAGGCGGCAGCACCTTCCAAGCAGGCGGCCGTTTCGCTCACTCCCTGGCCGTAGAGGCGGCCGCAGCATTGCACTGCCACGTTTTGGCAGTAGGCTGCATCGAGACCGGGGGCCCGGCTCTCCAGCAGTTCCTTCTCTGCGGGAGTGAAGGGTTGGCGGGGAGAGGCGGTAGCCACCCCTCCCGCCTCCGTATAGACGGTGAGTTTGTTTTCTGCCAGAGACACTGCCACGCTATCGATGGTGGTGGACAGGGGCAGGGCCTCCTTGAGGATGGATACTGCCACTGCCAGACCGGCGGAATCATCCTGGACGAAGCCGGAATGGCTGTGGACGTGGCCCACTCCTGCGTGACCGCTGATCCCCACCACGCCCTTGGCAGCAGAGGAAAAAGCTATTTTCATAATGATGCTTTCCCCTTTTTAAACTGGTTTTTACTTTGCGAGCCTATCCTATTCTTCTTCCGGCTTGCTGTCAGCATTGAACACGTCCCTATCCAGATCGCCGATCATGGCGGACACAGTCACCATGCCCACCGTATCGCCGGTGACGTTCAACATGGTGTTGGGCATGTCAATAAGGCGGTAGATGCCGGCAACCCAGGGCACGATAGTGAGGGGCAGCCCCATGGTTTCCATCATAATGGCACACATCATGATGCCGCCGCCGGGTACGCCGGCTACGCCTGCGGCCATCACTATGCCTAAGAAGATGATGAGGGCCAATTCACCAATACCGTAGCTCCTGCCGAAAAGCTGGGCCGCGAACACCGCATAAATAGCCATTTCCGCACAGCAGGCCTGCATGTTGATGGTTGCTGCCGGCGGGGCGATCAGGCCCACGGTGGTCTCGGGGACGCCGCACCGCTCCTTAGCGCACTTCATAGTGAGGGGCAGGGTGGCAGAAGAGGAGCAGGAAGAGAAGGCCAGGATCATGGCCGGGAAGACGTTTTTATAGTGCTGAAGGGGGTTGACCTTGGCAATCAGCACCAAGACCAGGGGGAAGACTACGAAAACCAGGGTGGCGTAAGCCACGTACTGGGTGAGCAGCATCTTGCCCAGGGCTCCCAGGACCTCAGCCCCCAGGGTGCCGCTGACCTCCGCCATGAGGCAGAAGACGCCTACAGGAGCCAGATACATAACCATCTCTACGATGCGGATCATCAAATCATTGCCGGCAGAGAAGAGGTTGGTCAAAAATTCTTTAGCCTTGCTGTCTGCAGGCAGGGTGGCAATGCCTATGCCGGCGATAACCACGAAGACGATGACCTGGATGATGGAGAAATTGGCCATGGAGCCAAACACATTTTCTGGTATGTAGTTGATCACCGCGTTCAGCACGCTTACGCCCTCAGTGCTGAAGGCCTTGGAGGCCTCTTGCAGGTTGACTCCTACGCCAGGCTGGATGATGTAGGACCACACCAGACCGCTCACTGCCGCCAAGAAGGAGGCGAGGAGCCAGTAGACGATGAAGTTGAGGCCGATCTTTTTCAGCTGCTTCAAGTTGGCGATGCTGGCAATGCCGCCGATGATGGAGCAGATGATCAAGGGCAGGATAGTCACCTTCAAGAGGCGGATGAAGATGGTGCCCAAAGTGTTGGTAACCGGGGTCCAATAGGCATACTGCCCCTTCAGCACGAAGCCGAAGGCCAGGCCCACTACCATGGCGATGAGGATCTGTATAGCTAAACTAATTTTTTTACCTTTTTTTGCGCTCATGATAATCTCCTTAGCCTACGAGGTCTAAAATGGCTTTTACAGCGGTGCAGGCAGGGCAGTCGCAGTAGGCGGCACCCTTGGCTTTCAGCTCTTGGGCGTGTTGCAAAATAGCTGCGGCTTTTTCCTTGCCGAAAAGTTCTGCCGCTGTGGGGGAAGCGGCGAAGGCCAGCAGGCCGTCGATGGGCATGATCACTTCCCGCAGTGCGGCTACATAGGCGGCCGTAGAGGCGTCCTCCTTACCGCTGCCCAGGGCGGCCAGCCAGGTCTCTGCCGCAGCCCGGGCTTCTTTGCTGCAGCTGTGTGCTGCCAGCAGAGCCTGGGTCTTGGCTTGAATGGAAGTCAACAGGTCTTTTTGCATAAATACTCCTCCCTAACTTACAAATTCTTTAAAACCCCAAAAAAGAAAGGCGCCCATGGTGGTGTGGGTGTCTTTGCCAGAAAGGGGTCGCGGCGGGAATTCGTAAGACCGCCACACCACTATTGTAGCATACTTTTTAACAATCGGCAATAATATAAAAAACCGAAGGCAC
>CAZXKQ010000049.1:0-4184 GCA_964641395.1 uncultured Phascolarctobacterium sp. | reverse complement strand
GCTCCTGCTTGCTCACCGCCTTGGTCAGGGGGTAGAGCCGGGAGCCGCTGCCTCCTGCCAGTATGATACCCTTCATATGGTCGCCTCCCTTGTCCTTTGGGCAGCCCAAGCCTGCCCGCCTCGTCTCCAGCTTCTCTAATCTCTGAACACGAGATACTTCTGTAGAAGATAGCTTAAAAGGGGTAGATATAGTAAGGTCAGGAACTGGGAAAAATACACATTCCACTGCCACAGATCCACTGTGATGTACAGGTGGAGCAGGTTCAGGGGGTAGGTGAGGAAATAGACCAAATAAAACTTGAAAACCTTACCCGCCTTACTGGGGGAATGAAACACGAATCTGCGAGAGGTATTGTAGTTAAAGTAAATCGCTATAATTAGATTCAGTGTTACAGAGAGTTCTTTGTTCTGCAGTATCAGCATGAGCACTACGAAGCAGCCATAGCTGAAGGCGGCATTAACTCCCCCTGCAATTAAAAACCGGACGAAGCTGTTCTGCAAAAGGCCCTTTATTCTCTCACTCGTACTTCTTTCCATGTTCTATCCGGCTATAACAACAGAGGTTCTCCCTCTCTCAATCCATCTGTATGGTCTAAGTGCCACAGGCAGTAGCAGCCCTCTTCCTTCGTCAACACATACTGCAAGAAAAGCATGGCAATATGGCCGGTGGGCGCGTCGTATTTGCACAGGTAGTCATTTTTTATAAGATCGCAGTGGTATACCACATATTCACGGTCCTTTCTGATAAAGCGGGCATACTGCCCTTCCAATTGAAAGGCCCGCACCCTACGCATATTCACTTCCATTGGGTCGTTTGCTTTTAAGAACAAGTCCTCCGGCTTGCGGGTGTAGTAGAGGGGCTCTGCTACCTCTGCCTGCCTCCTTTGGTTGAGAAGCTTATCAACCTTAAATTCCCGCTTATAGGCGGCTAAGAACGCCTCTCCCTCCGCCCTGAAGGTGAGCTGATACAACAACTCCAGCGGGAGGGTTGCCGCCTGGGGGATTTCTATCTGGGCTATGCTCTCTCCCGTATCGATGCCATCATCCATCATATGGCAGGTTACCCCATGCCTCCTATTGAATAAAACGGCGCCGTTGACTGGATTGAGGCCCTTTAAATCAGGCAGTAGGGAAGGATGGATATTGATAAAAAGCTCCTCCCCCTTCCGCAATTTGCTCACCGGCAAAATATACGGGCAGCCATTGGAGACCAGCACATCAAACACGGTATCTTCCAGGATCTGTAATAATTCCTGTTTCCTCGCTACGGTGATATGGGGTATATTCCTTGCAACCAATTCCTTTTCCAGATATGAGCCTTTGGTGGCGATCACACTGACCAGGTTCAGCCCCAACTCCAGCATTTGCTGCAACACATAAAAACGATTCCCCACGAAGAGATAACGATACTGCTTCATACTTTCTCCCCCATTTCCTAGGAACTCTGCTCAGCCAAGTAAGCTAAACGACTGGATCAAATACGTAGAATGAACAACGAACAACGCTTTAGCAAGCCCGGCCCTAGCCGGCCCTGCCAGCGCCCCGCCTTCTTGCCATCATCTTTGACGCCTTACTTCTTGCGCACAATATAGAGGGGCCGTCCATTGACCGCATCATAGATGCGCCACAGGTACTCTCCGATAATGCCCAAGGCTGCCAGGATCAGGCCGGCAAAGAAGGTGATTAGCAGGGCAAGGCTCGACCAACCAGGTACGCCGCGTCCGAAGGCGATGGTGATAATAACGATATAGGCCACGCCTAAGAAGGCGATGAGGGCGAAGAGCAGGCCGGTCACCGACATAACCCTTAAGGGCAGGTAGGTGTTAGTTACGAAGGTGTCGATAAAATAGGTGACCTTCTTAGGAAAGGTCCAGCTAGACTTCCCTAGGGTCCGCTCCTGCCGTACATAGGGGATAAACTTCACTGACTTGCTGACCCACAGGAACAATAGCTGGAAGGAGCCGTTCT
Organism: uncultured Phascolarctobacterium sp.; assembly: GCA_964641395.1. Taxonomy (GTDB): domain Bacteria; phylum Bacillota; class Negativicutes; order Acidaminococcales; family Acidaminococcaceae; genus CANQBR01. The sequence goes on along the minus strand of CAZXKQ010000049.1, from coordinate 2,216 downwards.
TCTCCTGGATGTGGCTGATCCTTTGGGCCACCGTCTTGTTGAAGGCGAAGAAGTCGAACCCGCCCACTGGATACTCCGTGGTTATGAAGGAGTGGATCAGCTTGTGGGTGACCTTGGAAAACACGGCGTTGAGGCCGTGCTCCTGCCTGCCGCCCCTGACGCCGCACACCAACTCGTAGCCTTCCTCCAGGGCTGCCAGCATGTCCACAAAGAGGTGGAAAGGATCCTGCAAATCCGCGGAAATTACCCCTATCACATCCCCCTGGGCCATGCTGATGCCGCAGCGGATGGCCATCACCTGGCCAAAGTTGTGCACCAGGCTTGCAACGTGGACTGTCTCAGGATAGCGCTCCTGGAAGCCCTTCATCAGCTCCCAGGAATTATCTGGAGAACCGTCGTTGACCAGTATCAGTTCCACCCTATAGTTGGGGAAGAGCTTGGGGCTCTGTTCCACGATATAGGGAACCGTAACAGGCAGGTTCAGCTCGCTTTTGTAGACGGGGATGATTATAGAAAATAACTTCTTCACAGGGGTCACTCACAACACCTCTCAACTGGCAAAGATGGTTCGGATGGCGGCACAGATATAATCTACCTGCTCCAGCGTCAAGTCTACGAACAGGGGCAGCGTCAGCACCCTCCTCGAAATATCCTGCGCCACCGGCGTAGCGCCGCTAGGCACATATCTTTGGTAACTGTGGTAGCGGCTCACCAGGGGATGGAAGTATTTTCTGGTCTGGACCTGGTACCGGTCTTGCAACACCTGGGCCAGCCCATCCCGGTCCACCTTGGCGCCGGGCTTCACGCAGAGGGGGAAGTAGGCGTAGTTGTAGCTGACATCAGGGTCATCCCAGCGATATAACTCTAGCTCCTCCACCTGGGCCAACCTGTCTAGGTAGCCCTCAATCAATTGCCGCCGCTTTTGGATCTGCTCCTGAAGGATTTGCAAATTCGCCAACCCCATCGCAGCGTGGAGCTCGGTCATTTTGGCATTGAAGCTGATGCTCTCCGCCTCTTCGGCAGAAACCATGCCGAAATTCTTGGCTTCATCAAGGGGTGCCGCCAAGGAGGCGTCCTTGTAGGCCACCGCCCCTCCTTCCACCGTGTGGAAGACCTTGGTGGCGTGGAAGGAGAACATGGCCGCATCCCCCAGGTTGCCGATGCCGACCCCCTTCACCTTAACCCCGAAGGCGTGGGCGGCGTCATAGACCACCTTCAGGCCGTGCTTGTCCGCAATGCGCTGGATAGCCTGGTGGTTGCAGGGGAAGCCGTACACATGGACCGGCACGATAACCTTGGTCTTCTCCGTGATCAGCGCCTCTATCTTGGCCTCGTCCATGGTGCAGTCGCTGGGCTTGATGTCGCAAAAGACCGGCTTCAACCCGTTCATGGCGCAGGCGTTGACCGTGGAGATGTAGGTGAAGGGGGTGGTGATGGCCTCCCCGTCCCTCAGGCCCAGGGCCTTGAAGGCGCAGTCCAGGGCCATGTGCCCGTTGGAGAAGACCGTCACATAGGGAACGGCCAAGGTTTCGCACAGCCTGTGCTGCAGCTCCCTTACCAGCGGGCCGCCGTGGGTGAGCCAGCGGGTGTCCCACAGGCTCTGGGCAAAGGCCATGAAGGCCTCCTGGGCCGGCATATAGGGCCGGGTGATGGGTATGAGGCTGTCTGTCTTCGTGCTCATAAGCTACCTCCGTTAATTTTATCTATCTGCTGCATTTGGCGTAAAATCTCAGCGCTGACTTGCCGGCGCAGGGACGGGCTGTCAAGAGCCCGGGCAAAGGCCTCGATGGACTTGAAAAAGCTGTCGTCCGGCTCCAGGCGCAGGGTCCGCCCCTCGCCGCCCTTCTGGAGCAGTAGCTGGGGGGCGAAGCCGGCGGGGGCGGTGAAGATGCGGGGCGCCAGCAGCGTCCCCTTGCTGCCCCACACCTCCAGTTCGCACTTGTAACTGTTGTCCATGCCGAAGGCCAGCTGGGCGCAGCCGCCGGCGGCATTCTCCAGCACGGCGCTGCCGTAAAGATCCACCTGATAGCCTGGGGGCTGGCAGAGCCGGGCCTGGGTCACCCGGGCGCCCTCGCCCAGAAGCTCCAGGGCCAGGCGCAGGGGGTAGCCGCCGCAGTCCAGCAGGGCGCCGCCCCCCAGGGCCTTGTCGTAGCGGAAGTCCCCCTCCCCCCGCTTGGGGAAGCCGAAGGCCGCCCTGTACAGCCGCACCTCCCCCA
>CAZXKQ010000048.1:0-4502 GCA_964641395.1 uncultured Phascolarctobacterium sp. | reverse complement strand
GGCCCCCCTAGTGGGACAGCCACATGTAGAAGGGTATCACTCCTGCGGCCAAGAGGGTGCTGACCACCGTCAGCATGGCCGCATACTGGTAGTCCCCGCCGTAGTACTTGGTGACGATGGAGGTGTTGGCCATGGTGGGCATGGCGGCCAGGATCAAGAACACCTGCCCCATCAAGGGCTCCAGGTTGAAATGGGGCAGCATGGCCATGAGGATCAGGGGACAGACCAGGAAGCGGCCCAGCATGGCCAACACCAACTGCCAATCCACCTTGATCTCCCGCCAGCCTGCCTTGCTCATGGCGATGCCGATGAAGAGCATGGCCAGGGGAGAGGTGCAGCTGCCCATGTAGGCGCAGGCCTGCAGCACCGGCCCCGGCAGGCTCACTCCCAAGAGCACCATGCTGACCCCCAGCAAAAAGCCTAACAGGGGGGCCGACAGCAGCTGGCGCAGGCTCTGCTTACTAAAAAGGGGCACCTGGGTGCCGGCAGAGGAGGCCAACTCGTGCACCCCCAAAGTCCAGAAGAGGGTGGTGTTGGCCATGTAGTAGAGCATGATGTAGGGCACCCCTGCCTCGCCGAACAGGGCCAGCCCCAGGGGCAGGCCGATGAAGATGACGTTGGAAAAGGACAGGCAGGTGACGAAGATGCCCCGCCTGGCCTCGGGTATCCTGGCTAGGCGGGCTATGCCCTTACTGATAAAGTAGCCGGCCAGCATGGAGAGGAAGGGCAGCGCCACCCCCCTGCCCATGCTCAAGAGCTGGTCGTGGCTGAAGTTCCGCAACAGGTTGGCCACCATGTAGGTGGGCAGGCAGAGCTGGTTCACTAAGCGGGAGAGGAGGGTGATGCCGTCCTCGCTGAACCAGCCCCGCCGCTCCAGGTAGAAGCCGCAGGCGATCATCAGCACTACGATGAGGACGCCGTTCAAGGCGTGGAGGATAATGGCCATAGTCCCTAACCCTGCTGCTTACGCTGGGCTAAGACCTTCTCCATCCAGTCTATCATCGCCGCCTTGCCCAGCTGGTGCCAGGTGGCGTAGGGGCTGTTCTTCGCTATATAGGCATTCCACTTTTCCTGGTTGACGTTTTCCACCTCTAGGAGGTTGACGATGCCGAAGCCGCTGCGCCAGATGATGTCATCCATGGAAGTAAACTTGCTGTGGGCCTGGAGAAAGGCGGGATTGAATAGTTCTTGAAAGGTGACTCGGTTCAATATCTTGGCCAGTTCCTTGTCCTGGAGGAAGAGATCCAAATAATGCTTAAAGGTCTTGTCTAAGTCTGTCTGCGCCATGACGGCAGGCCTCCTTGCCAGAGCTGATGACACTATTTTAACATAAACAGGCCCCTCTTGCAGGAAAATTTTCCTCATTGGGCAAGCACCCAGCCCAGTATTGTGGTATGATATAAGTTAGCTACTAGAGAAAGGCTGATCAAACCATGCGTATCTCCACCAAGGGGCGCTACGCCCTGCACCTGATGCTGGACCTGGCCCGCCAACCGGGGGACAAGTACGTCTCCTTGAAGGCGGTGGCCCAGCGGCAGGGTATATCCGAAAAGTACCTGGAACAGATCATCCCCCTGCTGAGCAAGGCCCAGCTGCTGCAGAGCGCCCGGGGGGCCCAGGGAGGCTACCGGCTGGCCCGGGACAAGGCCGCCATCACCGTAGGCCAGATCCTGCGCCTGGCTGAAGGCAGCCTCTCCCCTGTCCAGTGCCTGGATACCGCCTTTCCCTGTGACAAGGTGGACTCCTGCCTCACCATCGGCCTCTACCGCCGCCTCCAGGCCGCCATCGACCAGGTGGTGGACAACACCACCCTGGCTGACCTGGTGGAAGAGGTGCCCCCTGCCGGCCAGCAGGAGCCCCGCTCTTAAGGGCCTGCCCGGCCGGCCTAGCGCCACGTTGCCCAAGCACGAACAGGCTGCCCCAAGGACAGCCCCCTGATGCACACACAAGGAGGAAGAAATATGCTACCCACTAGAGAAGAAGCGTGGGCCCTGCTCACCCGTTACAACAAGGAGCCCTTCCATCTCCGCCACGCCCTGACGGTGGAAGGACTGATGCGCCAGCTGGCCCTCAGCGAGGGCTATGGGGAGGAAGCAGATTACTGGGCCCTGGTGGGCCTGTTGCACGACATCGACTTTGAGCTCTATCCCCAGGAGCACTGCCACAAGTGCCGGGAACTCCTAGCCAGCCACGGGGTAGACGAAAGGCTGATCAGATCCGTCACCAGCCACGGCTACGGCATCTGCCAGGACGACGTGCCGCCCCTCCACACCATGGAGAAGATCCTCTTCGCCGTAGACGAGCTGAGCGGCCTCATCGGCGCCGTAGCCATTATGCGGCCCTCTAAGAGCGTGCAGGACTTGGAACTGAAATCGGTGAAGAAGAAGTTCAAAGATAAGAAATTCGCCGCCGGCTGCAAGCGGGACGTAATCAGCAAGGGCGCCGAGGACCTAGGCTGGAGCCTGGACCAGCTCATCGAGAAGACTATTGCGGCTATGCGGGTAGATGAGGCAGCCATCGCCGCCGCCTGCGCCAACTTTTAGCCTGCCTGCCTCGGTCCAGGAAAGGTTCTGCCACCATGCCCTCTTTCATCCTCCTCTGCCTGCTGCTGTGCACCCTGCCCTGGACGGCGGCCGCTGCTCCCAGGGCCCCCCTGCTGCCCAGGCCCCCGGCCAGCATCAACTACATGGTGCCGCCCCAGCAGCAGGCCTTCAGCCTCTATCGCTCTAAGGCCGGCTACCAGGTGCTCCTCAGCCGGGACTTTGGCAGCGACCCCCTCGGCTACCTGCCGGACAGCGACCAGTACAGCGGCACTATGCTGCTGCGCTGCCAGTCCGAGCAGCAGCTGCTGGCCTTCACCTGCCTAGATCCAGGGGACAGCCAGGCCTTCAGCAGCATCACCCCCCTCCCCGTCCCTGAGGACGGCCGCCTCCTCAGCTCTTGGTGGCACAGCAGCTTCCTCACCTGGTTCTGCCGCCTCAGCTACCAGCAGAATTACCATGGGGACAGGCTGCTCTTAGAGGCCCAGGCCCCCTATCAGGGGAAGACCTACCAGGCCCTCTTCCTCTTCCCCGTGGCCGACTACGGCCGCCTCCTGCCCCAGGCCCTCTACAGCCTGAACAGCTTCAAGGTGCTGAAAAGGGTGGGGACGCCTTAGAGCAGGTGTACCGGGATGAGGCTGTTGCGGGCATCCAGGGGGAAGGGCCGCTCCGTCAGGCAGATGACCCCTCCCGGCCCCAGCCCTTCAGGCCCCTGGGGCAGGTGGGCAAAGGCCCTGACAGCCCTCCTAGCGGAAGCCGCCCCCTTCTTGATCTCAAAGGGGTGGAGGAGGCCCTCCCTCTCTACTAGCAGGTCTATCTCCCTTTGGTTCGTGTCCCGATAAAAGCTGAGAGTGAGCCTCTCCCGGCCGTAGCATGCGTTCCGCAGCATCTCTCCTACCACATAACTCTCCAGATAAGGCCCGGCAGCGGCGCCGTACAGGAGGGTATCCCGGCTGGTCCAGGAAGAGAGGTAGGCACAGAGGCCGCTGTCGCAAAAGTACAGCTTGGGCCTTTTCACTAAGCGCTTCAACTGGTTAGTGTAAAAGGGCTCCAACAGGAAGACCAGCCCCATGGACTGGAGCGCCCGCAGCCACTCCTTGGCCGTAACCCCTGACACTCCTGCCGCGGCTGCCAGGTCTGCGTAATTAAGCAGCTGGCCGTTGAAGGCGGCACAGCCCCGCAAGAAGCGCCGGAAGCCCTCTGTATTGTGAATGCCGTTGTCTTCCACCGCGTCCCGCATAAGGTAGGTTTCGATGTAGGAAGACCAGTATTCCCGCCTTTGTTCAGCATCCAGGCCTAGCAGTTGGGGCATGCCCCCCTCCCAGATGCGGTTGTAAACCTCTAAAACATCGGCAGGGGGAAGGATGCGGCTGCGCTGCAACCAGCCGGCCAGGGAATAATCCGTAGGCAGTTGGTCTGGGCAGCCTGCCACCTCTTTGGCAGAGAGGGAATGGAGCTGCAAGAGGCAGAGCCTGCCTGCTAAGGAGTCACCAGCTTGTTGGAGCAGTTTCTTGCTCTGGGATCCGGTGAGCCAAAAAAGACCCCGCTCCTCGCTAGCATCGCAGAGGAGCTTAATTTCTTCCATGAGCTGGGGGGCCTTCTGCACCTCGTCGATGAGCAGGGGCGGCTTGTAAAGTTGGAAAAAGAGCCGTGGCTCCTCTGCAGCCAGCTGCCGCGCCTGGCCATCATCCAGGCTCACATAGGTGCGGTTAGTGCCAGCCGCCAGGTGCTTCAGCATGGTGGACTTCCCTACCTGCCTGGCTCCGGTAAGCATGACCACTTTAAAAGTGCGGCTCATTTTTAAGAATTTTCCCTCTAAGGTTCTGGTGATATAGGCCATGGGGTGCTCCTCTTACAGGTTATTTCTAGGTTATTCTAAAGTCAACTTTATTTTAACCTAGTTTTTCCCCTCTGTCAAGACAGTATCCTTCTGTAAAACACAGCAAAAAGGCCGCCCTCAGC
>CAZXKQ010000047.1:0-4737 GCA_964641395.1 uncultured Phascolarctobacterium sp. | reverse complement strand
CTCAGCAGCCTTGGACAGGCCCGACCGGGTCAGGGAAAAAAGGGAGAGCTTTCTCAACAAGGCTTATAAGGGGAAGGGCCTTTACAACTCGTCGTTGAATCATTACAAGGGAGGTGTGAGCATGAGAAAGACAGCGTTAGCGTTGCTTACCCTGCTGTTGCTAGCGGCAGGACCTGGGGGGACTGGAGCCCCCCTGTGCGCAGCCCAGGTTGTGCGGGATAAAAACATCGACTACGTGGCCTACCAGCACGAGGTTATCTGCGGCAGCACTGCCCCCGACGTGGAATCCTTCAGGGAAGACAAGGGGAACGGCCGGGTGGAGTATTTTGTAGAATTTGAAGACGGCTGCAGCGGCCACCTGGTGCTGGATAACGATGAGGTGGTGTCGGTAGAAATCTTCATTAACTGACAACTGCTCGTAGCTAGAGCACCCCTAAGCCCCTGGGCCCGCCGCCTCGGCCGCCGGCCTGGGGGCATGATGTTTATAAAGAACCTAAAAAGGGCAAGACCCCTGGCAGCACTGGGCTGGCGCAGGGGCCTTGCTGTATAGGGAGTAATTAGGGAGAAGCTAGAGGAGCCGGCGGTAGGAGGCGGCCCGGCCGCCTCCCCGCCTGGCTGTTTGAAGGAGGAGAGATAATAGGTTAGCCTTCGAGAGGCTTATCCTGCAGTGCATCAAAGCCGCTTTCCCCGGTGCGGATCTTCACCACGTCTTCCACATTGTAGATGAAGATCTTGCCGTCACCGTACTTGCCGGTGTACAGCACCTGCTTGGCCACGTTGACGATGGTCTCTACCGGGATGAGGGACACTACCAGTTCCACCTTCACCTTAGGCAGCAGCCGGGCGGCCACTTCCGCACCCCGGTACAGCTCGGTGGCGCCCTTTTGGATGCCGTAGCCCAGCACCTTGGTGACGGTCATGCCGGTGATGCCCAATCTGTCCATGGCCTCTTTCAGCAGTTCGAAGCGGTTCTGGGAGGTGATGATGACCACCTTGGTCAGCTTGTGGCCGGCCACCGGTACCGCCACCGGGGCGGCAGGGGCCACATAGGTGGTGGTTACGGCCGGGTTGTCAGTGGAGATAAAGTCCGCATAGGAGCTGATTAAACCGTGCTCCTCCATGTCCAGACCCCTTACCTCCTCGGCCTCCTTCACCCGCAGGCCGAAGAGCTTGTCCAGGGCCTTGAAGATGAGGTACATGGCTACGGCGGCGTAGAGGCCTACGCAGATCACCCCCAGGCACTGGGTGAGGAAGAAGCTGCCCTGGCCCGTGGTCAGCAGGCCGTTTTCTTTGGCAAAGAGGCCGGTGAGGAGGGTGCCCAGGGCGCCGCAGACCCCGTGGACGGAGATGGCGCCTACCGGATCGTCAATCTTCAGCCGTTGGTCGAAAAACTCCACCGCTACTACCACCATGACGCCGCAGATGAGGCCGATGAGGACGGCCGAGGCAGGGGACACCAGGTCACAGCCGGCGGTGATGCCTACCAGGCCGGCCAGCACCCCGTTGAGGGTCATGGACACATCCGGCTTGCCGTAGCGGAGCCAGGTGTAAATCATGGTGGCGGTGGAGCCGGCGCAGGCGGCCAGGTTGGTAGTAATGAAGATGGCGCCCATGCTGGTGAGCACATCGTCGCCGGAGGCGCAGACGGTGGAAGCGCCGTTGAAGCCGAACCAACCGAACCAGAGGAGGAAGACGCCTAGGGCTCCCAGGGGGATGCTGTGGCCGGGTATGGCGTTGACAGTGCCGTCATCGTTGTACTTGCCGATGCGGGGCCCTATCATCCAAGCCCCTACCAGGGAGGCCACCCCGCCTACCATGTGGACGGCGGTGGAGCCGGCGAAATCGTGGAAGCCTAGCTCTGCCAGCCAGCCGCCGCCCCAGATCCAGTGGCCGGAGATGGGATAGACGATGGTAGAAATCAAGACAGAATAAATGCAGTAGACCAGGAAGTTGGTCCGCTCGGCCATGGCGCCGCTGACGATGGTGGCGCTAGTGGCACAGAACATGGTTTGAAAGATGACGTAGGCAGTGGAAGGGTAGCTGGCCCCGTAGTCGCCGGTGATGAAGAAGTCTGGCTTGCCGATGAGGCCGCCTAGGTTCTCGCCGAACATCAGGCCGAAGCCCAAGAGCCAGAAGGCGATGGAGCCTAGGGAGATGTCCATCACGTTCTTCATGACGATGTTGCCGGCGTTCTTGGCCCGGGTGAAGCCGGTTTCCACCATGGCGAAGCCCGGCTGCATGGAAAAGACCAGGAAGGCGCCGATCAACACCCAGATAGTATCAGCTGCGACGTATTTGCCCACTTCACAAACCCTCACAATCCTGCACGCCAAACTAGAAAAGAAAGCAAAGAAGTTCAAACAGAGAGGCGGCAGGCCACAGGTCCTTCTCTCTAAAAAAGAGGCGTACCCCGGGAAGGGGTACACCTCTTTGTGTACCTGCCAGTCAGACGGCGGTTCTGTTTAATCGTTGACGCCGAAGAGCAGTTCCCCATAGGTGGGATAGGGTAGGTATTTCTCCCCTAAGAGCTCTTCTGCCGGATCCACCTCGGCCCGGAGGGCCTCCATAGCGGCCAGCACCTTGTCATGGTAGGCTACCGCCTTGGCCAGGCTGGGCTCCACGGCCTCCGTCTCCTTGATGGCGGCGGCCAGGGCCTCGCTCTTGGCGTAGATGGCCACGCTCATGGCGGAGAGACGGTCGCCTAGGGCTACTTCCAGGCCCGGCTTCATGCCGGCCTTCTTTTTGTCGTTGGCGGCCTTGCTCAGATCCAGGCCGTAGGCCACCAAGGCGGGGAGGATGTCCTTGTGGAGCATCTCCAGCATGGTGCGGGCTTCGATGCTCAGCACGGTGCTGTAGTTCTCCAGCAGGATCTCTTCCCGGGACTCCAGCTCGATGCTGGAGAAGATGTTGTACTTGGCGAAGAGGGCCTTGTTCTTGGCGCTGGCCAGGTAGGGCAGGGCGGCGGGGGTGGACTTCAGGTTCAACAGGCCCCGCTTCTCTGCCTCGGCCACCCATTCATCGGTGTAACCGTTGCCGTTGAAGACGATCCGCTTGTGGGCCAGGTAGATGTCCTTCACCAGGCTGTAGACGGCGCTCTCCAACTGGTCGGCCCCTTCCAGCTTGTCGGCGATCTCGTCCAGGGCCTCGGCCACGATGGTGTTGAGGACGATGTTGGGGCCGGCGATGGAGAAGGTGGAGCCGGGCATGCGGAACTCGAACTTGTTGCCGGTGAAGGCGAAGGGGGAGGTCCTGTTCCGGTCCGTGTTGTCCTTGGTGAGGGCGGGGATGGTGGCCTCGCTGAGCAGCATCTTCTCTGCGGCTACAGACTCATAGGGCTTGCCGGCGGCTATGGCCTCCAGCACGTTGGTCAGGTCGGTGCCCAGGAAGATGGAGACGATGGCAGGGGGCGCCTCGTTGGCCCCTAGACGGTGGTCGTTGCCGGCGCTGGCTACGGAGACCCGCAGCAGATCCTGGTGGTTGTCCACCGCCTGGAGGACGGCGGCCAGGAAGACGAGGAAGCGGGGGTTCTTGTAGGGCTCCTTGCTGGGATCCAGCAGGTTCATCCCTTCCGCAGTGGCCAGGGACCAGTTGTTGTGCTTGCCGCTGCCGTTAACCCCTTCGAAGGGTTTTTCGTGGAGCAGGCAGATGAGGCCGTGGTGCTGGGCGATCCGCTTCATGAATTCCATCATCAGCTGGTTGTGGTCGCTGGCTACGTTGGTGGAGGTGAAGATGGGGGCCAGCTCGTGCTGGGCCGGGGCCACTTCGTTATGCTCCGTCTTGGCCAGCACCCCTAGCTTCCACAGCTCCTCATCCAGCTCCTTCATGAAGGCCATCACCCGGGGCTTGATCATGCCGAAGTAGTGGTCTTCCAGTTCCTGCCCCCGGGGGGACTTGGCGCCGAAGAGGGTGCGGCCGGTGTAGACCAGGTCCTTCCGCTTGGACCACATCTTCTTGTCCACCAGGAAGTACTCTTGCTCAGAGCCGACGGTGCTGGTCACCTGGGCGGTTTCGATGCCGAAGAGTTTCAGCACCCGGAGGGCGGCCCGGTTCACGGCGTTCATAGAGCGGAGGAGGGGGGTCTTCTTGTCCAGCACGTCGCCGGTGTAGGAGCAGAAGGCGGTGGGCACGCAGAGGCAGCCGTCCTTGACGAAGGCGTAGCTGGTGGGATCCCAGGCGGTGTAGCCTCTGGCCTCGAAGGTGGCCCGCAGGCCGCCAGAGGGGAAGCTGGAGGCGTCCGGCTCCCCTTGGATCAGCTCCTTGCCGGAGAAGTCCATGATCACCCGGCCCTCAGCGGTAGGGGTGATGAAGCTTTCGTGTTTTTCGGCGGTAATGCCGGTCATAGGCTGGAACCAGTGGGTGAAGTGGGTGCAGCCATGCTCCAAGGCCCAGTCCTTCATAGCGTTGGCGATGATATTGGCGATGGGCAGATCCAGGGGCCGGCCTTCCAGCACAGCTGCTTTAAAGGCTTTGTAGGTGGCGGTGGGCAGGCGGTCCTTCATCACAGTTTCGTTAAAGACTAGGCTGCCAAAGGTTTTTGGAACGTTCATGATCAATACCTCCCTAACAGTTTTGCTACCCCCAGGGCCAGCGGCTTAACCCCTGCCCAATACAGGAAAAAGAAAAAGCAACAAGGGCTAGGGCCGGAGGCCCCACAACCGCTTTGTTGCTTCTACGCCTTATGGTAGTCTTTCTCTGGGCATTTGTCAAGGAGATTTTGAAAAAATTTTCACAACTTTG
>CAZXKQ010000046.1:0-5221 GCA_964641395.1 uncultured Phascolarctobacterium sp. | reverse complement strand
AAGGGGAGGGCCCTTAGGACGGCAGGGCCGCTGGCCCTGCCTGGACGCCCTGCGGGGCCTGGCCCTGCTGAGCATGACGGCCTACCACGGCCTCTACGACTACTACGTCCTCTACGGGGCCCAGCCTGGCTGGCCCGCCCTGGCAGCGGTCAGCCTCTGGCAGCGGCTGGGGGCCGGCCTCTTCTTCTTCCTCTCCGGCTTCTGCTTCTCCCTGGGTTCCCGCCGTTGGCAGGGCGGACTGCAGCTCTGCCTCTGGGGGGCGGTGATCAGCGCCGCCACCTACTTCTTTCTGCCGGAGCAGCTCATCCTCTACGGGGTGCTGACCTTCTTAGGCCTGGCCCCCCTCCTCACCCTGGCCTTGGCTCCCTTCTTACGGCGGCTGCCGCCCCTTGCCGGCCTGCTCCTCTGCCTGCTAGGCTACCAGCTCACCGGCAGCCTGGACGGGGGCTGGGCCGCCCTAGGCGGCTGGCGGCTGTGGCAGTGGCCAGCCTTCCTCTACCAAGACTGCTGGGCAGTACTCGGCTTCCACAGCCCTGGCTTCAGCTCTGCTGACTACGTGCCCCTGCTGCCTAACATCTTCACCTACTACCTGGGTTATTTCGCCTACCAGGCCAGCTCCTCCCCTGGACGGCCTGGCTGGGCCGCTTGGCTGGACCTGGCCCCCCTCACCTTCCTAGGCCGTCACAGCCTGCTGGTCTACCTGGTTCACCAGCCCCTGCTGCTGGGCCTGGCCTACCTGCTCTGGGGCTAGCCTCGGCTGGAAGGGGCCTGCCACCCCTGTCAGGCAAGAGAAAAGTGCCGCCGGTCTTAGACGGGCGGCACTTTTTTTGCACAAGCTGTCTAGCTCCGGGCCGGCCGGGCCCTCTTACAGCCTTTCCTTCAAGAGTTTCTGCACCAGGCCTGGGTTGGCCTTGCCCCTGGACTTCTTCATCACCTGGCCCACCAGGAAGCCGATGGCCTTGTCCTTGCCTGCCCGATAGTCGGCTACAGACTGGGGGTTGGCGGCCATGACCTCCTCAACCAGGGCGGCTATGGCACCTTCATCGCTCACCTGTTGCAGGCCCAGCCTTTCCACTATGGCCTTAGGCGAGGCGTCCTCCTTCAGCAGCTCGCTGAACACCTTCTTGGCCAGCTTGCTGGACAGCACCCCGTCCTTGATCAGGTTCACCAGTTCTGCCAGATGCCCCGGGGTCACCTTGAAGGCCTCTATGCCTATGTTCTCGCTGTTCAGGTAGGCGGACACGTCCCCTAGCAGCCAGTTGGCCACTCCCTTGGCATCCTTAGCGGTAGCCACTGCCGCATCAAAGTAGTCGGCCATGGCCTTGTTGGCCACGATTTGCCCGGCATCGTACTCCGGCAGGCCGAAGCCCTGCACCAGCCGGGCCTGACGGGCGGCAGGCAGCTCCGGCAGCTGGGATCTAACCCGCTCGATCCAGGCATCGTCTAGTTGGATGGGCACCAGGTCCGGCTCGGGGAAGTAGCGGTAGTCGTGGGCCTCTTCCTTAGAGCGCATGGAGAGAGTGACCCCGTTCACATCGTCCCAGGTGCGGGTCTCCTGCACCACGTGGCCTCCGTCTTCGAGGATTTCCTTCTGCCGCTCCACCTCATATTCGATGGCCCGCACCAGGGCCCGGAAGGAGTTCAGGTTCTTGATCTCCGCCCTGGTGCCGAACTCCTTGGCCCCTACCGGCATAATGGAGATATTGGCATCACAGCGGAGGCTGCCTTCCTGCATCTTGCAGTCGCACACATCGGTGTACTCCAAGATGGCCTTAAGGCTTTCCATATAGGCCCGGGCCTCCTCGGCGCTGCGCATGTCCGGCTCAGAGACGATCTCGATCAGAGGCACCCCGGCCCGGTTGTAGTCTACGGCGGAGAAGTCGCTGGTGCTGATAGTGGCACCGCTGTGCACCAACTTTCCTGCGTCCTCCTCCATGTGGATGCGGGTGATGCCGATGCGCTTGGCCTCCCCCTCTACGTTGATGTCGATGTAGCCGTGCTCACAGAGGGGCTGGTCGAACTGGGAGATCTGGTAGCCCTTGGCCAGGTCAGGGTAGAAGTAGTTTTTACGGTCGAACTTATTGAACTTGTTGATGTGGCAGTTCAAGGCCAGGGCCGCCCGCAGGGCGAACTCCACCACCTGCCTGTTCAGCACCGGCAGGGCGCCGGGCATGCCGGTGCACACTGGGCAGACGTGGGTGTTGGGCCGGCTGCCGAAGGCGGTGGGGCAGGCGCAGAAGGCCTTGGTCTTGGTCTTTAATTCAGCATGGACTTCCAGGCCGATGACGGTGATGTACCTAGTCATCATTGCTCACCTCCCAACTTAGCGTAGACTTTGTGGAACTGGGTAGCCTGCTCAAAGCTGTAGGCAGCCCGCAGCACCGTGGCCTCGTCCAAGGCCCGGCCGATGAGCTGCATGCCTATGGGCCGGCCGTCGGCAAAGCCGCAGGGCAGGGAGAGGCCGGGCAGGCCGGCCATGTTCACCGGTATGGTGGTCACATCCAGCATGTAGATAGAGAGGGGATCCATCTGGCTGTCGATCTTGTAGGCCGGCACCGGCGAGGTGGGGGTGAGCAGTACGTCGCACTTCTGGAAGGCCTCGGCGTAGTCCTGGCAGATGAGGGTGCGGACCTGCATGGCCTTCTTGTAGTAGGCATCGTAGTAGCCGCTGCTCAGCACGTAGGTGCCCAGCATGATGCGCCGCCGCACCTCTAAGCCGAAGCCCTCGGTACGGGTCATGGTGGTCATCTCCGGGGCCGAGGCGGCCTGCTGGCTGCGGTAGCCGTAACGGACGCCGTCAAAGCGGGCCAGGTTGGCGGAGGCCTCCGCCGGGGCGATGATGTAGTAGGTGATGACTGCGTACTTAGTATGGGGCAGGGAAATGGGGATGATCTCCGCTCCCAGCTCCTGGTAAACCTTCACGGCCTTGTCCAGCTCATCCTTCACCACCTGGTCGGTGCCCTCCCCGTAGAACTCCGCCGGCAGGCCGATGCGCAGGCCCTTCACGTCGGCCACTAGGGCCTGGGTGAAGTCGGGCACGGCTACGTCCAGGCTGGTTGCGTCCATAGCGTCCTTGCCGCTGATGCAGTTCAACACCAAGGCGGCATCGGTGACGTCCTTGGTTATAGGGCCTATCTGGTCCAGGGAGGAGGCGAAGGCCACGCAGCCATAGCGGGAAACCCGGCCGTAGGTGGGCTTAATGCCTACGCAGCCGTTGAAGGAGGCGGGTTGGCGGATGGAGCCGCCAGTGTCGCTGCCCAAGGACCAGATGGCCTCTCCGGCGGCGATGGCGGCCGCGCTGCCGCCGCTGGAGCCTCCGGGTATCAGCTCTAGGTTCCAGGGGTTGTGGGTGGGGCCGAAGTAGCTGGTCTCGGTGGTGGAGCCCATGGCAAATTCGTCCATATTGGTCTTGCCTAGGAAGATGGTCTCCGCCTGGCGCAGCTTCTTGATGACGTGGGCGTCGTAGATGGGCACCAGGTTGGCCAGCATCTTGCTGGAGCAGGTGGTGCGCAGGCCTTTGGTGGAGATGTTGTCCTTGATGGCGCCAGGCACCCCTGCCAGAGGGGCTATCTCCTGGCCGGCGGCGATGGCGGCGTCTACGGCGGCAGCCTGCTGCAGGGCCTGCTCCTTGTTCAAGGTTACATAGGCCTTCACCAGGGGCTCCACCTCCTCTATCCGCCGATAGAGGGCCTGGGTCAGCTCTAGGGAGCTGAGCTCCTTCTTTACTAATTTAGCGTGTAATTCGTGGGCGGTAAGCCTGTATAGTTCCACTGTCCTGCCTCCTTATTCGATAACCCTAGGCACCTTGAAGCCGTCATTGTGTACGGCAGGGGCGTTGGCCAGGGCCTCCTCCAAGGTGGCGCCAGGCCGCACCACGTCCTCCCTGAACACGTTGCTGACCGGCAACACGTGGGCCGTAGGCGGGATGCCGGTGGTGTCGATGTGCTCCAGGATATCGGCATAATTCAGGATTTGGTTGAACTGTTCCGTGAATTTCTCCATTTCTGAGGCAGGCACGGTCAGCCGGCTCAGCTGGGCGATGTACTCCACATCGTCCTGGCTGACCTTGAGGTTGTTAGCGGCAGTTGCTGTCATAGGTAAACACCATCCCCTCATTCCACGCTCCCCGCCCTGCCTGCTAGCAGGGACGGGAGGCAAATACTTATTTAATTATATCACAAACCCCCTCCCCTAGTTAGGTTTTTTTTGCCCAAAGGAGGCAGGCCCCTGCCCTGTACCAGTCCCGCCCTTTGTGTTATAATGGGTGGGAGTTAAGGGCCGGCCACTACGCCGGCCAAGAGGGCCAAGAGGTGAAGCTGGCTATGAAAAAGGGCCTCTCCTATTTATCTGTCTGCATCGGCGCCTCCCTGTGGGGCTTCATCGGCGTCTTCGTCAAGGCCCTGGCCGGCCTGGGCTTCAGCCCTATGCAGATCGTAGTGCTGCGCACCCTCACCGCCTCCCTCTGCATCACCCCCCTCCTCTACTACCAAAAGGGGAGTTGGCGGGTGGCCCCCGCCGATCTGTGGCTCTTCTTCGGCACCGGCGTCTTCAGCATCACCTTCAACAACTACTGCTATGTCAATTCCATAGAGGCCAGCAGCCTGGCGGTGGCGGCCCTCCTCCTCTACACCGCCCCCAGCTTCGTCATGGTGCTGAGCCTCTTCATCTTCCACGAACCCTTCACGGCGGCCAAGGGCTGGGCCCTGGCTGCGGCCTTCGCCGGCTGCTGCCTGGTGACCGGTGTCTTCAGCGACCAGCTGAACGTCAGCCTGGCAGGCATCCTCTACGGCCTGGGCAGCAGCCTGGGCTACGCTTTCTACAGCATCTTCAGCAAGCTGGCCCTGCGCCGCTACAGCAGCACCACCATCTGCGCCTACACCTTCTACTTCGCCCTAGCCGCCTCCCTGCTGCTGTCCTTCACCCCTGGCCAGCAGCTGCCTGCCGTACCTGACGGCAGCGGCGGCAGCTTCTTCGTCCAGACTCTGGGAGCCAGCCTAGGCCTGGGCCTGTTCTGCGCCGTGCTGCCCTACCTGTTCTACACCCGGGGGCTGTCAGGGCTAGAGGCGGGCCGGGCTTCGGTGCTGGCCTTCTTGGAGCCTTTGGTGGCGGCAGCCTGCGGGGTGCTGCTCTTCCACGAGCCCCTCACCCCTGCTAAGATCGGCGGCATGCTGCTGATCCTGGCCTCTGTCGCAGGGCTGAGCCTGTCTGAGAGGTGAGGAGG
>CAZXKQ010000045.1:0-6199 GCA_964641395.1 uncultured Phascolarctobacterium sp. | reverse complement strand
GGCAGCGGGGGGAGTGGTGCCTGGAGACTTACAGGAAGGCGCCGGGACGAACCTCGAGACCCTTGGCAGCCTCCCCTGGAGCCTTCCCCCCGCACCCTGTAGCCCTGGCGCAGCTCCTGGGAGGGTAAGGCGCGCCTAGGCAGGGGGGAGGGTGCGCCACAGAGGGGAGGGCAGCTAGAGCAAGGAGGTTAGGGCAAGGGAGAAGGTTTTGGCAAGGGTGTTGGCCTACGCCCACTGCAGCCTGGCTGAGATGGGAGAAGCCCGCTCCAAGACCGCCACGGTGGAGGGCATCGCGGCCGATGAGGCGGTGTAGGATGAACGAGGCCCTGTTGGACAGGGTGCTGGAGGCGGCGGCCAACTACGGCCTCCCATGCTCGTGTCCTGACGCAGCGAGAGGCGGCTGGAGGGGCTGGCGGACCACAGGGAAAGCCCGGCCCGGGCCAGCAAGGGCCTGTCCCAGGCCCTGTAAGGAAGGAGCCTGCCCGAGGGCGGCGGTAGGGGGAGACCCCGGCTGCCGCCCTTTTGTATTGGGGTGGAGACGTCTGTGTACAGTGGGTGAGTGCCACAGTCACTGTAACTCTACAATATTTTTGCAAAAAATTTTTTCCTGCCCTTGACAAAGGCGGATAGGCGTGGTAGGATAACACAAAGACCAATAAACCCACTAATCTTATATGTTTGTTGGTGTTAAGAAAGGAGGCGCTCCTATGAGCCCGAGGCTAGCTAGAGGAACCAGCATCTGTACCTGGGGCAGGCCTGCTAACTGTATGCCCTGCCACTGTATCACTCCTCGGCGAATGTGTTGCACCAGTCTGAAACCAGCGGCTTGAGCCGGCTATAGGAAGGGGCGCTAGGAGGGGACGGACGTGGCAGTCCGTTTTTTCGTACAAGGGAGCACCCTGGAGCAGCCTGGAAGGGACTGTTCCGCCTGAATTCTTCCCTAAAAAATCAAGAACTCAGGAGGTTGCGGATGGTGAAGAAAGAAGAAGCTGAAAACCCCTCTGGCGGGCTGGATGAGCAGCAGGTGGAGAAGATCCTGCAGCTGGCGCGGACTATCCGCTACGGCAGCCTCAACCTGGTGTTCCAGGACGGCAACCTGATCCAGATAGAGAGGAACGAAAAAATACGCCTACACTGAAAAACTGACTGGACAAACCGGAGGTTTTCACAGGCTCCCCCTGTGAAGGACCTCTCTTATTTTTGCCTTAGCTATACAAGGAGGTTTCAAGATGGCTGAGAAAAAAGAGCGCAAGGACAGGCACTACCCCCCTAGCTGTACCGACTGCGGCCTCATCAACTGTTCCAAGCGGAACAGCCGTTATCCGGACTTTTGTCTTACCGAGGCTTTGAGCGAGGAGGAGCTGGCCGCAGTGGTGGCCCTCTATACGGAGAACAAGAAGAACCAGCGGCTGGCGATAGCCTCGGCCGAGGTGGAGGGGGAATTCTACGGCCGCTACACCCGGGTGGAGGAGATTATGGAAGTGGCCCGGCGGATCGGCGCTAAAAAGATCGGCATCGCCACCTGCGTAGGCCTGATAGAGGAGAGCCGCATCTTCGCCCAGATACTGAAGTTGAACGGCTTCCAAGTCTACGGCGTGGCCTGCAAGGTAGGCTCGGTGGACAAGACGAAGATCGGCATCGACCCCCGCTACACCTGTAAGACGGGTCTGCCCATGTGCAATCCCATCCTCCAGGCCAAGCTGCTGGCCAAGGCCAAGACGGACTTTAACGTGGTGGTGGGGCTGTGCGTAGGCCATGACAGCCTCTTTTACAAGTACACCCGGGCCCTCACCACCACCCTGATCACCAAGGACAGGGTGCTGGCCCACAATCCCGCCGGCGCCCTCTACCAGGCCAGGGCCTACTACAAGCGGCTGCTGGCCGCCCCCCTGCCTCCCGCAGAGGACAAAGCAGAACAAAAATAAGAGTAAAGGAAGGTACCTACTATGAACTACAAGAAATACGGTAAACTTTTAGCCTTGACCCTCGCCATTGCCGCCTTGGCCGCAGGCTGCGGCGGCGGCCAGGCCCAGGACGGCCAGACCAAGGCAGCCAGGAAGGTCTACGTGGCAGTGGGAGCCACCTTCAAACCCTACGCCTACATCGATGAGAACAACAAGCCGGCGGGCTACGACGTGGCGGTGCTGCAGGAGATCGACCGCCGCCTGCCCCAGTATGAATTCGTCATCGAGAATATGGAGCTGGCCAATATCGCCGTGGCCCTGGATGCGAAAAAGGTTTCCATCGGCTCCCAGCAGTTTGAGCGCAACCCGGAGCGGGAGAAGAAGTACCTCTTCACCAAGGAGGGCTTTGCCAACTACAACAAGAGGCTGGTGTTCAAGGCCGGCAGGAAGGACATCCACTCTATAGAGGATTTGGTGGGGAAGCGGGTGAGCGCCTCCCAGGGCAGCAACACCGCCTCCATCTTGAAAAAGTACAATGAAGAGCACGAAGGGAAGATCCAAATCGTCTATTCTAACGGGGCGACGGAGGAGAGCATCTACGACGACGTGATGAACGGCCGCCTGGATGCCGTCGTGGCCACCCGCAAGGTCTTCCAGCGGCTGAACCAGGCCTTTGGCGGCGGCTACGAGATCAATGAGGCCGGCTTCTTCAGCGAGTCCCAGGCCTACTTCATGCTGGCCCAGGGTGAGGAGAAGCTGCGGGACGACATCGACGCCGCCCTGGCGGCCATGAAGAAGGACGGCAAGCTGTCCCAGCTGTCGGTGCAGTACACCGGCACCGACTACAACTCGGAGCTTTAAAGGGGTAGTTTAGATGGACCTATCCAGTATCTTTAAAGTACAGCTCATGCTGGACTACTTTCCCAGCATTCTGTCCCGCTTTCCCATCACCCTGCTGATCGTAGTGGTGAGCGTGGTAGGGGGAGCCGTGCTGGGCCTCTTGCTGGCCTGTGCCCGGCTCTTCCGCCTGCCTCTCTTGAAGCAGCTGGCGGTTTTCTACGTCTCCTTTATCCGGGGCACCCCCATCATCGTCCAGCTCTTCGTCATCTACTACGGCCTGCCCCTGCTGCTCCTGCCCCTGGGAGTGGACCTCACCCACTGGGAGAAGCTGTTCTTCGTCTTGGTGACCTACCTCCTGAATGATGCCGCCTTCATGTCGGAACTGATCCGCTCCGCCATCGAGAGCGTGCCTAGGGGGCAGGTGGAGGCAGCCTGGTCCGTGGGCCTCACCACTAGCCAGGCCTATCTGCGCATCGTCCTGCCCCAGGCCTTCCGCAATGCCACGCCGGCCCTGGGGGTGAGGGTGATAGGCTCCTTCCAGGCTACGGCCATGGCCTTCACCCTGGGCATCATCGATATGATGGGGATGGTGAAGGCCATCGGCACCCGCACTAACCGGGTGCTGGAAGGCTACGTGGACGTGGCCATCGTCTTCGTCGTCATCTCCTTCCTCTTGGAAAGGTCCTTTGCCGCCCTCAACGGGAGGCTGAACGGCCAGAAACCTAGGTACTGATTATGGAAGCTAGCGTATTTAATTTCATCTTCGCCTCCCTGGAGGCCATCCTGGCCGCCTTGCCGGTCACCCTGGTGTTGACGGTGGTGCCCCTGGGGGTGGGGCTGCTGCTGGGGGTTCCCTGCGCCGTCTGCCGGCGCTTCCAAGTGCCCTATGCCGCCGCCCTGCTGAAAAACGTGGCCCAGGTGCTGAAGGGCATCCCCGCCATCCTCTTGGTGCTGTTGATCAACTATCTGATCTTGAAGCCCATCGACTATCTGGCCCTGCAGTATGAGTGGGCCGCCCCCCTGCAGACCATGAACAAGATCTACATCGGCCTGGTGGCCCTCAGCGTATACGCGGTGGTGCAGCTGACGGAGACGGCCCTTAGCGCCTTGACGGCGGTAGAGGAGGGTCAGTACGAGGCGGCCTATTCTGTGGGCCTCACCCGGCGGCAGACCCTGCAGCGCATCGTTCTGCCCCAGGCGGTGCCTATAGCCCTGCCTCTTTTGGGCAACAATGTGATAGGCCTGCTCAAGACCACCTCCATCGTCTACCTCATCTCCGTCAACGACATCCTCAGCGCGGCTATGAATTCGGCGGCGGTGAACTTCCGCTACCTAGAGGCCTATATAGCCGTAGCCGTCGTCTACTGGGCAGTGTGCATCCTGGTGGAGAGGGCCTTCATCCTGCTGGAGGCAAAGAGCAGGAGAACCGTAGGAGGATAATTATGATCGAAGTGAGAAATCTATATAAGGCCTTCGACGACCATGAGGTGCTGAAGGGGGTCAACATCCACGTGGACCAAGGGGATGTGGTGGTGGTCATCGGCCCTAGCGGCTCAGGCAAGACCACCATGCTCCGCTGCCTGAACTTTCTCGAGCGGGCTGATGCGGGAGAGGTGGTCATTAACGACCTGGTGGTAGATGTGGCCAAGGCCACTAAGAAGGAGATCAGGCAGCTGCGGCTGCGGACGGCCATGGTCTTCCAAAACTACAACCTCTTCCGCAACAAGACGGCCCTGGGCAACGTGATGGAGGGCCTGGTGGAGGCCAGGGGGATGAAGCCCCAGGAGGCGGAAAAAATCGCCCTGGCCGCCCTGGAGAAGGTAGGGCTGAAGGACAGGGCCCACTACTATCCCTCCCAGCTCTCCGGCGGCCAGCAGCAGCGGGTGGGCATCGCCCGGGCCGTGGTGCTGAACCCGGACGTGATCCTCTTTGACGAGCCCACCTCCGCCCTGGATCCGGAACTGGTGGGGGAGGTGCTGAAGGTGGTGCGGGCCGTGGCCCAGACAGGCATCACCATGATCGTGGTGACCCACGAGATGAGCTTCGCCTCCGACGTGGCCAGCAAGGTGATCTTTATGGACGGCGGCCAAGTGGTGGAAGAGGGGAAGCCTAGCGAGATCTTCTCCCACCCCAAGGAGGAGAGGACCAAGCAGTTCTTGGAGCGGGTGCTGCCTAAGTGGGACTACACTATTTAACAGGGGAAGGGTGCAGGCATGGCTATCGATTTTAATCTAGTAATCAATCGGAGGAACACCAATAGTTCCAAATGGGATCGACAGGGCGGGGACGAGCTCTGGGACCGCCAGGGAGGGGACTACCTTCCCCTCTGGTTGGCGGATATGGACTTTTCCGTGGCCGAACCCATCCTAGCCGCCCTCCGCCGGCGGCTGGAGCATCCCGTCTTCGGCTATACCTTTCCCCCGGAGTCTGCCTTCCAAGCAGTAATCCAGTACTATCGGCAACGCTACCAGGCGGCCGTTCCTAAGGAATGGCTGGTGTGGGGGCACGGGGTGAATATGGGCAACAACATCGCCGCCCGGATGCTAGGGGGCTCCCTCATGGTGTGCACCCCCCTCTATCCCCACATCAACCTGCGGCTACCCTGGGAGTCCGGGCTGCCCATAGTGCGGGTGCCCCTGCGGGAGGAAGGGGGGCGCTACAGTTTTGACTTTGCCGCTATGGAGGCCGCCGTCACCCCGGCCGTCACCACCTTCTTCCTCTGCAATCCCCACAACCCGGTAGGCAGGGTCTACACCAGGGGGGAACTGGAGGAGCTGCTGGACTTCGCCGTCCGCCACCAGCTGGTGATAGTGGCGGATGAGATCCACAGCGATCTGATACTGGAGGGCCGGCACATCCCCGCCTTCACCCTGGGGCCGGAGGCTGAGCAGCGGGTGATAGTGCACCATTCCGCCAGCAAGACCTATAACCTGCCCGGCCTGCCCCTCTCCTTTGCCGTCATCCCCAATCCAGAGCTGCGGCGGCGTTACCGGCAGTTGTCCGACTCTATGGCCTCTCCCTTCGGGGTGTTGGAGTTCACCGCCGTAGAGGCGGCCTTCAACCACGGCCGGGCCTGGCTGCAGCAGTTGCTGCTCTACCTGCGGGGCAATTACGCCTACCTGGCCCAGAGGCTGAGCCGTATGCCCGGGCTGAAGCTCTTCCCCCTGCAGGGGACCTATTTGGCCTGGGTGGATGCCAGGGGCACCGGGCTTCCTGACCCCCAGCAGTTCTTCCTCCAGCAGGCCGGGGTCCACTTCAACAACGGTACCCCCTTTTCCGCCCCCGGCTTCATCCGCATCAATTTCGCCTGCCCCCGTGCCACCTTGGCAGAGGCCTGCGACCGCATAGAGGCGGCCCTGGCCGCCCGCTGAGGAGGCGCGGGAGGGACTAGGCCTAGCGACGGCTCTTCCAGGCCCCTGGGTGCGGCACCTAGGGGAGGAGCCTTTGCTGGGCCT
>CAZXKQ010000044.1:0-6442 GCA_964641395.1 uncultured Phascolarctobacterium sp. | reverse complement strand
AGGAAGAGCTGCCAGGTGGTGTTGGAGCGGTGAAAAAAGGGAAAGAAAGATCCCCGCAGAGCGGGGGCCTTTCTTTATACAAAGAGAGGGGCGGCACTCCGCCCCTCCCTGGCTTCTACTCTTTTTTCTTCAGTCCGGCACCAGGCCTTCCTGGTCATCCCACAGCACTATGTTGTCGCTGGCCAGGGACTCCTGCACCCGGATCACCCGCTGGTTCTCGCTACCCCGGAAGCGCAGCTGGGGGTTCTTCTTCTCGATGACGAACTCCCCGTCCACCAGGATGTCGATGTAGCTGAGCAGCTCCCTGGTCACCTCGTAGGGCCCCAGCTTGCCGGTGAGCATGTCTGCATCGAAGAGGTAGCCGCTGTAGGCCCAGATGCTCTTCTGGGGATAGCGGGCCTTCACCTGGCGCAGCAGGGGGAGGAGGGCCGCCTGGTTGGCCGGCTCGAAGGGCTCCCCGCCCAAGAGGCTGAGGCCGGCTACGTAGTCAGGCGCCAAGGCCGCCAGCACCTCTTCCTCCACCGCCGGGGTGAAGGGTTCGCCGTACTCAAAGTTCCAGGTCTCCGGGTTGAAGCAGCCCTTGCAGTGGTGGGTGCAGCCGCTGACGAAGAGGCTCACCCGGATCCCCCGGCCATTGGCCACGTCCAGCTTCTTTATCTTCGCATAGTTCATCTGCTCTACCCCTTACAGGTGCAGCACCCTGGCCTTGATCTCCTTGGTCTTGCCTACGTTCCAGAAGTTCTCGCCCAGGTAGCCGCAGGTACGGCGGGTGACGTTCATCAGGGCGTGGTCCTTGTTGTGGCAGTTGGGGCACTCCCACTCGTTGTCATCGTTGATGATGATCTCCCCGTCAAAGCCGCACACATGGCAGTAGTCGCTCTTGGTGTTGAACTCTGCGTAGAGGATGTTGTCGTAGATGAACTTCACCAGCTCTTCGATGGCCTCGGTGTTGTGGCGCAGGTTGGGTATCTCCACATAGCTGATGGCGCCGCCAGAGGAGATCTGCTGGAACTGGCTCTCAAAGGAGAACTTCTTGAAGGCGTCGATAGGCTCCCGCACGTCCACATGGTAGGAGTTGGTGTAATAACCCTTGTCGGTTACGTCCTCTATGCTGCCGAAGCGCTCCTTGTCGATGCGGGCGAAGCGGTAGCAGAGGCTCTCCGCCGGGGTGCCGTAGAGGGCGAAGCCCAGGCCGCTATCGGCCTTCCACTTCTCGCAGGTGGCCCGCAGGTACTGCATAACCTTGACGGCGAACTTCTCTCCCTCCGGGGTGGTGTGGCTGACGCCCTTCATCAGCTTGGTCATCTCGTAGACGCCGATGTAGCCCAGGGAGAGGGTGGAATAACCGTTCATCAGGAACTTGTCGATGACCTCCCCCTTCTTCAGCCGGGCGATGGCGCCGTACTGCCAGTGGATGGGGCTGACGTCGCTCCTGACCCCCTTCAGGGCCTCATGGCGGCAGAGGAGGGCCTGGTGGCAGAGCTCCAGCCGCTCGTCCAGCAACTGCCAGAACTTCTTCTCATCCCCCTGGGCCACGATGGCCACCTGGGGCAGGTTGATGGAGACCACGCCCTGGTTGAAGCGGCCTTCAAACTTGTAGTTGCCCTGCTCGTCCTTCCAGGGGGAGAGGAAGCTGCGGCAGCCCATGGGGGAGAACACGTTGCCGGCGTAGTACTCCCGCATCTTCTTGGCGCTGATGTAGTCAGGGTACATCCGCTTGGCGCTGCACTTCACCGCCAGGCGGGTCAGGTAGTCGTACTTGCCCCCCTTCAGGCAGTTGTGCTCGTCCAAAACGTAGACCAGCTTGGGGAAGGCAGGGGTTACATAGACCCCCTTGTCATTCTTGATGCCCTGCAAACGCTGGCGGATGATCTCCTCGATGATCATGGCGTTCTCTTTCAGGTAGGGGTCGTCCTCCCGCAGGTTCAGGAAGAGAGTGACGAAGGGAGACTGGCCGTTAGTGGTCATCAAGGTGTTGATCTGGTACTGGATGGTCTGTACGCCGCCCTTCAGCTCGTAGCGCAGCCGCTCGTCCACCAACCGCTCGATGGTGGCGTCGTCCAGCCGGCCCCCGGCGTTGGCGATGATGTTCTCTTTGAACTTTTCGTAGCTGCGGCGCAGGTACTTGCCCAGGTGGCGGATGTCCACCGACTGGCCGCCGTACTGGCTGGAGGCCACCGAGGCGATGATCTGGGTCATGACGGTGCAGGCCACCTGGAAGCTCTTCGGGTCTTCGATCAGCTTGCCGTTCATCACCGTACCGTTGTCCAGCATATCCCCGATATTGATCAGGCAGCAGTTGAAGATGGGCTGGATGAAGTAGTCGGCGTCGTGGAAGTGGAGCACCCCTTCCTCATGGGCCTTGGAGATCTTCTCCGGCAGGATGAGGCGCTTGGTCAGGTCCTTGGACACCTCGCCGGCGATCAGGTCCCGCTGGGTGGCGGCCATCACGGCGTTCTTATTGCTGTTCTCCTCCATTACGTCCTTGTTATGATTGCGGATCAAGGAGAGGATGGACTCATCGGTGGTGTTGGCCTTCCGCACCAGGGCCCGCTGGTAACGGTAGATGATGTAGGCCTTGGCCAGCTCGAACTTATTAGCATCCATCAGGGAATGCTCCACCATGTCCTGGATGTCCTCTACCAAGAGGCGGAGCCGGTTCTTGTGCTGGACGGAATGGGCGATGTCCTTGATCTTGTCTTCTTCAATGCGGAACTGGGGCTCTACAGCCGCATTGGCCTTGCGGATGGCATTCTCGATTTTGCTGCCGTCAAAATCTACCGTGGTGCCGTCTCTTTTGATAACTTTCATGGCGCTCCCTCTCCTTCTCGAGGCTTGTATTTACAGTGAAAGGCAGGGCCTTTCAGCGAAGTCCTTTTTTATTTTCGCACAAGATATTCCCCTTGTCAAGGGTCAACACACCTATATATTGTGGTTTTAGAAAAAATTTTTCCACAACCGCCCCCTGCCCTCCAGGCCCTGAAAGACCTCTTCACCCCTAGGCCTAGGGGCCTTCTCCTAGGCTTGGCGGAGGATACGCAGATAATTGGCCCTATCTGTAGCCCCCTCGGTGGAAAAGCACAAGATAGAGCTGCGGCCGCCCAGCCCCAGCCTCTCCCTCTCCGGGGCCAGGGCGGGAGCCTGTAAGAGGGCCAGGGCGCAGCCTAGGCCGGCGGCCCCGCTCTCCCCCGCTTCCAGGGCCTCGTCCCCTGCCACCGGCCTGGCCAGGCGGACCATGGCCCGGGCCGCCCAGCCGTCTCCCATGGCCCCGTAGGCCCGGACGTAGGGGGCCAGCAGCTGCCAGGCCAGGCTGGAGGGCAGGCCGCAGCAGAGGCCGGCCATCATGCTGGCCAGGCTGCCCTCCACCTGGTGCAGCAGGCCGTCCCCCGCCTGGGCCGTGGCGTAGAGGCAGGCCGCCTGGAGGGGCTCTACCAGGACGAGGCAGGGCAGGGGCAGCCCCCGCCGGGCCGCCTCCTGGACTAAGCAGGCGGTCACCGCCGCCGCCATGGAGCCCACCCCCGCCTGGAGGAAGACGTGGCTGGGCCAACGGCCGCCTAAATCTTCCAGCGCCTCTGCCGCCATGGTGCTGTAGCCCTGCATGATGGCCAGGGGCAGCTCTTCGTACCCGGGCCAGGCGGTGTCCTGCACCAGGAGGCCTCCCAGCGCCGCCGCAGCAGCCGCTGCCGCCGCCACGCACTGATCGTAGTTCCCGGGATAGAGGACGGCCTCCGCCCCTAGTTCCTGGACGGCGGCCACCCGTTCAGCCGCCGTGCCCTGGGGCAGGTAGATGCGGCAGGGCAGGCCCAGCTGGGCCGCCACCCAGGCCAGCCCGCGGCCGTGGTTGCCGTCGGTGGCAGAGACCAGGCTGAGGCGGGCCAGCTCCGGCCTCTGGGCCAGCCCCTGGCGCAGGGCCTGGTAGCTCAGCTCCTTTAAGCCTAGGGCCCGGCCTAGGTAGGAGGCCACGGCGTAGCTGGCTCCCAGGGCCTTGAAGGCCTGGAGGCCTAAGCGGCGGCCCTCGTCCTTCACGTAAACCGCCGCCACCCCCAGGCTGCGGGCCAAACCCGGCAGGGCCAGCAGGGGGGTGGGGGCGAAGCCTGGCAGGGAGCGGTGGAAGCCCCGGACCCGCTCCTGCTCCCGGGGGCCGAAACAGGCCAGCAGGGCGGTGGTAGCCTCGCTTACCGCCGCCCTGGCCGGATAGATGATGTTCAAGCTTTCAGCGTCTCTTCCCCTCATCACAGGCTCCTTCCCTGTGGCTGGGCCTACCGGCTCAGGCCTGCCAGGGCCAGGCCCCGGGCGTACTTGCTCCTCTCCTCTTCCCGGAGGGGCACTAGGGCGGCCAGGCGGCCGTAGAAGGCCTGCAGCTCTTCCTCCCCGCCTGCCAATAATTCCAGCTCTATCTCGTCCACCGGCTCCCTCTCCCCCTGGGGAGTGGAGATGGTGCCTCGGTCTATGGCCAATTCCAGCAGGCAGTCCCCTTCCTTCAGGTAATAAATAGTCCTGTCCACTTCCACGGTGAAGAGGGGCTCTACGCCCCCCTCCGCCGCCGCTAGGGCCGCCAGGTCCACCCCTAGGCCCAGTTGGGCGAAGCCTGTCAAGAGGGGGGTGAAGCCCTCCACCCTCTGGTTCAACTCTAACCGCCGGCTCAGGCCCCCTGACTGGCGCAGGCTGCGCTTGGCGGTGGCCTCAAAGCTGCCGTCCCCCCTGCTCCGCACCCTGTAGGCCACCCCCGCCTGCCTGAAGCTGCCCTGGGGGGTGTCGTAGTAGGTGCTGACCAGGTGGAGCACCCGGCCGCTGCCTGGCTGGAAGAGCTCCTGCAGCCACTGCTGCCCTAACAACAGGTCCAGGTCTTCCTGGCTGAGCAGGGCCTTGATCTCTACTTCTCTACTATCGGGTATAGTGGGATCCATCGCTAGCTTCCTCCTCTCAGGGCTTGGCTGCCCTCCTGCCTCCCCCTCCTTAGGCAGCAGGCCTCCCTGCCTTTGCCGCCACAGCAGCAGGGGCAGGCCGAAGGCCAGCACCGTCACTCCCAGGCCCAGGTAGAAGCGGCCCTGCCCCACCCCGTCGGCCAGCAGGTTGTAGGCCACCGCCCCTGGCACCATCCCCAGCAGGGTGGCCCCGGCGTAGGGGCCGTAGGCCAGGCCCAGGCTGCCTGCCAGCAGGCTCACCGGATCGTAGGGGAAGACGGGCACCGTCCGCAGCCACAAAAGCTTGGTGAAGCAGCCCCTGCCTGCCATAAAGCCCCCCAGCCGCTGGCCCCAGCTGCCGCCGAAGGTGCGCAGCAGCCAGCTTCCTCCGCCGTAGCGGCCTAGGAGGTAGCAGGTGGTGGCACAGCCCAGCCCTCCTGCCAGCACCATGGCTATGCCCAGGCCGGGGCCGAAGAGGAGGCCGGCGCTGAGGTTCAGCAGCAGGCTGGGGAAGAAGAGCAGGGGCCGCAGGGTGTAGAGCAGCACGTAGGCCAGGGGGGCCACCGCCCCGTAGGAGGCCACGTAGAGCCGCACCTCTTCCACTGTGTGGAGGTGGGGGGTGTAGGGGGAGCGGTAGAGGCCGTAGCAGAGCCCCGCCCACAGGCCCAGGCCCAGGCAGAAGCGGAGGCATAGTTTCCAGTTGGCGGCGGCTTCCCTTGCTTTCATAGTTATATGATACCCTCTCTGCAGGAAGCTGTAAACCCTGCCGGCCGGGGAAATTTTTCTTTTCCCCTTTACAGAGGCAGGCAGAAAACATATAATAAAGGCGAAAAAAAGAAGCATCCCCTGGATGCAGAAAGCGAGGCAGGCCATGCTCTATAGATTTGAAGGCCAATTTCCCGAGATAGATCCTGAGGCCTACGTGTTCAACAGCGCCACCCTGGTAGGCAAGGTGAAGGTGAAAAAATACGCCTCCATCTGGCCCAACGTGTCCATGCGGGGAGACGTAAACCGGATTGAGGTGGGCGAGTACAGCAACATCCAAGACAACGCCGTCCTCCATGTAGCCGACAACTACGCCTGCATCGTAGGCGACTTCGTCACCGTAGGCCACCTGGCCCTCCTCCACGCCTGTACTGTAGAGGATCACTGCCTCATCGGCATGGGCTCCACCGTCCTGGACGGGGCCGTCATCGGCACCGGCTCCATCGTCGCCGCCGGCGCCGTAGTCACCAAGAACACCATCGTGCCCCCTCACTCCCTGGTGATCGGCTGCCCTGGCAAGGTGGTCAAGACCATAGGCCAGAAGGAATGGGACAACATCCACGCCCAGGCCATCAAGTACAAGGATCTGTGGAGCAAACGCTACGGCCTCCTCCCCAACGGCGGCGGCGAAAGCTACCACGGAGAAAAGATCGTCTAGGCCCCTCCCCTCACAACAGTACGCCGGCCCCACCCAGGGCCGGCGTTTTTTTGCCCTTTTCTGACCCCTACTGGGGCGGGAACTGGTCAAAGAGGGCCCCGAAGTCTATGCCCCC
>CAZXKQ010000043.1:0-6795 GCA_964641395.1 uncultured Phascolarctobacterium sp. | reverse complement strand
CCTCCGCTGAGGCCGCACAGCAGATTTATGCCATGATAAGGGAAAATCCCCACGTGACCCGCAGAGAAATGGCGCGGCGCCTGGGCCTAAGCCTGGCAACCATCAGCCGCCGGTTGAAGGGCATGGACGGGCTCAGGTACGTAGGCAGCGGCAATAACGGGCAGTGGGAGCTCACTGATGCTGAGTAGGGACTAGGGGTCCGACCCTCGAAATCGGCAGTGGAAGGAAGACGGGGGAGGGGTAGCCTCCTGCCGACGACTGTCTGCGGCCGGAGCAGGGCCCAGAAAAATATGCTTGCCTTGAACTGAACTTTAGGAGCTATACTTAGGGCGGATAAGAAGAGCTAGGGAGGGCGTTCCTCTCTAGGGAGGAGGTAAGGCTGATGTGGAAAAAAGTGATGCTGATGACGGCCCTCTGCCTGCTGGGCCTGACGGCCTGTGGCAGCACCGCCAGCCCTGCGCAAGAGGGAGGGCAGCAGGCCGGGCCTGGGGCTCCCGCCCCCAAGGCGGAGAAGGCCGTGGTTTATTTCACCAAGGATATCAGTCCCAAGGGGCTGGTGGCGGCCTATGAGGCCCTCCAGTGGCAGCCCCAGGGCAGGGTGGCAGTGAAACTCTCCACCGGGGAGCCTCCTGCCAGCAACTACCTGCGGCCGGAGCTGATCAAGGATCTAGTGCAGAAGGTCAAGGGCACCATCGTAGAGTGCAACACCGCCTACGGGGGCGGCCGGGCTGACACGGCCAGCCACTACCAGGTGGTGAAGGAGCACGGCTTCGACGCCATCGCCCCGGTGCAGATCCTGGACGAAAAGGGCTCTATGAGCATCAAGGTGGAAGGCGGCAGGCGGATTAAAGAAGACTATGTAGGGGCGGCCTTCAAGGACTACGACTCCTACCTGGTACTGTCCCACTTCAAGGGCCACGCTATGGCCGGTTTCGGCGGGGCGCTGAAGAACATCTCCATCGGCCTGGCCTCCTCCAAGGGCAAGGCCTGGCTCCACAGCGGCGGCACCAGCACCACCGACATGTGGAACGGGGAGCAGCAGGCCTTCCTAGAAGCCATGGCCGAGGCCGGCAAGGGGGTCTCCGACTACCTGGGAGGCAGCAAGGGCATCGTCTACGTGAACGTGATGAACAGGCTCTCCATCGACTGTGACTGCAACGGCAATCCGGCCGAGCCGGACATGCACGACATAGGCATTTTATCCTCTACCGACCCGGTGGCCCTGGACCAGGCCTGCCTAGACCTGGTCTTCGCCCAGAAGGACAAGGACGGCAAGTCCCTGGTCAACCGCATCCAGGACAGGCAGGGGCTGGTGACCGTCCAGCATGCCGAGGAAATAGGCCTGGGCAGCCGTAGCTACCAGCTAGTCAGCCTGGATAAGTAACAAGTTTGGGTCCAAAGCCAACCCCCGCCTCCTGCCACGGCAGGGAGCGGGGGTGTTTGTTTACGTCCGCTGTAAGGTTAGGCCAGGAGCTTGGCCTTGAGGGCGGCCACGTCAGGGAGGATGCAGGCGGCTCCGGCGGCTGCCAGCTGGGCAGGGGACCTAAAGCCCCAGGCCACCGTCAGGCAGTCCAGGCCGGCGTTGGCGGCAGTGGCGATGTCCACCTCGGAGTCGCCGATGTAGACGGCCTGGGCGGGGGCTATCCCCAGCTGCCGGAGGGCCTCCAGCACCGTGTCAGGGGCGGGCTTGCGCCTGATGCCAGGCCGTTCGCCGCAGTAAAAGTCCAAAAGGCCGGGGAAGTGGGCGGCGCAGAGGGTGGCCACCCCGAAGTGGGGCTTGTTGGAGACCACCGCCGTCAGGCAGTGGTGCTGCCGCAGCTCCTGCAACAGTTCTACTATGCCGGGGTAGGGCCGGGTAGCCTCTGCGCAGTGCTCCCTGTAGTAGGCGCTGTAGTAGGCTAGGAGGTCCGCCTTCACCTGGGCAGGGGTGCCGGGAGGCACGGCCAGCTCCACCAGACGGGCGGAACCGTTGCCCAAAAAGCTCCGCACCTCTTCCAGCCGCCGCCGGGGCAGGTGGAAGTGGTCCAGGCTGTGGTTGATGGCGGCGGCCAGGTCCGCCAGAGTGTCCAGGATGGTGCCGTCCATGTCGAAGATGGCCAGTCGGTAAGCCATAGTAGGTCAGCCTCAGTACTAGATTAGGGACGGCCTAGGGCCGGCCCCCAGGCCATTATAGCACAAAAAAGGGCAAAAACATACCCCGCAGTCCGGTAACTGCCGGCCTCTGCGGGGTACTAGGCTATTGCCATTGGATGATGCCTCCTTTATTCTGTTTTCTCACTGGGTAAGGCCTCAGCTTCTGAGTAGCATCGCTTCCTCCTTCTGCCCTTATGATAGCACAAAGCAGCCCTTTATGTGTTACGAAATTGTAGCTTATTAGTGAATAAATTGTGAAAAGTTACGAGAGGCGGGGGGGAGAGAAGGGGAAGGATTTGCTTTATTTATGCGGGGCTTTCTGCTACAATAGGAAGGGGACGGAGGCGAGGTTATGGTGCTGTCAGGGCGGCCTATGAGCGACAACCAAATAGGGCTCTACCTGAGGCGGCTGCAGCTGGGCAATAGGGCCCTGGCGGCGGACCTGGCCAGCCTGCGCCTCTTGCAGAACACCCACCTCCGCTTCATACCCTACGAAAACTTCGACTGCCTCCACGGCCGGGTGGCCACCCTGCGCCACAGCGACATGTTCCGCAAGTTGATCCTCCACAACCGGGGAGGCATCTGCTTTGAGTTGAACGGCCTCTACAACTGGCTGCTGGAGTCCCTAGGCTTCCAGGTGGTGAGCTTTGCCGCCCGCTTCATCGACAAGCTGGTCCACTACCAGCTGCGCCGCCACCGCCTCCTCTGCGTGGGGCTGGGGGAGGAGCGCTACATCAGCGATGTAGGGGTGGTGCGGGAGAGCCCCCGCCTGCCCCTGCTGCTGGAGGAGGGGCTGGAGCAGGGGGACGGGGTGAGCGTTTATAAGTTCACCAAGGATCCCTTCTTCGGCTGGCTCTTGTGGCAGAAGGAGCCTCGCAAGCCCTGGAAGCAGGTGCTGGGCTTCACCGAAGAGCCTCAGCTGGACCAGGACTTCATCCTCCCCTCCTTCTGGTGCGACGCCCATCCGGACTCCCCCTTTAACAAGCACAAACTGCTGTCCATCTTCCGGGAGGACTGCAATATCAATATCCAGGGCAACTACCTGAAGTTTTACCTCGGCGGGCGGGTGAGGTACCGCTATCCCATCAGCGACGGCCAGGAATTGAAGAGCCTGCTGTGGGAGTACTTCGGCGTCAGCGTAGACTATCCCCTGCGGAACGAGGGCATGGACGAGGACTAGGAGCATGGAGAAGTTTCCCCCCTACATAGACAAGATCCTAGCCGCCTTCGCCCGGCGGCAGCGGCAGGCCTACCTGGTCGGGGGTGGGGTGCGGGATCTGCTGCTTGGCCGCCAGCCCCATGACTACGACCTGGCCACCGCCTCCCTGCCTGAGGAGAACGCCGCCCTCTGCCGGGAGGAGGGCTGGCCCTGCCTGGACAGGCTGGGGGCCCGCTGGGGGGTGCTCAGCGTCCTGGTAGACGGCCACTGGGTGGAACTCTCCACCTTCCGGGGGGAGCGCTACGCCCTGGAGGACAGGGAGGAGGGGCACAGGCCGGCGGCCGTCTGGTACGGCCGCACCCTGGCGGAGGACATGGCCCGGCGGGACTTTACCGTCAACGCCATGGCCCTGGACAGGGACTACCGGCTCTACGATTACTGGGGCGGCCGGGAAGATCTGGCCCGGCGGCTGCTGCGGCCGGTAGGAGAGGCCGGGCAGCGCTACCGGGAGGACGCCCTGCGGATGCTGCGGGCCTGCCGCTTCGTGGCCCAGTTGGGCTTTGACTACGTCCAGGAGGGGGACCGACTGCCGGATGGCTGCGGCATGGCCGGCTCTCCCTACTACCTGGCCACCACCTACCGCTGGCCGGTGGAAGGCCTCCAGGGAGTGTCCCTGGCCAGGGTGCGGGGGGAGCTGGAAGGGCTGCTCACCGCCCCCTACGCCGGCAAGGGGCTGATGCTCCTGCTGGCCAGCGGCCTGGCTGCCGCCAGCTGCCGCCTGAGGGAGGGGGGAGGCAGCCGCCAGGTGCCCCTCCTGCCGGAGCTCTGTCACCTGCTGGGCCTGCCTCAGAACCCCCGCTACCACATGTACGACGTGTGGGAGCACACCCTGCAGGCCATCGACAACAGCCCGCCGGAACTGGCGGTGCGCTGGGCCCTCCTCCTCCACGACCTGGGCAAGGGGCAGCCGGGGATACGCAAGCCTAACAAAGAAGGACAGCCTAGCGACCACGGCCACGAGAAGGAAAGCGCCCGGCTGGCGGCCGCCATCCTGGCCCGGCTGGGCTACAAGAAGAGTTTTTGCCAGCTGGTGTGCTTCCTGGTGAGCAGGCACATGCGCTTCGTCCCCCTCCTGCAGAGCCCGGCCCCCGACTGGGGCCACTGGCTGCGGCGGGAGGTGGCGGAACGGCAAGAGGCTCCCTTCCGCCGCACAGAGGAAATGGCGGCCGCCTTCCGCCTCCTCTGCCAGGTCTTTTTGGCGGACATGGGGGCCAGCTGCGCCGGGCGGGACCAGGCCATGATGGCCAAGGGCAGCTGGCTCTGTCAGCAGGTGCTGGCCGCAGTGGCGGCCCTGCCGGTGGCTACGGCGGACCTGGCCCTCAGCGGGGCAGAGGTGGAGGCGGTGGCCGGCCGGGAGGCGGTGGGGCCCATCCTCCGCTCCCTGCTAGCCCAGGTACAGTCAGGCCAGCTGGCCAACACAAAGGAGGCCTTAGGGCAGGCAGCCCTGAAAAAGGCTCAGCGCTGCCGCTGGAAAGAAGATGCTGCAAAAAGTTAAACTCCTCCTCCTCATAGCCCTCTTCGGCGCCCTAGTGGCAGGGGGCTACCAGATTATCGACCATTTCTCTCCCAAGCCCCCTGCAGGTACTGCGGCCCTGCCCCCCAGGTCGGCGGCGGCCTTGGCAGGCAAGCACGACCTGAAGGACTCCCCCTATTTCAAGGCGCCGGACTTCTACCACCTCCCCTCCCAGGGCAGCCTGCTGCTGCTGGAGCACTTTCCCACCAGGCAGCAGAGCACGGAGTACACCTGCGGGCCGGTGGCGGCCGCCATGGTGGTGGAGTACTTCACCGGCCGCTCCCTCCACGAGGAGCTGGCCATAGCCAAGCTCATGGACACCAGCCCCATCAACGGCACCAGCCTAGGGGGGATGGCGGACTATTTTGAGGATCTGGACTGGGAGGTGGTCTCCAGCAAGGACAGGAAGACCCCCCAGGACTGGCCGGCCTTCCGCCGCTTCGTCGTCGCCGCCTTGGAGAGCAAGACTCCCATCATCGTAGAGAATGTGGAGTGGGGCGGCCACTACCGGGTGATCATCGGCTACGACCACATGGGCACCGACTACGGGGGAGACGACGTGCTGATCATGGCGGACCCCCACGACACGGCGGACCACGTCCAGGACGGCTACGTGGTGGTGAACGCGGAAAAATTCTTCTACATGTGGTTCGATGCCAAGCTCTTCCCCCAGTGGGAGCGGCAGCGGCCCTGGCTGATGGCCCGGCCGAAAAAAGAAGCCTCCAAGCTGCCCTGGCAGAAGGGGCTGGGAGGGAAGAAGTAGGGGGCCGCCTCTTTACAAAGGGGCCTCCCTGTGTTAGACTGGGGTAGACAAGTCCATGGACAGTTCGTAACCATCCTGTCCTTAAACAAAACTACGGGCAGGCCGCCCTGGCGGCCAAGAGCTAAAAGCTGCCTGTAGGGCGGCTTTTCCCTTTTTTATCCGCTAGGAGGTCCACGATGTCTAAGAGTTTGCAGCTCAGCCTCTCCGGCCTGGTGCTGGCCCTCTACCTGGTGCTGATGTGGGGCACCCAGAACTTCGCCTTCGGCCAGTACCAGCTCCGCCTGGCCACCGCCCTCTACGCCCTGGCCGCTCCCTTCCCCTTCCTGGTGCTGCCCCTGGCCCTGGCCAACCTGCTGAGCAACGTCCTGCTGGGAGGGCTGGGGCCCCTGGACATGGTGGGGGGCTTCGCCGTGGGCCTGGCCACCTGCGGGGCCATAGCCTGGACCAGGGGCTGGGGCCTGTGGCGGGTCTGCCTCTTCATCACCCTCATCCCCGGCCTGGGGGTGCCCCTGTGGCTCAGCCCCCTCCTAGGCCTGCCCTACCTGGTGCTGGTCCCGCCCCTCCTCCTCAGCCAGGCCCTCTGCGGCCTAGCCGGGCTGGCCTTGGTGGCGGTGCTGCGGCGCTGGGGCTTGACAGACTTGACTCATTTAAGGAGGTAAGCGCAGATGGATAGAAGCAGGGAAGAGCTGGCCAGCCTCCGCTCCCTAGGGGGCAGGACGGCCTACAGCTTTGACTACGACCCCTCCCTCTTGGAGGCCTTCGCCAACCAGCACAGGGAGTACGACTACTTCGTCAAATTCAACTGCCCAGAATTCACCACCCTCTGCCCTAAGACGGGGCAGCCGGACTTTGCCACCCTCTACATCGCCTACGTGCCGGGAGAGAAGCTGGTGGAGAGCAAGTCTTTGAAGCTCTACCTGTTCAGCTTCCGCAACCACGGCGCCTTCCACGAGGACTGCGTCAACACCATCATGAAGGACCTTATCGCCCTGCTGGCTCCTAAGTACATCGAGGTGTGGGGCAGGTTCCTGCCCCGGGGCGGCCTCTCCATCGACCCCTACGCCAACTACGGCGCTCCCGGCACCCCCTGGCAGGAGGCGGCTAGGCAGCGGCTGCTCTGGCACGACCTGCGCCCGGAGCCGGTGGACAACCGCTGAACAGGGCCCG
>CAZXKQ010000042.1:0-7268 GCA_964641395.1 uncultured Phascolarctobacterium sp. | reverse complement strand
GTAACTCATCAAAAAATTCAATGCCGATGGGGAGCATCTTCCTGTCCTGTGCCATTGCTGCGCCTCCCTTCGTCCTCATAGTCGCTACAGAGGGGCGATTGCCCTATCCTTCTATACCCATTATAAGCTATCAAGGGCCGGAGGGGCAAGGGGTTTTCCGGCAGAGGCGGCAGGCGGCGGTAAAAAGTTACGCCTTCAGATTGACACCGCCCTGCTTTTAGCATAATATAGATGAAGGATGAGGGCTGGGGAACCGCGGCCCAGGGGAGAAGGAGGCGTTCGCAGGCTTATGGGAGAGCACGCTAAGTTAAGGGGAAGGAGGCTTGGGGGGCTGCTTGTGGCCTTGGTGCTGGCCACTGCCCTTCTAACCGCCTGTTCCCATATAGGGGGGGGTAAATACTTCCTCTATTAACCATAAAACACCCGCCCCAACGGCCCAGCCAGGGGGAAAAGGCAGCCGGCCGGCCCAGGCCAAGGGCAGGGCCCTGCCAGTGGGGCAGAGCAAGCTCTCCCTGGAACAGAGGCTGCGGATGCTGGACTGCCCTAAGGGCCCTGTGTCCGTGGTGCTAGACACGGACGCCTTTAACGAGATCGACGACCAATACGCCATAGCCCTGGCTCTGCGGGCCGAGAAACTGTCCCTGGAGGCTCTTTACGCCGCCCCCTTCTTCAACAATCTTGCCACTAGCCCGGGAGACGGGATGGAGCGGAGCTTTGGGGAAATCCAAAAACTTTTAGGCCTGCTGAAGCTATCACGGCCGGTGTTTAAGGGCGCTGCCGGTTATCTGCCGGACGAGGCCACCCCTGTCTCCTCCCCCGCCGCCTTGGATCTGGCCCAGCGGGCCATGAAGTTCAGCCCAGGGCGGCCCCTCTACGTGGTGGCCATAGGGGCCATAACCAATGTGGCCTCCGCCCTCCTGCTCCAACCGGAGATCGCTGATAGGATGGTAGTGATATGGTTAGGCGGCCACGCCCTCCACTGGCCTGATAATGGCGAATTCAACATCCGCCAGGATGTGGCTGCCGCCCGGGTAGTCTTCAACTCCGGCGTTCCCCTGGTAATGCTGCCCTGCAGGGGGGTGGTCAGCGAGTTTGCTACCACGGAGCCAGAGCTGCGCCACTGGCTCAGCGGGAAGAACGCCCTTTGCGATTACCTGGTCCGGCACACTGTGGCCGCTGCCGAGCAGTACGCCGCCAAGAAGGTGTGGAGCCGGGTGCTTTGGGATGTGACAGCGGTAGGGTGGCTGCTTAACGACGACAGGCGCTTCATGCTGGACAGGCTCATACCCACTCCTATTCCCGAGTACGACCACCACTGGGCCCAGGATCCCCGCCGTCCCCTGTGCAAGTACGTCTACCACATCCAGCGGGATGCCCTGCTAGGCCGGCTGTTCCAGGAGCTTTCTAAGCCCCTGTAGGGCGACCCCCAGGGCCGTAGCTCCCAGGCTGTCTCGCTCTCTTTCTTGACGATCTCCACTGGTGCCAGTATAAGGCGCAAAGAAAAAGGGTTGCCGCTGACTTTGTCGGCGACAGCCCTTTTTTCTTTTAGCTTCCTATCTTTAAGCTCTCTGTAACAACTAACAGGGCACAGCCCGCCTGAGGGGGCCGGCTGCCTAATTGGCGGCCTTGGTAGGCTTGTTGCTGATGACGGGCCTATCCCCGCCTGCCTCCACGATCCTGTTGCGGACGCTGGGCCGCTTATTGTTGCTGTCTAAGCGGGACTTGGCCTTGTCCGGCACTTCCTTATCCCTGTCTGCATCCCGTTCCTGGGCCTTATCTTTATCTTTATCCTTATCCTTATCTTTGTCCTTGTCCTTGATGATGGTGGTCTTGTTGCGCTCCTTGTCCCGCTCCTGCTCTTTGTCCTTGTCCTTTGCCTTGTCGTCCTTCTTAGCCGGGGAGGAGCCTATCTCGGCCTTGGTGTTCTTGTCGATCTTAGGCTCAGGGGGGATGGTGGTGCCAGGGTTGACGAAGGCCTTAGGCGGTAGATTCTTTACAGCCTCCTGCATGAACTCAGTCCAGATGCTGAGGGGCTGCATGGAGCCGTACATCCGCTCCATCTGCCGGCCGTTGTCATCCCCCACCCACACGGCGCAGGCCAGGTTGGGGGTGAAGCCCACGAACCAGGCATCCTTGA
Organism: uncultured Phascolarctobacterium sp.; assembly: GCA_964641395.1. Classification (GTDB taxonomy): domain Bacteria; phylum Bacillota; class Negativicutes; order Acidaminococcales; family Acidaminococcaceae; genus CANQBR01. The sequence continues at coordinate 5,131 of CAZXKQ010000042.1, read as the reverse complement.
AGTCATCGGTGGTGCCGGTCTTCCCTGCAGCAGGCCGGCCTAGGTCGGTCACGGCGGCGGTGCCGCTGGTGAGCACGTCTTGGAGCATGTTAGTAGTCAGGTAGCAGGGGATGGGATCCAGCACCCGGTGGCTGACAGTGTCAGCCTGGTAGATGGTATTCCCCTCCTGATCCACTATCTTCAGGACGGAGAGGGGCTTGCAGTAGATGCCGTTGGTGGCCAGCACTCCGTAGGCGGCCGCCATCTCCAGGGGAACCACACCCTTGGTCAGGCCGCCTATGGCCATGGCCAGGTTCATATCGTTGTAGGGCCCGTTGTCCACCAGGGTGGTGATGCCCATTTTTTCCGCATTGGCGATGATCTTGTTAACCCCTACCGTCTGGGCCAGTTTCACCGCCGGTACGTTGATGGATCGCTTCAAGGCGGTGCGCAGGGAGATCAGGCCGTGCCACTGGAGGTCAGAGTTGCGGGGGGTCCAATTATTGCCGAAATTCTCCTGCTTGTCCTCGATGATGGTGGCAGGGGTGAAGCCGTTCTGCATGGCAGTAAGGTAGACGAAGGGCTTGAAGGAGGAGCCGGGCTGCCGCACTGCCAGGGTAGCCCTGTTGAACTTGTCGTCCCCCCTGCCCCCCACCATGGCCTTTACATAGCCGGTTTCTGGATCTAGGGCTATCAGGGCGGCCTGGGGCTGGCGGCGCTTCTCCCCATCGGTATAGTAATCGGGCAAAAAGTGGAGGGCCTTCACTGCGGCTGCCTGCATCTTAGAATCTAGGGTGGTGTAGACTTTCAGCCCTCCCTTGTAGAGGGCGTCCGCCCCGGCCTCGTCGATGACCTTTTGGGAGACCATGTCGAAGAAGTAGAAATTAGGATCGTTCTTCTGCTGGGCGCTGGCGGTGTTGAAGACTAGTTCTTCCGCCTTGGCCTTGTCCCCGGCGGCCTCGCTGATGAAGCCGTACTTCACCATCTGCTCGATGACCAGGTGGGTGCGCTCCTTGCTGGCGGCGGCATCGGAGAAGGGGTTGTAGTAGTTGGGGCTCTTAGGGATGGCGGCCAGGCAGGCGGATTCAGCCACGTCCAGGTCCGACACGTGCTTGCCGAAGTAGTAGAGGGCGGCGCTTTCCACGCCGTAGGCGCCCTGGCCGAAGTAGATGCGGTTCAGGTACAGCTCCAGGATTTCCTTCTTGGTGTACTTCTCTTCCAGTTCCTTGGCGATGAAGGCTTCCCGGATCTTCCGCTTGAAGGTGCGCTCCTGGGTCAGGAAGGCGTTCTTGGCCAGTTGCTGGGTGATGGTGCTGCCTCCCTGCACCTCCTGGCCCCGCAGGTTGCTGATCAGGGCCCGCAGGGTGCCGCGGTAGTCGATGCCCCCGTGCTCATAGAAGCGGTTGTCTTCGATGGCGATGAAGGCCAGCTGGGTGTGCTCAGGGATCTTGTCCAAGGTTATAGGCAGGCGGCGCTCCTCCGACTGGCTGGTGTAGATCACGTTCCCCTCCAGGTCGTAAAACTGGGAAGAGGCGTCAGGAATCAAGCCCTGGTCTAGATTGGCCGGGGAGAAGTAGCCGGAGAAGCCGTAGAGGATGGAAAGGCCCATCACCACTAGGCAGGCTAGGCAGAGCAGGATTATTTTCAACGCCTTGAACATAACAACCTCAAATCAGGCCAGCCGGGCCGGGCTGACAGTTCTATCTTTTTTATCTATAAAAACTAACTATCTGTGACCTAATTATAACATCTTCCCGCCCCTCTGTCATGAGGGAAGCCGGCCGGCCAGGGCGCAAAGTGCCGTGGGCTCCGGCCGCCGCCTTAGAGGCTGAAGAGGCCGACGGACTGGAGGAGGAGGACGAAGAGCAGGAAGGGGGCTACGAAGCGGACCATGACGATGTACAGCCAGCGGCGCTGGAAGTGGAAGACGCCCTGCTCTACCTCTTCAATGATCACCTCAGGGCTGAGCTGCCAGCCGATGAGGAGGCAGGTCAGGAGGGCCACCAAGGGCATCATCAGGTTGTTGCTGAGGTAGTCCATCAAGTCCAGCACCTGGGCCACAGTGCCGTTAGGCAGCTTGAACTCAAAGTAGAGCAGATTGTAGCCTAGGCAGACTAAGAGGGCGAGGCAGACGGTGTAGACGGCCACGATGATGCAGCCCTTGGTGCGGGAGATGTCGAAGCGGTCCATGATGCTGGAGACGATGGCCTCCATAATGGACACTGAGGAGGTGAGGGCGGCGAAGGCGACGATGAGGAAGAAGACGATGCCCACGAAGGCCCCTATGCCGCCCATGGCGGCGAAGACCTTGGGCAGGGAGATGAAGAGGAGGCCGGGGCCGCCGCTCATGCCCTCCCGGCCCATGAAGGTGTAGACGGCGGGGATGATCATCATGCCGGCTAGGACGGCCACCAAGGTGTCGTAGAACTCGATCTGGTTGATGGAGTTCATCAGGTTGACCTCTTTACGGGCATAGGAGCCGTAGGCTACCATGATGCCCATGGCTACGCTGATGGAGAAGAAGAGCTGGCCCATGGCGTCCATGATGACGATGAGGAGCCGATGCAGGGTCATGCCGCTAAAATCGGGTATTACATAGATGGCCAGGCCCTCCAGGCCGGTGCGGGTGAGGCCCTGGGCATCGGTGTACTGCAGGGTCAGGGAGAAGAAGGAGATGAGGATGATGAGGAGGAAGAGGATGGGCATCAAGACCTTGCTGTAGGCCTCTATACCCTTATCCACCCCTCGGTAGACGATGTAGAAGGTCAGGGCGAAGTAGATGAGCATCCAGACGATGGGCTCGTACTGGGCGGTGATGTAGCTGCCGAAGAAGCCGTCCTGGGCGGCGGCCAGGCCGGCGCCGGTGAGGAAGGTGTACAGGTACTTAAGCACCCAGCCGCCGATGGTGCAGTAGTAGGGCAGGATAATGGTGGGAACCAGGCAGGCCAGCACCCCGGTTATCCACCAGCGCTTGTGGAGCTGGGTGTAGGCGGTGAGGGGGGCCTGGCGGGTTTTGCGGCCGATGGCGATTTCGCTGGTCAGCAGGGCGAAGCCGAAGGTGAGGGCCAGGATGAAGTAGACCAGGAGGAAGACGCCTCCGCCGTCCTTGGCGGCCAGATAGGGGAAGCGCCAAATATTGCCTAGGCCTACCGCGCTGCCGGCGGCGGCCATGATGAAGCCTAGAGAGCCGGAAAAACTGCTGCGTTCTTTTTCTTCGTTCATGATCCTACTCCTAATGGGTCTGTGGGGCCCGGCCCACCCAGGGGCGGGGCCCTTTTCCTTCCATTATACAGGGCTGGGGGGAAGATGGCAACAAGTTTAGCATTTTCTCCTTGCAATTACTGGCAAAACAGGGTACAATAATCTACAAAGCACAGAGCGGAGGTAGTGAAAAATGAAAAAGCATGTCCAGACCGTCAACAAGACCCTGCTGAACAAGGACCTGCGCAAGGGCGGCTGCGGCGAGTGCCCGGCTTCTTGCCAGTCCGCTTGTAAGACTTCTTGTACCGTAGGCAACCAAGTATGCGAGCATAGCAAATAAGGGCTAGCAGCCGGCTTTCAGCTCCCTGCCTTGTACAGGGAGCTCTTTTACTGTCAGGGAGAAAAGGGAGAAGGAAGGACGAGGGAACAGTGGCCATTCACAGAATGCGTCTCGACGACTACAAAGTGGTGCTGGATGTTAACAGCGGCGCGGTACACCTGGTAGATCAGTTGTTTTACGAACTGCTGGGGGTGTACGACGGCACCAACCCGGCTGCCGCCCTGGCCGCCCTGGAGGGGCGCTACAGCAGGGCGGAGGCGGAGGAGGCCCTGGGAGAGGCCCAGGAGCTGCAGCAGGAAGGGCTGCTCTTCACCCCGGACTTCCAGGTCCCTCCCAGCTTCAGCGAGGAGCCCATCGTCAAGTCCCTCTGCCTCCTGGTGTCTCAGGACTGCAACCTGCGCTGCGGTTACTGCTTCGCCGCAGAGGGCTCCTTCGGCGGCGGCAGGCAGCTGATGAGCGTGGAAACGGCGGTGGCGGCGGTGGAATACGCCATCCGGGGCAGCAGGGGCCGCCACAATCTGGAGCTGGACCTGTTTGGCGGCGAGCCCCTGCTGAACTGGCCGGTGGTGGCCTATATTGTCGATTACGTGCGGCGGCGGGAGGGGGAGTGCGGCAAAAACATCAAGCTCACCCTCACCACTAACGGCACCCTGCTGACGGATGAGCGGATCGCCTTCTTAAACTCCCGGCGGGTGATGCTGGTGCTGAGCTTGGACGGCCGCCAGGCCACCCATGACGCCATGCGGCCCTTCCCTAACCACCAGGGCAGCTACGCCGTGGCGGTGGCGGCCTTTAAGAAGCTGATAGCCAGCCGCCAGGGGAAGAACTACTACCTGCGGGGCACCTACACCCACTACAATCCCCGCTTCTGCGCCGACGTTTTAGCCATGGCGGAGGTGGGCAGGGAGCTGTCCATGGAGCCAGTGGTGGGCAGGGATGAGCCCTGGGTTCTGACGGAGGAAGATCTGCCCCTGCTGTACCAGGAGTACGAGGCCCTAGGCAGGGAGTACCTGCGCCGCCGCCTGGCCGGCCAGGGCTTTGACTTCTTCCATTTCAACGTGGCCCTGGACAACGGCCCCTGCGTGCCTAAGCGGCTGGCAGGCTGCGGGGCCGGCCACGAGTACTACGCCGTCACCGCCCAGGGGGACATCTACCCCTGCCACCAGTTCGTAGGCCGGGAGGCCTACCGGCTGGGCAGCCTCCAGGAGGGGGTGGTGCGCCAGGACCTGGTGCAGAAGTTCCGCCGCTGCCACGTGCTGACCAAGCCCCAGTGCCGGGCCTGTTGGGCCCGCTTCTTCTGTAGCGGCGGCTGCCATGCCAACGCCGACCTGGTCAACGGCAGCATAGAGCAGCCCTATGAGTACGGCTGCAAGATCCAGCGCAAGCGGCTGGAGGTGGCCATCGTAGTGCAGGCAGTGCTCCAGGCCTTGGCAGGGCAGGGAGAGGATAGGCGGCCTCTGATCGACAATTTTACCTACCAGGCCTAGGGCCCACCCTACATCTTGTGGTGCATTGAGCACCAGCCCCAAGGGCTAGACAGAGTCAGCTCTCGTGGCAGAAAATGTAAAGAAATTTACAGAATACGGGGTTGACAAGGGCCTAGGGGCGTGG
>CAZXKQ010000041.1:0-8420 GCA_964641395.1 uncultured Phascolarctobacterium sp. | reverse complement strand
ACCAGCCTGGGGGCGGTGACGGACTTAGTTTGCAACATCAGCCTCATTCCCAACTATGGGGAGAACGGTGCGGCGATAGCCACCGTGTTAGCGGAAATAGTGGTAGCGGTGGTGAGTTATCACAATGCCAGCAAGTTTTTCGCTATGAGGCAGTTTTTCAAGAAGTACCACCAATACTGGCTAGCGGCCATCCCCATCCCGGTGTTTGCCTGTGTCTTCAAGCTCCTGCCCCTTTACTACGTCATACAAATGGCGCTCATCATAGGGTTCTCAGTCGGCGGATATTCCCTGCTCCTGTGGCAGTTGGGGAATAGCTACTTTATGGAAGCGGTCGGCGTGGTTAAGAGCAAAGTGGGGCATTGACTGTCAGGCCGATTTGAACGTTCGTAATTGCATTTATCATGGCTTTTTATAGTTACTATCTCGGTGTATATAAAAACTGACAACGCTATGGAACCCTGGGATTGTAAACTACGGCGATGCACTAAGGCGGCAGCCTGTTTCCCAGGTTAGCGCTTTGCCTCGTGGCCTGTGCATTATGCGGTTGCTGTCCAAAGGGCGGCAAAACAGTGGGGCAAGGCGCCTGTCAGGTGTAGAAGGAAGTATGCTTATTCAGGAAGCGGCGCTTGGATACATAAACTGAAGAAGCAAGACATAAGGAGAAGGGTAAGAGCATGGGGTTCGATAAGTTCTTGGCCCAAATGGACAAAGAGAAAATTTTTTGGAGCTGCCTTGTAGCAGGAGGGGCCTTGTTTGTTTGGGCGTGGCTCTCCCTTTTCGGCAATAAAGACCAAGTATACAACGACATCGTCATTGAGAATTTGGCCAAGTTTGGTTCCAATAAGACTGTCGAGGTGCAGTTGCTCTACATTCTTATTTTGGCTGGCTGTCTCGCGTGCCTGCTATGGCATCTTTATAGGGCAAGGCAGGAACCGCTGTCAGCAGTCGCCCCACGCAATCCGATTAGTGAGCCTTCGGGCTTTTACCTCTGTGGCGTCTTCGTCATACCCCTAGCCTTTTACCTTAGCTATGGGCGCCCCCACCAATTAGTGTTCGTGCTGCTTGGCTTAGGCCTGCTTGCCTTAGGCTTGATTTACGGGCTGTATCGCCCCTTTCTCAGCAAGAACTTATTATTGCCCCTTCTGTGTCTGGCATTTAGCGGCTTTTACGGTGTTTTGGGCTGCTATCGCTTCTATGTCTTTGCCGGCGGGGAAAGGACTTTTAACATCACCTATGCCCTTGTGCCCATAGCCTTGCTCGCAGTGTTGGTCCTTGCTTATCGAGGCGACAAAGCCGTCCTCATAGGGCGGGCCATCCTGGTGAGCCAATTGGCCCTGCCCGGTCTGTACCTGTATTTGTTGCAAGATAAGTACCGCCAGGGAGCCAAGACCTTCATCATTCAAGCCCCTCTTCCAGTGCAGCTCTTCGCCATCGCGCTGGTAGCAGCCTCCTTGTTAGAAGCCTTAGGAAGGGTACGCCGTTACTGGCAAAGTACTGCAAATCTTGACTCCCTCATAGGGTTGGGGGGCTGTGCGGCCATCATGAGCTTCAATCACTTTAGCGGTAATGACCGCTATATCGGTTATGGCTGCATTATGCCCTGGGATATGCGGCATCCCTACGAAAACATCATCGGCTTCCAACAGATCTTCCAGCTTGGCCAGACACCCTTTCAAGAATACATACCCATTTCAGGCCTTTATTCGGTAGTGCATGGGGCCTTTGTGGAGTTTTTTGGGCAGGGCCTCTTCGCCAACTACTCTGCCAGTACTAATGTTTTTTCCACCATTATCGTACTTATTACAGTCCTGCTTTTGGCACAGCGGCTACGCCGTTCCTATCTGCTCTTCATCGCCGTCTATCTCTATACCGTAACGGACTATGACCGTACAATTTTCGTGTTGCCGCTGCTGTTGCTGCTTTCCTGGCCGCAGCTGATAGATAGGAAGGGGCTTTGGCTGCAAAGCTGGCTCCTCAGTAGTTTTTTGCACGGCCTTTATTACCCGCTACAGGGGGCCGCAGTAGGCTTAGCCTTCCTGCCCCTCGCCCTTTGGCAGGCCTATACTTACGTGCAGAGCGGGCAGTTGGGGGAGGCTAGCAGAAAGTTCAGCTTCTACCTGGGCTGGGCCCTCTGCCTGTTGCCCATTCTAGCCGCCAGCCCTATCCTTCTGGGGGAGGCCAAGCACACCTTGGCCCTTTCCTCCCAGACGGTCCTCGCTGACGGCATGGCTAGGTTTGGCCAAATCCTCCCAGACCATTTCCTTCCCTACATGAAGGCCCACCCAGTGGTCAGAATCACCTCTTGGTATCTCCTTTCCTTTCTAGTGCCGGCCCTCTTCGTGTGGGTGTCCTTGCACCTAAGCCTGGAGGCAGGCAGGCTTAGGTTGGCGGGGCGTGGCATCCGTATAGAACGGTTGCGGGAAGCCTGCACCTGTCTGGCCCTGGTGATCATGCCGCCAGTGGCCTACACCTTTTCTATCATAAGGCTGGAGCCCGGCCACCCCTATAACAGGGCTTCTGTTACTTTGGCCAGCGGCGCTTTAATGCTGATAGTTTTAGCTTATCACTACGTAGAAGGGAAGAAATTGTTCTATGCCTTGTGCTGCTTTGCCTTCCTCATCCCTTCGCTGACTTCTAACTTATTAGGCTTTTACAGGACGGCAGGCAAGCTGAGCTACTTTTACCGGGTGCCTCGCGATTACCTGTATGTACAGGATGAAGCCGCACCTAAATTTGGCAGAGGTTTTGTGAGGGCTGATGTATATAGGGCGTTTCAAAAAGGGCGGCAGCGGATCCAGAAGTTGGATAAGCAGCTGTCCTACCTGGGGCTTTTTCCTGCTTATGGCTATTACTACCTGTGCGATATAAGGGGTGCGGGCACCTTGGAGATAGATCATTCCGTCAAAGGCTATGGTGCCGCCTTGGAGACAGTGGGATATATGCGGGCGAACAGGGCTGCTATAGGAACTGGCTATGATCCGGTTATGAATTATTACTTTCACAACTGGCTGCTAACCTCAGGTGAGTACTATTTTGACGAGGCGACCCAGGCCTTCTACTATAATGACGGCCAGTATGCTTATGATAGGGCCCTGATGATGAATAAAAGAAGCAGGCCTCCCTCTACTAATGGCTCCTCCTGGTTGGCCTATGCCAGTTCCCTAGGGGCCAGTATGGACAGCCTGGCAGGCATTTTTACCTCCCCAGAGGTCAGGCTGACCAGGCGGAAGGAAGAAGGCCGGGTGAGCTATGACCTTCATCCCGCAATAGACGGCCAAGAAGCGGACTTCCTGTACTTGGAATTTGCCGACCCTCTCCATGGAGACAGACAGGTCTTGGATGATGTTTGGAAGAGCAGGTTCATACCACAGGGGGAGGGGCCCGTTTATAGGTATTTCACTAGAAAGCACTATAACTATGGCAAATACGTCACCGTCGGCTGGCTGGACGATGAGGGCAAGGAGCGCAGCCTGCGCTGCGCCATGGGGAAGGGGAAGCTGCTGCTGCCCCTGGGCTCCGGCTCCAACTGGCTGCTGCACAAGCACAGCCGGCTCACCGTCGGCGTAGATGAGCGGGGGAGGCCCGTTGCGGTGCCGGCCATCAAGAAGGCCCAGCTGTTGCGGCTGCGCCGGCTGCCCAGCCAGTCCGGGGCAGTGCACAGTTAGGATTTCGCCCTAAGCGGCAGGGCCTACCAGGGTTGGACTTTGCAGCCTGGCAGGACGGCGAGGGTTGGAGCGGAGGAGGAGAGTATGGAAGAGAGGATATTGTTGTTCATCCCCATGTATAACTGCGAGAAGCAGATCGTCCGGGTGCTGGGGCAGCTGACCCCTGAGGTGTGCCAGTTCCTCACGGAAGCCATAGTGGTGAACAACCGCAGCACCGACGGGGGTGAGGCGGCGGTGCTGGCCTACCTGGCGGAGCACGAACTTCCTATTCCCGTGCGCCTGCTGCGCAACAGGGAGAACTACGGCTTGGGCGGCTCCCACAAGGTGGCCTTCAACTACGCCCTGGCGGGAGGCTTCGACTACGTCATAGTGCTGCACGGCGATGACCAGGGGCATATCGCCGACCTCCTCCCCTCCCTGCGCAGCGGGGCCTACAGGGAGGCGGACTGCCTGCTGGGGGCCCGCTTCATGAAGGGGTCGAGGCTGGAAGGGTACTCCGCCTTCCGCACCTTTGGCAACAGGGTGTACAACCTGCTTTTTTCCGCGGCGGCAGGTAAGCGTATCTATGACTTGGGTTCCGGTTTGAACATGTATGGGACGAAGATGCTGCAGGATCGTTTCTATGTGCGCTACAAAGACAACCTGATGTTCAACTACTGCATGATCCTCGGCTCTGCCTATTACAAGCACAAGCTCCTCTTCTTTCCCATTTGTTGGAGCGAAGATGACCAGGTGTCCAACGTTAAGATGGTGAACCAGGCCTTGGCCGTGTTAGGGCTTCTGGCATCCTATGTGCTGCGGCCGAAGGGCTTTGTCGAGGGCGAGCATCGTGATGTCCCCCTTGCCCAATATGAGGCTGATGAGATTTACAGTGATGCGGGAAACTAAGCATGGGAACTTGGGCCTCTACGCAGACCTGGTTTTCGCCTTTTTGACAATATACTATCTATATGCATACGTCCACGCCCTCTTGCTGTGGCAGGGGCGGACCGCCCTAGGCTTAGGCACCTTGTCGGCCACCTTGCTGGTCGCTGTATTGGTGCACTCCCTCAAGGCCCTGCGGCTGTATTTGATACTGCTGGATTACGCCCTCCCTCTGCCTGCCTTTCTTAAACTTTATGGGGACACAGCCTTGGTAAATCTGCTGCTGCCCTATAAAGGAGGAGAACTATACCGCGGCCTGCGGGTGGGCCGCAGCACCGGCTCCCTGGTGCAAGGCTATGTGAGCGTCCTCTTTGACCGCTTTTTGGATACCCTGGCCCTGGTCACCGTCGTTATAGGCTTCTCGTTTTTCACCGGCGGGAGGCTGCCATTGATCTGTGCGGCTTTCGTGATTTTTGCCTTTTCCGTGGTAGCCCTGTACTGGCTCTTTCCCTCCCTCCATCAGTTTTGGCGGCACTACCTGCTTTTCAGCAAGAGCTCTGAGAAGGCCTTGCAGGCCCTGCGCCTGTGCCAGCTCTGCCACAAGGCTTACCAAGGGGTACACAAGGTGGTACAGGGGCGCTTCGTGCTGCTGTACCTGGTATCTATGGCGGCCTGGCTTACGGAAGTGGGCGGCCTCCTGGCCCTGGGCGGGGGGCTCCAAGGCGCCGACTTGGGGCGTTACTTGACGGCCATACTCTGGGGGCAGCCTATAGGCGAAAACTATGCCTACGTCCTGCTCTGCTTCATCTTGCTGGCTCTTTTAGCAGCAGGCAGCCGTAGCGCAAAAGGAGGAAGAAATGGCTGACTTATTGGTGGTTTACGACAATTCCGTCCGGCCGGGAGAGATTATCAGGGACATCATAGGACAGAAGGGCTACGGGGATGTGGTCGTTAAACGCAGGCATCTGCAAGAATATTATAGGGATAGCCTGGAGGCCATCTTCCCCGCCGCCAAGTGGACTGTAGTAAATAACTTATACGATTTAGACGAGCTCCGCCAGCGCTTGGCCACTGAAGGAGGGGAGGCCTCCACCCCGGTGCTGCACTGCTTCGCCGACTTCATGCTGAACGACGTAGACTTGGTGGGCCTCACCCTTCGCAAACTGCCCTACCTAGACGAACCGGTGCAGCTGTTATGCGAAAAACGCTGCCTGGGACTGATGTTCGACCGCGGCCAGGCGTATTTAGAGTATTTAGAGCGGGCACTGGCCCGGCACGACAGCCAGGGGGCGGGGCAGTGCAGGGCTAGCATGAACATTGAGGGGGCAGTGTACATAGGGGAGATCAGGAACTTCATCCAGGCGTTGACGGGCAACTTCGACTCCCGCTATTTCAACTCCCTGCAGGGCACGGAGTACGTTTTGCGCAAGGCTTCCCGGGATAAGGAGAAAATAAGAAGCGAGTACCAGTACTACCAACTGCTGCCCGAGAAGATGCGACGCTGGTTCGTAATGCCCTTCGACTACCGGGAAACAGAAACGGAGGCTAGCTACGCCATGGAGCGGCTTTACATGACCGACCTGGCGGTGAAATGGGTGCACGGCTCGGTGGGCATGGAAGAGTTTAAGCAGATACTGTCCATGTATTTCACCTTTTTCCGAGAGCGGCCCAGCAAGGCTGTGACCCAGGAAGAATACCAGGCCTGCAGGGACGGCCTGTATGTAGTCAAGGTGCGGCGGCGCCTGGCCAGGCTGGGCTCCCTGCCCCAATTCGCCAGCATAGCAACCCTTCTGCAAGCTAACAAGCGCCTGCTTTCCCTGGAAGATATTTTTAAGCGCTATTTGGACCTAAAGAAAAAGGTGGAGCAGCGCCTGTCCTATCCCTGCGTCAGCGTCATAGGCCACGGGGATCCCTGCTTTGCCAACGCTATGTACAATTATGCCACCCGCACCCTGAAGTTCATCGACCCAAGGGGCGCCCTCAGCGAGGCCGAACTGTACACCGATCCCTATTATGACATCGCCAAGCTGAGCCATTCCGTCTGCGGTTGTTACGACTTTTTCAATAACGGCATGTACGATATAAGCATAGCCGAAGACTTTGACTACTCCTTAAAAATAGACTGCCACAACCAGGAATACAAGGAGGCTTTTCGGCAGCAGGCAGAGGCCGCCGGCTTTGACTACTGGACTGTGCGGCTTTATGAAGCCTCCCTCTTCCTGTCCATGCTACCGCTGCACATAGACTACCCCCACAAAGTCTTAGGTTTTTTGCTCAATGCCGTAGACATCATGAAGGAGATAGAGGAAAATGTTTGACGCTTATAGCTTTATAGTGGATATCGACGGCACCCTCTGCCCTCTTAAGAGGCCCGACCAAGCCTACGAGGATTTGGTGCCCTATCCGAAAATGGTGGCAAGGTTGCGCTACTATCACGACAGAGGCGCCAAGATCATCCTCTACACTTCCCGCAACATGAACTCCTACCAGGGCCAGCTGGGCTTGATCAATAAGCATACGGCCAAGGTGCTCCTGTCCTGGCTGGAGAAGTGGGACATTCCCTATGATGAACTGCTTTACGGCAAGCCCTGGCCGGGGAAGAAGGGCTTTTATGTAGATGACCGCACTGTAAGGCCGGATGAGTTTCTGCAGAAAAGCGTAGAAGAACTTGATGCCATCTGCAGGGCAAGCAGGGAGGATTGAGATGCCGCCTTTAAATATTCTGATAACCATGGGAGGCCTCGGCTCTAGGTTTAGGCAGGCCGGTTACGCCATTCCCAAATACATGATAGAAGCCAGGGGCAGAACCCTTTTCGCCTGGGCCATGGACAGCCTGCTGGGCTTTCAAGCGGTAGCGGGGCTCTATGTCTTTTTAGTGCGGGCAGAGGATGGGGCAGCGGACTTTATCCGCACCCAGTGCAAACCTTACGGCATAGAGCGCTTTGTCATAGTGGAACTGGATCACTTGACGGATGGGCAGGCGACTACGGCCCTAATAGGGGCAGAGATGCTGCCCCCGGACGAGCCCATCCTAATTTACAACATAGACACCTATGTAGAACCCTTTGCCATGGGCTGGCAGACCTTGGCCGGCGATGGGCACATCCCCTGCTTTCAAGCGCCAGGTGACCACTGGAGCTTCGTCCGCCTTGATGCCGCAGGCAGGGCTGTAGAGGTGAGGGAGAAGGAAAGGATTTCCGACAACTGTACCTTGGGAGCGTATTATTTCTCTTCCGCTGCTTTGTACCGGCGGCTTTTCAGCGAGTATTACGGCCAACACAAACAGCAGGACAAAAAGGAGAAATATGTGGCCCCTCTTTATGATTACATGATTAAGCAGGGCTACGAGGTCACCATCAGCAACGTGGCAGCGGAAAAGGTCCATGTATTAGGAACGCCCGAGGAACTGGATGCCTTTTGCGGGCGGCAGTCCGTGGAACCGCCATGCTGAGGCAGCTGGCTGGCTTCGTAGGCATCTCCGGCCTGGGCTGGTGTTTGGACTTCGCCCTCTACCTCTGCTTCACCCTGGTTTTGGGCTGGCCGGTCTTTTGGGCCAATTGCGCCAGCGGCCTGCCTGCCATCACCCTGGTCTTCGCAGTTTCTACTCACAAGATATTCCGCCAGGGAGGCAGGCTGCCCTTGGCTGTAAAGTACTTGCTCTACCTGGCCTACCAGGGCCTGCTGCTGGCGGCGGTCAGCAGCTTGGCGGCGGCCCTGGTGCCCCCTTTAAGCCGCCTTCTGGAAGGAGCGGGTGCATTGCTGCCCATGTTTGGGAACTGGGGCTACGCCCTGCCCGCCTGGCCCTCCGGGCCTGCCAAGACCTTGAGCAAGCTGGGCATCACTCCTCTGACCATGCTCTGCAATTTTTGCGTCATGAAGCTGCTCAGCGAA
>CAZXKQ010000040.1:0-11377 GCA_964641395.1 uncultured Phascolarctobacterium sp. | reverse complement strand
GCCGTCTGCTGGCGGAAATTTTTTACTGTCACCACCTGCCTGCCCTGCCGATCGATGACCAGCACGGAGAGGCAGCCAGGCAGGACCTGCCAAGTGTAGGGGGCGATGCCTCCGCCGCTCACCCTCAACTGACCCTCCTTGAGGGCTTCCAGCCGCAGCCCTGGGGCCTCGCCGTGATAGTTGCGAAGATAAACAGGTGGCTGCCCCCCGCCCCTCTGCAGAGGCTGCGCCTTGGAGCCATAGGAAGAGGCGGCGAAGCTTCCCTGCCGGTCGCAGAAGAGGAGGGTGTAGGGCCCCTCTGCAGCCCACTCCGTCAGCCAGGACAGTTTGGCCACCCGCCTCAGGCTGTCGCTGATGGCCGCCACCTGCTTGTCGCTTAAGCGGGACTGCTGCACAGTCCTTGGGGGAAAGGTTTGGGGGAAGAGCTGCCTCAGTTCCCTGCTGAAACTGAGGGCGCCCCTATCATTGAGATGACTTTCATTAAGAAAGAAAGCCTGGGGATAGGGCTGCTCTACCCAAGTATACTGTAGCTCCCTGTAGTCCTTCTGCAAATTCTTGTAGTACTTATGCCACTCTTGCCGATAGCTTGCCCTAAAACTATGATTTTCTGGCAGGGGAACCTTGACAAGGTGGACTTTAATGGCGTGCTTCCTGCACAGCTCCAGGGTTTTGCGCAGGTAATGGTCGAAGAAGGGCGCCACCCCGAAGTGCTGGTAGGTGTAAAGCTTGGCCTCGCTGTACTCGTTGACGGCGCTGACGTAGCGGCCGCTGTGCAAGGCCACTCTGTTTAGTATGCCTTGGTTCTCTCCCTTCCTCTGGTTAAAGCCGGAATTCAAAAGGGAGGTGACGTATTTATGGGGCAGCCATAATTCGTAGGCCAGCCAGTGCAGCCAGGAATCAGCTTCTATGACAGAGACCCCTGGGTATTTGCGGGCAGTCAGCAGAATCTCCAAGTTCGTAGCTAGGGGGAAGCGGTGTCTATAAAAGATATTAGCATGTTCGTCCCAGCGCCCGAGGTGCCCATCGCCAAAGGTTATGAAGACGGTTTGGGGGGCGGGATTGTGCTCCAGCCATTCCTTCAGCACATAGTAAGTGACGCAGGGGGAAGAACTAGGCAGGGCCAGGTTGAACACGTCCGGTCCCAGGAGCTCCGGCATATAGGAGGCGCTTCCCAGCGAGTCTCCCAAGATCAGCACCCTGTAGCCCTTGCCGTGGCTGGTGGTGGTCTGCTCCCTGTTCCACAGGTAAAAACATGCATCTCGGTCCATATAGGCCGTGGGCCTGGCCCATACATACAGCCACACCAGCCAGAAGGGCAGCAGCACCATGAAACCTTTACCCAGCAAACGCAGCCACGTTCTCAACGCTTTCTTCTTCTCCGCCATGGTAGCTGGTACCTTCTCCATCTGCCCCGCCTCCTAAAACTGGAAATAGAGGAATTCCTGCCCTGTGATATCCATGGAAAAGATCAACAGGACCACCGCCGCCCAGTACACCAGGTAGCGGAAGCAGAGGTTTTGCTGCGCCAGCCAGTGGGAGAGGCAGACACCCCTTTCTTCCAGCAGGCTGCTGACTAGCAACACTGCCAGCCCTATGAACAAAAGGCTGGTATGGCGCTCATTGAGCCCCAGCCTGTAGAGGCCCCCGTTCAGCAAGAGGCCGGTATTGCCCAGGGAGAGGCTGCGCCCCAGGATGGAGCAGGCGGCGCCCAAAGACTGGGCCCTAAAGAAGACCCAGGCCGCTGATACCAGCAGAAAGTTTTTGACTACTAGGAAAAAATGCCAGGAAGAGGCCTGGCGGTTGATCTTTAACTTAGCGCAAAAAGTGCCGGCCCGTTTCCCTAAAAAGTCTTCTGCAATAAGGTAGAGGCCGTGCACCCCGCCCCAGGCGATGAAGGTGACGGCAGCCCCGTGCCACAGTCCGCTTAAAAGGAAGGTGAGCAGGAGGTTGCAGTATCTCCGGGCCTGGGAGCAACGGTTGCCGCCCAGGGGGATGTAGAGATAGTCCTTCAGCCAGGTGCTGAGGGAGATGTGCCAGCGCCGCCAAAAAGCCTTGAGGGAGGTAGCCAGATAGGGCCGGGCAAAGTTGTCCATCAAATCGTAGCCCAGCACCTTCGCCGCCCCCTTGGCTATGAGGGAGTAGCCCCGGAAATCGCAGTAGATCTGGATGGTGAAAAGGAAGGTGGCGTAGATGAGCTGGAAGCCCCGGTAATCCAGGTAATGGCCGTAGACCTGGTTCACCACCACGGCGCAGCGGTCGCTGATCACCGTCTTTAAGAAAAAGCCCCACAACATCCACAAAAGCCCCAGCCGCACCGACGCGTAGTCGAAGGGATGGTCTTTGATGAACTGTGGCAGCAGGTTCCTACACCGCTCGATGGGCCCCGCCACCAACTGGGGGAAGAAGGCCACGAAGAGGGCGTAGCGCAAAAAGTTTTTCTCCGGCGGGCTGGCGCCTCTGTACACATCCACAGTGTAACCCAGGGCCTGGAAGGTGTAGAAGGAGATGCCTACCGGCAGTAAGATGTCAAAAGGAGGCAGGCGGAGGGCGATGCCGAAAAGGCCCAGGCCGTCGGCCAGCAGTTGGAGCAAAAAGTTGCTGTATTTGAAATGAAAGAGGATGCCCAGGTTCAGCAGCAGGCTGAAGGCCACCACCAGCTTCTTCCGCCTCCCTAGGGCCTCAGTCGCTAACCCCCCCCATTTTTTCTTCCAGCCGCCCTAAGGCCAGGCCGCAGAGATAGGTCACCAAGGTGGAGGTGAGGAGCAGGAGGGCATACTTGGCGTTCCAGCACATGTAGAAGAAGTAGCTGCACACTAACAGCCACAGGGGCCTGTGGCGGTGAGGCAGCAGATAATAGGCCAGCACCACCAGGGGAAAGAAGAGGAAGAACTGGAAGGAATTAAAAAGCATGGCCTGCTCCTTTACGAAAAAAAGCACCTTAGGGGGCCTCTTTTATTTTTGCCCAAGGCCCTCATCCTACTCCCGACCGCTCCGCCAGGAGCCGCCTTACAGCGGCTGCCGCCCCTAAACCCGCACCGCTAAAAACTGGGCCCGGCCGTGGAGGCGGATCTCCAGGGAGGCAGCCGGCACAAAGAAGCAGTCCCCCCGGAAGAAGGGCAGCACCTGGTCTGCGAAGAGAAAGGCTCCGCAGCCGTCCGTACACAGCAGCACCCGGAAGGAGTCCCGGTCTGCGTGATAAGGCACCAGGTTGCGGCAGCGCTCTGTGTTGATAAGCATGCGAAAAATCTCAAAATACTTACAGCGGCAGAGCAGCTCCGAGGCACAGCCCTGCCGGTAGCGAAGGAGGCGCAGGGGCTGCCGCAGGTGGGCGCTGCTGCGGTAATCGGCGACGGCCAGGGCCTTCTCTATGTGCAGGGGCCGCCTCCTCCCCCTCTTGTCCGTCCTGTTGTAGTCGTAGAGACGGTAGGTCAGGTTGGAATTCTCCTGGATCTCGGCCAGCAAGGTGCCTGCGCCCACCCCGTGCACCGTTCCCGCCCTCACCATGAACAGGTCATCCTTGTGGACCGGCGCCACCTGCAGGAGGCGTTCCAAGGTGGCGTTGGCTATGGCTTGGCCCACCGTCTGCCTGTCCACGTCGGCGGCAAAACCGTAGAAGATGCGGGCGTCCTTGGCGGCATCCAGCACGTACCAGAACTCCGTCTTGCCCTTCTGCCCCTCCTCGTGTACAGCCGCATATTCATCCGTAGGGTGGACCTGGATGGAGAGATCCTCCTTGGCATCGATGAGCTTGATGAGGATGGGCAGCCCCGCCTCCGCCTGGCAGTGGGTGCCTAAAAACTCAGGGTGGGCTTCCAGGACTGCTGCCAAGGTCTGCCCGGCGAAGGGGCCGCTGGCCACCGTGCTCTGCCCGTCTGGGTGGGTGGAACACTCCCAGGTCTCCGCTAAAGGGGACAGGGGGATGCCCTTGGAGAAGTCATCATTGAGGCGCTGCCCGCCCCAGAGGATCTCCTTGCCCACAGGCTTGAGCAGAAAGGGGCTGCGGCCCTCATTCCAGGGGATACTTCTGCTTGTCATGAACGCTGATCTCCTCGCCCAACTGCACTTCGATAAGCTTCAGTTCCGTGTCGGCAAACACCGTATGGCGGCAGCCTGCCTCCATGGTGATCACATCGCCTACGGTGATCTGCTGCTCCATGCCGTCCACCAGCGTCCTGCCTGTGCCGGAGATCACCGTCCACACCTCGTCCCGGTGGTTGTGGCTGTGGTAGTTCATGCTGTGGCCGGCCCCGAGGGTGACCTTCACCGTCATACTGCCCTTTTCCACATCCAGCACCCGGTAGCTGCCCCAGCTCTTCTCGGCGAACATAACCTGCTGGTCCATGCCGTCCACATAGGGTTTGATGTAGGAGCTCTGCTCCTTGTCGGCCACCAGGATGCCCTCCGGCGAGGCAGAGATCACCACGTCGTGGAGCCCCAGGGCCAGCACCGGCACATCGAGCTCGTTGACGATGTGGACGTTGTGGCAGGTCTCGCCCAGCAGCGCCTTGCCGATGAGCCTCTCCCCCATGGCCTCCGTCAACGTGTTCCAGGTGCCCAGGTCCTTCCACTTCCCGTGGAACCGCATGACCTGGATGCTAGGCTCCCTTTCCACCACGGCGTAATCGAAGGATATTTTGGGGGCCGCCTCATAGTGGGACAGCAGTTCATGGTAGTCGGCATAGCCCAGCAGCTCTTGGGCCTTTTGCAGCATATAGCCCAGTTTGAAGGCGAAGACGCCCCCGTTCCACAGGGCCCCTTGGGCTATGTAGGCCGCAGCAGCTTCCGCAGCCGGTTTTTCCTTGAAGGTGCGCACCCGGGAGAGGGGCTCTGCCGTCTCCGGTATGATGTAACCGTATTTCTCCGCCGGATAGGTGGGCTCGATGCCCATGAGCACTACGTTGGCCTCTCCCTTCTCCACCTGGCGGCTGAGGTCCTTGAGGGCCAGAAAATAATCATCCTCCACCAGGGGGTCCACCGGGCAGATGACCACGGCTTCCTCCGGGTCTACGTGTTCCACATCTGTCAAATAGCGGGCCGCCAAGGCGATGGCGGGGAAGGTATCCCGCCGGCAGGGCTCCACGGAGATGCCCACTTCCTCCCCTAGTTGGTTGTGAATGGTGGAAACCTGGGACTTGCTGGTGGCGATGGTCACCGCCGCCTCTGCATCCGCTTGGCGTATCTGCCGGTATACCCGCTGCAGCATGGATTCGTAGTCCCCCGCCGGCCCTCGGAATAATTTGAGGAATTGTTTGGAGCGGATGTCATTGGAAAGCGGCCACAGACGTTTGCCCGAACCGCCGGAAAGGAGGATGATGTTCATAGTAGCCTGTATCCCTTCTGCCTGCTCTTTACAGGCCCGGCAGCCTGCAAAAAGGCCCTCAGCCGTGCCCGGATACCGGGGGCATCCAGGCCCAGGTGCCTGTCTTTCTCTGCTTTGCTGCCGTAGTTCCGCAGTATGGCCAGAGGGAGCTCCGCCCCGCCCAGCCTCAGGGCCCTGCCAGCCAGGGCTTTGCAGATCTCTGGATAGAGGGTGCCCTCATACAGCGGCGCACTGACGAACACTGCTCCGCTGGGGCAGTTTGTCCGTAAAGTCTCGTAGTCAAAGGGCGCCAGGGTGGTGTAGTACAGCACGGTCACATCCAGGCCTGCGCAGGCTGCCAAGGTGGCATCCAGCTGCTCCGCCACTGCGAGCACCGTGGCCTGGGTTCCCCGCCTCAGCACTCTCGCCCTGCCAAACTCTACTTCAACCTGGGTCTTGTTGCAGTGATCCGTCATACGGAAGTAAGAGGGACGGCCGTTGCGGCGGCAGGCACGGAACAGGCGGGCGAACTGCTCCGGCGTCCCTGGGGCCAGCACCTCCAGGCCCGGCAGCAACCGCAGCGTGGCCACATCCTCCGGGCAGTAATGGGAATAGCCCAGGGTGGAAAAGTCATAGGCGGCGCCGGTGGTGATGAAGTTACCGCCCACCTCTTGGTAGGCGAAGTCCAGTTTCAACTGTTCCAGGGCACGCTGGACTATGAAGGGAGAGATGCCGTACACTGTGGGCACGATGCCGGCCAGGGACAGGCCTGCAGCCAGGCTGAGGGTCCCCGGTTCAAAGATGCCGATATTCTTCGCCCGCTGGGGGAAGCGTGCCAACAGATCCCGGAAGGGATAGACGCCGATGTCCACCAGCAGCAGGGCCGTGTCCTCCCATTGCTCAATGGTCTCCCGGACGACGGCTTGCATCGCCTTTCTCATGGTGCCTGCCTCCCGTCTGCGTCAGCTGCAAAGTGCTCCACTTCCGCCAGCAACAGGCTCAGTTCTTCCTCCGTCGGGGCCCGATGAAACCAGGAGGGATCCTCCATCAGGGTTGTGCTGCCATAACCCCGCCTAGTTCTGGCTAGGACGGCCAGGGGCAGGCCGGGATGGGCCGTTGCCAGGGCCTGCTCCAGGGCGTCTTCGTCGTGGCCGTCCGCCGCTACCGTCCTAAAGCCGAAGGCCCTCAACTTCTCCGCCAGCTCACCCATGTGGATCAGCCGTTGGATAGAACGGTTATCATCGATGATCAGGGTCAAATTATCCAGCTTTTCACTGGCGGCGAAGAGGGCGGCCTCCCACATGGTGCCTTCATTCATCTCCCCGTCCCCTGCTAGGGCATAGACCTTTCCGGCCCGCCGCAGGATCTTGTTCCCCCAGGCCATGCCCACAGCCATAGGAAAGCCATGGCCTAGGCTGCCTGCAGAAATTTCCACGCAGGGCAGTTTCGTCCGGTCTGCCTGCATGCTGATGCGGGAAGCATAGCCACAGGGGGTGAGCAATTCTTCTTCCGGCAGGAAGCCTTTTTCAGCCAGCAGGGCCAGCAGGGCCATGGTGGCCTGCCCCTTGCTGAGGACGAAGCGGTCCCGCTCCGGCGCGGCAACTGTTGCCGGCGTCACCTCAAGCACCCGGTCGTAGAGCACCCGCAATATTTCCACTGCGGAAAAGCAGCTCTGCAGGTTGGCGTCCCCCCCTGCGCAGGCCATGCGCAACACCTGTTGGCGCAACCGCCTTGCCTGCCCCGTCACTGCCCTGTCCCCTGCCGCTTATACGCCGCAATAGCCGCGTCTGCCGCCTTGCGGTTCAAGCTATACCGTATTGCTTCCGGTATGCTGTCCATGGCTGCGTCCAAGCCCCGCAGGTCCGTCAGCCCATGGTTGACCAGGTACCACCCGTAGACGGAGTTCATGTCTTTCTGGGCGGTCAGGAAGTACTCAGGGGCAAAGCCCCAGTAATATTGGGCGAAGATGGGCTTGATGGCTTCCTCAAAGAGGGCCAGCACGTCGATGGTACGGTAACTGCCTCCGTAGAATTGGTTCAAGCACTGCATCACCAGCTCGGTAGGGGCATTGCCCGCCCCCCGGCCCATGCCGTAGATGCTTCCATCCACCATGAGGGGCCGGTCTGTGGGGGTGGAGAGAAACTCTACCACGTTGGCGTAGGCCATCTGGATGTTATTGTGGGCGTGGAAGCCGAAGAGCACCTGTTCTGACAGGCGCTGCAGGACGAAGTCGGCCAGCCTGCGTACATCTGCATTGTAGAGGGTGCCGAAACTGTCCACCAGATAGAAGGCCGTAGGCAGCACCTGGTTCACTGCCTGGATGAGGCCGGCAAGTTCGTCCTCATCGTACATGAAGGTGGCCATGGCCTGGAGGAACACTTCGTAGCCCTTATCCTTCAGTTCACGGGCCTTCAGCATGGCCGCCCCGCTCTCGTTTTTGAAGAAGGCGATGCGGATAAGGTCCACCGTGTCCTGAGTGCGGGGAGGTATGTCATAGGCAGCCGCCTCCGCCTGGTTGAGCATTACCGCATAGCGGCAACCTGGCCGCCGCTGGGCGACGAAGGGGCGGATTTGCTCAAAGGCAGCGAATTTCGTGCTTCCCTCCTGCTGGCCGCCCTTGCCCATGATGCCCAGCTCGATAAAGCGCACCCCTGCGTCGTACAGCCCATCCATCACCCGCAGCACAGTGGGCACCCCGAAGTCCCAGTTGTTCACGTAGCCGCCGTCCCGCAAGGTACAGTCTAGGAGTAGGCGCCTACCTCTTTTTTGCTCCTTCCTTTGCATACACTGCATCCCCCTTACTCTCAAGCCCCCAAGACTGCCTGCAGCATCGCCTCACCGCTGAGCCCATACTTTTGGAACCAGTACTCCCTAGAGCCATATACTTCTGGGAAGCCCTTACCGTAGGCCACGCCCAGGCGGATCAGTTCCTTTGTCAGGCCGCGGTCGTTGAAGAGTTCCAGCAGCAGGCTCCCCAGGCCGCCCCGCCTTTGTTGCTCCTCGCAAACCACTATTCTCTCTGCCTTTATTACCTCTTCCAGCAACCTATCTTCGTCGAAGGGCAGGGCAAAAACGTCCATCCAGCTAGGCCTGCGCCCCCTGGGCCAGTCAATTGTGCTGGCAAGTTGGGACGGGTAACCCTGGGTTATTAAAAGGGTGCCCCTGTCCTCGCCGTACTCTATGCGGAAGCCCAGCTGGCTTTGGGGCTCCTCCTTGAACAACACGCCGCCGCACATTTTGTCAAAGCGCAGGTACAGCAGGGAGTCGCCCTGCAAGAAAGCCCTGAGGGCCATCTGGGCGACGGCATCGTCGCTGACGGTGATCTGCCTGATGCCGGGGCAGAGGCTCAGCAAGGCCACATCCTCCGTGCAGAAGTGGGTGGTGCCGTATTCTGCTATACTGAACCCTGTTCCCACGCCCACAATGGCCAGGGGTAGATGCATCATGGCCACCCCGTTGCGCACCTGGTCCAGCCCCCGCAACCCGATAAAGGGATTGGAGGTATAGGCGATGGTTTTAGCCCCTGTAGATGCGATACCCACGGCTACGGACAGCATGTTCTGCTCCGCTATACCTACCTGGACGAAGCGCTCCGGGTACTTCTCCCGGATGACGTCAAAGGGCGGCCCGGCCAAATCTGCAGAAACTATGTAGATATCGGTGTCAGCCATGCGCAAGGCTATTTGGTCGAAGAACCCATTTCTGGCACTATTCATGCCCATCTCATTCCCCCCTGACTGCCTTCAATGCCCTAGCCGCCTTTTCTCCCTTGGGGGCGACGCCGTGCATAAGGACGTTGTTTTCCATGAAGGGGATGCCGTGCCCCTTAACCGTGTCGGCTATGATGAGAAGAGGCTTCTTCTCCTTGCGGCGACGGAGGTCCGCCGTCACCTCTCTCAGCCCTGCCAGGGAGTGGCCGTCAGCCTTCCTTACCTCCCAGCCGAAGGCGCGCCACTTTTCATCCAGTGGTTCCAGGGGCAGCAGCTTCTCCGTGAAATTAGTCACACACATTTTGTTGCGGTCCAAGAAGACCACCAGCCGGTCTAGGTGGTTGCCGCCGGCAAAGAGGGCCGCCTCCCACACAGAGCCCTCATAGCACTCCCCATCGCCGATAACGCAAAAGGTGAGCCAGTCTTGGTAATGGCATTTGGCGCTGTAGGCCATGCCGCAGGCAACGCCGATGCCTATGCCTAAGGAGCCGCCGGCGAAGTCCACGCCTGGTATCGCTATCTTGGAGTGGGCGCCGTACAAGCTGCCATCCTGGAGAAAGGTGAAGATCTCTTCTCTAGCAATGAAGCCCAAATCAGCAAGAATGGGGTAGGTAATTACGCTTGCATGGTTTTTGCTCATCACGAAGCGGTCCCGCCCTTCCCAAGCCGGCTCCTGGGGCTTCACCCGCAGTATTTCGTAGTAGAGCAGGGAGACGATTTCAGCACAGGACAGGGCCGAGGTCACATGCCCCGCCCCCGCTTGAACGCACATGGTCAGACAGTCGCTTTTAATCTGAACCAGCTTTTCCTCCGTCAGCATTTTTCCACCTCACTCACTAATATGGTCATATATGGTGATAATTATCTTCCTTCCCGTTGCTACGGTGAGCCATGAAGTAGCGATAGCTCTCCTCTATACCCCGTTCCAGGGGGCAGCGGGGCTGCCAGCCCAGCTGCATAATACGGCTGGAATCAAGGGGCAGCATCTTGGCCCCGTCTGGCTTGGTGGTATCTGTCACAAGGGCGCCTTCATACTTTATGACCTTGGCGATGGTACGTGCAAGCTCCAGGATGCTGACCATGCGGCCGCCATTTCCCAAATTGTAGTTAGCACCACCTGCGGCATGCTGCATTAAAAACAGACAACCCTCTGCCACATCTGTAGAAAACAGGTACTCCCGCCGGGTGCTGCCAGTGCCCCAAATGACGAATTCCCTATCACCACGTTCCTTGGCTAACTGCATGCGGTGTATCATCGTGGGTATAACAGGGCCCCTGCCGATTTCGAAGTCATCCCCAGGCCCGAAAAAACCGCAGGGCATGACCGAAAAGTAATCATCTGCATACTGTCTATGGTAGTACTCACAAAGTTTAGAGCCGATGATCTTACCTAAGGAATACGGTTCATTACTCTTCTCGTAGGGGCCTGACAAAATAGCGTCATCCCTGAGGGGTGCTTCCATGCCCATGGGATAAGCTAAACTGCTGCTGCTGAATAAGAGCCTTTTTACGCCGTTGTTATGGGCCGCCTCCAACACGTTGACCGCCATTTTTATGTTTGCAAGGCAGGCATCCAAGGGACGACTGACCTTGTCCAAGATACTAGTCCGTCTGGCTGCAAAAAAGAACACATACTCCGGCCTTTCTCTGGCGAAAAAAGAGTCCACCCCATGTTTGTCTTCCAAGTCCAGTTCTCCATGTGTCCTTGTAACAATTTGCCCGTAACCCCTGTTCCTTAACAAGTGGCAAACGGCAGTGCCTAGCACACCCCTGTGCCCAGCCACATAAATGATAGAGTTTTTGTCCACTACGGTACTCCTCCTCTACGCTTCCTCATCAGGCGCTTGGGGCTTGCCGCGCCAGCTGAGTCAAAGCCGTAGAGGGGGAGGCTCTCCACTCAATACATTAGCTGGCGTCTATAACTCCAAATATCCTGATGCCCGTCACAGGTATTCAATTCATTGAGACAGGCCATGTCTGCGGCGTTGATTGTAAAATCGCATACTTTTAAATTGCTTGCTATATGTTCCCTGTTGGAGGAGCCAGACAGGGGCACAAAACCACTCTGAATGCTCCAGCGCAGTGCCAGCTGCCCCACATCCTTGCCGTAGCTTGCAGCCATCTCTACAAACTCAGGTGTAGCAAGCAGGCCCCGTCCCAGAGGGGACCAAGCTTCAATAGCAATGCCTCTTTCCCGGCAAAAGCGCACCAGGCCCCGCTGTTGGTAGCCTGGGTGGAGCTCCAGCTGGTTGATAGCCGGCAGCTCCAGGCCGCCTTCAGTGAGCCAAAGGAGGTGCCTTTCTAGAAAATTGCAAACGCCGACATACCGCAGCACCCCCCCATTTTTCAAAGCAAGGAAGGCCCGCCA
>CAZXKQ010000039.1:0-11553 GCA_964641395.1 uncultured Phascolarctobacterium sp. | reverse complement strand
ATTGTTGTCCTGTCTTCTGTATCCATTATAAGCTATCAAGGGCCGGAGGGGCAAGAGGTTTTACGGCAGGCTTTAGGATTTAGCACGGGGGAAGGCAGGGGCGGTCTGGCAGGCGCCCGCAAAGGGGCGCAGGTTTGTCCGGCTTCTAGGAGGCAGGGGGAAATTTGCTGGTGAATATACGGCAGGGCGGTAAAAACAGGGCGGGGGGAGTTTTCCCCTGACGCTGGCCCCTGGGGTGGAAAAAGGAGGCTGAGCTCTTCCTGAGGAAGCTTTGTGTGATGATTCTCTGGGACTCAACCGCCTGTGTATAGCGGGTAGTGTCACATCAATTGTAACTCCACAAGGGCAGAGCCCCATACAGCCTCCCCCGCTGGCAAAGGCGGCGGCTTTATGGTATAATGGAACTTGCTTTGGCGGCCCTAGCCGCCAGGGCGGGATGAGGAGCAAGGAGGTTGCCATGGCCGATAGCCAGCTTTTTCTCGAAGGCCTAAATCCCCAGCAGGCAGAAGCGGTGCGCTGCAGCGAGGGGCCCATGCTCATCGTGGCCGGGGCCGGCAGCGGCAAGACCAGGGTGCTGACCACCAAGGTGGCGGCCCTGTTAGCCCAGGGGGTGCCCCCCTACCGCATCCTGGCCATCACCTTCACCAATAAGGCGGCGGAGGAGATGCGCCAGCGGGTGAACCAAATGGCGGGGCCGGCGGCGGACGGGGTGTGGCTCTACACCTTCCACGCCTTCTGCGCCCGGCTGCTGCGGCGGGAGGGCAATCAGCTGCCCGGCTACGATAGGAACTTCGTCATCTACGATGCGGCGGACAGCCGCAACCTGGTGAAGCAGGTACTGAAGGAACTGAACTTAGACGATAAGCGCTACGCCCCTGGGGCGGTGGCAGGGGACATCAGCCAGGCCAAGAACGCCATGCAGGGGCCGGAGGACTACGCCGGCCAGTGCCAGGGCTTTTACGAGCAGAACATAGCCAAGGCCTACGCCCTCTACCAGCGGAAGCTGCAGGAGAACGACGCCCTGGACTTTGACGACCTGCTGCTGGCCGCCCTCTCCCTGCTGCGGGACAATGCCGCCGTGCGGGAGAAGTATCAGCAGCACTTTGCCTACATCCTGGTAGACGAGTACCAGGACACCAACAGGGTGCAGTACCTGTTGACCAAGCTGCTGGCGGCCCGGCACCGCAACATCTGCGTGGTGGGAGACGGGGACCAGAGCATCTACGGCTGGCGGGGGGCGGACATCCGCAACATCCTGGACTTTGAGAAGGACTACCCTGAGGCCAAGGTGATCAAGCTGGAGCAGAACTACCGCAGCACCCAGGTGATCCTGGATGCGGCCAATGCGGTGATCGCCAACAACCAGCAGCGGCGGCCTAAGCGGCTGTGGACCGCCAACGGGGCGGGCACCAAGCTCATCCACTACCAGGCCCAGGACGAGGGGGACGAGGCCCGCTTCGTAGTGGAGCGGATCCAGGAATTACAGCGGAGCAAGGGGCTGGCCCTGGGGGAGGTGGCGGTCCTCTTCCGCACCAACAGCCAGTCCCGGGTACTGGAGGAAGTCTTCGTCAAAAGCGGCATCAACTACACCATAGTGGGAGGCACCAAGTTCTACGAGCGGAAGGAGGTCAAGGACATCCTGGCCTATCTGCGGGTCATCGCCAACCCTAGGGATGGGCAGAGCCTGCTGCGGATCATCAACGTGCCAGGCCGGGGCCTGGGGCCTGTCACCCTGGGCCGGCTGGCGGCGGAGGCCGCCCGGAAGCACTGCAGCCTCTTCGAGGCCCTCACCAGCCCGGAGGACATAGCTGGCCTCAAGGGCCGGGCCCGGCAGGGGCTGGAGGAGGTGGCCGCCCTCTTCTTCGACCTGCTGGCCCAGGCGGAAGAGGTGTCGGTGAAGGACCTGCTGGCCGCCGTCATGGACAAGAGCGGCTACCTGAAGGAGCTGGAGGCCAGCGACGACCCCCAGGCGGCCAGCCGGGTGGAGAACTTGAAGGAGCTGCTGTCAGTGGCCGAGGACTACCTGCGGGGAGGGGGAGAGGATCAGCTGACGGCCTTCTTGGAGCACGTAGCCCTGGTCACCGACCTGGACGAGGCGGAGCTGGGGGAGGACAGGGTGACCCTGATGACCCTCCATGCTGCCAAGGGCCTGGAGTTTCCCGCCGTCTTCATCACCGGCCTGGAGGAGGAGCTCTTCCCCCACACCCAGGCCCTGCTGAAGGAAGACGAGCTGGAGGAGGAGCGGCGGCTCTGCTACGTGGGCATCACCAGAGCCAAGCGCTACCTCTTCCTCAGCAATGCGAAGATGCGCACCATCTACGGCTTCACCAAGAACCTGCTGCCTTCCAGATACTTGGCAGAGATACCGGCAGCCTACATCTACGAGTACCGCCGGCCCCAGGGGGGCCAGCAACAGACTTCCTACAGCCAGCTCTCTGGGAGAGCCGGCGGAGGCAGGTGGTACGCCGGGGTGGGAGGGGGCTTCGTGCCCAAGCTAAACAGTTCCGGCAGCCGTTTCCAGGCGGGTGACAAGGTGAGTCACAGCAAGTGGGGCCTGGGGACGGTGGTGGCGGTGAAGGATGACGGGGAGGCCCAAGAGGTGAAGGTGGCCTTCAACAACGGGGGCATCAGGAGCCTGTTGACCAAGTACGCTGTACTGACCAAGCTGTAAGGAGGGGGAGGCAGTGGAGGAGAAGAACCTCTTTGTTACGGAAAAGGAGCGGCTGCTCCAGGAAGCAGAGGCATTGCGCCGCACCATCAGGCACCACGAATACCTGTACTACGTCCTAGACGCCCCCGCCATCAGCGACGGGGAGTACGACGGGCTGGTGGCCCGGCTGCGGCAGCTGGAGGCGGCCTACCCGGAGGAGGTGCCTAGCGACTCTCCCACCCGGCGGGTGGGGGGCCAGGCTACCGGCCTCTTCAGCCCGGTGACCCACCTGACCCCCCTGCTGAGCCTCAGCAACGCCTTCTCGGCGGGGGAGCTGCGGGCCTTTGACCGGAGGGTGCGGGAGGCCCTGCCTCCTGGCAGCAGGGTGGAATATGTGATGGAGCCTAAGATCGACGGCCTGGCCTGCAGCCTCCTCTACGAAAGAGGCCGCCTAGTGCGGGCCGCCACCCGGGGGGACGGCACAGTGGGGGAGGACGTAACCGCCAATGTGCGCACCATCAAGGCGGTGCCCCTGGTGCTGGACCTGCCGGCGGCAGAGCTGCCCCCCTTGCTGGACGTGAGGGGGGAGGTGTACATGCCTCGGGCGGCCTTCGTCAGGCTCAACGAGGCCCGGGTGGAGGCGGGGGAGAACGAGTTCGCCAACCCCCGCAATGCCGCCGCCGGCAGCCTGCGGCAGCTGGACAGCGCCGTCACCGCCAGCCGTTCCCTGAGCTTTTTCGCCTACTACATCGGGGACGGGGCCGGGAGCCGGGAGCGCCACAGCGACAACCTGGCCTTTTTGCAGAAGGCCGGCTTCAAGGTCAGCGAAAACTACCAGGTGGTGCCCGACATCGAAGGGGCCATCGCCTATATCGCCGCCTTCGACCGGCTGCGGCCCGGCCTGGCCTACGACACAGACGGGGCCGTGCTGAAGGTGAACTCCATCCCCCAGCAGCGGCGCCTGGGGGCCACCGGCAAGGATCCCCGCTGGGCCATCGCCTACAAGTACCCGCCGGAGCAGGCGGAGACCACCCTGGAGGACATCGTCTGGCGCACCGGCCGGACGGGGGTGCTGACCCCTACCGGGGTGCTGACGCCGGTACGCCTGAGCGGCAGCGTCATCAGCCGGGCCACCCTGCACAATGAGGACTTTATCAGAGGTAAGGGGATCAAGCTGGGAGACCGGGTGGTGATCAACAAGGCGGCGGAGATCATCCCCGAGGTGCTCTACGTAGTGGAGGGGGCCCGCAGCGGCAGGGAGAAAGAGGTAGTGATCCCCACCCTCTGTCCCGACTGCGGCAGCCCCGTGGTGAGACGGCCGGGGGAGGCGGCCCTCCGCTGCACCAACCCCCACTGCCCGGCCCTGGGCCGGGAGGGGCTCATCCACTTCGTCAGCCGGGAGGCCATGGACATCGAGGGCTGCGGCCCCTCCCTCCTGGCCCAGTTACAGGAAAGGGGCCTAGTGCAGGATGCGGCCGACCTGTACAGCCTTACAGAGGAGCAGCTGGCCGGCCTGGAGAGGATGGGGAAGAAGAGCGGGGCCAAGCTGCTCAAGGCCATCGCCGCCAGCAAGGAGGCGGGCCTGGACAGGCTCCTCTTCGCCCTGGGCATCCGCCACGTGGGGGCTAAGGCCGCCCGCACCCTGGCCCAGGTCTTCGGCAGTCTGGAAGCCCTGCAGCGGGCGGATGAGGCCCAGCTGGCCGCCGTCAGCGACATCGGCCCCAAGATAGCCCAGAGCATCCTCACCTATTTCAGCGAGCCTAGCAACCAGCGGTTGCTGGCCAGGCTGGCGGCGGCAGGGCTGAAGCTCACCTCCGACCTGGCCCAGCCGGCCGGAGAGCAGCCCTTGGCGGGCAAGACCCTGGTCTTCACCGGCACCCTGCCCAGCCTGGGGCGGACGGAGGCCCAGCAGCTGGCCCTGCAGGCAGGGGCCAAGTGCTCCTCCAGCGTCAGCAAGAAGACGGACTACGTAGTGGCCGGGGCGGAGGCAGGCAGCAAGCTGGCCAAGGCCCAGGCCCTGGGGGTGGCCGTCATCGACGAGGCCGGCTTCAGGCGCCTCCTGGAGGGGGGCCAGGCCTAGGGCCGGCGGCAGCAACCATAAAAAAAAACGCCCTTGCTACGGCAAGGGCGTTTTGCTAGACTTAATTAATTAAATTTTAGCAAAGGAAGGATCCGGCTCCTAGTTGACGAAGCGCAGGGGGTTGCGGAAGCCGCTGCCGTCTATCACTTCGTAGTGGACGTGGGGGCCGGTGCTGTAGCCGCTGCTGCCTACGTAGCCGATGACCTCCCCCTTTTCCACATAAGCGCCGGCGTAGGTGGCGATGGAGCTCATGTGGCCGTAGGCGGTGTCGTAGCCGGAATCGTGGCTGATGCGGATGTAGCGGCCGTAGCCGCCGTTCCAGCCGGCCTCCTGCACGTAGCCGGCGGCGGTGGCATAGACGGGGGCGCCGTAGTAGGTGGCGATGTCCACGCCAGGGTGGAAGTCGCCGCTGTAACCGTCGAAGGGGTTGCTGCGGTAGCCGAAGTAGGAGGTGATCTCCCCTCCGTCGGTGGGCCAGAGGGAGGGGGTGGCATCCTTGCGGTAGTTCTCCCGCTTGATGGTGCGGAGGAGCTCCTTGAAGTCCGCCTTCTTAGCCGCCACGTCCCAGGTGATGTTGCGGGTCTGGGCGTAGGTGACGCTAAGCTTGGTGGTGCCCTCCACCGGCCCTCCCTGGGCGGAGGCGGCGGATTCGTTCTTAGGCGGCAGGGAGATGCCGCTCTTGGCCATCTGCTTGCGCACCTCTTCCTCTAACTGGTGGATCTGGGCCAGTTCCTTCTGGTTCTTCTCCGCCATCTCCTCCAGCCGCTGGATGGTTTCCTCCTGGGCCTGCTTGGTCTGCTTGAACTCTGCCAGCTCCCGCTTCTGCACCTGGTTCAAGAAGGTCTGCTGGGCCAGGTAGCCGAAGCTGCCGATGAGGGCGGCCAGGAAGAGGCCGACACCCATCAGGCTGCGCTTCAGGTGCTTGCGGGCCAGGTGCTTCTTGGCCACGTTCTGGCCGTTGGCGGGGATGAAGAGGAGGGTGAAGTGCTGATTATCCCGCCAGGCCTGGCGGGCCCGGCCCCAGGAGGCGGTCTTGGTATTCAGGCTGGCGGCGAGGCGCTGCCGGCGGCTCCGGTACGCATCTGCCAGGGCCTGCCAGCGGGCCTTGAGGGCGGCGCTGCAGGCTGCCAGGATCTTTTTGCCGCGGGTGCTGATGCTGAGGACGAAGAGGTAGGCCTCTGCCAGGGCGATGAGCAGGATGCGGCTGGTCTTGCGGCGGACAGGGCCTGCCTGCACCCTGGCCTTAGGCGAGGGCGCTTGCACCGCGGGGGTAGCGGCTTCCTGTTGTCTTTCTGGCTGGTTGGAGCCGTCTTCTGCTGCTGGTAGGAGCATAAAGCCTCCTGAAAAGAACGGAGATACGGGTGAGAGCGGCACAGAGCTTCTTATTATTTAAGAATAAATACATCGCTTGTGCATACACGGTTATTTTACACAATTTAACCTTATTTGTCAAGGCGGGTACTGTTTGCTTATGAAACAAGCTGTTCGTTTGAAAAAGGGGGAGGGCAGATAGGGTGGTGGGAGGGGGAAGAAAGGGCCGTGGCACCACAAGATAGGCGATGAAGAAAAAACTATGACTTTTTTGTGAACTTCTTGACAGAAGGGGCTAATTTTGGTACCCTAGGCAGGGCGGCAGGCTGGGGCCTGCCAGAAAGGACGGAGGATGGCGGCATTGATAGAACTGCTCCTCTTAGCGGCGGGCTTCTTCCTGCTGGTGAAGGGAGCTGAGTACTTTGTAGAGGGGGCCTCGGCCCTGGCGGCCCGCTTCGGCATCAGCCAGCTGGTCATCGGCCTCACCATAGTGGCCATGGGCACCTCCCTGCCGGAAGCTTCCGTCAGCATCACCGCGGCCCTCCGGGGCAGCGCCGACGTGGCGGTAGGCAACGTGCTAGGCAGCAATATCTTGAATATCTTGCTCATCCTGGGGCTGACGGCAGTCCTGGTGCCCCTGCGGGTGGAAAGGTCCACCCGCTGCTACGAGCTGCCCTTCACCATCGCCATCAGCGGCATCCTCATTTACATGGGCCGCAGCGGCGGCCGCATCGCCTTCGCCGAAGGGGTGGTGCTGTGGCTCTTCTTCCTGGCCTACCTGGGCTACCTGGTGCTCAGCGGCGGTACGGAGGAGGCAGGGGGAGGGGAGGGCCTGCCCCTGTGGCGCCTCCTTCTCTACATCGTCGGCGGGGCGGCAGTGGTGCTGCTGGGCAGCAGGCTGGCGGTCCAGGCGGCGGTGAGCATCGCCCTGCTGCTGGAGATCAGTGAGCGCTTCATCGGCCTCACCATAGTGGCCCTAGGCACCTCCCTGCCAGAGCTGGTCACCAGCCTGGTGGCGGGCCTCAAGGGCAACGCGGACATCGCCGTAGGCAACATCGTAGGCAGCAACATCTTCAACATCCTCTTCGTCTTGGGCACCAGCGCCCTCATCATCCCGGTGCCCTTCCAGCCGGCCTTCTTGCTGGACGGCTGGGCGGCCCTAGGCTCCGCCGTCCTCCTCCTGCTCTGCGCCTGCCGGGGGCGGCTCACCCGCTGGGGCGGGCTGTTGCTGCTGGCCTGCTACGGCCTCTATTTCAGCCAGCTCCTGTAAGAAGGCTTGACGGAGACGGCTTTATCCTATACAATAAGGGTACTGGAAAGGTGGCCGAGTGGTTGAAGGCTCTAGTCTTGAAAACTAGCGAGGCGCAAGTCTCCGTGGGTTCGAATCCCACCCTTTCCGCCATTTTTTTGCCAAAAGCCCTTGCACGGCCCCTGGCTTTTTGTTATAATGGAAAGGCGGCAGACATGGAGTGGTACTCAAGTCGGCTGAAGAGGACGGTTTGCTAAATCGTTAGACGGGTCACCGTGCGTGGGTTCGAATCCCACCCACTCCGCCATACTGCCAGGCCCCAGCAGGGGCCTTTTTTCTTGCCCTGGGCAGAAAAGGCTACAATATTTTTAAAAAGTATAGCCTAAACCCCTTGCCAAGGGCCTAATTTCGTGCTATACTTAGACCATCAAAACAGCCCCTCATTTGGCCCTTCTCGCAAGGGCTTCTTTTTTGCCTTTTTGCGGGCTAGGCTGGGGGGAGCTGGGCCTGGGGGCTGGCAGAGGGAAAAATTTTAAACAGCTAAATAACAAAAGCTGGCAATAAAGATGGTAAAAAGAGGCGAACTATGGTAAAATTATCTTTATAATGGAGCTAGGTATGTACTGATGCCGGTTCCACTACGGAGGCAGAAGATGCTAGATAAAATACACATAGTCCTGGACAGCGTGTCCTCCGCCATGGGCAGCGCCCTGGAGCAGGAGCCCCGCCTCCACATCATGAAGCTGCTGGTGTCCCATGGGGACCAGGAGTGGCGGGATGGGGACAGGCCCCTGCAGTTCATGCTGGACCTGGTGGAGAAGAGCGGCGTCCTGCCCAGGACCAGCCAGCCCCCCCTAGGGGAGATGTTGGAACTGTTCCGCAGCCTCTCCCAGGAAGGGATCAAGCTCTTGGTGCTGACCATGGCCGGGGGCCTCAGCGGCACCTACCAGTCCGCCTGCCAGGCGGCCAGGGAGGTCATGGCCCAGGTGCCGGGGGCCGACATCCGGGTGGTGGACTCTAAGACCGCCGCCCACCCTATCCGGGGGATAGCGGCTAGGCTGTTGGCGGCTACGGCGGCCGGCATGGGCCTGGACGAGGCAGAGGGGCTGGCCCGGGACCTGGTGGCCCGCACCGACACCTACTTCACCATCAGCTCTTTGGAGTTTTTGCAAAAGGGCGGCCGCATCGGCCGGGCCAGCGCCCTCATCGGCAGCATCCTAGGCATCAAGCCCATCCTCCACCTGGACCTGGAGGACGGGACGGTGCGGCCCTACGACAAGTGCCGCACTAAGAAGAAGGTGCTGCAGCGGATGACGGAGTGCGGCGCCCAGCATGCGCCCTTAGAGGCCCTCTACGTAGGCTATGCCACCCTGGCGGAGGACGCCAAGGTGATAGCGGACGGGCTGGCCCAGCTCTTCCCAGAGGTACCCCTGGATTTCGGCCCCATCTCCACCTCGGTGCTGGACGCCCACCTAGGCCCCAGCGTCATAGGAGTGTGGGCGACCCACAAAGCCTAAGGCGAAGGAGAAGGATGTAGGGATTATGACAGAGAGGCACTATGTGACAGGCAAACAGGTTAAGGACATGCTGCTGGGGGCCTATCACAGCTTTGAGAAGAACTACCAGCTGATCAACGACCTTAACGTCTTCCCGGTGCCGGACGGGGACACCGGCTCTAATATGATGCACACCATGGCCTCGGTGGCCCGGGAGATCAGCAGCTTAAGCGACCAGGCCAGCGCCGGGGAGGTAGGCACGGCGGCAGCCCGCAGCGCCATCATGGGGGCCCGGGGCAATTCCGGCGTCATCCTCTCCCAGCTGTTGCGGGGCATAGGCAAGGGCCTGGCCGGCAAGGACACCCTCAGCAATACGGAGATAGGCAAGGCCTTCCAGTTCGGCATCCTCTACGCCTACCGCAGCGTATCCAAGCCGGTGGAGGGCACCATCCTCAGCGTGGCCCGGGGCATGGCCAAGGGGGCCTACAAGGCGGTGCGCTCCAGCATGGACCTAGGCCTGATCCTCCAGGAGGCCATCAACGTGGGGAAGGTGGAGCTGGCAGACACTCCTAACAAGCTGGCGGCTCTGAAGGAGGCCGGCGTAGTGGACGCCGGCGGCCAGGGGCTGATCGTCTTCTTCGAAGGCTGCCTGGCCGGCCTGCGGGGGGTGGACTGTGCAAAGCTGACGGTGCCTGCCAAGCCAGAGCTGAAGCTGGTGAGGGAGGTGGAGCCCTTGGATCTGGAGTACCCCTTCTGCACCGAGTTCATCGTCAAGGGAGCCAAGGTGGACAAGAAGACGGTGAGCGAGGCCCTGCAGGGCCTGGGCAACAGCATGATCGTGGCGGTGGTGGACGACATCGTCAAGGTCCACATCCACACCAAGCACCCTGGGGAGGCCCTGAACAAGGCCCAGGAGTGGGGCGTGCTCCACGACATCAAGGTAGAGAACATGGAGGATCAGCACCAGAACCGGCTCTTCAGCCAGGAGGAAGCGGCAGCCGCCCCTAAGCCCCGCCAGGGGGTGGGGGTGGTGACGGTGGCCGCCGGGGAAGGCATCGCCAAGCTGATGCACGAACTGGGGGCCGGGGCCATCATCAGCGGCGGCCAGAGCATGAACCCGCCGGTGGAGGCCTTCTACAAGGCGGTGGAAGAAGGAGAGCACGAGCACTACATCATCCTTCCTAATAATAAGAACATCATCCTGGCGGCAGAGCAGCTGCGCAAGCTGCTGGGAGCCTCCAGAGTGGCCTATGTGCCTACGAACAACCTGGCCCAGGGCCTGGCGGCCCTGCTCCACTACGACGGCAGCCGCAGCTTCGAGGAAAACGTGGCCCTCATGACCCGGGGGGCCAAGGAGGCGGAGGGCGCCTCCATCACCCAGGCGGTGCGGGACAGCGTAGTGGACGGCTTGAAGGTGAGCAAGGGTGACTACCTAGGCATCCTCAACGAGCGGCTGCTGTGCAAGGGGGGCAGCATCGGCCAGGTGCTGGACCAGCTTTTGGCGGACAGCGACTACGAGCTAGTCTCCCTCTACTACGGCAGCCAGCTTACCGAGGCTGAGGCCCAGGCCCTGGCGGAAGGGCTGCGGCGGCAGAAGCCGGAGTTGGAGGTGGAACTCTACTACGGCGGCCAGCCCCTCTACCCCCTGCTCCTGGCCATGGAGTGAAGAAGGCCTAGGGAAGAAGGGCCTTGACAAAGGCAGGGCCGGCCCTTACAATGAGGGGGCGGACATTGCGGAAATAGCTCAGTGGTAGAGCACCACCTTGCCAAGGTGGGGGTCGCGAGTTCGAGCCTCGTTTTCCGCTCCAGAAAATTTTGCCCGGCAGTCCCTTTCTGCCGGGCTTTTCACTATTGTCAAGAGGTTTACTTTATGATATGATACTATGAGCGATTGTGGCAGCGGTGCCGCAATGCTTTTATGAAGGCTATTATTACCTACAACAGATAAAGCTAAGGGAGGATTTTACTAATGGATGTCAGCCTGGAGAGAGTAGAAAACGAGGCCACCTTGACCATCACCGCCCCTGCCAGCGCGGTAGCCGACGGCTATAGGAGGGCTGTGGCCAAGATCGCGGACAGCGCCAAGATACCCGGCTTCCGCAAGGGCAAGGCCCCTCGCAATATTATAGAGATGCGCTTCGGCAAGGCCGCCCTGAAGCAGGAAGCCTTTGAAATAGTCATCAACAAGCTCTACGGCCAGGCCCTGGAACAGGAAAAACTGGTGCCGGTGGACGAACCCCGGCTGGAGAGCTCCGTCTTTGAAGAGGGCCAGGACTGCCGGCTGGTGGTGAAGGTCACCGTCAAGCCCCAGCCCGTCCTGGGCCAGTACAAGGGCCTGCAGGTGGAGAAGAAGGAAGTCACCATCACCGATGAACAGGTGGAGGCCCAGGTGGAGGAGCTGCGCCAGCGCCACGCCAAGATGGAGGTGGCCGAAGAGGGCCACGTCATCGCCAAGGGAGACTTCGCCATCATCGACTTCGCCGGCACTATCGACGGAGAGGCCTTCAGCGGCGGCGAGGGCAAGGGCTATCCCCTGGAGGTAGGCTCTAACTCCTTCATCCCCGGCTTCGAGGACCAGCTAGTGGGCTGCAGCAAGGGGGACGCAGTAGACGTAGACGTAACCTTCCCGGAGGACTACCATGTGAAGGACCTGGCCGGCAAGCACGCCGTCTTCAAGGTCAACATCCAGGACGTGAAGAGGAGGGTGCTGCCGGAGCTCACCGACGAGTACGTGGCCGCCAACAGCCCGGCCAAGACGGTGGAGGAG
>CAZXKQ010000038.1:0-12330 GCA_964641395.1 uncultured Phascolarctobacterium sp. | reverse complement strand
AAAAAGAAGCCGGAGGGCTGCCGGGCAGGCAACTCTCCGGTTTTTGCTTTTCAACGGCAAAACACTCCCGCCGTGGATGGAACTCGGCCTCAGCGCGAGGACTGGACCACCCACGGCAAACACCTCCGGCGGCGTCCCCCTACAGCTTGGCCTCCAAGGCGGCCAGCTGCTCTTGCTGGGCGGCCAGCCACTGGGCCCCCAGCTCCAGCTGCTTCCTGGTCTCCGCCGGGGCGGGGCCGCCGTAACACTGCCTGGCCTCTACGCAATGGCGGGGGGAGAGGCAGGCCAGCAGGTCCTGCTGGAAGAGGGGGGAGAAGCGGCGGTATTCGTCCAGAGTCAGCTGCGGCAGGAACCTGCCCTGCTCCAGGGCGTAGGCTACGCACTGCCCCACCACCTGGTGGGCCTCCCTGAAGGGCAGCCCTCTGCGGACTAAGTAGTCTGCCAAGTCGGTGGCAGTGGAAAAATCCCTCTCCACTGCCGCCCCCATGGCCTCCGTCTTCACCTTCATGGTCAGGAGCAGCTCCCGGTACACCGCCAGGGCGGCCTTCACCGTATCCACTGCGTCGAAGAAGCCCTCCTTGTCCTCCTGCAGATCCTTGTTGTAGGCCAGGGGCAGGCCCTTCATGGTGGTGAGCAGGGCCAGGAGGTGGCCGTAGACCCGGCCGGTCTTGCCCCGCACCAGCTCGGCGATGTCCGGGTTCTTCTTCTGGGGCATCATGGAGGAGCCGGTGGCATAGGCATCGTCCAGCTCAATGAAGCCGAACTCGCTGGAGCTCCACAGGCAGACCTCTTCCGACAGCCGGCTCAGGTGCAGCAGCAGGGTGGCGGCAAAGCTGAGGAAGTCGATAAGGTAGTCCCTGTCGCTGACTGCGTCCAGGGTATTGCCGTAGACCTGGCTGAAATTAAGCTGCTGGGCCACATAGAAGCGGTCGATGGGGAAGGTGGTGCCGGCCAGGGCCCCGGCCCCTAGAGGCAGCAGGTCTGCCCCCTGCCACACCCCTAGGAGGCGGCGGAAGTCCCGCTGGAGCATGCTGAAATAGGCTAGGAGGTGGTGGGCGAAGGTGATGGGCTGGGCCCTCTGGAGATGGGTATAGCCCGGCATCAGGGTCTCCACGTGCCGGCCTGCCACCTCCAGGAGGGCCTCCTCCAGGCGGAGGAGGAGCCGGGCCACCTCCACCACCTCCTTCTTGGCGTAGAGGTGCATGTCCAGGGCCACCTGGTCATTGCGGCTGCGGGCGGTGTGGAGCCGCTCCCCGGCCTGGCCGATCCGCTTTGTCAGGGCGGCTTCGATGTTCATGTGGATGTCTTCCAGCTCCACTGAGAAGGTGAAGCTGCCTGCCTCTATCTCCGCCAGGATGGCCTCCAGGCCCTGGACGATGGCCTCGGCGTCGGCGGCGGAGATTATCCCCTGCCGGGCCAGCATGCGGGCGTGGGCTATGCTGCCTCTGACGTCCTCCTGGTAGAGCCGCTTATCAAAAGAGATGGACGCAGCGAATGCGTCCACCAGTGCGTCGGTAGACTTGGCGAATCTACCGCCCCATAATTTAGCCATTACTTCAGGTTTCCTTTCCGCAGCAAGGCCCGCACCTTCAGCGGCAGGCCGAAGAGGTTGATGAAGCCGGTGGCGTCGGCCTGGTTGTAAACCTCGTCCTCGCCAAAGGTCACGTACTCCTGGCTGTAGAGGGAGTAGGGGGACTTGCTGCCGGCGCTGATGATGTTGCCCTTGTACAGCTTCAGCCGCACAGTGCCGCTAACCACCTTCTGGGTCTCGTCTACGAAGGCGGCCAGAGCCTCCCGCAGGGGGGAGAACCACATGCCGTCGTAGACCAGCTCGCTGTAGCGGATGCTCACCAGCTGCTTGAAGCTCTGGGTGGCCCGGTCCAGGGTCAGGTTTTCCAGCTCATTGTGGGCGTAGTAGATGATGGAGCCGGCAGGGTTCTCGTACACCCCTCTAGACTTCATCCCCACCAGCCTGTCCTCTACCATATCGGTGATGCCTACCCCGTTGCGGATGCCGATTTCGTTTAACTTCTCCACCAGGGCGGCGGGGCTGAGGGCCTGGCCGTTCACCTTCACCGGCACCCCTTCTACAAACTCCAGCTCTACATACTCCTTAGCGTCGGGGGCCTTTTCCGGGATGTTGGTGACGATGAAGAGCTCGTCCTTGGGGGCGTTCCAGGGATCTTCCAGATCGGAGCCCTCGTGGGAGAGGTGCCACATGTTCCTGTCCATAGAGTAGTCGTGGTCGTGGGTTACCGGCACAGGGATGTGGTGGGCGGCGGCGTAGTCGATGGCCTCGTCCCGGGAGCGGATGCTCCACTCCCGCCAGGGGGCGATGATGGCCAGCTGGGGAGCCAGGGCCTTGACCCCCAGTTCGAAGCGCACCTGGTCATTGCCCTTGCCGGTGGCACCATGGGCTACTGCGTCAGCCCCCTCCTGCAGGGCCACCTCCACCAGCTTCTTGGCGATGAGGGGCCGGGCGAAGGAGGTGCCTAAGAGGTACTTCTTCTCGTAGACGGCGCCGGCCTTGACTGTGGGCCACACATAGTCCCTGATGAACTCCTCCTTCAGGTCGAAGATGTAGCACTTGCTGGCGCCGGACTTCAGGGCCTTGTCGTGGACGGGGGCCAGCTCGTCCCCCTGGCCTAGGTCGGCGGTGACGGCGATGACTTCGCAGTTGTTGTAGTTCTCCTTCAGCCAGGGGATGATGATGGACGTATCCAGGCCGCCGGAATAGGCCAGCACTACCTTCTTAATATCAGCTTTCTTCATAGTTTGTTCCTCCTCAATCTATTGGGCCGCAAGAGCCCTGCCAGGCGCCACCTCACGCCTAGGCCTATCTTCTGCCCCCTGCCCCGCCGGCCTACAAGGTCTGGTCGCTGAGCAGGAGGGCCATAATGGCCTTCTGGACGTGGAGCCGGTTCTCCGCCTCATCGAAGACTACGGAGTGAGGCCCTTCAATCACCTCGTCGGTGATCTCCTCCCCCCTGTGGGCAGGGAGGCAGTGGAGGACGATGCACTCCGGCCTGGCCAGGCTCAGCAGCTCCTGGTTCACCTGGTAGGTGTGGAGGGCGGCGAAGCGCTGGGCCCGCTCAGCCTCCTCCCCCATGCTGGTCCACACGTCGGTGTAGATGACGTCGGCCCCCTTGGCCGCCTTGAACATATCCTCTTCCACAGTGATGGAGCAGCCGGTGTGGAGGGCGTCGGCCTGGGCCTGGGCCAGGATGTCCGGCCGGGGCTGGTAGCCCTTGGGGGAGGCGCAGATCATGTTCATCCCCACCTTGGCGCAGGCGTACATCAGGGAGTGGGCCATATTATTGCCGTCGCCGATGAACACCAGCTTGCGGCCCTTCAGCACTTCCAGCTTCTCCTGGATGGTGAAGACGTCCGCCAGGGCCTGGCAGGGATGGAGCAGGTCCGTCAGCCCGTTGATGACCGGCACGGTGGCGTACTGGGCCAGTTCTATCACGCTGGCGTGGGAGAAGGTGCGGATCATGATGCCGTCTACGAAGCGGGACAGCACCCGGGCCGTATCCTTCACAGGCTCCCCCCGGCCGATCTGGCTTACCGCCTCGTTCAGGTAGATGGCCTGGCCGCCTAGCTGGTAAAAACCCACTTCGAAGGAAACCCTGGTACGGGTGGAGGCCTTGGCGAAGATCATGGCCAGGCTCTTGCCCGCCAGGTAGCGGTGGGGCTGGCCGGCCTTTTGCATCCGCTTCAGCTTCTTAGCCACGTCCAAGATGGTGGCCACCTCGCCTACGCTCAGGTCGTGGATGGAGATTAGATCCTTGTTTTTTAAGCCCATCTTCCTCGTCCTCTTTAAAACTCTTCCAGGGCCGCAGCCAGGGCGGCGCACACGGCATCGATCTCCTCCTCGCTGACGATGAGGGGGGGCACCAGGCGGATCACATTGCCGGCGGTGCAGTTGACGATGACGTGGTTGCGCAGGCAGCTTTCCACTACGGGCTTGCCCGGCTTGCTCAGCTCCATGCCTAGGAGCAGGCCCCTGCCCCGCACTTCCACCACCTTGTCCGGGTACTTGGCGGCTAGGGCTTCCAGCCGGCCCTTGAAGTAGGCCCCCCGCTGGGCGGCCCTGTCTACCAGGTTCTCCGCTTTTACAGTGGTGAGGGCGGCATAGGCGGCCACACAGGCCAGGGCGTTGCCCCCGAAGGTGCTGCCGTGGTCTCCAGGCTTAAAGACCTGGGCCAGCCTTTCTTGCACGGCGAAGCCCCCCATAGGGAAGCCGCCGCCTATACCCTTGGCGAAGGTGAGCACATCCGGCTTGATGCCGGTCTGCATGTAGGCGAACCAGCTGCCGGTCCGGCCCACCCCGGTCTGAATCTCGTCTAGGAGCAGGAGGGCGTCGTACTTGTCGCAGAGGGCCCGCACCTGCCGGAAGTAGTCCGGGCCGGGCACGTGGACCCCGCCCTCTCCCTGGATGGGCTCCAGCAGCACGCCGCACACTTCCTCATCCATGGCCGCTTCCAAGGCGGCTAGATCGTCGTAGGGGACGAAGACGTGGCCGGGAGGCAGGGGGCCGTAGCCCACCCGGTAATAATCGTGGCCGGTGGCGGCCATAGTGTCAAAGGTACGGCCGTGGAAGGAGTGGTCGGTACTGATGATCTTGTACTTGGCAGGGTTCTTAGCCACCCCGTAGCGGCGGGCCAGCTTCATGGCCCCTTCGTTGGCCTCCGCCCCGCTGTTGCAGAGGAAGACCCTGTCCATGCCGCTGACCTGGGCGATGATCTGCACCGCCTTGGCCTGGATCTCCGTGTAGTAGAGGTTGCTGCAGTGCATCAGCTTGGCCGCCTGGCGGGCGATGGCCCGGCTCAGCACCGGGTGGCCGTAGCCCAGGCAGTTGACGGCGATGCCGGCCAAAAAGTCGATGTACTCCTCCCCTGCCGTATCGTAGACCTTGCAACCCTTGCCATGGTCCAGCACGATGGGATAGCGGCCGAACACCGGCAGGTAGTATTTGTCACTTTGCTGGATAACCTTCTCTGCTTTCACTGTTCCTTCTTCCCCCTCCTTGCCTGTTTGGGTGAGACCTTAGAGGCGCTTCACTACCTCGGTGCCTACCCCCTGGTCGCTGAAGATCTCCGCCAGGATGCTGTGCTCCGCCCGGCCGTCGATGATGTGGGTCTTCTTGGCGCCGCCGCTCAGGGCGGTGATGCAGGCCCGCACCTTGGGTATCATGCCCCCGTCGATCTTGCCCCGGATGATCAGCTCCTGGGCCTTCTCAAAGGAGAGGGTGGAGATGAAGCTGTTTTCGTCCCGGTAATCGCTGTAGATGCCCTTCACGTCGGTGAGCACCAGCAGCTTTTCTGCCTGGAGGGCGCCGGCGATCTCCCCGGCCACCGTATCGGCGTTGATATTGTAGGTCTCCCCGCTCTGGCCCACCCCGGTGGGAGCGATGACGGGTATGTACTCGTTGTCTAGGAGCACGTTGATCAGGTGGGTGTTGACCTTTTCCACGTCCCCTACGTAGCCGATGTCTACCAGGTTTACTTCCCCGTTCTCGTACACGTCCGCCAGGTGCTTCTTAGCCTGGGTCAGGCAGGCATCCTTGCCGTTCAGGCCTACGGCCCGGCCGCCCATCAGGTTCAGCCTGGCCACTAGGTCCGTGTTGATCTTCCCTACCAGGGCCATCTCCGCGATGCCCACCGACTCCGCATCGGTGACCCGCAGGCCGGAGATGAACTCGCTCTTCTTCCCCGCCTGCCGCAGCATGGCGGTGATCTCCGGGCCGCCCCCGTGGACCACTACCGGCCGCATGCCGGCCTTCTGCAGGAAGACGATGTCCCCCAGCACCTTGTTCTTGATCTCGTCGTTGAGCATGGCATTGCCGCCGTATTTCACCACGATGGTCTTATTCTTAAAGTCGTAGAGGTAGGGCAGCGCCTCCATCAGGGTTTCAATCCGCTTATCAGTCACCAGCATGAGTATTCCCCCTTTACCTGTTTAAGTATGGTATTCCCCGTTGATCTTTACGTATTCATAGGAGAGGTCGCAGGTCCACACCGTAGCCTCGGCCTGGCCGACGGCTAGGTCTATGGTCATGCTGATCTCCCGCTGGCTCATGGTGGGGGCCAGGGCCTCCAAGGGTACGTTGCAGTTCAAGCCTGCCTCCACCAGGCGGATGCCCCCTATCTCCAGGTTCACCCTGTCCGCCGCCAGCTCCGCCCCGCTGTAGCCGGCGGCGCAGACGATGCGGCCCCAGTTAGGATCCTGGCCGAAGAAGGCGGTCTTGACCAGGGGCGACTTGGCGATGGCCATGGCCGCCAGCTTGGCGTCGGCCTGGCTGGCCGCCCCTACCACCCTCACTTCTAAGAACTTGGTGGCTCCCTCCCCGTCCCTGGCGATCATCTTGGCCAGGTCCTGGGCGCAGGCGGTCAGGAGGGCTAAGAAGGCGGAATAGTCCGGGTGCTGGGTGCTGTCTATCAATTGGTTCCCCGCCGCCCCGTTGGCCAGCACGATCATGGTGTCGTTGGTGGAGGTGTCTCCGTCTACCACCACCATGTTGAAGCTTTGGTCCGCAGCCTGCTTCACCGCCTTTTGCAGGACGGAGGGAGCAACAGCCCCGTCAGTGGTGAAGAAGGTGAGCATGGTGGCCAT
This sequence comes from uncultured Phascolarctobacterium sp., assembly GCA_964641395.1. Taxonomy (GTDB): domain Bacteria; phylum Bacillota; class Negativicutes; order Acidaminococcales; family Acidaminococcaceae; genus CANQBR01. Next base: position 5,715 of record CAZXKQ010000038.1, on the reverse strand, counting down.
GTTGGGGTGGATCATCCCCGCCCCCTTGGCGATGCCGGCGCAGGTCACCTCCCTGCCGCCGATGACGGCCTTGTAAGCGCTGCGCTTGATGAAGGTGTCGGTGGTCTGGATGGCCTTGGCGCAGTCCTCCCCGCCCTCCTTGCTCAGGGCGGCGGCTGCTGCCGCCAGGCCGGCCCGCAGCTGCTCCATAGGCATGAACTGGCCGATGACCCCGGTGGAGCAGACAAAGGCCTCCTCCGGCGCTATGCCTAACAGCTCCGCCCCTGCCGCCTGCATGGCCTTGGCGTCCTCCAAGCCTTGGAGGCCGGTGCAGGCGTTGGCGCAGCCGCTGTTCACCAGGATGGCCCGGGCCCGTCCTCCCTTGGCCACCTCCCTGCTCACCAGCACCGGGGCGGCGCACATCTTATTCTGGGTGAAGACGGCGCCGCAGGCCGCCTCCCGCTGACTGAAGATAATGGCCACGTCGTAGTTGCCGCTGGCCTTGAGGCCTGCCTTGACACCGGCAGCCACAAAGCCCTGGGGGGCTGTCACCCAGCCGGCTAGCTTCTCCATAGTCTCTGCCTCCTTCTCCCTGCTCCTGTCTTCAAGGGCAGATGGGCAGCTGCTTCAGGCCGGCGGCCTCTTCGAGGCCGAACATCACGTTCATGTTCTGTACCGCCTGGCCGGCAGCGCCCTTCACTAAATTGTCTAAACAACTCATCACGATGACCCGGCCGGTGCGGGGATCCACCTGCCAGCCGATGTCCACGTAGTTAGAGGCCCGCACATTCTTCAACTCCGGCACCTGGCCCTGGGGCAGCAGCCTGATGAAGTATTCCCCGCCGTAGCGGGCGGCATAGGCGGCGGCTACCTGCTCCGCCCCCACCCCCTCCTTCAGCATGGCGTAGCAGGTGGCGTATATCCCCCTGTCTACCGGCAGCAGGTGGGGAGTGAACTGGATGACCAGGTGCTCCTGGGCGAACTCGCTGCAGATCTCCTCGATTTCCGGGGTGTGCCGGTGGGTGGCCACCCCGTAGGCCTTAAAGCTTTCGTTGACGCTGCAGAAGAGGCTGCCTGTCTTCAAGGAGCGGCCGGCCCCGCTGGTGCCGCTTTTGGCGTCTACCACTATGCCCCTGGTCTCGATCAGGCCGGCCTGGAGCAGGGGCACCAGGGCCAGGATGCTGCAGGTGGTGTAGCAGCCTGGGTTGGCCACTAGGTCTGCCCCCCTCACCTGCTCCCGGTAGAGCTCCGTCAGCCCGTAGACCGCCTGGGCCTGGGGATCCGCATGCTCCACCTTGTACCATTTTTCAAAGACCCGGTAGTCCTTGAAGCGGTAGTCCCCGCCTAGGTCGATGAGCTTGACCCCGCTGCCCCGCAGGGCCTTGCCTATCTTCATGGCGTGGCCGTGAGGCAGGGCGGTGAAGATGACGTCGCTGTCGGCACTGAGGGCCTCCAAAGCCGCCATGGAGGACAGGCTTCCCTCCACCCTGCCCCTCAGGTGGGGGTAGAGGGCGGCAAGGGCCTGGCCGGTGCTGCTCTCGGAAGTGATGTGGGCGATTTCCGCCTCTGGATGCTGGGCCAAAAGCCGCACCAGCTCTACGCCGGCATAGCCGGTGGCGCCGATAACGCTAGCTCTCATAACCTTCCCCCCTTATACCTTGTCAATCTTTGTATATCTTGAAAAATAAGTCGGGATAAATTGCATAAAACCCACAGTTTTTTGCATAAATGTAAGAAGCGCGGCCCTAGGGGCCCAGTGGATTTTTATGTTAAGAATATACTACGCACGGCGGGATTTTGCAAGTTTTTTTTTCGCCGGCCCCCTGTTTATATTTTGCAATCGGCCGCCACAGCTGTTACAATATAATTAGATGCGAAGGGAGGCCCCGCCAGTGGTAAAAATCCTCTTCCTCACCCTGCTGCTCTTTGCCGGCATGGTAGCCTACGACAGCTATAGCAAAGACCCTCCTCCGCCTCCACCCCCTAAGAAAGAGGCTGGGCAGGAGCAGACCCCGCCTAACCGCCCTGCCGGCAGCGTGCTGAAGGGCGCCATCCTGGCCCTGGCCCCGCCCCAGGAGCAGTGGCCGGAGCCGGTGCGGAAGTTCTACACCGCCTTGAACCTGGCAGAGGTGGTGGAGCCCATCCGCCACAGCCCTAACTGGACCAGCCTCCGGCAGATGTCCCCCTTCCTGCCCACCGCCCTGGTGGCCATCGAAGACCACGCCTTCTACCAGCACGGCGCCCTGGCCCTCAGCGGCGTGGCCCGGGCCGCCCTCTCCAACCTGATGGCCGGCCAGGTGGTGGAGGGAGGCAGCACCATCACCCAGCAACTGGTGAAGAACATCTTCCTCTCCCCGGAGCAGACGGTGGAGCGGAAGGTCTACGAGGCCCTCCTCAGCCTCAAGCTGGAGGAAGAGTACAGCAAGGACGAGATCCTGGAGCTCTACCTGAACACCACCTACTTCGGCGCCGGCGCCAACGGCATCAAGCAGGCCGCCGCCACCTATTTCAACAAAGCCCCTAGGGAGCTGAGCCTGGGGGAGTGCGCCGTCATCGCCGCCCTGCCCTACGCCCCCTCCGCCCTCAACCCCTTGGAATACCCGGAGGACTGCCGCCGCCGCCAACGCTTGGTGCTCAACGCCATGCTGGAGTACGGCTTCATCAACCAGCAGCAGCTGGCAGCTGCCAAGGAGGAGCGGATCCACCTGGCCAACGGCCGGGCCCTCTAGGCCGCCTCCTTCCTAAAGAAAGCAAAAATAAACCAGGCTCCCCCGCTGAGCGAGGGAGCCTTTCTCCTGCCTGGGGCAGGGCCCTACTTTTCTTTGCTGACCTCATATTTCTCCCCGTCTGTCACCACCGTCAGGCAGCCATGTTTATGGGTGTTCCAAACCTTCGCCCCCAGGTGCTGCAGACGGTCTACCACGTTTTTGTTAGGGTGGTGGTACTTTTCGTAATTGCCGCAGCTGATCAGGGCGTAGGCAGGCCTTACCTTGCTGATGAAGGGGTAGTAGGATGAGGTACGGCTGCCGTGGTGCCCCACCTTCAGCACGTCGCTCTTCAGGGCCTGGCCGTCCAGGCGCCTTTGCAGGGCATCCTCTACCGGCGCCTCTGCGTCGCCGGTGAAGAGCATGGTGAAGCTGCCGTAGTGGAGCTTCATCACCAGGCTGGTGTTGTTCAGGTCTTTTAAATCCTTTTTGCTTAAAAAGTTGTTTAAAAAGTTGCCGGGGGCGAACACCTCTAGGTAGTAAGCAGGCCCCAACTCCACCCTGTCGCCGGCCTTTAAACTGCCCCCCTTCTTGTAACCGTAGCCCCCTTCGTCCAGGATGTTCCGCAGCTTCAGGCTGGTCTTGTTGCCACTGTTGCTGCCGCCGTTGTCATAGACCCGGCCCACCTTGTATTTGGGGAGGAATTTCAGGATGTTGCCCATGTGGTCGCTGTGGTGGTGGGTGACGAAGACCCTGTCCACCTTCCCCACCTGCCGCTGGGCCAGGTGTTTCTGCAGGTCCTGCCAACCACTGGGGTGGCCCACGTCGATCATCACGTTCTGCCGGCCGTCCTGCAAGAGGATGGCATCCCCATGGCCTACGTCCAGCAGGGTGATGGTGAGCTTTCCCAGGCCTCCCTTGGCGGCTGTCTGCCGGCTGGGCGCCTGGTCCGTCTGCCTGCTGGCCGCCGGGGCGGCCTGCCCCCTGGCTGCCTGGGCCTGCTGCCTGTGGGAGGAGGAGGCGCAGCCGAAGAGGCCTGGCGCCACCAGCAACAAGCCTAGGAGCAGCAGGGCTCCCAACCCTTGTAACAATCTTTTCATCTTCCTCATCCTTTCTGCCTCAGTCTCCTTGGGCCGGCCTGTTTTTCTCTCTGGCTCACCCTCTAGGGGCTTCAGCCCCGGGCCTAGCGGCCCAGCTCCCTTTTCACGATCTTCTTGTAGGCTTCCACCCCTGGCTGATCGTAAGCGTCTACGTCCGCCAGTTCCCCTTCGTAGGCGATGCTGAGCATCAAAAAGTAGAGGAGCTGGCCCAGGCAGTACTCATCCCGCCTGGCCAGGGAGTAGACGGCGCTGAAGCGGCCGTCCCCGTCCAGGGCCTCCCTGTTGGCGTTCATCGCCGCCCGCAGGGCCTGGCGCAGGTTGAGCCCCTGGTACTTGGCCAGGGCCGGCTGCCCAGGGAAGGGGTTACCCAGCACCGCCTGGGCGCCGCTGTCCTCCACCCACAGGAACTGGATCACCTTGTTGCGGCGGCCGTCCTGGTGTTGCTGGGTCTGGGCGTGCATGTCGGTGCTGCCCACCGCCGCTATGGGGGTGCGGCCGTAGAAGACCAGCCGCCCCTCCCTGTCGTAGCGCTTGCCCAGGGATTCGGCCAGCAGCTGCACGTACCACTCCCCCACCGACTTCAGGCACATGCCGTAACCCATGAAGACCTCTATCTCGCAGTCGTGCCGGGCCCCGGCCAGGTACTTGAGGCAGGCGTTGAGCAGGGCGGGGTTGCGCCGCCACTCCGGCTCCTGGCAGGCCTGGTCCATGTCCCTGGCTCCCTTAAGGAGGGCCCCTAGGTCACAGCCGATCACCGCCGCCGTTACTAAGCCGGGGTTGTGGAGGACGGAGAAGCGGCCGCCGATGCCGTCCTTCACGTCCAGGGCCCGCCACCCCTGGGCGGCAGCCAGCTGGGCCAAGGGGGAGGCGGCCTCCGGCCGCAGATCCGTGACCACCGCCACCTCCAGCTCCAGCAGGGGGCTGGCGCTGAACTCTTGGTAGAAGTAGCTGAAGGCGGTGAGGGTTTCCAAGGTGCCCCCTGACTTGGAGATGGGCACCAACAGCAGGCGGAAGCGGCTGCCCTTCAAGGGGGCGTGGCTGGCCAGGTTCCGCACCTCCCGGGCCATGAGGCTGCTCTGCAAAGCCCCCATGTTATTGCCGCCGAAGAAGATGTAGGGCCGCCTGCCCCTTTCCTCCAGGGAGAGGCTGTTCCACCCCTCCCCGCAGAAGATGTCGAAGAGCACCTTGTTGCCTAGGTAGGAGCCCCCCACCCCTAGGAAGACCACCCCGTCCACCTCTGCCTGGCAGTGTTCTCCCAGCTCAGCCAGGGCGGCCAGGCTGGCAGGGGTATTAGGGTTGCCCTCGGCCACATAGGGCAGGCGGGTGAAGTAGACCGGCTCCCTGGCCCCGTCCTTGGACCTGTGGGCCTTGGCGTAACCGCTGGAGCGGAGCTCTGCCAGGGCGGCGGCGGCGGCCTCAGCCCGGGGGGCCAGCTCCTCCAGCTCTTCCGCCCTTATCCGGCCCTCCCCCAGCATGGTAGCATAGTCGAAGCTAAAGCCGGCCCCCACCTGGAGGCAGCCCTCTCTAGCTGTAATCATACCTTCTCACTCTCCCTATAAGCTATAAACTAGCTTCTATTATAACATAATAACATACGTCTACTCTCAGGGCAAGACCTAGGCAGAGATGTAAAAAAGCCGCCTGCACTGCTCTGCAAGCGGCCTTCTTGCGCTGGTGATGCATCCGCGACTCGAACGCGGGACACCCTGATTAAAAGTCAGGTGCTCTACCGACTGAGCTAATGCACCATGGCTGGGGCGGCTGGACTCGAACCAACGCATGCAGGAGTCAAAGTCCTGTGCCTTACCGGCTTGGCTACGCCCCAAAGGGTTGCCCCTCAAAGGGGTATTGGGGTGACTGGTGGGAGTCGAACCCACGCGTAACGGAGCCACAATCCGCCGTGTTAACCACTTCACCACAGCCACCATGTC
>CAZXKQ010000037.1:0-13332 GCA_964641395.1 uncultured Phascolarctobacterium sp. | reverse complement strand
GCCACGCCGCCCAGCATCATGGCCCCGGCAAAAACGCTGAGCAGGATGCTGGCCTTTAACTGCCTCTTCATTTTCATGTAATCACACCTCTTTCTTCGGTACTCTCTAAGTTCTTTCCTAATCCTTCATTCCTTCTCCGCCCTACCTAGGTTGGGCAAAGCACACCTGTGTAGATTTTAGCACATACACCCCCCTATCGCAAGACAGTTTTGCGGAATTTGCAATTTTTTTGTGAAATATCGTGGATTTTGAAAAAAATTCCCATAAAAAAGTTTACAATATTCCCTCCCCCCCATTTTTCCTGGCGGAAAGTTACAGTAAAAAGAGGGCCATGTCCACGGCGGTGATAGAAGAAAAGAGGCCCCGCAGCCGTCCCCACGGCCGCCCGCGGCGGGAGAAGGGCAGGCCCTCCGGCCCCCCTCCTTTCTGCACAGAAACCGCCACCTTATATGCAGATACTAGGGCCCTAGCCTTGCTTTTCTGCATAGAAACAGCTATAATATATGCAGAAAAGAGGAGGGCACTATGAGAAACTTTGACTACTCCTTTTTACGCCACGGCCTCCTGCCTGCCCGGCTGGTGAACCGGGTCGCCGCCATCGCGTCCCTCAACGCCCTGGCCGGGGTGCGTAAACAGGCCTACCCCCAGGTCTTTACGGAGCTGGAAGCCCTTGCCAAGATCCAGTCGGTGAAGAGCTCCAACGCCCTAGAGGGCATCGTCACCAGCGACCAGCGCATCGCCGCCATCGTCAGGCAGAACAGCGCCCCCCTGGACCACCAGGAGGAAGAAATCGCCGGCTACAGGGATGCCCTGAACCAGATCCACCTAGGCTATCCCCAGCTAGACTTCAACCAGCGCACCATCCTGGGGCTGCACCGCGTGCTCCTCTCCCTCACCCACCACCCCTACGGCGGCCAATACAAGAGGGAGGACAACCTCATTCTGGAGGTGGACGCCGACGGGAGGCGGCAGGTACGCTTCAGACCCACCCCTGCCGCTGAAACGGAGGCGGCCATGGAGCAGTTGGAACTGGCCTACCTGGCGGCCCGGGCTGACGGGAGCATCAACCAGCTGCTGCTCATCCCCTGCGTCATCCTGGACTTTCTCTGCATCCATCCCTTCCAGGACGGCAACGGCAGGCTGTCCCGCCTCCTAACCCTCCTGCTCCTGTACAAGAACGGTTATGATGTTGGGAAGTACGTGTCCTTGGAGGGGCAGATCAACACCTACAAGGCCTCCTACTACGAGGCCCTCCGCCAGTCCTCCGCCGCCTGGGAAGAGGGGCGGAACAGCTACCTCCCCTTTCTGGAAAACTTCCTCTTCCTCCTCCACCTGTGCTACCGGGAACTGGATCAGCGCTGCCACCTCGTGGACGGCAGACGGCTCACCAAGAAGGCCCAGGTAGAGGCCGCCGTCCTGGGCAGCCTAGTGCCCCTCTCCAAGGGGGAGCTCTGCCAACTCCTCCCCGCTGTGAGCCCCACCACCGTGGAAGCCGTGCTGGGGGAGCTGGTGAAAAAGGGGCTTATCAAGCGCAGCGGTGCCGGACGGGCCTCCCGCTACAGCCCCAGCTAGGGGGCTGCCTCTTATGGCGCAACAAAAAACAGGAAGGAGCCGCTCTCCGCGTCCTCCTTCCTGCTGTTTTTTACTGGGCCCGCCTCAGTGGTGGAAGAGCCTGAGGCCGGTCATGGCCATCACCATGCCGTACTTGTCGCAGGTGGCGATGACGTTGTCGTCCCGGATGGAGCCCCCTGCCTGGGCCACGTAGCAGACGCCGCTGCGCCTAGCCCGCTCGATGTTGTCCCCGAAGGGGAAGAAGGCGTCGCTGCCCAGGGACACCCCGCTGAGGGTGGCCAGCCACTGCTGCTTGGCCGCCTTGCTGAGGGGGGCCGGCCGCTCCGTAAAGAAGAGCTGCCAGGCGCCGTCAGCCAGCACGTCCTCGTAGTCGTCGGAGATGTAGACGTCGATGGTGTTGTCCCGGTCCGGGCGGCGGATGTCCGGCTTGAAGGGCAGGGCCAGCACCTGGGGGTGCTGCCGCAGGTACCAGTTGTCCGCCTTGTTCCCAGCCAGGCGGGTGCAGTGGACCCGGCTCTGCTGGCCGGCGCCGATGCCGATGGCCTGGCCGTCCTTCACGTAGCAGACAGAGTTAGACTGGGTGTACTTGAGGATGATGAGGGAGATGACCAGATCCCGCTCCGCCTCCGGAGGCAGCTCCTTCACCTTGGTAGGCCGCTGGGCCAGCAGGGCGGGGCCTATCTTGGCCTGGTTCCGCTCCTGCTCAAAGCTGATGCCGTACACCTGCTTGGTCTCCAGGGGCTGGGGCCGGTAGGAGGGATCCATCTGGATCACGTTGTAGCTCCCCTTCCGCTTCCCCTTCAGCACCGCCAGGGCCTCCGGGGTGTAGCCGGGGGCGATGATCCCGTCGGACACCTCCCGGGCCAGCAGCCGGGCCGTCTCCACGTCGCAGGTGTCGCTGAGGGCCACGAAGTCCCCGTAGGAGCTCATCCGGTCCGCTCCCCGGGCCCGGGCGTAGGCGGCGGCCAGGGGGCTCAGCTCCAAGTCGTCTACGAAGTAGATCTGCCGCAGCACCGGGCTGAGGGGCAGGCCCACCGCCGCCCCCGCAGGGCTGACGTGCTTGAAGGAGGCGGCAGCCGGCAGGCCGGTGGCCTCCTTCAACTCCTGCACCAGCTGGTAGCTGTTGAAGGCGTCGAGAAAATTGATGTAGCCCGGCCGGCCGTTCAGCACCGTCAGAGGCAGCTCCCCTGCCTCCATGTAGATGCGGGCCCGGGCCTGGTTGGGATTACAGCCGTATTTTAAAGCCAGTTCTTGCATATCTTCCTCCTCTTCCAGGAGCCTGGCCCACGGTGGGGCCGGCAGCCTTCCTGCTGCCCCCATTGTACCATACTTGCCCTAGGGGCGCAATGCCGCCTAGGGCAAAATGGTTCTTAGATCTCAGTCTTTAGCCTTGCCTGCAAGAGCCCGCTCTACCTCCCTGCTCACCAGCCGGCCCCACTCTTCCAGCTTCACGTCCCAGCGGCTGGTGAAGGCCGCCTCGATCTGCTTGTTGCTGCCGAAGCCGTGGAGGGAGGCCTTCCCCTGGCGGTAGACCGCCGTCTTGCCCCGGATGTCCAGCAGCTTGTAGCGCACCTGGGAGCCCTTCTTGATCTTGTCCTGCCAACGGTCCAGCTCCATGGCCAGCACCAGGTCCGCCTTGCTGGCTGCTGCCAGCTCCCCCAGCTCAGGGCCGCTTAAGAGGCCCCCCTGCCGGGCCATGGCGTCGATGGCCGCCTCCTGGGCCGGCCCCTCCGGCGCCAGCTCCCAGCCCAGCTCCTTCACCTTGGCCACCGCCTGCTGCCAGTAGACCGGGCCCGCCTCCTGGGCCTCCGTGTGGTTCACCAGGGGCAGCAGCACCACTACCGCCCCTTCGCAGGGCCCTGCCGCCGCCAAGAGCAGGCAGCAGCCGGCCGCTAGTAAAAGCCTGCGTAAAAGCCGCATCCTCCCTACCTCCTTAAAAAAGCCTCAGCCCCTGGAGAGGAGCCGAGGCTGCCGCTGTGTAAATAGGGTTTAGAAGTTGAAGTAGAGCTCCGAGAAGAGCACCCGGTTGTCCTCGTCCCCTACCTTGGCGTCAGTGTCGTAGTAGTTGACGATGGCGGTGATGTTCTTGGCCACTGCCAGCTCGGCCCCTATGTTCCAGCCCTCGTAACCATGGCCTTCCTTACCATCGATGTCGCCGATCCAGGCGTCGGTGGTGGGGGCGATGTAGACGTTGCTAGGCTGGTCGAAGTACTGGACATGGACGCCCCAGCTGCCTGGCTCCTCCCCGTCAGCACCCTTGTAGCCCAGCCTGGCCACCCAGCCGTCCTTGGATACGTCCGGGTCGTCCTTCCGGTTGGACCACATGTAGTCGTAGCTCAGGTTCAGGTCCGGGATGATCTCCCATTCCCCCGTCACGTTGTAGAGGTTCTTGTTAGGCTCCTCCTTGTAGTCTACCTTGTAGTAGCTGAAGGACAGGTTCACCGGCCCCAGCTCGCTGCTCAGGCCCACCTGGTAGAACCGCTCCGGACCATCATCCTCTCCCTTGGCCACCATGCCGCTGAGCTTCAGCTTAGAGCCGTAGCTGAGCTTGAGGGCGTCCTGCCAGTCATCGTAGATGTTGCCGGTGCCGATAACCTCGTTCCAACGGCCGGCCTGGACCTCTACGCCCCCCAGCCTGCCGCTCAGGTAGGCCTCTCTGAACTTGGTCTCCTCATCGCCGGTGTTGTTGGCCAGATCCTGGATGTTCTCCACCATGCCGGTGTAGGTCCAGGTGTCGTTCACCTGGCCGTTGAACCAGATACGGGAGCGGAGCTGGGCCTCAAAGCCCTTGGTTTCATCGTCCCCGTAGAAGCCGTGGTGGGCGCTGGCGTAGTGGGCCCGGATCTCCCCGGTGATCTTCACGTTGTCGCTGTTCTTCTCCAGGTTGCTGACCCTCACCCCTAGGGCGTCCAGCTCGTCGGCAAACTCTGCCGCCAGCTTGTCCACGTTGGCCCCCTTGGCCATGGCCTTGGCCACGATCTGGGCCATCTCGTAGCGGGTCATCAGCTTGTCGCCGCCGAAGCTGCCGTCGCCGTAGCCCTCTACTACGCCGGCTGCCGCCAGCTTGGCTACTGCGTCATAGGCCCAGTGGCCGCTGGGCACGTCGCTGAAGGGGTTGGCCGCCAAGGCGGAGGCGCTGACGCCCAAGGCTAGGGCTAGGGCGGCTACAAGGGTTTTTCTCATGTTGCATCACTCCTTACTACTGGCTGCCCTGCTGCCTCCCACAGGCTGTGAGAGTGGCCGAGTTTCCTCTGAAGCCCTGCTGAGAGGGGGGCGCCTTTTTTTATTTTAGCAAACATTACTAATAAAGTCAATACTACAATAAGCAGGGCAAATGCCCAAGGTGACAGGCTAGAACTTCCTGTTAACTGTAGCTAACTTTATTCAGCAATAAGCTATAGCAATCTAACTAGGCCCATTGTACCACGGCCCCGCCCCCCTGTCAAGAGGCTTTTTCCACCGTCCAGGCAGCCAAAAGGGGACGGCCGCCGCCGTCCCCTAGGCTCATGTCTGCCGTTATTAACCTCGCCTCAGAAGCGGAAGTCCCGCTCCCCCTCTTCGATCTTGGCCAGCCGGGCGGCGCACAGCTGCCGCACCCCCTCCTTGGGGATGTTCAGCAGCTCCTTGGCGATCAGCTCCTCCCCCACCTGGCGGGTGGCGGGGCTGGCGTAGTCCACCAGGTACTCCTTCAGGGTCATGAGGGCGTTGGGGTGGCAGCAGTTCTGGATCTGCTTGGCCTTGCACAGCTCCATGAAGCGGTCGCCGGTGCGGCCGGCCCGGTAGCAGGCGGTGCAGAAGCTAGGCAGAAAGCCCAGATCCATCAGCCACTTGATCACCTCGTCCAGGGTCCGCTGGTCCGACACGTCGAACTGCTCCGTGTCCGTAGGCCGCTCCTCCTCCCCGTAGCCTCCTACGGAGGTGCGGGAGGCCCCGCTGATCTGGGAGATGCCTAGGTGGAGGGCCCGTTCCCGCACCTGCTCGCTCTCCCGGGTGGAGATGATCATGCCGGTGTAGGGCACGGAGATGCGGATGAGGGCGATGAGCTTGGCGAAGATCTCATCATTGATGCTGTTGTCGAAGGCGGCGGGGTCGATGTCGTCCGCCCGCTTGATCCGGGGCACGCTGATGGTGTGGGGGCCCACCCCGTGGACCGCCTCCAGGTGCTCCGCGTGCATCAGCAGGCCGGCGAACTCATAGCGGTACAGCTCCAGGCCGAAGAGCACCCCCAGGCCTACGTCGTCTATGCCTCCCTCCATGGCCCTGTCCATGGCCTCGGTGTGGTAGGCGTAGTTGTGCTTCGGTCCCCTGGGGTGGAGCCTCTCGTAGCTCTCCTTGTGGTAGGTCTCCTGGAAGAGGATGTAGGTGCCTATGCCTGCCTCCTTCAGCCGGCGGTAGTTCTCCACCGTGGTGGCGGCGATGTTCACGTTCACCCTGCGGATGGCTCCGTTCTTGTGCTTGATGCCGTAGATGGTGTCAATGCACTCCAGGATGTACTCGATGGGATTGTTGACCGGATCCTCCCCTGCCTCTATGGCCAGCCGCTTGTGGCCCATGTCCTGCAGGGCCACCACCTCCGCCCGCACCTCCTCCTGGGTCAGCTTCTTGCGGGGGATGTGCTTGTTGCTGGCGTGGTAGGGGCAGTAGGTGCAGTGGTTGATACAGTAGTTGGACAGGTAGAGGGGGGCGAAGAGGACGATCCGGTTGCCGTAAAAGTCCTTCTTGATCTGCTCCGCCAGGGCGTAGAGCCGCTCCTCTATCCCCCTGTCCTCACAGGCCAGCAGCACCGAGGCCTCCCGGTGGCTCAGCCCCTTCCTCTCCTCCGCCTTGGCCAGGATGGCCTCCAGCAGGGCCAGGTCGTCCTTGTGGGCGTCCGCATAGGCCAGGGTGGCCAAAATCTCCTGGTGATCGATAAACTCTTCCGCCTTCAGTGATTTAGGGTCGTACATTTTTACTCCTTCCTTCCGGGTCAGGCGCCTTCCCCGTCAGTAAAACTCTGCCGTGCTCCTCAAGCCTCGGCTACTTCCGCATAGGCGGTCTTCACTGCCACGCCAGGCAGGGCCCCTAGCTTGCCCCCCAAGGCGCTGATGGCGTCCTGGGGCGCGTCCAAGGCGATGGAGATGATGTTGAAGCCCTTGGCCCGATAGGGTATGCCCATGCGGCCTATGATGTAGTCGGCATAGGCGTGGAGGAGGGCGTTGAGCTGTTCCACTGTCTCTTCCTTGTTGACGATGAGGGATATAACCGCTACTCTGCTAGCCTGTTCCATCTCTGCCTCCTTTGCTCCCCCACCCCTCCCCAGGGGAGGGGCGGAGCGAGCCTAGCTTATTTCAAGTTGTAGAACACTTTGCGGCCGTTGTACTGGGCGGCATCCCCCAGCTCCTCCTCGATCCGCAGCAGCTGGTTGTACTTGGCCACCCTGTCGGTGCGGGCAGGGGCGCCGGTCTTGATCTGGCCGGCGTTGACGGCCACCGCCAGGTCGGCCAGGGTGGTGTCTTCCGTCTCACCGCTGCGGTGGGAGATGACGCAGGTGTAGCCGGCCCGCTTGGCCATCTCGATGGTGGTGAGGGTCTCCGTCAGGGTGCCGATCTGGTTCAGCTTGATGAGCACCGAGTTGGCTACCCCCTTGGCGATGCCTTCTGCCAGGCGCTGGGGGTTGGTGACGAAGAGGTCGTCCCCTACCAGCTGCACCTTCTTGCCCAGCCGCTGGGTCAGCTTCTGCCAGCCCTCCCAGTCGTCCTCCGCCAGGCCGTCCTCCACGGAGATCACCGGGTACTTCTCCACCAGGGAGGCGATGTAGTCGATCATCTCGTCGGTGGTCTTCACCAGGCCCTCCCCGGCCAGGTGGTACTTGCCGTCTTCGTAGAACTCGGAGGAGGCTACGTCCAGGGCGATGCACACGTCCTTCCCCGGCTCATAGCCGGCCTTGCTGATGGCCTCCAGGATCACCTCGATGGCCTCGGCGTTGCAGGACAGGTTGGGGGCGAAGCCTCCCTCGTCTCCCAGGGCGGTGGCCAGGCCCTTGCTCTTCAGCAGGGCCTTCAGGTTGTGGTAGATCTCCGCGTTCATCCGCAGGGCCTCTACGAAGCTCTCCGCCCCTACCGGCATGATCATGAACTCTTGGATGTCCACGTTGTTGTCTGCGTGCTGGCCCCCGTTGAGGATGTTCATCATAGGCACCGGCAGCTCCTTGGCAGCCACCCCGCCGATGTACTGGTAGAGGGGCAGCTGGTGGGACTCGGCGGCAGCCTTGGCCACGGCCAGGGAAACCCCTAGGATGGCGTTGGCCCCTAGGCGGCCCTTGTTGGGAGTGCCGTCCAGCTGGATCAGCTGCTGGTCGATCTCCGTCTGCCGCTCCGCATCCATGCCGATGAGGGCCTCGGCGATAATGTCGTTCACATTGTCTACCGCCTTGCTGACCCCCTTGCCCAGGTAGCGGCCCTTGTCCCCGTCCCGCAGTTCCACGGCCTCGTGGACGCCGGTAGAAGCCCCTGAGGGCACGGCGGCCCGGCCCAGGGAGCCGTCATCCAGGGCCACTTCCACCTCTACGGTGGGGTTGCCCCGGGAATCCAAAATCTCTCTAGCGTATAGCGCGGTAATAATAGCCATATCCTTCACCTCGTAGCAAAATTACTCTATCAGGCTGCGGCCCGTCATAGCCGCAGGCTGCTCAATAGCCAAAAGCTGGAGCAGGGTGGGAGCGATGTCCGCCAGGATCCCCGGCCGCAGCCGGTACTGTTCCCGGCTGATCAGCGCGAAGGGCACCGGGTTGGTGGTGTGGGCGGTGTGGGGGCCGCCGCTCTCCTCGTCCCACATCTTCTCTAAGTTGCCGTGGTCCGCCGTGAGGCAGACCCTGCCTCCCAGTGCCAACACCTTGGCGATGATGGGGCCGGCGCAGGCGTCTACCGCCTCCATAGCCTTGACGGCGGCGGACAGGACGCCGGTGTGGCCCACCATGTCCGGGTTGGCGAAGTTGAGGACGATCAGGTCGTACTTCCCCTTGTCCAGTTGGGCCAGCAGGGCGTCCCGCACCTGGTAGGCGCTCATCTCCGGCTGGAGGTCGTAGGTGGCCACCTTGGGGGAGGGGATGAGGATCCGCTCCTCCCCTGGCAGGGGGGCCTCCACCCCGCCGTTGAAGAAGAAGGTGACGTGGGCGTACTTCTCCGTCTCCGCAATCCGCAGCTGCCGCAGCTGGTGGGCCGCCACCACCTCTCCCAGGGTGTCGTGGACGGCCTCCGGCGGGAAGGCCACCGGGGCGGTAATAGTGGCGTCGTACTGGGCCAGGCACACGTAGTGCACCGGCCAGCTGCCTTCCACCCGGTGGAGGGCGCTGAAGTCGGCATCGTAGAGGGCCCTGGTCAGCTCCCTGGCCCGGTCCGGCCGGAAGTTGAAGAAGATCACCCCGTCCCCGGCCCGGACTCGGCCGTCCACTCCCTGGACCACGAAGGGTTCCACGAACTCGTCGGTAACCTGGGCCTGGTAGGAGGCCTGGATGCCGGCTAGGGCGTTGGGGGCTGCCGGGGCGTTGCCGGCGGCGATGGCCTGGTAGGCCCGCTCCACCCGCTCCCAGCGCTGGTCCCTGTCCATGGCGTAGTAGCGGCCGGAGACGGAGGCGATCTGCCCCAGGCCGATGCGGGCCATGGCCGCCTCCAGCTGCTTGATGTAGGTGGGGGCGGAGGTGGGAGGCACGTCCCTGCCGTCTAGGAAGGCGTGGACGTAGACCCGCTCCACTCCCTTGGCCTTGGCCAGCTCCAAGAGGGCGATGAGGTGCAGGATGTGGCTGTGCACCCCGCCGTCAGAGACCAGGCCTAAAAGGTGGAGGGCCCGCCCTGGGCCTACCGCCTCCATCACCTGGCAGAGGACCGGGTTATGGGCCAGGCTGCCGTCCTGGCAGGCCCGGGTGATGCGGCTCAGCTGCTGGTAGATGATGCGGCCGCTGCCTATGTTCAGGTGGCCCACCTCCGAATTGCCTATCTGCCCCTCAGGCAGGCCTACGTAGCTGCCGGAGGCCTGCAAAAGGGTGTGGGGGTAGGCGGCCAGGTAGTGGTCCAGATGAGGAGTGTGGGCCAGGGCGGCCGCGTTGTAGGGGCCGGGGGGCGCTACCCCCCAGCCGTCTAAGATCATCAGTAAGAGGGGTTTGCTCATTGGCTCAGCCTCGCTTAAAAGCTGCGGGCGATGGCGGCGAAGCTAGACTCGTCCAGGGAGGCTCCTCCCACCAGGACGCCGTCGATGTCCCCTAGGTTGAAGTCGGCCGCATTGCCCGCCTTCACGCTGCCGCCGTAGAGGATGCGCACCAGCCGGGCCACCTCCGGGCTCAGCAGCTTGGCTACCCGCTGCCGGATCAGGTGGCACACCTCCTGGGCGTCGGCAGGGGTGTCGGAGCGGCCTGAGCCTATGGCCCAGACCGGCTCATAGGCGATGACCAGGCTCTTAGCCTCCTCCGGCGACAGCACCCGCAGGGCGCTCTTCAGCTGGCTGTTGAGTTTGCGGGCCGTCTTCCCCGCCTCCCTGTCTTCCAGGGTCTCCCCGATGCACAGCACCGGCTTCAGCCCGTTCCGGTAGGCGGCCTGGAGCTTGCGGGCCACGTTGATGTCCGTATCGCCGAAGAGGCCCCGCCTCTCGCTGTGGCCTATGATCACGTATTCGCAGCCGATGTCCTTGATCAGGGCGCCGCTGACGGCCCCAGTGTAGGCACCCTCATCCTCCCAGTACAGGTCCTGGGCCCCATAGCCCACCTGCTGGCCGTCGATGGCGGCGGCCACGCTCTCCAGGGCGGTATAGGGCGGGAAGATGACTACCTCGCTGGTGGCGCCGTTAGTGGAGCTGACTACGGCCTTGGCCAGCTCTACCGCCTCCTCCACCGTCTTGTGCAGCTTCCAGTTGCCGGCCACCAGTTTGCGCCGCAGGTCGTCCAGGGCGGCCACACCGGGCAGCACCTTGCCTTCCAGGTATTCCAGGGAGGCGCCGCCGCCGGTGGAGATGTGGCTGATCTTCTTGGCCAGGCCCAGCTTCTCGATGGCGGCCACTGAGTCGCCGCCCCCTACGATGCTGATGGCCCTGCTCTTGGCCACCGCCTTGGCCACCGCCTCCGTGCCCTTGCAGAAGGCGTCCATCTCGAAGACCCCCATGGGGCCGTTCCAGACGATCATCTTGGCCCCTTCCAGGGCCTGGGCGTAGGCCGCCTGGGTGGCCTGGCCTATATCCAGGGCCATGGCCTCTTGGTTCAGCTCGGCCACAGCCTGGTTGGCGTAGCTGGCGTCCGGGGCGAAGGCGGAGGCCATCACCAGGTCCGTAGGCAGCAGCAGCTTCACCTTGTTCTGCTTAGCCTTGTTCACCAGCTCTACCGCCAGGTCCAGCTTGTCCTGCTCCACCAGGGACTTGCCCAGGGAGTAGCCCTTGGCGGCCAGGAAGGTGTTGGCCATGCCGCCGCCGATGAGGAGGGTGTCCACCTTGTCCAGCAGGTTGCTGATGACCCCGATCTTGTCGGAGACCTTGGCCCCGCCGATGATGGCTACGAAGGGGTGGAGGGGCTCGCTTACCGCCCTGCCTACGAAGGCGATCTCCTTCTCCAGCAGGAAGCCGGCGGCAGAGGGCAGGAAGTGGGTGACCCCTTCCACGCTGGCATGGGCCCGGTGGGAGACGCCGAAGCCGTCATTGACGTAGACGTCCGCCAGGGAGGCCAGCTGCTCCGCAAAGCCCAGGTCGTTCTTCTCTTCTTCCTTGTGGAAGCGCAGGTTCTCCAAGAGCAGCACCCGGCCGGGCCGCAGGGCTGCGGCGGCGGCCTGGGCCTCAGGCCCTACGCAGTTCTTGGCAAAGATGATGCGCTTGTGGAGCAGGGAGCCTAGGTGCTTGGCCACCGGGGCCAGGGAGTACTTAGGGTTGGCCTCTCCCTTGGGCCGGCCTAGGTGGGCCATCAAGATCACTGCGGCCTTGTGCTCCAGCAGGTACTGTATGGTAGGCAGGGAGGCCCGGATGCGGGTGTCGTCGGCGATGCTGCCGTCGGCGGCAAAGGGGACGTTAAAGTCCACCCGTACCAAGACCTTCTTCTCGCTTACCTCTATGTCCCGTAACGTTTTCTTTTCCACGCTGCATCAACCTCGCTTCAGCCTTACAGGCCCTGCTTGGCCACGTAGATGGCCAGGTCTACCACCCGGTTGCTGTAGCCCCACTCGTTGTCGTACCAGGAGACCACCTTGGCCATCCTAGTGCCTATCATCATGGTGGAGAGGCCGTCTACGATGGAGCTGAGGGGGCAGCCGTTGTAATCCTTGGACACCAGGGGCAGCTCGTTGTAGCCCAGGATGCCCTTCAGCTCCCCTTCAGCCGCCTTCTTGAGGGCGGCGTTGATCTCGGCCACGGTGGTGTCCCGGCCCAGGATGACGGTGAGGTCGGTGATGGACACGTTAGGAGTGGGCACCCGCATGGCCATGCCGTTCAGCTTCCCCTTCAGGGTGGGCAGCACCAGGCCTACGGCCTTGGCGGCGCCGGTGGTGGTGGGGATGATGGAGCAGGCTGCAGCCCGGGCCCGGCGCAGGTCCTTGTGGGGCAGGTCCAGGATCCGCTGGTCGTTGGTGTAGGAGTGGACGGTGGTCATCAAGCCGCTCTCGATGCCGAAGTTCTCCAGCAGCACCTTGGTGAAGGGCGCCAGGCAGTTGGTGGTGCAGGAAGCGTTGGAGATGATGTGGTCCACGGCGGGATTGTAGCTGTCCTGGTTGACCCCCATGACGATGGTCTTCACATCACCCTTGGCAGGAGCGGAGATGATGACCTTCTTGGCCCCGGCGGTCAGATGGGCGGCGGCCTTGGCGGCCTCGGTGAAGCGGCCGGTGGACTCTACTACCACCTCTACCCCCAGTTCCTTCCAGGGCAGCTTGGCCGGGTCAGGCTGGGCTACCACCTTGAGGGGCTTGCCGTCTACCAGGATGGTGTCCCCCTGGCAGCTCACCTCTGCGTCCAGGGTGCCGTGGACGGAGTCGTATTTCAAGAGATGGGCCATGGTGGCCACATCGCCTAGGTCGTTGACGGCGACGATGTCTATCTCAGGATTGCCTATTGCGGCCCTGTATACCGCCCTGCCGATACGCCCGAAACCATTAATACCTACCTTTACCATGATAATTCCTCCTTTTATGTTATAGAATAAGCAAGATGAGGGCACCGAGGTGCACACGGGGGCGGCCCGGCCCAGTTCCGGTGCCGCCTTCCACAGTAATTTTAGCATAAACCACCCGATAATTAAAGTAGGATTACGGCTTTTGCCTAGATTTTCCCTGCCTCCCTAACAAAAAAGCCGAGGCGGTTTGCCTCAGCTTATCGAAAAACTGACTCGGCCGCCCCGGAACTCCTTCGCTAGAGGTTAACCAAAAAATTTGTTGACTTTGCCAGGGATCTATGCTACATTGTACACGGTGATCGTGTTGCGGAAACTTGCGAAGCCCGTAACCGGGGGAGAACCTGCGGGTCTCTCCTCTTTTTTTGTGGGAGAAAATGATGCTAAAACAAAAGGCCTTCTCTCCGCACAGAATTATTTAAACATCCGCATGTTCAGCTTGTAGTATTTGGTCTTGTGGGCCTTGGTGACCAGCAGCCGCTCCGCCGGTATGGCCGCCAACCGCTTCTGGATGCTGCCCCGGGACTTGGAGGTAGCCTTCATCAGCTGGGCCATGGACGCTCCCTGCCCATAGAAGAGGGCCGCCTGTAGCAGTATGTAGTAGAGCTCTTGCAGCAGGCCGTCCTCCAGGCCCAGGCGGGCCAGCCGCTCCT
>CAZXKQ010000036.1:11850-14308 GCA_964641395.1 uncultured Phascolarctobacterium sp. | reverse complement strand
GCCGGACACCCTCTTCTTGATTACCGGGGATCACAGCGAGCGTTTTGACTTTGCCCAAGACGTAGACATCCGCACTTATTCCCTCATCCCCTGCATTTTCTACGGCCAGGGGGTGGAGCAGGACTGGTTCGAGGCAGACAGCTTCGGCTGCCATATGCAGCTGCCCGCCACCCTGGCCGAGGTGCTAGGGCCGGCCGGCTTCACTTATGATGCCTACTATCCTTCTATCTTTGACCAGTCTGGCTTCGTCTTTAATACAAAGTTTTATGCTAGTAAGACAGAGTTGCGGGAATTGGACATGAACAAGGGGGCGGAGGCAGGGCTGGTCAATGCCCTGCGGCGGCTGACAGTTTGGCGGATGACGAAGGGAGATGAGCTGAAGTAGGCTAGGCTTAGACCTGCCTATATAGAGGCTGAGGAGGAACTTTGCCAGTACGACGGCTACAGGAGTTTGTGAATAATCTACAGCAGGATCTTAAGGGTTTTGCCTATTGGTGCCTGCTCTTAACCCTTTTTAGACTTGCCTTCATTTTCATCTATAGGGGGCAGCTAGACGGGGTAGGCGCGGCGGCCGTAGGGCAGGCCCTCTTCCTGGGCCTGCGGCTGAGCTTGAAGACCTGCGGCTTCATCATGCTGGGCGGCGCCCTCTTCGCCTCCCTGCCAGTGGCTTTTTGGCCGGCTTGGCCGGCCCGCAAGGTGCGTTTGGCCTGGCATAGCCTCCTGCTCTTGCTATTTAGCGTGGCCTTCATGGCCCGCCTTCCTTACTACGAGATCTTCCACTCCGCCTTTGACATCATGCTGCTCAACTTCTTTTATGATGATCAAAGGGCCATATTCCAAACGGCTGTATACGAGTACCGCCTAGTGGAGCGGTTAGCCGGGGCCCTGCTGATGGCCGCCGGGCTCGTTTATGCCTACTGGCGGCTGTTGGGCCGTTTTGAAGCTTCCCAACGCCGTTACAGCTGGTTCCAGCTGGCCTTGATCCTGGTGTTGCTGCCTCTATTTGGCACCTTCTGCCGCCTAGGCGGGACCCTCAGTTCTGCCAGTCATTTGAACTGGGAGAACGCTGGGCGGTTGTCATCCCACCTTTTGAACGAGGCGATATTGGATGACGCCCAAGCCCTGGAGCGGGTGTACAGGATCAAAAGATATAAGAGCCACGGTGTAGCTGAGGCTGAGCTCAGCCCTGACCAACTGGCTGACTATATTGCTAAAATTGGAGGGGTTTTAACCGCGTCCAGCCTAGATGGCAGCTTTACCCGGGTGGTGGCCGGGCCCAGGCTTAGCAGGCAGCCCCATGACGTGGTGCTGATTTTGGGAGAAACCTTTGCTATCTGGCCCTTTTTAGAACCCTTTAAAGAACTGGGCTTAGTGGAACAAATGGCGGCCCTGGCGGCCAGTCCTAAGGGGGCCCAGGTGGCGACTATGCTGCCTGCCGGCAAGCTGACTATCCAGGCCGTTAACAGCCTCCTCACCGGCTTGCCTAGCGCCGGGGTCTTTCCCAATCATCAGCCAACTAGTTTTGCCGACCTTTATCTGGCGGGGGCGGCTTCTATTATGCGCGCACTAGGCTACAGGACGGTGTTTTGGTATGGTGGCTATTCTGAATGGCAACGCTTGAAAAATTTTGTCCTGGCCCAAGGCTTCGCAGAATTCCACAGTGCCAATGAAATGGGCCGGACAGAGGGAAACTTCTGGGGTCAGCCGGATAAGAATTTGTTCAGCCACATTATGGCTTACATGGAGGAAGAGCAGGAAAAAACCTTCCATTTGATACTAACTGTAAGCAATCATGCCCCCTTTGTCATAGACGTGGATGGGGAGGGCTTTCCCAGAGCCCAGGTCAAGGCCAAATTAACTGAGGATATAGCCGACGACGACAAGACCCTGACCCAGTTAGGCCATATCTGGTACGCGGATCAGACCATGGGCCGCTTCGTGAAAGAGGCGGAGGCTTTGCGCCCCGACACCCTTTTCGTCATCACTGGTGACCACAGTGAGCGTTTTGCCTTTGTCAAGGAGCAGGACATCCGTACCCGTTACCTCGTCCCTTGCATCTTCTACGGCCAGGGGGTGGAGCCGGCCTGGTCTGAAGCGGCCTCCCTAGGCAGCCATATGCAGCTGCCAGGAACGCTGGCAGAATTACTAGGGCCGCCAGGCTTCCAGTACTGCGCCTACTGGCCGAATATCTTTGCCCAGCCTGGTTTTGTCTTTAACCATCGCTTTTATGCTGACGGGACGGAGCTGCGGGAACTGGAAAAAGAGGGGCTGGAGGCAGGGCAGGTCCACGCCCTACGGCGGCTGGCGGTTAGACGCGTAACAAAGGGGGATGCGCTGGAGTAGGGGCTGAGCTTTCGAGCGTTTCGAGCAGTTTCGAGTAGTTTCGAGTAGTTTCGAGCAGGCAGGGCAGTCTTGAGAAGTTTCAAGCGGTTTTGCCAGTAGCATCAAGGACTTTGGG
>CAZXKQ010000036.1:0-11750 GCA_964641395.1 uncultured Phascolarctobacterium sp. | reverse complement strand
AGAGAAAAGTTAGCGAAGGAGAGTTCGTTTGCGGCGAAGAAATTGACTAAGCAGAGCTCTATAGCATATAATAGGGATAGAAGCGCAGTTTAACAGGAGGCGGCCGGTGGTAGAGGTTAGCGTTTTAATCCTGGCCAGGAACGAAGAAAAGAATATCCGGGAGTGCATAGAAAGCTGCTCCTTCGCTAAAGATATAGTGGTCATCGATGACGGCAGCACGGATGACACCGTGGCCATCGCCCAGGGCCTGGGGGCCCGGGTGGTGAGCCACGCCTTGAACGGGGACTGGGCGGCCCAGGAAAACTTTGCCATCGCCCAGGCCCGCTGTCCATGGATCTTCATTATCGATGCAGACGAGCGCTGTTCTCCTGAGCTGGCTGAGGAAATCGCCCAGGCGGTGGCGAAGGACGAAAAGGCGGCCTACTGGATCAAGCGCAAGACCATGCTGCGCCGCTACAAGGTGGGCCACGGCCCTCTGCGGCCGGACTATGTGCTCCGCCTGATGCCGGTTCAGGGAGTCTGTGTGGAAGGAAGGGTGCATCAAAGGTACCTCGCCCCCTACCCGCAGAAGAAGTTGCAGTCTTATTTATACCACTACACCTACGATAATTGGCAGGAACGCCTAAACAAGCTGAACACTTACTCGGGCTTGATGGCGGAAAGATACCGGGAGAGTGGTAAAAAGGTCTACTTTTTGCGAGACATAGTGCTACGCCCCCTCTGGGCCTTTTTCAAGGTTTACGTCATCAACCTAGGCTTTTTGGACGGCAGGCTGGGCTACGTCCTCTCTGTAGACCATGCCGTCTATACAATGACTAAGTACGTACGGCTCTACTATCTGTATAAGAGCGACGGGAAGCTGTAGGGCGGCGGTTGGCAGCGGCTCTCTGTCCCGACGGGGAGTCGGCCCCAGGCCTGCTTCCCCGCCAGGGGAGACGTTGCGGGACTGACGGCCTAGGGCAGGGGCATGGGGTAGCAGGGAGGCGGCCCGTGGTAGAGGTTAGCGTTTTAATCCTGGCCAGGAACGAAGAGCAAAACATCAGGGAGTGCATAGAGAGCTGCTCCTTTGCCGCAGACATCCTGGTCATCGACGACAGCAGCACGGATAATACTGTGGCCATCGCCCAGAGCCTGGGGGCCCGGGTGGTCAACCATGCCCTTAACGGCAACTGGGGCGGCCAGCAGACCTTTGCCATCTCCCAGGCCAAGTATCCTTGGATTTTCTTTTTGGATGCCGATGAGCGCTGCACCCCCCAGCTGGGGGAAGAGATCGGCCGGATGGTGGCGAAGAACGAGCAGGTGGCCTACTGGATCAAGCGCAAGACCAGGCTGCGGCACAACAAGGTGGGCCATGGGGCCCTGCGCCCCGATTACGTGTGCCGTTTGATGCCGGCCAAGGGCTCCTACGTGGAGGGCTACGTCCATCCCACCATCGTCACCCCCTACCCGGATAAAAAGTTACAGGCCCACATGTACCACTACACCTACGACAATTGGCAGCAGTATTTTAACAAGCTGATCAACTATACCGGCCTGGCTGCGGAAAAGTACCGCAAGGAGGGGAGGAAGGCCTATTTTCTCCGGGATGTGGTGCTGCGCCCCCTGTGGGCCTTCTTCAAGGTGTATTTTATCAACCTGGGCTTTTTAGACGGCAAACTGGGCTACATCCTGTCGGTGGATCACGCCTTCTACACTATGAACAAGTATGTGCGGCTGTACTATCTCTACAAAAGCGATGGGAAGCTGTAGGAACAGGGCCTAGGCAGGGCCAAAGGGGAGGGGTAGAGTGCCTCGCTTATCGATCATTGTGCCGGTTTACAACAGTGAGAAGTATTTGGACAGATGCGTGGCCTCCATCCTCGCGCAGGACATGGCCGATTTCCAGCTGCTGTTGGTGGACGACGGTTCCACAGACGGCAGCTTGGCCCTCTGCCAGGCCTACGCCGCCCAGGATGGCCGGGTGCAGGTGCTGCATCAGGATAACAGGGGCCAGGGAGCGGCCCGCAACGCCGGCCTGGCGGCAGCCCAGGGGGACTACATCGCCTTTGCCGACAGTGATGACTGGTTGGAACAGGGGCTTTTTGCCACGGCCCTGGCCCGGTGCCAGGAGCAGGAGCTGGATCTTCTCTGTTTTGAAATCACCATCGTAAGGGAGGGGCAGCGCCGTCCCAGCCGCCACTTTGCAGGAGAGCGGCTCTTTAGCGGGGCGGAGGCCCTCCAGCACCTGCTGACGGATGCTATTGACACCTCCTGCGTGAACAAAATCTACCGGCGGCAGCTGTGGAGCCAGGTGCGCTTTACAGAAAACCGCTACTACGAGGATGTGGCCACCGTCTACAAGGTGCTGGCCCAGGCCCGGCGGGTGGGCTACCTAGAGGAGAGTTACTACAACTACTACCGGCACAGCGGCAGCACCATAGCCACCAGCTTTAACAGCCGCAGCCGCTATGACCAGTTTTTGGGCTACAAGGAAAGGTATGAATACGCCCTGGAGCACTGCCCTGCCGCCCTGGCCAAGTGCCGGCTGCTGGCGGTGAAGAAGGCGGTGGGGGTGCTGACGGCGGTGGAAGCCGGCCGAGGCGGCCTCAGCCAGGAGCAGGAGGCCCAGGTGGCGGCCTTCATCAGGGAGCACAGAGGGGCCCAGGGCCTGGATGTGAAGAGCAGGCTGCTGGCCTGGGGGGCCTGCCATTGCCGGCTTATCAATAGGTGGTATGGCCGGCTGTCTTTGTTGAGTAAGAAGCTCAGGGGCTGAGGGATAGGCAGAAAGGGGCTTGAGGCAAGCCCCTAAACTTTATGGGGGTGGGGATAATGAGAATACTGTTTGTGTCTGGATATCCGATGATCGATGTCCAAGGGGGTAGAGAAAAAGTATACTGCACCTTGGCCAGTGAGCTAGTGGCGAGGGGCCATGAGGTGGAGATCGTCGGCATGGAAAAGAAAAAAGAAGGGAAGCCCTTTTTTCCTTTGGATGAAAGGGTGAAACTTGTGAATTTATACTACCAGGGCAGGCCCTACGGCAGCAGCCTGGGGTATTACCTGGCCAAGGCAGGACAGGAGCTTTCCCGGGTGGCGGCCCAACTGGGGCTGCAGCCTAAGGATGACAGGATGTGGGCCCCGAAGCGGAGCCATCTTAGGCGGGCGTTTGCAGACAAGTTACAAGAGTATATGGGGGGGAGGCAGCCAGACATCATTATAGTGGACTTTCCCCTGTCTATGTATGTAGCCCAGGTGGCGGCTAAGGGACGGGTACCCATTGTAGGGCAAACCCATAATGCACCTGTTGGTGGTTACCAATATATGCAGACTTGTGAGGCGGCAGCTTTGGCCCAGATGGATGTTATACAGGTATTGCTGCCTTCCTTCAAGGATTTCTTTATTCACCAGTTAGGGGCCAAGAGGGTGGTATACATCCCCAATGTGGTGGAAGAGGTCGCGGAAGAAGAGATGGTAGACTTGGGTGTTGCTCATCATACCATTATCAGCGTGGGGCGGGTGGCCCGTAGGCAAAAACGGCATTACCTGCTCTTAGAGGCCTTTGGCCCTCTGGCCCGCCAATATCCGGACTGGAAAGTAGTAATATGCGGGAGGAAGGGAAGCCCCAGTTACATGAGGGAATTAACAGGCATTGTGAATAAATACGCCATGCAGGAGCAGGTGGTCTTCGCTGGGGCGGTAAAAAACGTGCAGAAAGCTTTAAGAGAGGCGGACTTCTTTGTCTTTCCCTCGGTCTATGAGGGGTTTCCGCTGGCTTTGACTGAGGCCATGAGCCTAGGCCTGCCGGCTATAGGCTATAAGGCGTGTCCAGCTGTAAACGAGCTCATTGAAGACGGGGTGAGCGGCCTGCTCTGCAATGATGGGGTGGAACCACTACGGGAGGCCATGGAGACCTTGATGCTGCGGCAGGATCTACGCATAGCTTATGGCAGAAAGGCTCATGAAGCGATGAAGAAATATGCTCCCCAGGTGGTTTATGACCAGTGGGAGGCTTTGTTAAAAGAGACGGTGGCGGCCCACAAAGCGAGACAGGCTAATAGCGAAGAGTAATGCTGAGAAAATAGTCAGTTTCTTTATTTAATAATAGGAGGGTGAGAAGGATGTTTTTTTCCATCATAGTACCAGTTTATAAAGTGGAAAACTATCTTAACAGATGCGTGGACTCCATTTTGGAACAAAGCTTTAGAGATTTTGAGCTGATACTGATAGATGACGGCTCTCCAGATCGGTGCGGAGAGATTTGTGATGCTTATGCTGCTTGTGACGACAGGGTGGTAGTTATTCATCAAGAAAATCAAGGGGTGCAAGCGGCTCGCAATGCCGGCCTAGATAGAATGAAGGGAGAGTATGTCATCCTTGTAGACAGCGATGACTGGGTGGAACCAGGCTTGCTAGAGGGGATTTACCAAAAGCTGGCAGAAGGGCCGAAGGATCTGGTAGTATGGGGGTATAATAGGTGGTACCCAGAAAAGATTGAGAAGAAGTTACTTGACAGTACAGTAACTTTGAATCAAGCAAAGGCCAACTTCCTAAGTGAAGAGTGGATAGGCTACCCGTGGAATAAATGTTGGCGGCGGGAACTCTTCCAAGGGGTGCGCTTCCCTCAGGAGGTTATAGCTTGTGATGATCTGTGGGTGACAGGGGTACTTGTCGCTAAGGTTAAGAGCATTTGCTTTATAGATAAATGCCTTTATAATTACAGCAAGATGGATCCAAAATCACTTTCAAACGATATGAATTCCATTAAGTACTACTGGAGCGCTATTACCATGCTCCATCACAATAAGGTGCTTAGGCAGGAGGGACTCCCCAATCTCCACATCAGCAATATGCGCATTCTTTGGAAAGCCTCAGCCGCCTTGCTGGCAAATAAGCATGACAAATTGTTGACGGCGGAGCAGGTTGACGAACTCAATACTATTTTTGCCCAGTTCAAGGGTGCTCTGGCACAGATGGATCCTTACTCTAAATATAAGGCCTGCCACAAGTTGCTCCACTATGCCAAGGAAGAGGGGGACTACGGCCAGGCTTTGGCCTACGCCTGGGGCTACGTGTTTAACAAGGCTAAGTATTTTTTGGGGAAACGGCAGGCAGGCTGACTCTAGGTGAATGGTTTGTATTGAAGCTTGGCTGCCAGTAGTTGGGTGGAGTGTTCGCTTAACGCTGGAGGGGCCAGACTCACATAGGGTGTGTAGGGAATAGTGCAAAGGGAGGAAAACCATGACCAGCCCAGATTTTCAGGCTACTGTAGATCCTCAGCTAGTGCGTCAGGCCCAGCTGCGGATGCTGGAGCTTTTAGAGGCCATAGATGCCATCTGCCAACGCCACAAGCTGTGTTGGTTCCTGGCTTACGGCACCCTGTTGGGAGCGGTGCGGCACCAGGGCTTCATCCCCTGGGATGATGACTGCGACATCTTCATGCCCAGGGCCGACTACGAGGCCTTTGCCAAGTTGGCTGCTACAGAGCTGCCGGCCAATATGTTCTTACAGACGAGGGAAACAGAGCCCAGTTACAAGCGGAAGATCAACAAGGTGCGGCTGAGGGGCACCAAGTTGGTGGAGTTTGACGAAGGAGAGGATGAGCCCTACTGCCAGGGCATCTTTGTGGACATCTTCGTAGGCGATTATTATCCCGCCTGGCTGCTGCCGTTGATCAAACTCTCAGGCTGCCTCCACACCCTGCGCTGGAACCGCAAGCGTTATGCCAAAGGCTCCTTCAAGCGGCACCTCTACGGTCTGGCTATAGCCCTGCCCGCCTGCTTCTTAGAAATCACAAAATTCATCTTCGTCCAGTTGAGCAAAATATACCGCATGAATGACACTCTTCCCTACATGGGCAAGGAGGCTCGGCAGTGCACTCCTGAAGCTGTGCATCCCACGGCAGCCTGGTTCCCTCCCAGACGGGATCTGCCCTTTGAAGGGCGCTACTTTCCCGTCCCTAACGACTGTCACACCATGCTACAAACTTTGTTTGGCGATTACATGACGCCACCTCCCCCAGAAAATAGGCTTACTCACGCCAAGAAAATAGAGCCTTAACTGAGGGGCATCTCTAGCATGTGTGTAGCGTCCTCTAGTTTGTACAAACCTTGCCTGCACAGGCTGAATTTGTAAAACACTACATGCTTCAGCTCGAAGCCGGCGACATTGCGGCTTCCTGCTAGTAGTGCTTCCTTGATTAGTACAAATTCGCAACAGAGTGCTCAAAATTTTGCGGTGAAATACGGGGGTATGGGTATGCTCTATGCTATTCTTTTAGCAGGCGGCACAGGCAGCCGCATGGGCCTGGAGAGCCCGAAGCAGTACCTGCAGTTGTGCGGGAGGCCGGTTATCAGCTACTCTCTGTCCATATTAAACGACCATCCGCTTATCGATAGTCTTGTTATTGTAGCAGCTGCTCCATGGCGTTCCTTGATCCAGCAGTGGATGGAGGGGGCCGGAAAGGGCAAATTCCTTGCCTTTGCCGATCCTGGCGAAACACGGCAGTTATCCATTTGGAATGCCTTACAAATAATCCACCAAGGTCGTGTTCGGCCTGATACTGTGCTCATCCACGATGCAGCAAGGCCCCTGTTTACGAAGTCTTTGCTCGACAGGTGTATCATGGCCTTACCTGGCCACGATGGGGTGATGCCAATGCTGCCGGCTAAGGATACTTTCTACCTTACTGATGGCAGGGGAAGGGTTACCCAGCTCTTGAATCGTTCAGCCCTTGCAGCCGGGCAGTCGCCAGAGGTATTCACCTTTAAAAAATACTACGAAGCC
The DNA here is from genome assembly GCA_964641395.1 of uncultured Phascolarctobacterium sp. Taxonomy (GTDB): domain Bacteria; phylum Bacillota; class Negativicutes; order Acidaminococcales; family Acidaminococcaceae; genus CANQBR01. Next base: position 4,991 of record CAZXKQ010000036.1, on the reverse strand, counting down.
CACTTGCAATATTCCCAAGCCGAATTGGCGAAGTTTAACGGTAGCACGGAGATTGCAGTCGCTAAAGGTATGGATGTCGTTACGGTGGAAGGCGAGGAGCGAAACATCAAACTCACTACGGCCAATGACATGGTCTTAGCGGCAAAGTATTTGGAGGAGAGAGACTAAGTGAAGGCATTGGTTTTGGAGGCTGTAGGCAGGCTGGTTTATAAAGATGTGGCAGAGCCGGAACTGAAAAAGGGAGAGGTTCTGCTGAAGGTTAAGGCATGCGGCATCTGCTCCAGCGACATACCAAGGATATTTACCACAGGGACCTACCACTTTCCCACCATACCCGGCCACGAGTTTGCAGGCGAGATCGTCCAGTGTGCGCCAGATGTAGACGGGGCCTTGCTAGGCAAAAGGGCAGCGGTGTTTCCCCTGCTCCCTTGCCGGCAGTGTCCCTCCTGTCGTGAAGAAGAGTTTGCACGGTGCTCGAATTATAACTATTTTGGTTCCCGTTGTGACGGTGCCTTTGCCGAGTACATAGCTGTGCCTGTCTGGAACCTGGTGCTATGCTCAGACAAAGTCCCCTATACTACTGCCGCTCTGTGTGAGCCGGCTGCTGTAGCAAAGCACTGTGTCGATACGGCTGGCATTAAGCGGGGGGATACAGTCACTGTCATAGGTACAGGCACCATAGGTTTGTTAGCTGTGCTTTGGGCAAAGGCCAGAGGGGCAGAAAAGATTATCAGCGTCGGCATTGTCGATGAGTACCTAGAATTTGCCCAAAGCCTAGGCGTGTACGGTACTGTAAATTCTAGTGAGCCACAGGCAGAGAAAACTTATCTGGATCTCACTGGGGGCAGGGGAGCAGATGCAGTATTGGAATGTGTGGGAAGCGAAGATGCTATCCGCCATGCTCTTCAATACGCCAAGACAGGAGGCAGGGTAGTACTGACAGGCAACCCGTATGGCGACATAACCTTGCCTAAGGCTCTCTACTGGAAAATTTTGCGCAACGAGCTCACCCTCAGAGGTACGTGGAATTCTAGTTATAAGAGCACAGTCAATAATTGGAAGGAAACCATGGGTGCTTTGGAAAGCGGTGCCCTTGCCCCCATGCAGCTTATCACTCATAGGTTTGCCCTGGCCCAATTTGCTGAAGCCCTAGCCGCCGTAAGAGATCCTAATATCTTTTCACTAAAGGTAATGTTTGAAATGTGAGGGAGGAGATGGAGTTGAAAGAGGTAAGGAAGGCAAAAATCTCTGCCTCTATGATGTGCGTCAGCCTGCCTTATTTGCTAGAGATAATCCGAGTGCTGGAGGAAGCAGGGGTGGACTATCTTCATGTAGATGTGATGGATGGTGCCTTCGTGCCTAACTTCGGCCTAGGTACGGATTACATTAGAGGGCTGCGCCAGCTGACCCCAATACCCCTGGACATTCACATGATGGTGACCTCGCCAGAATACAAATACCGGTGGATCGGTTTTGAGCCAACAGATATAGTATCCATCCACTACGAAAGCACTTATCAAATACAGAGGGCTCTAGATTGGCTAGCCGAGTTTGGCTGTCGGCGCTTCCTCGCCATCAATCCTGCCACCCCTGTCTACGTACTAGAGGAAGTATTGGATTACATTGATGGCATCAACCTCCTCACTGTAAATCCCGGTTTTGCCGGACAGAACATCGTGCCTAGTACGATAAAGAAGGCGGAAAAACTAGTGGCGTTTTTGCACAGCCACGGGAGGGAAAACATCGATGTAGAGGTGGACGGTAACATCACCTTTGAACATGCTAAAACCTTGCGCGGTATTGGTGCAGACATTTTTGTCGCCGGGTCTTCCAGCATCTTTCAAGGTGCAGTGGAGGGCTGCGGAGAGAGGCTGCAAAAATTTCAGGCGGCGCTGAGATAAAAAGGCAGGGAGGTATACTGCCAGTGCCGGCAAAGGTTGGTGCAGTTATTGAGGAGGACCATGAACATCCCCGAACCTCATGTAGACATAGACCCCCAGCTGGTGCGCCAGGCCCAGCTGCGGATGCTGGAGCTTTTAGAGGCCATAGACGCCATCTGCCAGCGCCATAATTTATGCTACTTCATAGCCTACGGCACCCTGCTGGGAGCGGTGCGGCACCAGGGCTTCATCCCCTGGGACGACGACTGCGACATCTTCATGCCTAGGGCCGCCTACGAAGCCTTTGCCCGGCTGGCCCCTGCCGAACTGCCGGCCGGCATGTTTTTACAGAACAGGGAGACAGAGCCTAGCTACAAGCGCAAGATGGCCAAGGTGCGGCTGCGAGGCACCAAGCTGGTAGAGTTTGACGAAGGAGAGGATGAGCCCTACTGCCAGGGCATCTACGTGGACATCTTTATAGGGGACTACTACCCCGCCTGCTGCCTGCCCCTGATCAAGGTCATCGGCGCCCTGCTGGACCTGCGCTGGGGGCGGAAGCGCTACGCCAAGGGTTCGCTGCAGCGGCACCTCTACGGCCTGGCCATAGCCCTGCCCAACTGCCTCCTGGGGCTGGTAAAGTTCCTCTTCGTCCAGCTGAGCAAGCTCTACCGCATGGATGACAGCCTCCCCTACTTAGGCATGGAGGCCCAGCAATGTATACCCAAAACAGTCCATCCTGCCGCCGCCTGGCTGCCGCCCAGGAGGGACCTCCTCTTCGAAGGCCGCCCTTTTCCCGTTCCCCAGGATTGCCACGCCCTGTTGCAGACCTGGTTCGGCGACTACATGACCCCTCCGGCTCCGGAGGACAGGCATACCCATGCCAAGAAGATCCAGGTCTAGCTAGGCATGGGGCCCACCGGTGTTTGAACCTGCAAAAGATGAAAGAACAAGATAAAAGGAGAAAGCCAGCTTGCTTATACGCGTTCTAAAAAAGTATTTCCTACCCTTTTTAGCCGTCTATGTTTTAACGATGCTCTTTTACTGGGCCGTTTCCCTGAACCTAGGCAACACCCCCTTCCTCTTGCAAGCTAGGCGCTTCGTGCCTGCCGCCCTGGCCAGCTGCCTGCCCTTCTTCCTGCTGCCTGGGCTGGGGCTGCGGCAGGCCTGGCACACGGTGCTGGTCGCCGCCTCCTACGTGGTGACGGCCCCCCTCCTGGCCTACATCTCCCTCTCCAAGACAGAGACCCTGATCAGCAACCACATGGACCTGGCCTTCGGCCTCTACCTGCTGCCGGCCCTCTTGTTTGGGCACTATCTGCTAGCCAGGCTGGGGCCGAAACGGATAGCGGACGGGGTGGTAAGCGTTGTAGAACTGCTCCTGTTGCTGCCCATCGTCTTTCAGGTCTGCTACTTTTACCGCTTCCAGCACTGCATCACCGGCAACGGCATGATGATCCTCTACCAGACCGACCTGGCAGAGGCCACGGAATACATCCAATCCATGGGGGCGGCCCCCATAGTGGCCCCCCTAGTCCTGCTGGCCTTCTGGGGCTGGGGCCTGTTCAAACTTAATGCCAGGCTGGGCGGCCTTTTCGCCACCCTGGGCCTGGCCCGGGCCAAGACCGTCTTTATCGCCCTTTTAGCTCTGGCAGTAACTGGCTACGCCTTCGGCAGCGCTGCCAGGTTCACTTATTTTAACAAGCTGGTTTTGGATACCCGCTCCTATTTTCAGCAGTTGGCAGCATTTAAGACCCAGCGGCAGGCTGTGTTGGATCAGCTCCAGGTGGTGCAGCACAGCCAGGACAGGGGCACCATCATTCTGGTCATCGGCGAATCTGCCAGCCGGGATTACATGTCGGCGTTCACGGCGATGGCGGAAAATACCACCCCCTGGCTGCAGAGCCAGAAGGCCAAGGAGAACTTCCTCCTCTTCAGCAACGCCTATGCCTGTGCTAACTATACAGTGGCGGCACTGGAGCACGCCCTCACTGATGCGGATTATTACAACGGCACTGCCTTTAACAAGGCGGTTTCCCTGCTGGATATAGCCCAAAGGGCGGGTTACAAGACCTATTGGTTCAGCAACCAGGGCCTTATCAAAACTTCTGACACCCCTATCACCCTGGTGGGCAAGACTGCGGCAGTGAGCCGGTGGCTTGCCGACGACCCCCAGCGGCAGGAGGGGGCGGCCCTGCAGCGGCACTACGACGAGCTGCTGCTGGATTATTTAAAGCTGGTAGACCCCCGGGAGAAGAACCTGGTGATCTTCCACCTCATGGGCAGCCATATTGACTACAACAACCGCTACCCCTCCGCCTTCCAAAAATGGACGGATCCAGGGGAGACAGGCCGGGCAGCGGATTACAAGAACTCCCTCCTCTACACCGACAGCGTGCTGGAGCGGCTCTTCCAGCAGGCGCAAAAAAACCTGCCCCTCAGCATCTTCGTCTACTGCTCGGACCATGGCTCGGATCCCAACCGGCGGCGCAACCCTGATGCCGGCGGCTACGTGTATTTCCGCATCCCCCTGGTGGTCTACCTCTCTGACGGCTACATCCGGCAAAATCCCCAGGAATATGCCACCCTCCGGGCCCACCAGGCCGCCTTCTGGTCCAACGACCTCTTCTACGATCTGCTGTGCGGCCTCATGAAGATAGAGTCCAACCATGTGACGCCTGACAAGAGCCTCACGTCTGCCGCTTACCGCTACCGCAAGGAGGACATCAAGGTAGGCTTGGGGAGGAAGCGGGCTGCCAACGATCCCCATCTCAAGAAGTGACTTGGCTGCCTGGAGAGGCTGTGAGAAGGGCCGTCTAGTCTGCTGCTAGCTCGCTGCTCTCAAAAAACACTACTTCTTGGCAGGGGCGGCGCTTCTAGCCGGCAGGCAGCGGCCTGGGCGGCTGGCAGTCATGTCCCACAATACGCCAACTGATAATAAAAAGGGCAGGGAACCTGTGAGGACAGGCCCTGCCCTTTGTCTACTTGGCTATGGGGTTGTATGGGCTAGGCCGGCGCCTCCGCCCTTTGGCCTAATATCTTAAGGCTGAGGGTGGGCAGGCAGGTGCTGGCGCAGGTACTCTACCTGGTCAGGGGTTTCCGCACCGACGGTTT
>CAZXKQ010000035.1:0-14647 GCA_964641395.1 uncultured Phascolarctobacterium sp. | reverse complement strand
ACCTCGTCACTGATATTGTAACATTTGTTAGGGATCCTGTAAATATTTTTCTCAGCAAGGAAGGCTCCAACCTGGAGGACGGCACGGTGCAAGGCTGAACTCTAGGGTCTGGCACGGCCTTGCAGGAAGTCTGGCCTCTTTATTGTCATAAAATTTCCCATATTTTCTGTTGACTTTAGGACAATAGGGACGTAAGATAGGTACTAGAGCAGTTAGAAAAAGGAGGCCGGTTCATGGTGGTAAGGGTTGCCGATATTGGCGCAAAGGTGAAACTGCTGCGGAAGAAGGCGGGGTTTACCCAGCAACAGCTGGCAGACTACCTGGCCGTCGACCAAAGCTTGATCGCTAAAGTGGAAAAGGGGGAGCGCTCCCTGAGCTCAGACGCTTTGCAGCGGCTGGCCAGCCTCTTCTGCTGCCCCCTGAGGGACCTGGTGGCCGCCCAGGAGGTGAAGCCTGTCTACACAGTTGCCTTCCGGGCCGCCGCCCTCCAGCAGGAGGAGCTGCAGACCTTGGCGGTTATCAACAAGATAGCCCTCAACCAACTGCAGATGGACGAAGTGGCTGAGGAGGCTGAGGAGGATGCTTGACAAGATGGAGCTCAGCCTCAAGGCTGGGCAGATCAGGAAAAAGCTGGGGGCAGACCCTGCCTCCCCCCTGGACATCTTCGCCCTGGCCCAGACCCTCCCCTCCTTGACGCTGGTTTTTTATCCCCTGGGGGCCAATATCAGCGGCTTCTGCTTCAAGGCCCCTTCCTCCTCCCTCATCGGCCTCAACTCGGCCATGTCCCTGGGGCGGCAGCGCTTCACCCTGGCCCATGAGTTCTACCACCTGTTTTTTGCCGACCAGCCCTCCTCCATCATCTGTTCGCGAAACGTCAGCGGCAACAGGGAAAACGAAAAGAAGGCCGACCAGTTCGCCTCCTACTTCTTGGTGCCGCCGGCGGCCCTCTACGAGGCTGTGCAGAAACGCAAGGGCTCTACAGACAGACCCCTCTCCCTGGCCGACTTTATCAGCCTGGAACAATATTTCGGCATCAGCCACCATGCCCTGCTGGTCCGCCTGGCAGAGGAAAGGGAAATAGCCCCCGAAACCCTCAACTCCCTCCCCGGGGGCGTCAGCGCGGCTGCGGCCAGGCTGGGCTACGACGTGTCCCTCTACAGGCCTGCTCCCCCCGACAAGCAGATCCAGGTGCTGGGGCACTATATCCGGCAGGCAGACAGGCTGCTGCAGCGGGAGCTGATCTCCTGGGGCAAGTACGAAGAACTCCTGTTGGATGCCTTCCGTGCCGACCTAGTTTACGGCAGCAGCGATGAAGGAGGGGTTGTTATTGACTGAGCCTCTCTTCTTCGACACAGACTGCCTCAGCTCTTTCCTCTGGGTAAAAGAGGAGGAAGTAAAGAAAAAAGGCGCCACCGCTGTGGCGCCTTGGGGGAGTTCTGGTGTTCCCGGGCGGATTCGAACCGCCGATCTTCCGCTTAGGAGGCGGCTGCACTATCCTGCTGTGCTACGGAAACGCTGGTGCGAGCGACAGGAATCGAACCTGCACGCCGTTAAAAGGCGCTAGATCCTAAGTCTAGTGCGTCTGCCAGTTCCGCCACGCTCGCATTGATAGGCTTATCTTACCCTAAAGCCGCCCTTTTGTCAAGGGTCGGGAGGCCCTGGGGCAGGGGAAAAGCCTAGGCGCCCCTCCTAGGGCCGCCTGTTGAGGAAGTCTATCGCCCAGGCCCCGTCTATCACCCGGGTCTTGTCGGCGGCCAGGGGAGGCAGCTCCGGCCCGTACAGCTCCGCCGCCCGCTGGTAAAGCTGGTTCTGGTTCAGGTCGATGGCCGCCGCCAGCTGCCCGTCGCTGTAGAACAGCAGCAGATCCTCCTGCTGCCGTCCCTGGGCGTAGAGGATGGCGGTCAGGTTCAGCTCAGGATGCTCCTGGGCTATTTTCTTTTGGTAGCTGACCTTGATCAGCTCTATCAGCCGGTCGTCCAGCCCCCGCTGGAAGAGGAGGGCCTTCTCCCGCAGGGCGCTCTGATCCCCCACCAGCCGCTGGATGTAGTTCAGCTGGCCTAGCTGGGCGCTGTGCCTGTCGAAGAAGACGGCGGCCTCCTCCTCCCTGCCTACCAGGCTCAGCAGCAGGTGCTTCTCCAGGTCATAGTAGAGCATGTAGTAGCTCACCTGCTCCTGTCCGCCGCAGCGGGGACAGGTGAAGGTGAAGAGGGAGCCGTCTAGCAGCTTCTCCTTCAGGGCGGCATCCCCTCCGTCCAGGCTGTCGTAGACGGTGAAGGAGGAGCGGGCGCCGCACTTGGGGCAGGTAAGCTCTTCTTGGTGTTGTGTGGACATGGCTGCTTCCACCTTTCTGCCTCCCGGCAGGGACTATTATTGCTATTCGCCCTCCCAGCCCCGGATTCCTCTTTTTCCAGGCCTAGGGCAGGGGCAGGGCGTGGCGGTCGATGTGCCGCCGCAGCGTGTAGGTGGCCACCACCAGCACGGCGGCGGTGAGGCTGAGGCTGACCGGGTACACGGTCATCAGCACGGCGAAGCTCTGGTAGGCGGCGAAGACGGTGTACACCCAGAGGATGCGGCTGCCGCAGACGCAGACCAGGGCGCAGGCCGCCGGCACCATGCTGAGGCCGAAGCCCCGCAGGTAGCCGCTGAGCACCTCCATCACCAGGGAGAAGCCGTGGGCGAAGAGGATGTACTCCAGGCGGATGGTGCCGTAGTAGATCACCTGCCCGTCCTGGTTGAAGAGGGCCAGCAGGGGCTGGATGAAGGCAAAGAGGGCGGCGGCCAGGAGGAGGAAGCAGCTGCCGCAGACGGCGAAGGTGACCCACAGGGTGCGGTGGCAGCGGTCCAGCCGCCGGGCGCCGCAGTTCTGCCCTACGATGGTGGTGCAGGCCTGGCCGAAGGAGTTGATGAGGCAGAAGCTCACCACCTCTATGTTGTAGGCGGCGGCAGAGGCGGCCATCACCAGGGTGCCTAGGGCGTTCACCGCCGACTGGACGCAGATGTTGGAGAGGGAGAAGACCATGCCCTGCAGGGCGGCAGGAAAACCGATGCGCCAAATCCGCAGCAGGCTGGCCCCGTCCAGGGCCAGCTGCCGGGGCCTGATGGCCACGTCCCCCTGGCTGCGGCAGAGGAAGAGGAAGAGGGCGGCGGCGCTCAGCAGGTTGCTCACCACCGTGGCGATGGCCACCCCGTCCACCGTCATCCCCAGGCCCACCACGAAGAAGAGGTTCAGGCCCACATTCACCAGGCCGGAGAGGGTCAGCACCAAGAGGGGGGTGCGGGTGTCCCCCTGGCTGCGGAGGATGGCGGTGGCAAAGTTGTAGAGCAGGATGGCCGGCAGCCCTAGCAGGTAGATCCGCAGGTAGAGCTGGGCCAGGGGCTGCACCTCCCCCGGCACCCCCAGCAGGGCCAGGACCGGCGCCACCGCCAGCTGGCCCAGGCTGCCTAGGAGCAGGCCCCCCAGGAGGGCCACCAGCACGGAGGTGTGGACCGCCCGGCGGATGGGGCCGTGGGCCCCCTGGCCGATGTACTGGGCGATGATTACGTTGGTGCCCAGGGAGAGGCCCATGAAGGCGTTGATCAGCAGGTTGATCACCGGGCTGTTGCTGCCTACGGCGGCCATGGCCTCCTTGCCTACGTAGCGGCCTACCACCGCCACGTCTACCGCGTTAAACAGCTGCTGCAGGATGCCGGCCGCCGCCATGGGCAGGGCCATGTAGAGTAACTTGTCCCAGATGGAGCCCTGCAACATGTCCAGGCTCCCAGCCCCCCGGCCTAGCATAGGCCCTCAGCCCCCTTGGCCGCTATACTTCAGGCTGTACTTGAGCATGAAGGGGGCGGTGAAGTTGATGATCAGCATCCGCACGATCTGGTAGGTGAGGATGACGGACACGTCCTCCCCCATGCTGAGGCCTGCCAGGGTCATCTCCGCCGTCCCCCCTGGGGCCATGGCTAAAAAGGCGGTGACCAGGCTGAAGTGGTAGCGGGCGGAGAGGAGGTAGGCCATGGCTATGCTGAGGATGATCATGACTATGGTGCCCAGCACTACGCAGGGGATGGTGTCCTTGGCCTTCACCATCCGCTCCGGATCCAGGTGCATGCCCATGTGGAGGCCGATGGAGAGCTGGGCGGGGCACATCAGGTAGCCAGGCACCGGCTGCACCGGGCTGTAGGCTACGGAGACGGCGGCGGTGCAGAGGATGGTGCCTAAGAGGACGGGGATGGGGATGTGGAGCTTCTTCCCGGCCAAGGTGCCCAGGGCCGCCAGGGGTATGAAGGAAAGCCAGTGGAGGCCGCCGTGGCTGGGCATCACCAGGCTGGAGCCGATGACCTGGGCGTCCAGCAGGTAGATGACCAGGAAGGGCACGGAGACGATGACCCCTATCACCCGGATCAGCTGCATCACCATCACCACGTTAGGGTTGAGGCGGTGGTCTTCTTCCGCCAGCAGCATGGCCAGCATGAAGCCCCCGGGCACCATGCCCAGCAGGCAGCTGGGCAGGTCCTCCTTGGTGAGCTTGGCAGAGAGGAAGGCCAGGGCGATGCCGGCGGCGAAGACCAGCAGGGTGGCCTCCAGCAGCCCCGCCAGCTGGCCTAGCACGTTGTTCCAGGCGCTGTTGTCAAAGCTGCCGCCGATGCCGTAGCCGGCCACCATCAGCCCTGCCTCCTGCAGCCGTTTGGGCCAGGTGATGGCCAAGCGGTGGAAGAAGATCTTGCAGCCTAGGGCGGCCAGGATGCCCCCTAGCAGGTAGGGGATGGGGATGTGGAGGGTATTCAGCAAGGTGCCCGCCCCCAGGGCGGTGCCAAAGAGGATGAACTGGTAGAGCAAGCTTCCTTCCTCCTCAGTAAGAGCCTAAGAACCGGCCCTGCCCCGCAGGAAAGAGGAGGGGCCGTTCAACCTAGTTTTATTCTCTGTAAAAGGGAAAAATCCTTGCAAAAAATGGGGAAGCCCCTTATAAGGGGGAAAAAATGCTAGGCCCGTCCCCCTGATAGGAGCCGAAAAGGATCCCAGCTGGCGGCAGAACACGAAGCCCCCTGCCAGCCCCGCAAGGCTGCACAGGGGGTCTCGCAACTATAATGTCCCTTTACTCAAGCAAAAGGCTGAGTACGTATCACAACCTGCCGAAGGCAGGGAGGAGGCTGAAGATGAGGGAGCCTAGCACCGTGGTGAGCAGGATGTTGCAGATAGTTAACAGCAGCCCTTGGCGGAAGAGGATCTGGGGATCCAAGCCGTAGCTCACCGCGAAGGCCCGCACCGACACCGGCAGGGTGTAGGCGCAGTTGATGGGTATGGCGCTTAACAGCAGGTAGGCCAGGGGGTTGATGCCCAGCTCCTTACAGATGCCTATCACCACCGGCATAGCTATGGAGGCGGAGCCGGTGTTGCTGGAGATCTCCGTCAAAAGGGTGGTGAAGCTGGTGAAGACCAGGATGGTCTCCGGCCCCCCTGCCAGGGGCAGGGCGGTGATGCACTTGGCCAGGGAGGTGGCCGCTCCAGTGCCGGTGATGAGGCGGCCGAGGGCCAGGCCGCCGGAGAAGAGGTAGAGCAGGCCCCAGTCGGTGTGCTTGCTGGCATAGCCCCAGTCTAAGAGGGTGTTCCTCTCCTCATCCCCCAGGTTGATGAAGAAGGCCGCCAGGCCGCAGGCAAAGAAGACGTAGGCCGGTCTGAGATTGGGCATCAGCTGGGCGTAGAGGGGGCGGGCGAAGGAGAGCGCCATGGCGGTGAGGAAGAGGGCCAGGCCTATCTTCTCCCCCCGGCTCAGGCCGCCCATCTGGTCCAAAAGCTCCTTGAAGTAGGCCTTGGAGCCAGGCAGGTTGGCCTTCTCCAAGGGAATGCGGAAGAGGAAGGCCAGGTTCAGCAGCACCACTATGGCCAGGAGGGGCACGAAGCGCCACAGCCAGGCCACGTACATGAACTCCCTGCCCAGCACCTCCTCGATGTAGTTGATGACGACTAGGTTGGCGGCCCCGCCGATGGGGGAGCCGAAGCCCCCTATGCCAGCCCCCCAGACGATGGCTAGGACGATGGCCTGGGCGATGTGGCTGTCCTTGACGTCCTCCCCCTCCACCTTGAGCATGGCGATGGCGATGGGCACGAAGATGGCCCCTACCACCACGTTAGGCAGGAAGACGGACATAAAGGTGGAAGCCAGGAGCCAGACGGCGATCTGCTGCTTGGTGTTGGGCCCGATGAAGCGGAGGGCCCCCATGGCCAGCCGCCGGTCCAGGCCGGTGCGTCTCCAGGTCTGGCAGATAAAGTCCGCCCCGATCAGCAGCACCACCACTTCGGAGAAGTACTGGGCGATGAGCTGGGCGGAGGGGATGAGGCCGAAGATGGCGTTGATAGGTATGGGGATGAGGCCGGTGATGCCGATGTAGACAGGCCTGGTTATCCACCACAGGCCCATCCAGACGATGAGGCCTAGGGCCAGGGCCGCCTTGTAGCCGAAACTGCCGCTGAGGGCTAAACCGGTGGCTAGGAAGAGGAGGGGCCCGGCCAGCAAGTACCGCAACCGTTTACCGTACATCTATTACTGCCTCCTTGGAGCTGTGGGGCTGTGCTTTCCCTGGGGCTGTCCGCCCCTTTCTGCCCCTATTATACTAGCCGGCTTCCTAACTGTAAAATACTAATTTCGCTTTAGACGTATAAGCTATCCTTATAGGCCTCCTCTTTTACCGACCGGGCTATGGCCCTGCCCGCCCTGCCGTGCTATACTATAGGAAAAGCCCTGCTAAGCACACGGAGGTGCCCATGCTCCCTGCCTGCGGCCTCGTCGCCGAATACAACCCCTTCCACAACGGCCACCTGTGGCAGTTGCAGGAAATAAAACGCCGCACCGGCCTGCCGGTACTGGTGGCCATGAGCGGCCACTTCAGCCAGCGGGGGGAGCCGGCCTGCCTGGACAAGTGGTCCCGGGCCCGGGCCGCCGTAGCCGGCGGCGCCGACCTGGTGCTGGAGCTGCCCCTCCCCTGCGTCCTCAGCAGCGGGGAGTTCTTCGCCGCCGCCGGGGTGGAGCTGCTGGCCGCCACAGGCTGCCTGGCCGCCCTGGCCTGCGGGGTGGAGACTGCCGCCCTGGACGCCGCCGCCCTAGCCCCCCTCAGCCTCACCCCAGCCTACCAGCAGGCCCTCCAGGAGGGCCTCCAGGCCGGCCTAGGCTACCCTGCCGCCTGCGCCCGGGCCTACGCCGCCCTGCTGCCGCCAGGCACCCCTCCCCTAGAGCGGCCTAACGACATCCTGGCCCTGGAGTACGCCAAGGCCCTGCTGCCCTACCGCCTCCCCCTCCTCTGCCTGCCCCGGCAGGACGGGGGCTACAACACGGCCACCATCCCCGCCGGGGCCGTCTACGCCTCCGGCCGGGCCCTGCGCCAGGCCTGGGAGGAAGGCCGCTGGCAGGCAGTGGCGGCCTGCGTCCCCCCTGCCACCCTGGCCCTCCTGCGGCAGCAGCAGCCCCCTCAAAGGGAGCTCTTCTGGCAGCTGGCCGCCTACCGCCTCCGCCTCCTCTCCCCGGGAGAGCTGGCCGCCCTCAGCAGCTGCAGCGAGGGGCTGGAGTACCGGCTGCAGGAGGCTGCCGGCTGTGCCAGCCTCCCTGCCGCCCTGGCCCTCCTCAGCGCCAAGCGCTACAGCGCCTCCCGCCTCCGCCGCCTCCTCTGCCAGGTGGTGCTGGGCCAGCCTGGCGCCCTCTACCGGCGGCCCCGGCCCCGCTACCTGCGGGTGCTGGCCTTCAATGACCAGGGCCGCCAGCTGCTGCGGGCCATGAAGGAGGCGGCCTCCCTCCCCCTGCTGCTGCGGACCGGGCCCTCCCAGCTGGGGCGGCTGGAGCCTGCCGCCCAGGCCCAGTGGCAGGCAGAAGTGGCCGCCACCGAGGTCTGGAGCCTCCTCTTTACGCCCCCGCGGCGGCCCGGCCTGGACTACCTCACCTCCCCCAGCTACCTGCCCTAGGCCCTGCCCGGCGGCAGCCCCGGGCGCTCTGACCACCATAATGGCAATAAAAAACAACCGGCGCTGCCGTCAGCGTCGGTTGTGTTAGTTTTAACCCTTAGTCCAGGTCTTCCTTCGGCTCCTGGGGCACGATGCCGGCTATGCTCCTCTGCTCTGCCGCTATGTTCCCCTGGTTATCCTCTATCCCCTGCAGGGCGGAGTGAAGGTTCTTGCCGATGTAGTCCAGCATGTCTTCGGCGTACTGGAGGGCTTCCTGCTTCACCCGCAGGGCGTAATCGTCCGCATCCTTCTTCACATTTAGTTGGTACTGGTGGCTGTCGTTGCGGATGTCCTCGGCGGCGGCCTTGGCCTGGAGGACGATCTCCTCCTGCTGCACCAGCTGCTGGGCCTTGCCCTGGGCCCTGGTGACGATGCTCTCCGCCTCCACCCGGGCGTTCTCCACGATCCGGTCCGCATCGGTGCGGGCCTTGTTCAAGATCAGCTTCTGCTCCTCCAGGACCTGGGTGGCGCTTTTGACCTCCTTGGGGATGGCCTCCTTCAGGTCGTCCATCAGCCCTACCAGGTCGCTCTCCTCGATGAGGATCTTGTCCGTAAGCGGCAGACGGCTGGCCTCGTTGATTAGGTTGTACATCTCCTCAAAGATGCGGTCCAGGTTGACATTGGCGTTTTCGTGCTCGATCATGGCCACCACAGCTCCTTATTCGTATTTCTCATAAACGTGCTTCCGCACATGCTCCTCGATGCAGGGAGGCACCAGGTCTTTCAGGCAGCCTCCGAAGGTAGCCAGCTCCCGCACCCCGGAGGAGCTGACGAAGGAATACTTAGCGTTGGTCATGATGAAGACCGTCTCTAAGTTGTTGTCGATGCTCTTGATCAGCAGGGCCCGCTGGAACTCGTACTCAAAGTCGGTGAAGGCCCGCAGCCCCCTGACGATGAAGGGCACCCCCTCCTTGGCGCAGAACTCGTTCAAGAGGCCGGAGAAGGCGGTCACCCGCACGTTGGGGATGTGGCTGGTGGCCTCCCGCAACATCTCTACCCGCTCCTGGACGGAGAACATGGCCCTGTCCTTGCCGGGGTTGTGGAAGACGCTGACGATGAGCTCGTCAAAGATGGCGGCCGCCCGCTGGAAGATGTCGATGTGGCCTAGGGTCACCGGGTCGAAGCTGCCAGGACACACTGCTCTGCGCACGATAACCTCCTGACGTCCCCCTGCCAGGCCGGGCCAGACAGGGGCGGGATAAGCACAAGGCGATTCCATTCTGTCACTATTTCGACAGAAAAACTTTTAACCCTTTTTCTTGCCGGAATTTTTTATAAAATCTACCACCGTCTCCCCGTAGCGGGCCTCCCGGGCCAGCTCCAGCCCCGGAGGCAGGGGAGGCAGGGCCTCGTGGGCGGAGCGCTCCAGCACCAGGCAGCCCTCCGGCGCCAGGCAGGGCCAGGCCTCCAGGGCCCCTAGGATGGCCGCCACCTGCCCCTGGTTGTAGGGGGGGTCGGCGAAGACCAGCTGGAACAGCTCCCCCTGCTGGTGGAAGCGCTCCAGGGCCTTCAGGGCCGGGGCCAGCAGCAGCCGGCACTGCTCCTGGGCCTGGCAGCGGGCCACGTTCCGCCCCACCAGGGCCAGGGAGGCCCGGCTGTTGTCTACGAAGGTGATGCGGGCCGCTCCCCGGGAATAGCTCTCCAGGCCCAGGCTGCCGCTGCCGGCGTAGAGGTCCAGCACCTGGGCCCCTAGCAGGGCCCGGCCCAGGATGCCGAACACCGACTCCTTCACCCTGTCCCCGGTGGGCCGCACCCGCAGATCCTTAGGGGCGGCCAGCACCAGCCCCCGGCAGCGGCCGGCGATGATCCGCATCCTTAGAGGGCGGCGGCCAGGGCCGAGGCCACCACCTGGTCCATGTCGTAGTACCTGTACTCCGCCAGGCGGCCGCCGAAGACCACCCCCGCCTCCTTGGCCGCCAGCTCCTTGTAGCGCTGGTAGAGCCTGCTGTTGGCCTCGTCATTGATGGGGTAGTAGGGCTCGTCCCCCGGCTGCCACTCTACGCTGTACTCCCTGCTTACCACCGTCTGGGGCAGCTCCCGCCCCTCCTTGTCCAGGCCGAAATTGAACCACTTGTGCTCGATGATGCGGGTGTAGGGCACCTCCCGGTCGGTGTAGTTCACCACCGCGTTCCCCTGGTAGTTGGCCTCGTCCAGCAGCTCCGTCTCAAACTTCACCAGCCTGTAGCCTAGGTAGCCGTAAGCGTAGCCGAAGTACTCGTCGATGGGGCCGGTGTAGACCACCCGCTCCGCCAGCTTCCCCAGCTCCGCCCTTTCCTGCAGGTAGTCCACTCCCAGCCGCACCTCGCTGCCCTCCAGCAGCCGGGCTGCCAGCTGGGTGTAGCCCTGGCTGGGGATGCCCTGGTAGCGGGCGTTGAAGTAGTTGTTGTCGTAGGTGAAGCGCACCGGCAGGCGGCGGATGATGAAGGCGGGCAGCTCCTCACAGGGCCGGCCCCACTGCTTCTCCGTGTAGCCCTTGATCAGGCGCTGGTAGATGTCGGTGCCCACCAGGGAGACCGCCTGCTCCGCCAGGTTGCGGGGCTGCTGGATGTTGGCGGCCTGCCGCTGCTGCCGGATGATGGCCTCCGCCTCCTTGGGGCTGGTGACCCCCCACATCTTGTTGAAGGTGTACATATTGAAGGGCAGGGAGTAGAGCTCCCCCCGGTAGTTGGCCAGGGTGCCCAGGCGGAAGTTATTGAAGCTGGTGAAGCGGTTCAGGTAGCGCCACACCCCCTCGTCGTTGGTGTGGAAGACGTGGGGGCCGTAGCGGTGGACCTCCACCCCTGCCACCGTCTCGTTGTAGCAGTTGCCGGCGATGTGCTGCCGCCGATCTACTACCAGGCACTTCTTCCCTGCCTCGGTCAACCTTTGGGCGCAGACGGCGCCGAACAGGCCCGCCCCCACGATGAGATAATCGTATGCCATCCTCTTCCTCCCCTTTGCGCGCATTAGACTGGCTGTGGTAAAAATGTTATAATAGGGCTGAGAACTCAGCCTGGGGCTAGACGGAAGGGAGGTGGAGCCTGTGGGCAGGCTGTCCTACTTAGTGGCGGGCCTGGCCCTGCCCGGCCTCCTCTTCTACCTGTGCTGCTGGCGGCTGCCTGCCACCCGTCCTGTAGCCCTGCCGCCCCTGCCCCCCAGGGAGCAGCTGGCCCTCCTGCCCCTGGACAGCCGGCCGGTGTGCACCAGCCTGCCCCAGGCCCTGGGGGCCTTGGCCGGCTCTAAGGTAATTTTACCCCCAAAGGAGGCTCTTGACAACTATAAACAGCCCTCCCAGCAGGAAAAACTCCGCCAGTGGCTGGAGGAGGTGCTGCCCTCCTGCCAGGGGGCCCTCCTCAGCAGCGACAACTACCTGCTAGGGGGGCTGAGCAGCGCCCGGAGCCGCCAGCCCACTCCGGCGGCCGCCCAGGCCTTCTTCCGCCAGCTGCAGGCCTACGGGGCCCTCTGCCCCGACCTGGGCGTCTTCGCCATCGTCCCTCGCCTCTGGCTCCCGGACCGGCCTCCTGCCAGCTGGTACGGCTACAGCCTCTACCGCTACAACCAGGAGGCGGCCGCCGCCGGCCTAGGCAGCTTCACCGCCGCCCAGGCCCTGGCGGAGCGGCGGGAGAACCTCCCCGCCCCCATCCTGGCGGCCTACCTGGACCTCTACCAGGCCAACCGGGCCTTTAACCGGGCCTTCCTCAGCCAGGACAGCGGCCCGGGGCTGCGGCTCCTAGGCCAGGACGACAGCGAGCCCCTCAGCCTGGCCAACGCCGGCCTGGAGCAGGCCGCCGCCCTGCTGGCCGCCTCCCCCCGTAAGCAGGCCGCCCTCACCTACGGGGCGGACGAGGTGGCGGCCCTCCTCCTGGCCCGTCGCTACCTGGCCGGCCGGCGGCTCAAGGTGTACCTCCGCTACGCCCACCCCTCCCTGCCCTACCTCTACCTGCCCTACATGGCCCTCACCGTCAGCGGCAGCCTGGCGGACAAAATGGCCCTCCTGGGGCTGGAGGAGGCGGCCAGCCTGGAGGAGGCGGACTTCTGCCTCTACGTCAGCTGCGGCCACCAGGGCTACAGCCCGGGGCCCCGCCAGGTGGCGGAGGTGGCCCGACTGCTCCAGGGCCCCTGCCCCCTGGCCCTGCTGGACCTGAGCGCCGACTACGAAAGGGAGCAGCTCCTCCTCCCCCTCCTGCTGAAGGAGGAACTGCCCCTGCTGCGGCTGGGGGCCTACGCCGGCTGGAACACCTTCAGCAACAGCGCCGGCTCCGCCCTGGCCCAGGCCGCCGTCTTCACCCTCCGCCGCCGGGAAGTGCCGCCGGCGGACCTGCCCCGCCTCTACGCCCAGAACGCCCTCTTCCTCTGCCAGCGCTTCCTGGACGATTACGCCTACCAGAAGCTCCTCCACCCCCAGCTGCGCCAGGAGCTGGAGGTGATGGGCCTGGAACCAGGAGGGCTCCAGCCCCGGGAGCGGGCCTACGCCCAGCGGCAGGCAGACGCCTTCGTCCGCCGCCAGGCCCGGGAGCTGCTCCACTACTGCCTGGGCCGCCACAGCTTCTACCAGGACGCCCAGGGGGCCTACTACCTGCGGGAGCTGGAGGCCGGCGCCCGCCTGCCCTGGCCCCGCATCTTTGAGGCGGACATCCAGGTGGAGGCCCGCTTCGGCCTAGGAGAGAGGGAGGGAGGCTGACTAAAACAAAGCCCCTGCCAGGCAGGGGGTTGGTTTAGAATGATATATCTATATTTATATATTTATATTTTTCTAGAAGAGAAAGAGGGACGCAAGACTGCGTCCCTCTCGTGTTTTTGGGGCTGGCCCCCTGGCTGCTTAGAAGCTGTAGGTGGCCTGCAGGTGGCCGCTGATGCCGTCCCTCATGCCTGCGTAGCCCTTCATGTTCAGATCCAGGCTCCAGGGGCTGGCGGGGTTCTTCTTGTAGTTGACGCCGATCTCGGCCACGCCGGTGCCGCCTCTCAGGTCGTCCGACTCTACCGGATAGCCCTCGGCCCGCATGTGCACGTCGCCGTTGAACTCGTACTCGTAGGCCAGGCCGTAGTAGGCCCTCCAGGCCTGGTCCTTCTTGGGCACGATCCGGGCGCCCACCTTCAGCCTATCGCTGGTGATGCCGCCGATATCGTAGTCATCGCCGTTGCTCAGTACGAAGTCGTCATCCTCGGCGTAAACATGGAAGAACTTGGCGTACAGGGTGTAGGCCCCGTCCTCGCCCATGTTGTAGATGCGGCCGATGGCGGCGTGGTAGCCGTAGTAGGCATTGTCGCTGTCGTAGCCGTAGCTGTTGCCGTAGCCGTCCATGAAGCCGTTGGACATCTTGTTCTCCATCTTGCCGCCCCGGACGGAGGCTTCGTAGAACACGCCGTTCTGCTTCTGGTACCTGGCTGCGATGCCGCCGCCGTAGTACTTAACCGTGCCGTCGCCTCTGAAGTAGGTGTCGCCGATGTGGTTGGTGATGTCGTACCTGCCGTCGCCCATCTCGAAGAAGAGGGTGAAGTTCAGCTCGTCGTCGTCCTCACCTATGTGCCGCTCGTCGTCAAAGCCGGCCAGGAAGCTCCAGCCCTTCAGGGTCATGTCGTCCCCTAGGTCGAACTTGTTGTAGGTGCCGTAGGGCATGGCGAAGGTCTTCCAGCCTTCGCTGTGATCCCGGCTAAGGTTCTCCAGCACGTAGTTGATCAGGTCCTCGTTCAGGAAGGACACGGCCATGGCCCTGGCGTTGGCGTGGGGTTTGCCCTGCTCCGAAGCATGCAGGTCCTTGACCTTCAGCACCAGGTCGCCATCCTCCACTTCGTGGGTCAGGGTGCCCTCGATGGCGGTGCCCACCAGCAGGTTCTGGGTCTGCACCTTGCCGTTGTCGATGTTCCCGCCTTCTGCGAAGACGTCGTCGGCGGTGTTGATCCAGGTCATGGTGTCGCCTTCGTGGAGCACAGTGCCGGACTGGGCTACGATTTCCTTAGCGGTGATCACGGTGTCCAGCAAGTCGCTGGTCATATTCCTGTCGTGGGTGAGGAACAGCACTCCTTCGTCCTGCTCAACCCCCTGATCTGTCTTCCATTCAAAGCGGTTGAACTCTATCTCGTTGAAGTTGTTGACGCTGTTGACAATCCGGCCGGACCACATGCCGTTCTGTTCGTCCCCCAGGGTCAGCTTGTTGCCGCTGCCGGAGAGCTGGGCGGGCCCGGGTTTGCTACTGTAGTACACGCCGTACACGTCGGCCTTCTCCAGCCAGGCGTCCCCTAAGAGGGTGACGGTGTTGCCGTTGGTAGCGCCGGCGGCCCTGGTGGAGGGCTGCTCAGCAGTGACGCCTGCGGCGACTACCTCGCCTTCAATCCTGCCGGACACGGTCACGCTGTTGTTCTCCAAGGCTCCGCTAGCGGTCTGGCCGCCGTAGACCACGCCGCTGACCGTGGTGTCCTTGCCCCGCACCTCCACTTTGTTGCCGCTGACGTCGCCAGTGCTGCCGGTCTCCCCTACGTAGGCACCGATAACGTCGCCGCCGACCTTGGCGCCGCCGCCGACCAGCACTTCGTTGTCCTTCATGTTGCCGCTGCCCAGGGTGTTAGCGGCGTAGACGCCGCCTGCCACCGTGGCGCCGCCGGCCACAGTCACTGTATTGCCAGTGAAGCTGCCATCGCCAGCACCGCTGCGGGCGGCGTAAACTCCGTCGGCACCCTCAACCTTGGTGTCCTTGC
>CAZXKQ010000034.1:12844-15939 GCA_964641395.1 uncultured Phascolarctobacterium sp. | reverse complement strand
GGCCGCCGCGGTTTTTTTGCATTTTCCCCGCTCCACCCCTTGCCAGAAGGGGCGGGCTGTGGTAGAATGTCTACAGTGAAGCTGGAGCTGGCCCTTTGGGCTGACGGCCCTTCACCATCCTCTCGCAGCAGGAGACTTCCTGGGGGAGCGCCGGCAGCGAGAACCTTTGGCTGACGCTAAAGGGAGTGTCAACATACTCTTTTTCTAAAAGAGTGGGCACAGCGCCCGCTCTTTCTCTGTATAGGGGTAGTTCCAGAGGGAGGCAGAGCATGGGCAGAGCAGAGATAGAGGCCAAGGTGGCGGAACTAGCCGCCCCTCTGCTGCAAGACCTGGGCCTGAGCTTGGTAGAGGTAGAATACGTGCGGGAGGGAGCCAACTACCTGCGCATCTACATCGACAGGCCGGGGGGAGTGGACCTAGACCACTGCCAGCTGGCCAGCGAGGCCCTAGCCCCCCTGCTGGACGGCCAGGACTGCCTGCGGGAGCCCTACTACCTGGAGGTCTCCTCTCCAGGGCTGGACAGGCCCCTGCAGAGGGAGGAGGACTTGCTAGCCGCCTACGGCAGCAAGGTGGACGCAGTATTCAAGGAGCCCTACCAAGGGCAGGAAGCCATAGTAGGCATCTTAGTAGGCCATGATGGGGAGACGGTGGCCCTGCGGCCCTTGTTGAAGGGCAGGGTGGCCAAGGAGCCCCTGCGGCTGCCCCGCAGCCGGCTGCAGTGCCTGCGCTTACACCTAGATTTTTAACTCGAGGAGGCTCTACAAGTGAATGCGGACTTAATTACAGCAATACGAGACTTAGGCAAGGAAAAGGGCATCAACCCCGACATCCTCTTCCAAGCGGTGGAGGACGCCCTGGTGGCCGCCTATAAGAAGCACTACGGTAACGCCCAGGGGCTGCGGGTGGACATGAACAAGGAAAACGGCGACATCCGAGTCTACGTCCAGCGCACCGTGGTGGAGGATCCTCCTTTGGATCAGAGCCAGATCGGCCTGTCCGAGGCCCTGACCCTTGACGATCGCTTCATCGTAGGGGACATCCTGGAAGAGGAGGTCACCCCCAAGAACTTCGGCCGCATCGCCGCCCAGAACGCCAAGCAGGTGGTGGTGCAGAGGATCCGGGAGGCAGAGCGGAGCCTGGTCTTCGACCGCTTCGCCGGCAAGACCCAGGACATCGTCACCGGCATCGTGCGGCGGTTGGAGAACCGCAACGTCTTTCTGGATTTGGGCCGCTGTGAGGCCATCATGACTGCCAATGAGCAGATCCCCAGGGAGAACTACCAGTTCCACGACCGGCTGAAGGTCTTCATCACCGAAGTGAAACGCACTACCAAGGGCCCCCAGGTGGCGGTGTCCCGCACCCATCCCGGCCTGTTGAAGCGGCTCTTCGAATTGGAGGTGCCGGAGATTCAGGACGGCCTGGTGGAGATCAAGTCGGTGGCCCGGGAGCCCGGCCTCCGCTCCAAAATCTCCGTCTATGCGGCAGACTCCACGGTAGACCCGGTAGGGGCCTGCGTAGGCCACAGGGGGCTGCGGGTTCAGGCCATCGTCAACGAGCTGCGGGGAGAGAAGATCGACATCGTCAAATACAGCGACGACCCTGCCGCCTACGTGGCCAACGCCCTGAGCCCGGCCAAGGTGGTCTCCGCCCTCATCAACCAAGAGGAGAAGCTGTGCCGGGTGGTGGTGCCTGACTTCCAGCTCTCCCTGGCCATAGGCAAGGAGGGGCAGAACGCCCGCTTAGCCGCCAAGCTCACCGGTTGGAAGATAGATATCAAGAGCGAAACCCAGGAGAAGGAGGCCCAGGCGGAGGAGGCCCAGCGGGCCCAGGAGGCGGCAGCCCGGCAGGTGGCTGAGGCAGCTGAGCAGGAGCAAGCAGCTGAGGCAGCTGAGGAAGCTCCGCTAGCCGAAGAAGCTCAGCAGGAGGCGCCAGTATCTGAGGAGGCCCAGCCTGGAGAGGCAGCCGAGGAAGCTCAGCCTGAGCAGGCAGCCGAAGAGGCCCAGCCTGAACCGGCAGCTGAGGCCGGCCAGCCAGGGCAGCTCCAAGAGGCGGCCCCGGCGGCTGAGGAAGCTTCCCAGGAAGCAGAGGCCGGCCCCGCCGACGGGCAGGAGCAGGAAGCATGAAGAAGGCTAAGACGCCTAAGGTGAAGAAGCTGCCCCAGCGGAAGTGCCTGGGCTGCGGCTTGATGAAGGATAAGAAGGCCCTGCTGCGGGTGGTCCGCACCCCCCAGGGCGAGGTGAAGCTGGACCTGAGCGGCAAGCAGAACGGCCGGGGCGCCTATGTCTGCCCCGCTAAGGACTGTATAGCCAAGGCGGTGAAGAGCAAGGCCCTGGAGCGGGCCCTGGAGCAGAGCATCGACCAGGCCGTCTACGCCAGGCTGCTGGCGGAACTGCCTGCCGAGGCGCCGGCAAGGGACGGCCCCAGCCAGGAGGGAAGCTGATGAAGGCCTCCCCAGGGCCGGAAGCCCGGGTCAGCGCCCTGCTGGGCCTGGCCCAGCGGGCAGGGAAGCTGGCCAGCGGCGAGATGGCGGTGAAGGAGGCCCTGGCGAAGGGCAGGGGCAGGCTCCTCTTAGTGGCGGCCGATGCGGCCCCTGCCAAGGCGGAGCAGGCCAGGCTGCTGGCGGCGGGCAAGGAACTGCCCTGGCAGCAGGCCCTCAGCAAGGAGCTCCTAGGCCGGGCCATCGGCAAGGGAGAGCGGGCCATGGTGCTGATCTGCGATAAGAATTTCGCCAGGCTGATAGCCGCCGCCCTGAGCCAGGAAGGCGCGTAGGCAGCAACATTATCTTAGTATGGAACCCAAGGTTAAGCAGGGGGTGGATATATGACAAAACGTATTTATGATGTGGCTAAGGAGCTGGGCAAACCGGTTAAGGAGCTGCTAGACATTCTCAAGGAGCACAAAATCGAGAAGACCAACTTCAGCGCCGCCACTGAGCGGGATATAGAGATCCTGAAGCGGCACTATGCTCCCCGGGTGGTGAAGCGGGTCACCGCAGTGCGGATAGGCGGAGTGGACGTGGACCGGAAGGCGGGCCAGCTGCGGGGGCCGGCTATGCGGCCCCAAGGGACGGCTGCGCCTGCCGGCAGGCCGGGGGC
>CAZXKQ010000034.1:0-12744 GCA_964641395.1 uncultured Phascolarctobacterium sp. | reverse complement strand
GGGGGCCGGCTATGCGGCCCCAAGGGACGGCTGCGCCTGCCGGCAGGCCGGGGGCAGCAGTCCCTCAGGCACCAGCCCAGCCAGGGAGCGGCCCTGTCCGGGTTCAGGCAGGGGCTAGGCCTCAGCCTGCCCCAGCCCAGGCTCCGGCAGCCACCCCGGCAGCAGGATCCCAGCCTAAGGCAGCAGAAGCAGCAGCCAAGGCCCAGCCTAAGGCACCAGAAGCAGCAGCCAAGGCCCAGCCTAAGGCACCAGAAGCAGCGGCTAAGGCTCAGCCCAAGGCTCCAGAAGCAGCGGCTAGGGTTCAGCCCAAGGCGCCAGAAGGGGCAGCCAAGGCCCAGCCGGCAGCTCCGGCAGGGGCAGCCAAGGTTCAGCCTAAGGCACCAGAGACAGCAGCCAAGGTTCAGCCTAAGGCTCCGGAAACAGCAGCCAAGCCCCAGCCTAAGGTAGCGGAAACAGCAGCCAAGGCTCAGCCAGCAGCTCCGGCAGCAACAGCCAAGGCCCAGCCAGCAGCTACAGCAGGGTCTGAGGCCACGGCTAAGGCCCCCCAGGCAGGGGCAGCCCAACCTCAGCCTCGGCCTCAAGCAGGCCCGGCCCAACCGCGGCCTCAGGCAGGCACCACCTCGCCTCGGCCTCAGGCAGGCACGACTTCACCGCGGCCTCAGCAGCCGGGGACGGTCCAGCCTCAAGCAAGGCCCCAGGGAGCTGGCCAGCCCCGGCCTCAGGGAGTGGCAGGGGGCCAGCCTCGGCCTCAGGGGCAGCGGCCTGTGGGCCAGGGAGGCAGCTACTCGACAGCTACAGCCCGGCCTCAGGGCCAGGGACAGCGGCCCGGTTCGGTGCGGCCTGGTGTACGGCCCCAGGGCCAGGGCAGTTCCTACAGCCAGGGAGGCCGGCCCCAGGGCCAGGGCCTCAGGCGGGAAGGCCAGGGAGGCGGCTACGGCCAGGGGCCCCGGCCTGGAGGCACCCGCCCTTCCGGCTACGCTCCCAGACCCCAAGGGGCAGCCGGCCCGGAGGGACGGCCTGGCGGCACCGCTACCAGAAGCGGCGGCCCGGCCCCAGGTGCCAGGCGGCCTAGCGGCGGCAGCCCCCTGCCTAAGACAGACAGCAGGCCCAGGCGGCCAGAGGCGGCCAAGGGAGGCAGGGACGAGCGGCGGGAAGGCAGCAAGAATGCCGGCAAGTCCCGCAAGAACGTCAGCCCCATCAAGGGCAGCTACGCCACCAAGGAGAGCCGGCCTAACCGCAGCGCCGGCCATCAGATGCCGGCCAACCGGGGCCTGAAGAAGGGCCCGGCCAGACCGCCGGTAGCGGCAGAACCCATCATCAGGCCCAGCTCGGTAGAGGTAGGGGAGTCCATCAGCGTCCAGGACTTCGCCAAACTCATCAAGCGGGAGGTGAACGAGGTCATCAAGACTCTCTTCCTCCTAGGCCAGATGGTCACCATCAACCAGGATATAGACTTTGACACTGCCCAGCTCATCGGCAGCGAGTTCGACGTGGAGGTACTCCCCGCTCCCCAGCCGGAGGATCCTACGGAGATACCGCCGGTGGAGGATCCAGAGGAGCTACGCACCACCAGGCCGCCGGTAATCACCGTCATGGGCCACGTGGACCACGGCAAGACCTCCATCTTGGACGCCATCCGCAAGACCAACGTCACTGCCCGGGAGGCAGGGGGCATCACCCAGCACATCGGCGCCTACAAGGTGAACTACCAGGGGAAGCAGATCGTCTTCTTAGACACCCCCGGCCACGAAGCCTTCACCGCCATGCGGGCTAGGGGGGCCCAGGTTACGGATATAGCCATCTTGGTAGTGGCCGCCGACGACGGGGTTATGCCCCAGACCATCGAGGCCATCAACCATGCCAAGGCCGCCAAGGTGCCCATCATCGTAGCCATCAACAAGATGGATAGGGCTGGGGCCAACCCGGACCATGTGAAGCAGCAGCTGGCTGAGCAAGAGCTGATCCCGGAGGACTGGGGCGGCGAGACCATCATGGTGCCCTGCTCCGCCTACACCAAGGAAGGCATCACCGACCTGTTGGACATGATCCTCCTGGTGGCCGAGGTGCAGGAGCTGAAGGCCAACGCCGACCTGCCGGCCCACGGCACCATCATCGAAGCCCAGTTGGACAAGGGCCGGGGCCCGGTGGCTACGGTGCTGATCCAGCGGGGCACCCTGCGGGTGGGAGACACCATCATCGCCGGTACCTGCTACGGCAAGGTGCGGGCCATGATCAACGACAGGGGGGAAAAGGTGAAGAAGGCCACCCCCTCCACCCCGGTAGAGGTGCTGGGCCTGAACGACGTGCCGGAGGCTGGGGACATCCTGGACAGCACGGAGGAGCGGATCGCCCGCTCTGTAGCCAATAAGCGGCTGGCCCAGAAGAAGGAGAAGGAGATCAAGGCGCCCTCCAAGGTATCCTTGGACGATCTCTACCAGCGGATAAAGGATGGGGAGCTGAAAGAACTGAACATCGTAGTGAAGGCGGACGTCCAGGGCACTATCGAAGCCTTGAAGGCCTCCTTGCAGAAGATCAAGAACGAAGAGGTCAAGGTAGTGGTAGTCCACGCCGGCGTAGGCGCCATCACCGAGTCCGACGTTATGCTGGCCTCTGCCGCCAACGCCCTCATTATCGGCTTCAACGTGCGGCCGGACGCCAATGCCCGCAAGGCGGCCGAAAACGCCAAGGTGGATCTGCGCACCTACCGGGTAATCTACGACGCCTTGAACGATGTGGAGGCGGCCATCAAGGGTATGCTGGCGCCTAAGTTCACCGAGGTTGTCCAGGGCCGGGTAGAGGTGCGGCAGCTGATCAGCATCATGAAGCTCTTAGTAGCAGGCTGCTACGTCCTGGAAGGGAAGGTCACCAACAATTCCAAGGTGCGGATCATCCGGGACGGCATCGTGCTGCCGGTTGAGGATCAGGTAGAGTCCCTGCGCCGCTTCAAGGACGACGTGAAGGAGGTACAGCAGGGCTACGAGTGCGGCATCACCCTGTCCAAGTTCAGAGATTTGAAAGAGGGGGACATCTTCGAGGTTTACGCCATGGAGGAAGTGGCGGTAGAATAGGCCGGAGGTGAGCCATGGTTAGACTGCGTGTGGCTAAGGTCCAGGAGGCCATAGCCCAGGAATTGAACAAGATCATCCTGCGGGAGATGAAGGATCCCCGGGTGGAGCGGGTGAGCGTCACCGGGGTGGAGCTGAGCGACGACATGAGCTACGCCAAGGTCTACGTGGGCCTTTACGGCAGTCCGGAGCAGCAGGAGGCGGCCTGGCAGGCCCTGAACAAGGCCCTAGGCTACCTGCGCACGGAGATAGCCCGGCGGATCCGGCTGCGCTTCGCTCCCACCCTCACCCTCCTGCGGGACAGATCCCTGGAGTACAGCCAGCACATTGAAGGGCTGCTGCGAGAGATCAAGGCCCAGGAGGAGGCCCGGCCTGCCTCCCAGGCCCAGGAGGGGGAAGATGAAGCCTAGCTGCTCCAGGGTCAGCCTGCAGGAGGCCGGCGCCATCCTGCTGGATCCGGCCAACCGGCACATCGTCCTGGCCGTCCACACCGCCCCCGACGGGGACTGCCTAGGGAGCGCCCTGGGGCTGGGCCACTTCCTCCGCCAGCAGGGTAAGGAGGTCACCCTGGTGGTAGACGACCTGGTGAGCGCCACCTATGGCTTCCTCCCCGGTATCCAGGCCTTCCAAACCTTGGAGGACTACGGAGGGCTGGCGGCAGACCTCCTCTGCGTCCTGGACGCAGGCAGCCTGGAGCGGCTGGGCGGGGCGGCCTCCATCAGGGCCAAGGCCTACCTGAACATCGACCACCACGGCCAGAACAGCTTTTTCGCCCACCACCTCTACCTGGACACCCAGGCGGCGGCAGTGGGGGAGATAATGTGGGACCTCTTCCAGGCCTGCGGCTGGCCCCTAGACCGGGAGATAGCCACCTGCCTTTATACCGCCATCGTCACCGACTGCGGCTTCTTCCGCTACAGCAACACCACCCCCAAGACCCTGCAGGCGGCGGCCGGCCTCCTAGGCTACGGCCTGGATCCCGCCTTTATCAGCGACAGTTTGGAGATGAAGAGCCCGGACAGCGTCCGCCTCCTGGCCCAGGTTTTGGCCAGCCTGGCCTTCGCCGCCCAGGGGCGCATCGCCTATATCAGCGTGCCCTACGAAAGCTACGACCCTAGGGCCCAGACGGACAGCTTCATCAACTATCCCCGCTATATCTACGGCGTAGAGGTGGCGGCCTACTTCAAGGCTGTAGGCCCCTGCACCACCCGGGTGAGCCTGCGGAGCGTGAACCTAGACGTAGCCGCAGTAGCCGTCGCCTTCGGCGGCGGCGGCCACCCCCATGCGGCAGGCTGTACGGTGGAGGCAGAGCTGGCCCAGGCCCGACGCCAGGTGCTGGCGGCCCTGGAGCAGGCCCTAGGCTGAAGGGGCCTTCCCAGAGAAAAACCAGCCCTTTTAGGCAAGAAAAAAGCTAATGCAGTCAGACGGCTGAGGCGGACCTCAGGGCCTGGCGGCATTAGCTTCTTTTTTGCTTGGGGGACTGTCTCAGCCCCCTGTAAGGCTAGATCATGAACTTGGCGTAAACCCCTCCTTCGTTCAGGGCGGAGTAGAGGGCGTTGCGCAGGACGGACATGTTCTGGTAGACAGGGGCCAGCTCGGCGATGGGCTGGAAGACCTGAGGCGAGGAGGTGACGAACTGGAGGGCGTCAGTGTGGTTGGCGTAGATCCCCAGGGTGACGGCGGCGTTGATGAAGGCCCCCAGGGCGGTGGCCTCGGCATTGGAGCTGCGCAGGATGATGGCCTGGTAGGCGTCGGCCTGGATGCGGCAGAAGAGGTCGCTCTTCACCATGCCGCCGGCTACGCTGACCCGGTCGATGCCGCCGATCATGCCCCGCATCAGGCTGAGGTTCTCGGCGATCTCCATGGCGATGCCTTCCATGATGGCCCTGGTCAGGTCGGCCCTAGTGGTACCCAGGCCCAGGTTGAAGAAGATGCCCTTGGCCATAGGGTTCCAGTAGGGGGCGGCGCTGCCCTCGAAGTGGGGGAGCATGGTCACGCCGTGGCTGCCTACGGGAGCCTGCTCGGCCTGCTCGGTCATGTACTCGAAGGGTTTGGGGGAGTCGGCCAGCTCAGGATAGAACTGCTCCTTGAACCAGCGGAAGATGGCGCCGGTGTTGAAGATGGAGGTCTCGGCCATGTACTTGCCGGCGATGGCAGAAGCCTGGCATAGCACCCGGCAGTCCTTTTCGAAGACAGGCAGGTCGGAGTAGGAGAGGACGAAGGAGCCGGTGCCGGTGTTGGCCTCGGCTACGCCGGGATGGGTGATGCCCAGGGCGATGGCGGCATTCTGCTGGTCGCCGCCGGAGATGATCACCGGGGTGCCCTCCGGCAGGCCGCACTGGGCGGCGAAGTCCCTGCTGAGGCCGCCGGCCACGCTGCCAGGGGGAACCAGGTCGCAGAGCTGGTCCTGGCTGATGCCGGCCAGCTTCAGCAGATCCTCATCCCACTTGAACTCCTTCAAATCCATCAGCATGGTACGGCTGGCCTGGGTCCAGTCGGTAACGTACTTGCCGGTGAGCTCGTAGGTTACGTAGTCCTGTACGCCGATGAATTTCACCGCCGCATTGAACAGCTCCGGGGCGTTCTCCCGCAGCCAGATGATCTTGTTGAGGACGAAGAAGGGGTTGACCCGCAGGCCGGTCTTCTTGTAGAAGGCGGGGAGGCCGTGCTCAGCGATCAGCCGGTCGCAGATGGGGATGGTGCGCTTGTCCTGCCACATGATGGCGTTACAGAGGGGCCGGCCTTCCCTGCTCATGGGGATCACCGAGGCCCGCTGAGAGGTAATGGAGATGGCCATGGCCTCCCCGTTGATGGAGTGGAGGTAGTCGGCGGCCCCCGTGAGGGTGACGGCGGCGGCGTTGTGCCAGGTATCCGGCTCCTCCTCTACGTAGGAGGCCCGGGGGAAGATGGTGTGGTACTCTGAGGAAGTTTGATGGAGGGCCCGGCCTTGGAGGTCGAAGACCACGGTACGCATGCTGGAGGTGCCGATGTCCAGGGCGATGATTGTTTTCATATGTTACACTCTCCTTCTTCAGGGACTTTAGACCACAATCCCCGCCGCCGGGGCGACGGGGACGGGAAAAACTGTGACGCTAGAAAGCCGCTCTTACAGCAGGCCGGGTAGTACGTTCTGGAGCAGGCCCAGGATGATGATCAGGATCAGGGCGCTGACGCCGGAAACGGTACCGCCGATGGACCAGCACTCGATGGTTTGACGCAGGGAGAACTTGGAGAAGCGGTTTACTACCCAGAAGCCAGAGTCGTTAGGCAGGGAGAGGCCTATGCCGCCGGCGCAGATAGCCAGGCCTACCAGGACGGGGGATACGGTGCCCAGGCTGGCCAGCAGGGGTGCGAAGATGGCAGAGGTGGTGGTGAGGGCTACGGTAGTGGAGCCCTGGGCCGCACGGAGGATCTGGCTGATGAGCCAAGAAACTACGATCAGCAGGATGGTAGCGGAGGAGCTGGTCCAGCCCTGCATGCCGGCTACTAACAGCTTGCCGATGCCGGTGGCGTTGATGATGGCGCCGAAGGAGCCGCCGCCGCCGGTGATCAGGAAGATGATGCCTGCATCTTTGGCGGAGTCAGAGATGAAGGACTCGAAGCTGTCGTCCAGGTACTTGTGGAGGGCGAAGAAGGCCACTACGGCACCTACCATCAAGGCGATGTTCTTGTCGCCGATGAAGCTCATCAGCTGGTAGCCGAAGGAATCCTTGGTGCCGATGATCTCTTTGCCGATAGTGCCGATCAAGATCAGCAGGATGGGGAAGAGGATCAGCTCAATGCCCAGGGAGCCGGAGGGTTTGTCAGTGGCGGCCACGATCTCTTCGTCTTCGTCGATGTCGTCAAAGGCGTTGGCAAAGTCGTTGGCGTTCTCCTTCTTGTTGCCCAGGATCTTGGCGTAGATAACGCCGGCGACGATGGTGCCGGTGAGGGAGACGATGGCGCCGTAAACGAAGAAGGAGGCGATGTTAGCATTCAGGTTGCCCACTACGGTCAAGGGGCCGGGGGTGGGGATAACCATGGCGTGGGTGGTGATGAGGCCCACGGCCAGGGAGGTTACCAGGGTGATGAAGGGCACCTTGCCCTTGCGGGAGATCTGTTTAACCAGGTTTACCAAGATAACGAAGGCGGCATCGAAGAACACGGGGATGGATACGATGTAGCCGGTGAGGGCTATGGCCAGAGGAGTGTTCTTCTTGCCGGCCACCTTCAGCATCAAGGCGGCGATCTGGCTGGTGCAGCCGGACTTGTGGAGCAGGTTACCTAGCACGATACCCCAGAGGATGATGATGCCGATACCGCCCAAGGTGCCGCCGAAGCCAGAGGCCAGGGTAGAGGCGATGGTGGTGAGCTTCATTCCCGTCAGCACGCCCATGATGATGCCGCCTAAGAGCAGGGACAGGAAGGGGTGCATCTTGTACTTCATTATCGAAATGAGAACGAAGAGCAGGGAAATCAAGAAGACGATGACTAACCAAGTCAATGATGATGTGAACATTATCTTTCCTCCTTATGTAATTTTTGTCCTCCCGCCTGCGGCTCTGCGCCCTAGGCAGGGGCCGCCCTAGCAGGGCCCAGGCTGGTAGGGCCTGGCCGGCAGGGGCTGTTCCGCCTTACTGGTGGCGGAAGAACTTCATGTACTTCAGCACCACCTCGCTTACTGATTTTTCTTCCAGCTTAGACAGGTCGGAGAGATGGGGCTGCTGCTCCGCCAGCAGCTGCCGCAGCTTGTCTACTGTATAAACTGATATTTCCGTATTGACGTTGATCTTGCTGATACCGTTCTCGATAGCAGCCTGGATGGTGGCTTCCGGGGTGCCGGAGCCGCCGTGGAGCACCAGGGGGATGCCGCACTGGGCGTTGATCTCCTGCAGGATGTCGATCCGCACGTTAGGGGTGCCCTTGTAGAGGCCGTGGACGGTGCCGATGGAGACGGCCAGGGCGTCTACGCCGGTGCGTTCAATGAACTCCCGGGCCTTGGCCGGATCGGTGTACTTCTCTCGGTCGCTGGCGCTGCCCTCATGGGAGTGCTCGCCGGCAGCCAGGGAGCCTAGCTCTGCCTCTACAGAGACGTCCTTGGCGTGGGCCAGGTCGCAGACCAGCTTGGTATTGGCCACATTCTCCTCGAAGGGGAGGGCGGAGCCGTCGTACATAACGGAGCCGAAGCCGGCCTCGATGGCCTGGCGGATGATCTCGATCTTGTTGCAGTGGTCCAGGTGGAGGCATATCTCCATGGGGTAGTTGGCGGAGAGGGCCTTGACGATGGCCACTGCGTCGGCCAGGTGCATATTGTCCAGATACTTCTTGCCGAAGGCTACGATCACCGGGTCGTCCCCCATCTGGTGGCCGGCCTCGATGATGCCCCGGATTGTTTCGTAATTGTAGGCGTTGAAGGAGCCGATGGCGATGTGTTCCCGATAGGCCCTGCCTAACATGTTGTTAAAGTTGGTCAGCATGGCGCCCTCCTCAGCCTAGGCCCTGATGCCTGCCAGCCAGGCCTTGAAGCCTTCCTGCTCCAGCACGGCGGGGTTGATGATGAAACGAGCCTTTTCACCCCTCAAGAAGGCGGCGATGTCGGCAGCCAGCAGGTAGGGGGAGTTGGCCAGGGCATCAGAGGTGGTGCCGGCGATGTGGGTGGTCAGGGTTACGTTGTCCAGCTTCAGGAAGCGGCTGGCGGGGTCGATGGGCTCAGAGGTGAACACGTCCAGGGCGGCGCCGGCGATACGCTTCTCTTCCAGAGCGGCAGCCAGGGCGTCCTGG
Organism: uncultured Phascolarctobacterium sp.; assembly: GCA_964641395.1. Taxonomy (GTDB): domain Bacteria; phylum Bacillota; class Negativicutes; order Acidaminococcales; family Acidaminococcaceae; genus CANQBR01. The sequence continues at coordinate 3,919 of CAZXKQ010000034.1, read as the reverse complement.
TCCACCAGGCCGGCCCGGCCGGTGTTGATGAAGTAGGCGGTGGGCTTCATCAGGCGGATGAGGCTGTCGCCGATCATGCCCCGGTTCTTGTCAGTGAGGCGGGCGTGGATGGAGATAAAGTCAGCAGTCTTGAAGAGGGTTTCCAGGTCTACCAGCTTGCAGCCGGCGGCGGCGATGTCCTCCGGATTGGCATAGGGATCATAGACGATGACTTCGGCCTCGAAGCCGGAGAGCTTCTTGGCTACCAGGCGGCCGATGTTGCCAAAGCCTACCAGGCCCACGGTCTTGCCGCCGATCTCCGGCACGTTGTCGCTGTTGGAGAAGGTCTTGCGCCACTGGCCCTGCTGGATGGAGAGGTGGGCCCGGGCGATGTTGCGGCACTCGGCCAGCATCATGCCTACGGCGAAGTCAGAAACGGCGTGGGCGTTCCGGCCCATAACGTTGAAGACCAGGATGCCCCGCTTGGTGGCTTCTTCCACATTGACGTTCTCCAGGCCGGCCCGGGAGACGCCTACGATGCGCAGTTCCGGCATGGCGGCCATCACCTTGGAGGATACGGCTATGAAGAGGCCCATGAGGACGTTGGCCTTAGCGCCGTGCTCCAGCACCAGGGGGTCGCAGGGCTCGATCTCCGGGCCCCGTTTTTCCACTTCCAGACGGCGGTGCTGCAGGGCGTCCCAGTTAGGCTCCCAGTTGCCGGCAAAGTCTACGTCGCCGTAGCCTTGCAGGTATTTCTTCCAGGCCCCGCAGAAGCCCTCGTAGCCGATCATAGCGTCGCCTAATAGCAAACCTTTTAATCCTGCCATAACAAAAAACTCCTTCCCTAAAACCGTTTTAACTATTTTAAGATAAAATCAGGGCAGCTTACCGACCTTTTCACTGTATATAATATATAAATTTTCTACTGCTGTCAAGACAGGTCTTAGTGGTGGATACCATAAATTATGGAAGATAAAACGATGTGGACAGGGCTGATAAACCCCTGCTTCTTAGGGGCTTTTTTAATCTGAAGAAAAGCTTTTCTTGTATAAAATTATGATGACGGTTAGGCCGCCAAAGACAAGGCCCCTGCTTCGGCCTGCCGTCCTAACTAAACCAGACTAAAGGGTTTTACACTATAATCAAGGACAGGCCGGTCTTGCCGCTAGGGAGGAAAAGAGCGGCCGGCCAGCTGCTGGCAAGGCCCTCTAATAAAAAAAGAAAGGGTGAGGGGGGAGCCTGGCGGCGGTTGGGGGTGGGGGATTTCTTTGACAGGAGGCTGGCGAGGATTGCCAAGGGTGAGAGAATGGGGGGGCACATCCCCTTTTGTTAGGCAATGGGGGCCTAGTCTTCACATAATACAGCATACAGCCGGCCTAGAACAACCTTTAGCCTTATCTATTCTAATATCATATTCAGCGATAATAGAGGCATACATATGCCAACTAAAAACTAGAATTTAACAAGACTTCAACTAGAATCTTACAAGTAAAATCCTATAAAAAGATAAACAAAGAAAGCCTCCCTCATTCCTCTCCTAACAGCCAGCGAGGGAGGTCCCACACAGCTATCCCCTGATAGTCATAGGCCTCATGCCTGGTGCGGGTTACAAATATTTTAGGATAGGCATCTTTCAATGACAGCATTGTGGCGCACTTCCCTCTAAAGGTGGCTTCATCAGCTATATTGTCGCTTACCTGCAGGTAGAGCTTCTCATTGTGGCGGACGGCGACGAAGTCCACTTCCTTTTGGTAGAGTTTGCCCACATATACCGTATAACCTCGCCTGAGCAATTCTAGATAGACGATATTTTCGTACAGCCGCCCAAAGTCCATATTCCGGGAACCGTTTATCGCATAACGGAAGGCAGGATCGCATAGGTAATATTTAGAGTTGCTCTTCAGATAGTTCCTCCCCTTTAAGTCGAAGCGCTTAGCCTCGTAGAACAGGAAGGAGTGTTCAAGATACTCGATGTACTTGGCCACGGTCTTCCTGGTGATGGGGCTTTTATTTTGCTGCAATACAGTGGTTATATTGTTGGGAGAGAGCAAATTACCCATGTTATCCATCATGAACTCTGTGATGCTTTGGAACTCCTCCTTGTTGCGGATGCCGTACTTTTGTACCAGGTCACGGAGGAGGATGGTTCGATAAACGTCGGCCACGTAGGCGTAACGCTCTTTTTCCCCAGGATAGGCATAACTGCCGGGGAGGCCCCCCAGCCTTGCGTAAGCATCGAAGGCGGCCTGCACCTCTTCCTGGCCGGCCAGGTAGCTACGATACTCGGCAAAGGAGAAGGGGAAGACCTTGATTTCCATCGTCCTCCCAGTAAAAAGGGTGGCCAGGTCCGAACTTAGGAGGAAGGCATTAGAGCCGGTCAGGTAGATATCATACAGTCTTTTAGCGTGCAGGCTGTTGATGGCCTTTTCAAAGGAGGGGCAGAGCTGCACCTCGTCAATCAGCAGCACGTTGCGCCTACCCCTCTGGTTTTGGGCCAAGGCGTAGGCGTGGAGCTTTCTATAATCCAACAGTTCTTCGTAGTCCAGTTCCTGCAGGTTGATCTTCACCACATTGGCAGCTGGCTCCGTTTCTGCAAGGTAGGCGGCATATTCTTCCAATAGTACGGATTTGCCACAGCGCCTGATTCCCGTAATCACCTTGATATCGGGGGAGCGGTTCACCGCCCTGAGCTGGGCCAGGTAAGATTCTCTCAGTAAATAGTCCATGGCTCTCCCTCCCTTCCCGTCTATGATACCACGCTATTACCGAAAAGTAAAAATTTTTTATTTTTCGGTAATAGAAAGTCACTGGCCTGCCATTTGTCTAAAGGCGTCTTCCACTCCAGCACCTTCATAGGATGTCGTTAGAGTTCCTGAGATACCTCTCCATTTGCAGCTTCAGATCATCAAGACTGTGGAAAGACAGGCGGTTGTAGAATCTCTCCCGACCATTACGATGGCTTCGTTCCGCCTTCCCGTTGTGTCTGGGAGTGCGGGACCGTATCTTCTGGTGATATATTCCCATTTCTTGGCACAAGACGCCAGTTCGTTTTGACCCAGTGGGTGAATCCTGCGCCATTATCCGTTTGGATGATCTGCGGACGGTAGCCGAAGCGCCTGACGGCCCTAGGGAAGTTTTGGGTGTCAATTGACATTCTATAGGGCTAAACCGTCTGTGTATAGTGGAAAACTTAGCAGCCATCGGGGCTCCCCAATTTGACCGCTCCTGAAGAAAAACTTTAGGTTGAATTTCTCCTATTCCTGTGGTAAGATGTCCATAAAAACACGAAGGGAGCATAGGGTATGAACATTAACACGAAAAAGCTCGTCTCCATCACGGAAGCGAATCAGAATTTTTCCAAGGTCGCCCGCCTAGCGGATACAGAGGGCTCTGTAGTCATATTGAAAAACAACGCACCCAAATACCTTCTTATTGCTTTTGCTGCTGCTGAAAAGGAACAGTACGCTACAGATGAGGATGTCCTCAGCATCTCTAGCAGGCTGATCGCTAAAAACCGCAGTGCATACGAGGAATTGGCAAAGTGATCCGTCTTACCACGGCGCAGATCCTCAAAATGCATTCTCAGCTCATCGTGGAGACAGGAGGAACGCCAGGGCTGTGGTAGTTTTGGGGATTAATTGACATTCTATAGGGCTAAACCGTCTTTGTAGAGAGGAGAGTGTCACAGCCATTGTAACTCTACAGGGGGAGAGGCTGCAGTGCGCCAGGCCTGCCACTGGGATCTGCATAAGTTGTGGTGCCAGCTTACCGGGGAGCAATAACTCTACAGGACTGTACGAGGGCTGGTACGCCAGCCCTTTCTTGTGGCTGGACTGCTCTTTGCTTAAGTTAGGAGAAGGAGAAATATTTTTATAAAAATATATTTTAATAAGCTATAACAGCAGAGAGAAACATTTATTTCCCACCTCCGCCAAACAGC
>CAZXKQ010000033.1:0-16188 GCA_964641395.1 uncultured Phascolarctobacterium sp. | reverse complement strand
AAGTTGCACAGGCAGAGAAAAAGCAGGCCGCCCAGCCCCTGGGTCAAGGGGCCGGACAGCCTGCTCTAAGGTCCCTTCCTGCCTACTCGCTAGGAAGGATAGTTATGCTACTGGAAATACCTCACTCCGGCGGCGAAGAGCCGCTGCTCCTTCTGGCCGGGCACGTTCAGGTAGAGGCCGGGGGCGTAGCGCTCGCTGTGGCCCATCTTCCCCAGAATGCGGCCGTCAGGGCTGGTAAGCCCCTCGATGGCGTAGGTGGAGCCGTTAGGATTGTAGGGACTCTCCATGGTGGCCCGGCCCCCTTCATCCACATACTGGGTGGCCACCTGGCCGGCGGCGAAGAGCTGCTCCACCACCTCCTGGGGGGCGTAGAAGCGGCCCTCCCCGTGGGAGACGGCGATTACATGCTCCTCCCCTGGCTCACAGAGGGCCAGCCAGGGGGAGAGGGTGGAAACCACCCTGGTGGTCACCAGCTGGGAAACGTGGCGGCCGATGGTATTGTAGGTCAGGGTGGGAGACTGGCTGGTGAGGGGGCTGATGCGGCCGCTAGGCAGCAGGCCCAGCTTGATCAAGGCCTGGAAGCCGTTGCAGATGCCCAGGATCAGGCCGTCCCGCTCCTCCAAGAGCTGGCTGAGGGCCTCGCTGAGGTAGCCGTTCCGCAGCATGGTGGCGATGAACTTGCCGCTGCCGTCCGGCTCGTCCCCGGCGCTGAAGCCCCCGGGCAGCATCAGGATCTGGGCCCGCCGGATGCCTGCCGCCAGCTGGGCCACCGATTCCTCGATGGCGGCCGGAGTCAGGTTCCGCACCACGAAGGTCTCCACCAGGGCCCCTGCCTCCCTAAAGGCGGCGGCGCTGTCGTACTCGCAGTTGATGCCGGGGAAGACGGGGATGAAGACCCGGGGCCTGGCCACTGCCAGAGGGGCAGGGCGGCCGGCCGGGGCCTTCCCCCTGACCGTAGGCTGCTGGATGTCCGCCGGGCCAGGCTCTGCCGCCGTCTTCGCCGGGAAGATCTTGGCCAGAGGCTGGGTATAGGCCTGCTCCAGCCGGGCCAGGGGCAGCCGCAGGCTCCCCAGGCTGATGACCGGCTCAGCAGTCACCACTCCCAGCTCCTGGTAGGCCAAGCCGGCAAAGGCCTCCTCCGCCCCCCTGCCAGCCTTCAACTCTACTAGCAGCCCTCCCGGCTGGAGGGTGAAGAGCTCTTCCTTGGTCCAGGAGGCTCCCTCCAGGACCAGCCCCAGCTGGTTGCCTAAGGCCATGCGGGTCAGCTGGGCGGCCAGGCCGCCCTCCTTCACTACCCCTGCCGCCGCTACGGCCCCTGCCGCCACTGCCTGGCGGAGGGCCTGGAGGTTGCGCCGGAACACGGCGTAGTCTGGCAGCTGGTACTCATCCAAGGGCACAGGCAGGTAGTACACCCTGTCCCCTGCCGCCTTGAACTCCGGACTCACCGCCTCCCTGCCGTCCATGGCCCCTACGGCGAAGGCCGCCAGGGTGGGAGGCACCGTCAAATCCATAAAGGTGCCGCTCATAGAGTCCTTGCCGCCGATGGCGGCCAGGCCTAGGGCGTCCAGGGCGGAGAAGGCCCCCAAGAGGGCGGCGCAGGGCAGGCCCCAGCTGGCCGCATCGTGGACGTGGGGGAAGTATTCCTGCAGGCTCAGCCGCAGGGCCCGGTAATCCGCCCCGCAGGCACAGGCCCGAGCCACCGCCGTCACCACTGCGTACACGGCCCCGTGGAAGGGGCTGGCGCAGGCCACGTCAGGGTTGTAGCCGCAGGCCATGACGCTGGCCCCGTGGCTGTGGCCCTCCAGCACCGGGAAGCGGCCTACCATGCCCTCAGCCGGGGTGAGCTGGCGGCGGCCGCCAAAGGGCAGCAGCACCGTGCCTCGGCCGATGGTGCTGTCAAAGCGCTCCGCCAGGCCCTTCTGGGAGGCTACGTTCAGCCGGCCCAGGTTGGCCAGCCAGGCCTCCTCCAGGCTGGCCGCCCCAGCCACCTCTGCCGGCAGCTGGTGCATAATGTTACCCTGGCCGGCAGTAAGCCGGGCCTGGGCGTGCTGGGCCACCCCGTTAGTATCCAGGAAGGAGCGGGCGATGTCTACGATCTTGTCCCCCCGCCAGGTCATCACCAGGCGAGGCTCCTCTGTCACCACCGCCACCACGGTGGCCTCCAAGTTTTCTGCGGCGGCGGCAGCCTGGAAGGCCGCCTCGTCCTTGGCCTCTATCACCACCGCCATCCGCTCCTGGGATTCGGAGATGGCCAGCTCCGTCCCGTCTAAGCCCTCGTACTTCTTGGGCACCTTGTCTAAATCAATGTGCAGGCCTGCGGTCAGCTCCCCTATGGCCACCGACACGCCCCCGGCGCCGAAGTCGTTGCAGCGTTTGATCATGGCCGTCACCTGGGGGTTGCGGAAGAGCCGTTGCAGCTCCCGCTCCGTAGGGGGATTGCCCTTCTGCACCTCGGCGCCGCAGGTCAGCAGGCTGTCTAAATTATGCTCCTTGGAGGAACCGGTGGCGCCGCCGCAGCCGTCCCGGCCGGTACGGCCCCCTAAGAGCACCACCAGATCCCCTGGCTGGGGGGCCTCCCGCCGCACCCAGGAGCGGGGCACCGCCCCCACTACCGCCCCTATCTCCAGCCGCTTGGCCACGAAGCGGGGGTGGTAGTACTCCTCCACCTGGCCGGTGGCCAGGCCGATCTGGTTGCCGTAGGAGGAGTAGCCGGCGGCTGCGCCGATGGTCAGCTTCCGCTGGGGCAGCTTCCCCGCCAGGGTGTCTGCCACCGGGGTGCGGGGGTCGGCGCTGCCGGTGAGGCGCAGGGCTTGATAAACGTAGGCCCGGCCGGAGAGGGGATCCCGGATGGCCCCGCCTAAGCAGGTGGCGGCGCCGCCGAAGGGCTCGATCTCCGTAGGGTGGTTGTGGGTTTCGTTCTTAAACTGCAGGAGCCACTCTTCCCGCCGCCCGTCTACCTCCAGAGGCACTACCACGGAGCAGGCGTTGATCTCCTCCGACTGGTCCAGGTCCGGCAGCCTGCCCTCCAGCCGCAGCTTCTTCATGCCGATAACCGCCATGTCCATCAGGGTCACCGGCCGCTGGCTGTCCGGGCCGTAGACCTCCGCCCTGGCCGCCAGGTAGGCCTGGTAGGCGGCCTGCAGAGGGGCCGCATAGGGCCCGTCCTGGATCTCCACCCTGTCTAGGTGGGTGGTGAAGGTAGTGTGGCGGCAGTGGTCCGACCAATAGGTGTCCAGCACCCGCAGCTCCGTCAGGCTGGGCTCCCGCCCCTCCTGCTGGAAGTAGCTCTGGCACCACAGCAGGTCCTCCAGGCTCATGGCCAGGCCCAGCCGCTGCCGCAGCTCCTGGGCTCCGTCCCGGTCCAGCTGCCTGAAGCCCTGCAGCCGCTCTATGGGCGGCGGCTCCACCAGCTCTGCCGCCAGGCTGCGGGGCTTGGCCAGCTCCGCCTCCCTGGCCTCCACCGGGTTGATACAGTAGGCCTTGATTCTGGCCAGGTCTGCCGGCTCCAGGGGGCCTTCCAGGATGTAGACCTTGGCCGCGGCCAGCAGGGGCCTTTCCTTTTGGCTGATCAGCTGGATGCCGGCCGCCGCAAAGTCCTCCCTTTGGTCGTATTGCCCAGGCAGTAACTCTACGGCGAAGACCTGGCAGCCCTCCGGCAGGGGCAGCTCCTCTTCGTACACCTGGTCCACCGGCGGCTCGCTGAGCACCATCACCTTAGCCATGGCGTACTCCTCTTCGCTGAGGCCGCTCACATCGTAGCGGTTGAGGATGCGCAGGCCCGTCAGGGCCGTCAGGCCCAAGTTACTGCGCAAATCTGCCAAAAGCCCCTGGGCCTCCACGGCGAAGGCCGCCTTCTTTTCCACATAGACCCGCCTAATTTTCTCCATCTAGAGCCTCCTGTAGGGGCCTGCAGCCGCCCCTGTCGTATCTATTCACGCTAAAACTGGAACCGCTCCTGCCTCAGTCGCCGCCGATGATGGGCCGGCCTTCCATGGTGTTCACCAACTTGGACAGGGCCCACTTCACCGTCTCCTGGGGCTTGTCGTAGCCGCCCATGTCCCTGACCCGGTTCTCCCGCAGGTGTTTCTGCAGGAACTTGCCTCCCTCCGCCTTGTAGACGAAGAGGTCCGCCTCGCAGATCACCCGCACATAGGGGCCGTCCTCCAGGCCGATGCCGTACACCATCTCCTCCGCCAGGTCGAAGACCCGGGCCAGCACCACTACGTCGCTGTGGGCGGCCTGGGCCACCTTGGCCAGGCCCTCGGGGGTGATCTTCTTGCTGGCAGCCAGCTCCTGGGAGGCCGCCTCCTGGGCCACCCCGTCCTCCTGGATCTTATAGTAGGGGAAGTGGTAGGCCCACTTCACCACGCTGCGCCACTGGCTGTAGCAGGCTCCGTCCACCGCCCCGCTGTGGTCCAGCACTACGAAGGACACCGGCCGCTCGGGAAAGGCCGCCTGGCCGGGAGCCGGAGCCCCCAGCAGAAAGCCCAGCAACAGGGGCAGCACAAAGAAGAAACGCAGTATTTTTCGCACTTTTTCCACCTCCTATCAGGCCAGCTCTATGGGCCTGCCGCTGTACAGGGGCTCGGTGTGCAGGTAGGCCGCCACCGTGGCTCCCAGGTCCGCAAAGGTTCCCAGGGGAGCCAGGGGCCCGGGCCTTACCAGGTCGCCGAAGAAGAGCACCGGCACCCTCTCCCTGGTGTGGTCCGTCCCCGTCCAGGTAGGATCGTTGCCGTGGTCGGCGGTGATCAGCCCCAGGTCCAGGGGCCGGAAACAGCCAGTGAGCTCTCCCAGCCGCCGGTCGAAATATTCCAAAGCCTCCCCATAGCCCAGCACGTCCCGGCGGTGGCCGTAGGAAGAGTCAAAGTCCACAAAGTTACTGAAGATCAGGCTGCCTTCCGGGGCCTCCTGGATGGCTTGGATGGTGGCATCCACCAAGGCCGCCAGGTTCCCCGCCGGATAGTGGCGGCTGATGCCCCGGTGGGCGAAGATGTCCGCTATCTTGCCTACGGCGTAGACGCTACCGCCGCTGGCCACCACCTTGTCTAAGAGGGTGTCCTGGGGGGCCGCCACTGCGTAATCGTGGCGGTTGCCGGTACGGACGAAGTCGGCAGGGCCGGAGCCTACGAAGGGCCGGGCGATGACCCGGGCGATCTTGTAGGGCTGTACCAGCTCAAAGGCTATCTGGCAGAGCTCATAGAGCCGCTCCAGGCCGAAGGAGCCTTCGTGGGCGGCGATCTGCAGCACGCTGTCCGCCGAGGTGTAGACGATGGGCTTGCCGCTGCGCATGTGCTCTATGCCCAGCTCCTTGATGATCTCCGTACCGGAGGCGTGGCACTCCCCCAGCACCCCCCGCAGCCTCCCCCGCTTAATCAGACGGCTGAGCAGCTCCGAAGGGAAGCAGTGGGGCACCTTGGGGAAGTAGCCCCAGTCAAAGTCCACCGGCACCCCGGCCAGCTCCCAGTGGCCGGAGAGGGTGTCCTTGCCCTTGGACACCTCCTCGGCGTAGGTGTAGGCCCCGTAGCGGGCCTCCCCGCCTAGGTCTGCCGGCAGGGGGCAGCCTCTAGCCGCCGCTGCCGCCTCCCCCAGGCCCAGCCGGGCCAGGTTGGGAAGGTAGAGGGGCCGGCTGCGGCCTGCCTCGTCCCGGCGGTGGGCGGCCAGGTGTTCGCAGATGTGGCCCAGGGTGTCGCTGCCTGCGTCCTGGTAGGCCGCCGCATCCCGGGCGCTGCCGATGCCGAAGGAGTCCATCAGTAAAATTATAGCCCGCATAGGCCTTCCGCCTCCTTTGTCAAGCTGAGGATGGCCCCCCGCACCACTGCCTCTTGGTAGGCCAGGGCCCTTTGGTACACCGCCCCGGCGCTCACCCCTTCGCCGCTGAGCCGTTGGGCAACCACGCCGCACACCGCCCCCGCCTTCAGGCCCAGGGCCTGGGCGGTGACGAAGAGGCTGGCGGTCTCCATCTCGTAGTTCAGCACCCCTAGCTGCTGCCACTCCGCCCTGCTCTCCCTAAAGGCCCTGCTCACATAGCCGGTGAAGCTGTCATAGCGCTCCTGGCCGGGCCAGAAGGTGTCGCTAGAGGCAGAGATGCCTACATGGTAGGGGGCGCCGCAGGCCTGGGCCGCCGCGATCAGGGCCCCGGTGACGGCGAAGCTGGCCACGGCAGGGAAGCCCAGGGGGGCGTAGTGGCGGCTGGTGCCGTCCAGGCGTACTGCCGCCTTGTTGATGATCAGCTCCCCCAGCCCTATGCCCGGCTGGATGGCCCCGGTGGTGCCCACCCGGATCAGGTAGCGGACGCCGGCCCGGGCCAGTTCTTCCAAGCAGATGGCCACGCTGGGCCCGCCCATGCCGGTGGAGCAGACCAGCACCTCCACCCCTCCCACCTGGGTCAGGTAGGAGGTGTACTCCCGGTGGCAGGCCAGTTTGCGGGCCTCCCCGCCTGGGTCGCACAGGGCTCCGGCCAAGGGCTCCACCCGGCCAGGATCCCCTGGCAGCACCGCCAGGGGGGCTCCCTCTAGTTCAGCAGGGCTGAAGCCTATATGGTAGAGCACCTCGTCTGCCGCTGCGTAATGCCGCTCCATGGCCCTTTAAAAGCCCAGGTCTTCCCCTACCAGCACCACCAGGATGTGGCCCCGGTTGTTGCGGCGGGTGATGACGAACTGGTTGCAGATGCTCTCCGGCAGGTTGCAGTCCAGGCAGCGGCCCTGTTTGCTGCAGGGGGTGGGCAGGCCGGGGAAGCGCTGGGCGTTGATGGTGGCCGCCACTTGGCGGGCCCGCTTCAGAGCGCTGTCCAGATCTGCAGCCACCTTGTTGATGCCGGCTACCAGCACCACCTGCTTCGGCCCGTAGATGAGGGCGGCGCAGCGGTTGCCGTTGCCGTCGATGTTCACCAGCTGGCCGTCCTCGCTGATGGCGTTGGCGCTCATCAAGAAGGTGTCGCAGAGGAGGGCCTGGCGCATCAGCTCCGTCCGCTCCTCCGGGGTCTTGGCCTGCTCCCGGTCCAGCACCCTGTTCCTCCCCTTCACTGCCGCCAGGAGGCCTATCTCCTCAATAGTGACGCTGCCGCCCCAGGCTACCAGGTGATCTGCCGGGATCAGCTCCAGGGCCTTGGCCAGGGCCGCTTCCTTGTTAGGGACGTAGTAGGCCTCAAAACCCCGTTTCTGCAGATTGGCCACCACTGTGGCGCCGTAAAGGTCGTTGCGTTTCTGCCTTACCTTAGCCATAGCTTCGTTCATGTTCCTTCCCTCCTCAGTCTAACTCCACTAAAGTTACTTCATCAAGGCCGCCGTCGGCCTCCTTCAAGCTCACCCGCACATCCTCCTTGCGGCTGGTAGGCACATTCTTCCCGGCGTAGTCCGCTCGGATAGGCAGCTCCCGGTGGCCCCGGTCGATGAGCACCGCCAGCTGCACCGCCTTAGGCCGGCCCATGTCGATGACCGCGTCCAGGGCGGCCCTGATAGTGCGGCCGGTGTAGAGCACGTCGTCTACCAGGATCACCTTCTTCCCGTTCAGGTCAAAATCGATGTCTGTGCCGCGGACGATGGGGTTGTAGGCCAGGGCGCTCAAGTCGTCCCGGTAGAGGGTGATGTCCAGGCCCCCCACCGGCACCTCCACCCCTTCAATCTGGGCGATGGCGGCGGCCAGCCGCCGGGCCAAGGGCACTCCCCTGGTACGGATGCCTACCAGCACCAGGTTCTCCACCCCCTTGTTCCGCTCCAGGACTTCGTGGGCGATGCGGGTCACCGCCCGGCGCAGGGCCTCTCCGTCCATGAGCAGCTTCTTCTTTGCCAATTCAGCCATCTTGATCACCTCGAAACCTTTTATAAATATATTTACATATGTATATATCTAACTAAACTGATGTTGCCTCAGCCTGGTAACTATCTTAGCCATATCCTCTGGCAGGGGGGCGGTGAACTCCAGCAGCTCTCCAGTGCGAGGCTGGTAGAAGCTGAGGCCTGCCCCATGGAGGGCCTGGCCTTTGATGGCGAAGCCGGTTTTCAGGGGGCTGTACTTAGGATCCCCCACCAGGGGGTGGCCCAGGTACTCCATGTGCACCCGGATCTGGTGGGTGCGGCCGGTGCCCAGGATGCACTGGACGATGGTGTAGCGGCCGAAGCGCTCCAGCACCTGGTAGTAGGTGAGGGCCCGCCGGCCTCCCTCCCGCACCACCGCCATCTTCTTCCTATCCTGGGGGGAGCGGGCCAGCAGGGTGTCCACAGTGCCCTGGTCCTCCTTCACATTGCCCCGCACGATGGCGATGTAGCGGCGCTGGCAGCGTTTGTCCTGGATCTGCTGGCTCAGGGCCAGGTGGGCCCTGTCGTTCTTGGCGCACACCAGCAGGCCGGAGGTATCCTTGTCTAAGCGGTGGACGATGCCGGGGCGGATGACCCCATTGATCCCCGAGAGGCTGGGGCAGTGGTAGAGGAGAGCGTTCACCAAGGTGCCCCTAGGGTTGCCGGGGGCAGGGTGGGTCACCATCCCCCGGGCCTTGTTCACCACGATTACGTCCTCATCCTCGTAGACGATGTCCAGGGGCAGCTCCTCCGGCTGGGCCGTCGTAGGCTGGGGGGCGGGGAGCTCCACCGCCAGCTCCTCCCCCAGGCGCAGCCGGTAGTTGGCCTTCAGGGGCCTGCCGTCCTGCCGCCGCACCCTCTCCTCCGCCAGCAGCTTTTGCACATGGGAGCGGCTCAGCCCCAGCAGGGGGGCCAGGGCGGCGTCGCAGCGCTGGCCGGCCTCCTGCTCCCCTATGAGCAGCTGCCGCACCAGGCTGTCTGCCACGTCCAGCTCCGCCAGGCCGTCCTGCCCTAGCTGTTCTTTTTCGCTTTCCTCTCCCTGTATTCCTGCTGATAGAGGCTCCATATTATCGCTCCTATGCCTAGGCAGATAGCCGTATCGGCGATGTTGAACACCGGCCAGAACCGCAGATCCAAAAAGTCTATCACCAGGCCCAGCCGCAGCCGGTCCAGCACGTTGCCCAAGGCGCCTCCTAGAAAGAGGCCCGCCCCCAGGCGCCGCCACCTATCCCCCTCCAGGAAGAGGCGGCGCTGCTGCCACAGCAGGGCCAGGGACAGGAGGGCCACGGCTAAGAAGAGCCAGCGCTGGCCGGCCAGGAGGCCGAAGGCCGCCCCGCTATTCTCCACATAGGTGATGTGGAAGACGTCCCTCAGGACGGGGAGGCTCTCCCCCGGGGCGAAGCGGCTGACGATGTAAGCTTTGCTGGCCTGGTCCGCCACCAGGACGGCCAGGGCGAGAAGAAGAATATCCATAGCTTTAAAGACAAATCCCCCGCCCCTGGCCACCGCTGGCAAGGCCGCAGCAGCCCCGGGCGGGGACTAGCACTGTCCTCTTAGTAGAGTATCTTGTTGGCGATGACTAAGCGTTGAATCTGGTTAGTGCCTTCGTAGATCTGCATGATCTTTGCATCCCGCATCATCTTCTCCACCGGGTAGTCCTTGGTGTAGCCGTAGCCCCCCATCACCTGGATGGCGTCGGTGGTTACCTCCATGGCTACGTCCGAAGCGTAGCACTTGGCCATGGCCGCTTCCTTGGCGAAGTCCTTGCCCTCGTCCCGCAGGCAGCAGGCCTTGTAGACCAGCAGCCGGGCAGCCTCCACCTTCATAGCCATATCGGCCACCATCCCCTGCACCAGCTGGAAGCTGGCGATGGGCTGGTCGAACTGCCGCCTCTCCTTGGCGTACTTAGTGGCGCAGTCCAGGGCGGCCTGGGCGATGCCTACGGCGATGGCCCCTACGAAGGGCCGGGCGCTGTCCAGGGTCTTCATGGCAATGCGGAAGCCCTCTCCCTCCCGGCCTACCCGGTCCGCCTCCGGCACTACCACGTCCTGGAGCACCAATTCGCAGGTGTTGGAGGGACGGATGCCCATCTTGTCCTCCTTCTTGCCTATGGAGAGGCCGGGGGCGCCCTTAGGCACCATGAAGCAGGTGAGGCCCCGGATGCCGCCGCTCTTGCGCACGTTGGCCATAATCAGGTAGATATCGGCGATGCCGCCGTTAGTGATGAACATCTTGGTGCCGTTCAGGGTGTAGGTGCCCGCCTCCTTGTCCTTCACCGCCCGGGTAGCCACGCCGCCAGCATCGCTGCCGGCTCCTGGCTCCGTAAGGGCGAAGGCGGCCAGGCCGCCGTTGTTCACCACCTGGGCCCACCTCTGCTTCTGCTCCTCCGTACCGGCCAGCATCACCGGCAGGGTGGCCAGGCTGTTGGCGGCCAGGGAGGTGGCCACGCCGGCGCAGCCCTTGCCTAATTCCTCGTAAATAGCGGCGATGGAAACGCTGTCCAGGCCCATGCCGTCGTACTCTTCCGGCACCATCACGTTCAAAAGGCCTAGGTCGGCGGCCAGGGGCACCAGCTCCTCCCGCATCTTATTCTCCCTGTCCATCTGGGCGGCGTAGGGGGTGACCTCCTTGGCCACGAAGTCCCGCACCAGCTCCTGTAATTCTACTTGTTCCTCAGTGAGAGCGAAGTCCATAATATCCTCCTTACAGCTGCTTTCTATTCTGCCTAAGGTTTTAACTGCCTTTCATTGTAGCATATTTTCTAGAGGGGGACAAGTTTTTTTAGGCCCCCCCGGCCAGCTCCAGGGCGGTCTCGGCATAACTGTAGTAGAGCCGGGGGAAGGTCCGCTGCAGGTAGAGGAGGCTGGTCCAGGGGCTGGAAGCCCCCCGCCCCTGGGCGAAGCAGGCCCAGCTCCTAGCCAAGGCCGCCCTCCCTGCCGCACCCTGCCACCCGCCGTAGCCTGGCTGCAGCCCTGCCAGGGCGGCCAGGCACTGGCCGGCCGCCTCTTCCTGGGGGAGGAGGCCGGCGGCGGCCGACAGGTAGAAGTGGAGCAGCAGGCAGCCTGCCAAGGCGGGAAAGGAGGCCTGCTGCCGAGGGAGGAGGCCGCTACCCAGATCCAGCAGCTCCCGCTCCTCCAACAGCTGGAGGGTGCCGGCCGCTAGCTCCTGCCACAGGGAGGCCTCCTGCTGCCGCAGGGCCAGCAACTCGTGGTAGTGGCCCAGAGGGCGGTAGCAGTCCCGCCTCCCCTGGGCCAGGCTGGCCAGGGCGGCGAACTGGCTGTAGAGCACCCCGGTATTGCGGCAGTTAGGGCTGCCCTGGCGGCCGCAGGCCTTGGCCAGGGCCTGGAGGGCCCGGGCGCAGAGCCGGACCGCTGCCTCCTGGGTCAGCCTCCCCTCCCTGCTCAGCAGGTAGTAGTAGAGTACCAAGGTGCCCTCTAGGGCGGTAAGGGGTCTGCCGGCCATCTCTACCTCCTCCCTGCCGCCGTCCACGTCTGGGCCTGCCGCCTACTGCAGCTCCCTGGTAGCCACCTCGCCGATGGCGGCGGCGATCTGCTCCAGGCGTACCTGGTCCGGCCCCTCTGCCATGATCCGCAGCAGGGGCTCCGTCCCTGAGGCCCGCACCAAGATGCGGCCGTCCTCGCCTAATTCTCTCTTATAGGTGTCGATAACCTCTTCCAGGGCCGGGTTCTCCTCCCAGCCCTCCTTCTTCTTCACCCGCACGTTCATCAAAACCTGGGGGAACTTCTCCATGGCCCCCGCCAGCTCGGACAGGGGCCGGTTGTTCCGCACCATGGCGCAGAGGAGCTGGACGGCGGTGAGGATCCCGTCCCCGGTCTGGGCGAAGCGGCTGAAGATGATGTGGCCGCTCTGCTCTCCCCCCAGGGAGTAGCCGTGGCGGGTCATCTCTTCCAGCACGTAGCGATCCCCCACCTTGGTGACGCAGGTCTGGCCGCCTAGGGCCCGGATGGCCTTGTGGAGGCCTAAGTTGCTCATCACCGTCACCACCAGCATCTTGTCCACCAGCTGCTTCCGCTTCAGCAGCTCCTTGGCGCAGATCAGCATAATCTGGTCTCCGTCCAAGGCCTGGCCGTTCTCGTCCACCGCCAGGCAGCGGTCGGCGTCACCATCGTTAGCGATGCCCACGTGGGCCCCTACCTCCACCACCTTCCGCCGCAGGGCCCCTAGGTGGGTGGAACCGCAGCCGTCGTTGATGTTGCTGCCGTTAGGCTCGTTAAAAATGGTCACCACCTCCGCTCCCAGGTGGCGCAGTATCACCGGGGCGATCTCGCTGTTGGCGCCGTTGGAGCAGTCCAGCACCACCTTCAGCCCGTTCAGCTTGGTGTTGGCGGTGCTGAGGATGTGCTTCACATAGGCCCCGGCCAGGTTGCTGGTGTCGTGGAAGATCTGGCCTACGCTGCTGCCGCTGACCGCATGGCTGTAGTCTATGGGCTGGGCCACGATACCCTCTATCTCGTCCTCCACTGCGTCAGGCAGTTTGTGGCCGGAGTGGGAGAAAAACTTGATGCCGTTGTCCTCGAAGGGATTGTGGGAGGCGCTGATCACCACCCCGGCGTTGGCCTGCACCGTATTAGTCAGGTAGGACACAGCCGGGGTAGGCATCACCCCTAGCAAATAGGCGTCCCCGCCGGCGGAGCAGATGCCGGCCGCAAGGGCGCTTTCCAGCATCTGGCCGCTGCGCCTGGTGTCCCGGCCCACGATGATCCGGGGACCGCTCCCCTCCCTGCTAAAGTACTTGGTCGCCGCATAGCCTAGCTTGAAGGCCAGGCTAGGGGTCAGCTCCACGTTGGCCACCCCTCTAACTCCGTCTGTGCCGAATAAGCGAGCCATATCCTTCCTAAACCCCCTGTCCCAATCTCAACTGGGCCTGGCAAAGCGGGTCAGCACGGCCCTGGCGGCCTGGTAGCCGTCCAAGGCGGCAGACATGATGCCCCCAGCATAGCCCGCCCCCTCCCCGCAGGGATAGAGCAGGTCGCAGTTCAAACTCACATAGTCCCGGCCCCGCAGCAGCCGCAACGGTGCCGAGGTCCGGGTCTCCACCCCGGTCAGCAGGGCTCCCCCGTCGGCGAAGCCTGCCAGTTTCTGGCCAAAGGCCCCTAGCGCCTCCCGGATGCCGGCTATGACGTAGGGGGGCAGGGCCTCTGTTAAAGGGGCTGCCTCCAGGCCAGGCCGGTAACTGCCAGGCACGGCGGCCGCCAAAGAGGGCGCCGTCCCTGCCAGGAAGCTGGCCAGGTTCTGGGCCGGGGCCCGGTAGCCCCCTCCCCCCAGCCGGAAGGCGGCCTGCTCGTAGTGACGCTGGAAGGCCGCTCCCCCTAAGGGCCCGGCAGGCAGGTCTGCCACCGCCACATTCACCACTAGGGCGCTGTTGGCCACCCCGCTGGTCCGCTGGTAGTTGCTCATCCCGTTGACCACCACCCCCGCCTCTTCCGAGGCGGCGGCTATCACCTGGCCCCCTGGGCACATGCAGAAGCTGTAACAGCTGCGGCCGCCGCTGCCGTGGTGAACCAGGGCGTAGTCTGCCGGCTCCAGCAGGGGATGGCCGGCGAAGCTGCCGTACTGGGCCCGGTCGATCAGCTCCTGGGGGTGCTCGATGCGGAGGCCTACGGCGAAGGGCTTGGCCTCCATAGCCACCTGCCGGGCGGCCAGGGCGGCGTAGGTGTCCCTGGCGCTGTGGCCGCAGGCCAGCAGCACCGCCCCTACCGGCAGCCGCTCCCCCGAGGCCAGTACCAGGGCCTGGAGCCGGCCGTCGGCGATGAGGAAGTCCGCCACCTTGGTCTGATAGCTGAGCCGCCCCCCTAGGGCCTTGATCTGGCGGATGAGGCCTCCCACCACCAGCCGCAGCTTATCTGTGCCGATGTGGGGCCTGTGCTCCGTAAGGATGGCCTCAGGGGCCCCTGCCGCCACCAGGCTGCGGGCGATGGCTGCCAGGGCGGGATGATCCACCCGGGTAGTGAGCTTGCCGTCGCTAAAGGTGCCTGCCCCGCCGGCGCCGAACTGGGCGTTGCTCTCTGGGTCTAGCTGCCCCCGGGCCCAGAAGCCCTCCACCGCCTTCACCCGCTGGGCCAGGGCCTGGCCCCGCTCTAAGACCAGGGGGGCGTAGCCGTACTTGGCCAGCTCTAAGGCGGCCAGCAGCCCGGCAGGACCGGAGCCGATGACCACCACCGGACCGGCCAGGGGAGCGCTGCCTAGCCCCAGGGGCTCCTCCTGGGGCTCCTGGTAGGGGGCCACGTCCCTCTGCTCCAGCAGCCGTCGGCCGTAGCCCTTGCTCACCTCCAGCCGGACTAACACCTGGTAGTTGAGGCAGACAGCCTCCTTCTTGCGGGCGTCTACGGCCCGGCGGAGCACCGCCTCCACCACTACCTCCCCAGGGCGGAGCCGCAGCTTCTTCGCTACCGCCTGCTGCAAGTCCTGGGGTTGGCGCAGGTCCAGCTTCACATTGCTTATCTTCAGCTTCATCAATTGCTTCTCTCTACAACTAGGTGCACCTGCACCAGCTTAGTGCGGCAGATGGCCTTGGCCGGCAGGTCCAGATCTACGGCGGGGCTCATGCTCACGGTGAGGCGGGAGATGTCCAGGGGCATAGTCTTGACCGACGTCAGCTCGTTCAACACCGAAGGCGGTGCGGTAAGCCGCACCGTGGCCGGGGTTGTCTCGGCACTGACCAGCCGCAGCCCCCTTTGCAGGTGGCCGCTGGTAACCAGCTCTACCGGCAGATCCACAGTCAGGAGCTGCCTCACCATGGTCCCCTCCACCATGGCCTTAGCCGGCAGGACCTTGGCGCTAGGCACCTCCTGCCCGTCTTCCCCTAGGGCCAGCAGCTTGCTTTCCGCGGCAAAGCTGCCTAAGCGCTCCGTTACGTCTACGGTGGCCACCACCTTCTCCACCTGGTCTATCCTATGGGTGGGGCCCTGGACCATCACCTCTTGGGGGGTGAGCTTCACGCTGCTCAAGGCGTAGTCCATCTCCGCCTTGCCTGTCTGGCGCACCTCTAAAGGCATGGTCTTCTGGCTCACTGTATCCAGGTAGACGGTGACCCGGTCCGGCTTCACCGCCACCACTTCTCCCTCGTCGTAGATGGCCCGCACCGGCAGGGTCTGGCGGCCGCTTTCTACCCCCTTCAGGTCGATGAAGACGTTCAGGTGGGTCTCTACCCCGTCGTTCAGCCGGGCCCGGTTGCCCCGCACCCGCACCTCCACCTTGTCCGGCACGTTGTACACCATCATGTCGCTGGCCAGGTTCACCTGCAGCAGCCTAGCCTCCAGGCTGCGCTCAGCGATAGGGTTCTGCTCCGTCATCACGTAGATCCAAAAGCCCACCGCCAGGCAGAGGCAGATGAGCCGGGCCCCTAGATTGTCCCGGTTAAACAGCTTGGCCACTATTTTTTGCAAAAAGCCTAGGATGTTCATGACCTGCCCTCCCGCCTTTGCTGCCACCTAGCCCGCCAATGGCGCCAGAAGCCCTCGTTGTGGGACTCCAGGTCCTGCTGCAGGATGCGGCGGGCGTCGTCCACCGTCAGGAAGCGCAGCAGCTCTCCGTTCCTGGCCAGGCTGATGGTGCCGTTCTCTTCGCTCACCACCAGGATCAGGGCGTCGCTCTGCTCCGAAACCCCCAGGGCCGCCCGATGGCGGGTGCCCAGCTCCTGGCTCAGGTTGCGGTTTTCTGTCAGAGGGAGCAGGCAGCAGGCCGCCATCACCCTGTTGCCCCGGATGACTACGGCCCCGTCATGGAGGGGGGTGTCTTTAACGAAGATGTTCTGCAAAAGGCCGCTGGAAACCAGCCCGTCTATGGCTACGCCGGTCTCGATCCGGTCTTCCAGGCCGGTCACCCGCTCGAAGACTAAGAGGGCTCCCACCTTGTCCTTGCTGAAGACCCGCACCGCGTCGGCCACCCCGGCCAGCATCTCTTCCAGTTCCGGCTCAGTGAGCTTGGTACGGCTGCCGAAGATAGGCAACCGGCCGATCCGCTCCAAGGCCCGCCGCAGCTCCGGCTGGAAGACGATGGGCAGGGCCACCATCAGCACGGTGGTAGACTTGTCCAGCAACCAGCTGATTACGTGGAGGTCCATCAGTTTGCAGATGGCGGTGAAGATGAAGAGGAGCAGCACCCCCTTGGTCAGGGTGCCGGCCCTGGTGTTTTTCAGCATCAGGTAGATGCGGTAGAAGAAGTAGGCCACCACCAGGATGTCGATCACGTCCCGCACGTTGAAGGTAGCCCACAGGCCCTGTAAGGATACTAACAAGATACCACCACCTGCTTATACCGTAGTAAGAGCCCCGGTCGGTCCAGCCGGCCTAGGGGAGCTAGTGCGCACACTTAAACATCTTAATTATACCACAAGAAAGAGACGGGAGGAAACTCCCCCCGCCCTGTTTTTACC
>CAZXKQ010000032.1:14946-17099 GCA_964641395.1 uncultured Phascolarctobacterium sp. | reverse complement strand
ATACTATAACGAGCCTGCCACGTCAAGGGTTTTCCCGTTTCTTTTCTGCCCCGGCCGCTGCTGCCAAGCAGGGCCTACTCGTCGCTGGCCAGGGATCTGTGGGCCAGGGCCACCCCCAGCTCGTCCAGGTTCAGCACCCCCACCGCCATGTAGACGGCCACGCAGAGGTGCTCCCCGGCCCGGGCCAGGCCGATCTTGCCCCCTACGTTGAAGCCCAGGGCCTTGGCCTTCACCTGCTCCAGGGCCTCGTGGGCCGCCCCGGCTACGGCGCCAGCCCCTACGTGGCTGTCGCTGACCAGGCCCTGCCGGGTGGCGGCCACCACCGCCCGCTCTACGACCTTGACGATGGAGGGGATGAAGTCGCCGCCGAAGTCCACTGCCGTAGCCCGGATCCCCTGCTGGGCCAGAGCCTCCTTCAGGCCGTTCTCCTCCCCCCGGGAGGCGGTGAGGGCCATGCGCAGAGCCGCCCGGCCTATCTCTATGCTGCTACTAGTCCTGCTATCCTTTTGCAAGCCTCAACCACTCCTATGCTTCCGGCTCTATTTCCACCTGCTTGATGGCCTGCTTGTCTAAAAGGGCCACCAAGAGGAAGACTGCCACGCACACTATCCATTCAAAGTATATTACATGCTGCAAGAAGTGCAGCGCCGGTACCAGCTCCCAGATCACGATGCACAGCAGCCCGGCCACGGTGGTCCAGAAGGCGCTGCTGCGGCGGCAGAGGCGGGGTGCGAACACGGTGAAGAAGAAGACGCAGGTGAGGGCCGTAGTCATGGAGAGGCCGGCCACCATGGTCCGGACGATGCCTACGGCGTTGAAGGCGAACCACAGGGTCAGCAGGCCGGTGCAGAGCACCGTCAGCCGGTTGACCTTGACGAACTTAGTATCGCTAACCCCAGGGTTGAGGAAGCGTTTGTAGATGTCCTGGCTGAAAAGGGTGCCTGCCCCTAACAAGATGGTGCAGGCCGTAGACACGTCTGCCGCCCACATAGCCGCCAGGGTCACGCCGGAGGTGAAGGGATCCAAGCTCATAACGATCTTCGGCAGGGCCATGGTGGCGGTAATATCGGGGAAGCTCACCTTGGAGCACAGGCCCAGGAGGGCGCAGAGGAAGCCTACCGGGAACATCAAGAGGCCCCCTAGGAGGAAGCCGTTGCGGGCGGTCTTGGCATCCCTGGCCCCGCAGGCGATCTGCACCGGGCCCTGGGCGGTAATGGCCTGGGTGATCATGACGATGAACCAGCCTACGATGATGGCCAGAGGCAGGCCGCCGAAGGGATCCATCATCACGTCGGCCTTAGGCAGCTGGGCCATCAAGGCGTCCAAGCCGCCTACCTTGCTCAAGGCCATGAAGCAGCTGCAGAGGATGCCGGCGTAGATCAGCAGTACGCTGACCACGTTGGCCAGGCCGGAGGACCAGAGGCCGCCGATGAGGGTGATGCCGATGAAGACCACGGCGCTGGTGAGCATGCCTCCCTTAAAGGAGAAGATGTTAGGCAGGAGGGAGGAGAGGATGGCGCCCCCCGCCAGATACTGGAGGGAGGTGATGACGCACATGATGATGATCAGGCCGATGGCGCAGACCACCCTGCCCTTGGTGTCGTAGTAGTATTCGAAAAATTCCGGTATAGTGGACACCTTCATGGCCCGCAGCTTGCCGGCGGCAAAAAGGCCCATCACTACCGACCCGGCGGCCCAGGCCCCGTTGTACCAGCCTGCCGCCATGCCTACGCTGAAGGCGTTCTCCGCCACTCCGACGGTGGAGGCGGCCCCCACGGCCAGGCCGGTGATATTGACCGCGATCAGCCAGCTACCTAACTGCCGTCCTGCAAAGAGGTACTCTGTAGAGCCCCTGTCCGCCCGGTGCTTCACCCAGAAGCTGATGGCGAAGAGCATACAGATGTACAAAATGACGATCACTAGTTGAATAGACATAACGCGCTACCTTCCTTCCCTACTACACAGCCCGGCCCTTGCGGCCGTAACTAGATAGATTATATCAATTTTCTTCCCATAATTAAAGGGCCTGGCAAAATAATCTTGCCAGACCCCCTCTATCTACTAACGGCCCCGCCTCCAGGGGACGCCCTCTACCACCGCACCCTCATAACCTGCCCAGCCTCTCCTCCCGCGCCTCCTCCAGGCTGCAGTCC
>CAZXKQ010000032.1:0-14846 GCA_964641395.1 uncultured Phascolarctobacterium sp. | reverse complement strand
GCCTGGGCGGCGGGGTGAAAGGGTGAACTTTCTGGGAACTTTTTGGCCCCCCTCTCCCCTGTGAGAGGATTTTCCCGCCTATTGTCGAATTGTCTAAGTTAGGCTTATAGGCCCTTGAAGGAGGCACCCACATGATCACTTATAACACCAGCGGCACCTGCGCCCGCCAGCTCAGCTTCGAACTGGTAGACGGCAAGCTCCACAACGTCCAGTTCCTGGGGGGCTGCCCCGGCAACCTGAAGGCCATCAGCAAGCTAGTGGAGGGCATGGATGCGGCCGCCGTAGCCCGGCTGTTAGAAGGCAACACCTGCGGCGGCAGAGGCACCAGCTGCGCCGACCAATTAGCCAAGGCCATCCTGGCCAACTTGTAAGGGGTAGGATAACACTCTGGGAGAAGGGAGGGGAGGCCCATGTACAGCATCTATAGGACCGGTGACAGCGGTCTGGAAGAGTTAGAGCTCAGCCAGCTGGAGAAGGGCTGCTGGCTCAACCTCACCGCCCCGGATGAAGAAGAACTGCAGGAAGTGGCGGCCGCCACCGGCCTGCAGATGGACTTCCTCACCGCCGCCCTAGACGAGGAAGAAAAATCCCGTATCGAGGTGGAGGACGATGCCACCCTCTTCGTAGTGGACATCCCCTTTCTCCGCTCTAATAAGGACTACGATACCCTGCCCCTAGGCATCATCCTCAGCGAGAACTACTTCGTCACCGTCTGCCTGGAGACCAACGGGGTTACGGCGGACTTCGGCACCCACAACCAGAAGGCCTTTTCCACCGTCAAGAAGACCCGCTTCCTCCTGCAGATCCTCTACCGCTCTGCCGCCCTCTACCTAAAGTACATCCGCATCATCATCCGCCGCACCGACCAATTGGAGCGGCACCTGCGCCAGAGCATGGAGAACTCCGAACTCTTCAACCTCTTGGACCTGCAGAAGTCCCTCACCTACTTCTCCACCTCCCTCCGCTCCAACTCCGTAGTGCTGGAGCGGCTCACCAGGCTCCGCAGCCAGAACAGCAGCCAGCACCACCTAAGGGTCTACGAGGAAGATGAGGACCTGCTGGAGGACGTAATTATCGAATACAAGCAGTGCTTGGAGATGGTGGAGATGTACTCCCACATCCTCAACAGCATGATGGAAGTCTTCGCCAGCATCATCAGCAACACCCTGAACCTGGTGATGAAGTTCTTAGCCTCCATCACCATCCTTCTGGCCATCCCCACCTTGATCAGCGGCCTCTGGGGCATGAACGTGCCCGTGCCCTTCGCCGAGGAAGGCCTGGGCTTCTACTACGTGCTAGTCTTCGCCCTGGCCCTCACCGGCCTGGTAGGCTTCTTCCTCTGGAAGAAGCGGATGTTCTAGGAGGCGGCTATGAGCAAGGTAGTAGAAGAACGGCTCCTGGCCGGCTTCATCTACGGTGATAGGGAGAACGAAGAATACATCTACCTGCCGGGAGGGGAGGTAGGGGCGGACTCCCCCTGCTGCGTCCTAGAGCGGGGCGGAGAGCGGCAGGACGTGCCCCTCAGCCAGGCCGCCTACCTGGTAGGCCGTCTGGCCCTGCGGCCCTGCTCCCACCCCCTGCTAGGCAGCAAGGCTTATTGAAGCCGGCCCAGCCAGTCCCTGTAAAACAGCATTCAAGCTTCCTGCCTGCCTAAAGGCGGGCAAAATAAAGGCCCTGTTGAACACCACCTCAACAGGGCCTTATCTCCTTTACTTCCTTTTTACTTACTTCCCTAGCTCATTTCCCTCTTCCTTCCGGCTTAGGGCTCTGCCGCAGCCCCTGCTCGCTGAGGCCGTACTTGCGCATGTAGCGGTAGAGGGTCACCCTGCTCACCATCAGGCTCTCGGCCAGTTTGGAGATGTTGCCGCCGGAGCCCTTCCAGGCCTCCACGAAGGCCTCCTTCTCGTGCTTCCAAGAGCGCTCCAAGTTCCTATCCTCCGGCAGCACCAGGTCGCCTACGTCGATGAGGCCGCTGTGGCTGTGGAAGCAGGCCTTCTCTATCACTCCCTGGAGCTGCTTTACATTCCCCGGCCAGCGGCACTTGGTGAGGGCGGCCACAGCCGCCGGGGTCAGCTGCTTCTGGCCGGTGTTGTACTGGGCGCCCATCTCCACCAGCATGTGCTGGGCGATGACGGGGATGTCCCCAGGCCGCTCCCGGAGGGGAGGCACCTGGAGCACCGCCGTAGCCAGCAGGCCGTAGAGCTCAGAGCTGAAGAGGCCCTTGGCGGCCAGCCGGCGGAGGTTGGAGTCGCAGGCGGCCAGGATGCGCACATCGTAGCGGCGGGGCTGGCCTGCCTCGTCCGGCAGCTCTCCCCTCAGGGCCGCCGCCAAGCGCTGGCACAGCTCCTTAGGCAGCTTCTCCACCTCGTCTAGGAAGAGGGTGCCTCCCTGGGCCAGTTCCAGCTTCCCTAGGAGGGGCTCCTTGCCGGCGGACCGGCCGAAGAGCTCCTCCTCCAGTTCCTCCTGAGGCTGGCGGCAGCACTGCACCGTGATCAGGGGGCCGGCGGAGCGGGGGCTGGCCTGGTGGATACCGTGGGCCAGCCGCTGTTTGCCGGTGCCGGGCTCCCCTTGGATCAGCACGTTGCCGCTGCTGCGGGCCAGCCGGCCGGCCTTGCTCTGGAGGAGGAGGAACTCCTTGCTCTCTCCCACCATGCTGTAGAGGCTGTAACGGCTGTTGTAGCCCGGGGCGTGGGCGATGGTGGTCTTGAGGTCATCTATGGACATGGTGATCACCAGGGCGCTGTCCACCTGGCCCAGCATGGTCAGGGGCACTGCCGTGGTTATATCTTCATAGGTGCGGTCAGGGGCTATCCAGGTGGCCTCCTGCCGGTACACCGGCTGGCCGGCCAGGGCCTGGGCGATGGGCAGCTTGTCGTAGTTCAAAAAGGCCTGGGGCAGGCTGCTCCCTTCCGGCAGCCGCTGCCGGCCCCTGCTGTTGGCCAGCCGCACCAGCCCCCCTTCCTCTACCTGGTAGAAGCTCATAGGCAGCTGCTCTAACAACACCTGGCTCAGCTTCTGCTGCTCCACAAAACTGAGGAAGCCCTCCAGGGAGTACTTGAGGCTCAGCAGCAGGCCCTGCCACAGTTCGTAGGGTTCCTCCGGCTGCCACAGCACATAGATGGACAGGACGTAGGCCAGCCGCCCCCGCCAGCGGATAGGCACCGCCAGGGCATCCCCCCGGTGGAGGGCCCGGCACCACAGCTCCGGACCGAACAGCAGCACCGGCTCGTCGTGCTCCAGGCAGAGGCTGATGGCCGTGGTGCCGATGTCTGGCTCTAAGAGCCGCAGCCCGGTCACATCGTCTACCAGCCTGGTCCCCTCTACCGGGGCGTAGTCCCTCAGCACGTAGCCCTCCCGGTTCAAAAGCAGCAGGCCCAGGCAGGCCTCGGCCAGGGGCTGGCGGAACTCGGCGATGAGGCCGTCCAGGTAGGCTAACAGGGGCTGGTTCTTGGCCTGGGCCGCCTCCAGCTCCTCCTGCCCAAGGCGGCAGCCCTGGGCCGGCACTTCGTGGGGCACCTGGGCCGTCTGGCAGCGCAGCCAGGAGGCGGCCACCCAGGGATGGACGTTGCTATCCAAGCTGCCGCCTTCCATAAAGCGCCTGTAGTATTGCTCCAGCTTCTCCCTGTTGCGTCTTTCCCTGTACATAAAAAGCTCCTCGCCCCTTAGCTAGGCTGGCCGTTGCTGACCAGCACCCTTCTTGCCCCGTAGTAGCGGGGCTTCCAATAACTGTCGTTAAGGCTGCTCAGCATGACCCCCTTGCTGGAGGACACATGCCAAAACTTCTTGCCGCCGGCCACTATCCCTACGTGGGAGGCCCCAGCCTCATAGGTGGTGAAAAACACCAGGTCCCCAGGCTTCAGCTGCTTCTGGGTGATGAAGACCCCTTGGAGGGCCTGGGCGTCTGCCAGGCGGGGCAGGTTGGCCTTGCGCTGCTTGAAGACGTACTGCACATAACCTGAGCAGTCAAAACCCTTGGTGGTGGTGCCGCCGAACTTGTAGGGCACCCCCTTGTACTTAGCGGCGGTGGACACCACGTCCTTCCCCTTGAGCCCCTTGATGCCCTCCTTCTGGGCGAAGGCCTGCCAGGTGAGGCTGCTGTAGGTCTTGTCGTCCAACTTCCCTGAGGCCTTCAGCTTGTGCTCCTTCTGGTAGCGCTTCAAGGCTGCGGCACAGTCCGCCGTCAATTGATTGCTGGCCTTGGCCTTTTGGTAGCCTAGGCTGATCAACTTTTCCTGGGCCACCTTCACCTTCCAGTCCTTATCCCCCTGCTTGAAGGTCTTAGCCTCCGCCCCTAGGGGCAGCAGGGTTAAAAAGGCCAGCAGCAAGGCGGTTAGCCCCCGCCCTAGTACAGCCATGACCATCCTTCCTTTCTCCCGCTAAGCCCCCCGTCCCCCAGTCTGGGCGGGGCTGAGAGAGGCTCTAGCACCCTTTTCACTGCTAAGGGGCCCGCCCCTGTCTCAATTTTAATAAGAGGCTGGCGGCTTCCCCTGGTCTAAAATTTCTACCTGCTATTATACTAAATTGTAACGCTTTTTCAATGGCAAAATTGTAAACATTTTGTAACTTTTGACACAAACCCTCCCTGTGCCTAGGCCTATGTTACGCCCACGGCGGACAGATGGTAAAAAAACTCTTGCTAGTGGCTTAAAATAGTTCTTTTAGTTAGCTTATCTGCCAACCAGGGCAGCTATTTGTGAGCAGATATTAAGAGCAGCTCCTTGTTTGCAGCCCCAGGGGGCAGTCCCGGCCCCTAGGCCTAGGGGCAGAAGCCAACCGACCCAGGCAGGCTAGGCAGGGAGGTAAAGAAGGGCAACAAAAAAGGCAGCCCTTCCAGACTGCCGGGTTATCCTGGTGACCCCAGTAGGATTCGAACCTGCGACCTTTTGATTCGTAGTCAAACGCTCTATCCAGCTGAGCTATGGGGCCGTGACGGTGCTTTTCAGCAACACGCTTATTATAACGAATAGCACCCTTGCTTGTCAACAGTTTTCCAAAGATTTTGGCCTCCTCCCCCGGCGCGGCCCCGGCAGAGGCAGCAAAAAGCCCCTGGGGCGGTGCCGCCGCTCCAGGGGAAGGCTTAAGTCTAAAGACAGCCCCTCTGCAGCCAGACAGGGCTACTTCTTCGCCGTCAGGGCCCGCTCCGTCTCTACCCGCACGATGCGGCCCCACTCCTCGTTCAGGGGGTTCCAGCGGCTGGTGAATACCATCTCCAGCTTCTTGTCGCAGTAGATCTTGTGCTTATAGGCCTTGCCGGTGAGGCCGTTATAGGCCACTACGTTGCCTTTGATGTTCAAGAAGATGTAGTCTTCCTCGTAACCGATCTCGCTCTGATCGTCATCCATGGCGGTGAGCTCGAAGCCCAGCACCACGTCCACCCCTGCATCCTTGGCGATCTCGGCCATGGCGTCGGCATCGGGGAACTTCTCCTCGCTGGTGTGCTTGGCTATGGCGGCGTTCACCGCGTCATTGTCCCGCAGTTCGAAATCCTCCAAAGCCTTGGTCTTCAAGGCCTGGAGCACGCCGGTGAAGAAGATGGGGCCGGCGTCCTCGTTCTGGGTATTGTTGTAGAGGGGCAGCAGCACCAAGGTGGCAGCCTGGCTAGGGCTGGCCAGGGGCAGGCTGAAGCAGAAGGCCATGAGGGCAAGCAGCAAACTCTTCAAAAATCTTTTCATGTTTCCTCCTCCTGAGAGTGATAAAATTCTACTGTTCCTATTCTATCACAAAAGCTTTGAAAAAAACATAAATTTTTCTGAAACAAACAGCCTGGCACCGACGGGACCCCTGCAGCCAGAGGCCTCTTAGGCCTTGACCCCCAGGCTGATGAGGGCGGCCTTGGCTGCCTGCTGCTCCGCTTCCTTCTTGCTCCTGCCGGAGCCCCTGCCCATGGCCTGCTGGGAGAGGGCCACCTCGCAGCTGAACACCTTGTTGTGCTCAGGGCCGCTGCTGTCCACCAGCCGATAGCTGATGTCCGCATCCCCGCCCCGTTGCAGGTATTCCTGCAGCCGGGTCTTGTAGTCGCTGCCGATGCCGTTGCGGCACACGTGGTCTATCTCCTTCTGCAGCAGCTGCAGCAGATACCTTTCGGCCACCGCCAGGCCCTGGTCCAGGTAGATGGCCCCCAGCACCGCCTCAAAGGCGTCCGCCAGGATGGAGGGCCGCTCCCGGCCGCCGCTCAGCTCCTCTCCCCGGCCCAGCAGCAACAGTTCACCCAAGCCCAGCCTTTTGGCACACTCGTAGAGGGAGGCCTCGCAGACCAGGTGGGCCCGCAGCTTGGTCAGCTGCCCTTCAGCCAGGGCGGGGAAGTTCTTGTACATGTAGGTGGAAACCACCAGGCTCAGCACTGAGTCCCCTAAGAACTCCACTCGCTCGCTGTGCTCCGGCCGCACCGCCCCCTTCAGCTCATGGGCATAGGAGGTGTGGGTGAGGGCCATGTCCAACAGGCCTAAGTCCGTCATAGCCAGGCCCAGCCTGCCACAGAAAGCCTGCAACTCTCTTATTCTTTTTTCTTTGATCATCAAGCCACCGGACCTTTACCCTTGGTACCTGCGCAGGACTATGGAAGCGTTGTGGCCGCCGAAGCCGAAATTATTGCTCATGGCCACCCTCACCTCAGCCTTGCGGGCTACGTTAGGCACGTAATCTAGATCCAAGCCTTCTTCTACATCCACATCCTTATAGTTGATGGTGGGGGGCACCATGCCCCGCTCAATGGTCAGGGCGGTGGCGATGGCCTCTACTCCTCCGGCGGCCCCCAGCAGGTGGCCGGTCATGGACTTGATGGAGCTCATCATAAGCTTATAAGCATGGTCGCCGAAGATCTTCTTGGCGGCGATGGTCTCGTTCAGGTCGTTGCGGTGGGTGCTGGTGCCGTGGGCGTTGATGTAGTCCACCTGGGCCGGCGCCAGCTTGGCATCCTTCAAGGCCGCCTCCAGGCAGCAGGCGGCTATCTGGCCTGTAGGCTCAGGGGCGGTGATGTGGTAGGCGTCGCAGTTGGCCGCATAGCCGATGAGCTCGGCGTAGATGTGGGCCCCCCGGGCCAGGGCGTGCCCCAGCTCCTCCAGCACCAGGATGCCGGAGCCCTCGCCTAGGACGAAGCCGTCCCGCTTCTTGTCGAAGGGACAGCTGGCCTCCTGGGGGTGCTCGTTATTGGTGGAAAGGGCCTTCATGTTGGCGAAGCCCCCTACCGCCATAGGGTTCACGGCGGCCTCAGCCCCCCCTGCCAGCATCACGTCCGCATCCCCGTACTGGATGCAGCGGAAGGCATCCCCTATGCAGTGGGTGCCGCTGGCGCAGGCGGTGACGATGGCCGTGTTAGGCCCCTTGAAGCCATAGGCGATGGCGATCTGGCCGGCGCTCATGTTGGGTATGTCCATGGGCACGAAGAAGGGGCTGATCTTGTTGGGCCCCTTGTCGTAGAACTTCAGGGTCTGCTCTACGAAGGTGTTGATGCCGCCGATGCCGCTGCCCACGCAGATGCCGCAGCGCAGGGCGTCCTCCTTGCTCATATCCAGGGCGGCATCCTCCAGGGCCAGCTTAGCCGCAGCCACTGCGAACTGGGTGACCCTGTCCATCCGCCGGCCTTCCTTCCTGTCACCATAGGCGCCGAAGTCGAAGTCCTTCACCTCTCCCGCTATGGTCACCTTGAAACCGGTGGTATCAAACTGGGTGATATGGTCGATGCCCGACCTGCCGGCCATGAGGCTGGCCCAGAAGTCCTCCTTGCCGCAGCCTATGGGGGTTATAGGGCCTAGGCCCGTAATCACTACTCTCCGTTTACTCACGCTGTTCACCTCAAATTTCTCAATTGCTGACCTGGGTAGGCAGGCGGTCAGCCCGGCCCGTAGAGGCGGAATATCTCTTGAAGCGTCCATGCCGCATCCTTAAAGCGCCAGAACCGGCACAAAAAGTTTCAACAAACAGCCCGGCTCCTTACAGCCGGCGGGGGACTAGCCCCCGCCTATAAGCCTGTAATACTCCTCTTGTTCCGCCTTACTCGTCCAGCATGGCGACGGCATCGGCTACCGTATGGATCTTCTCCGCCTTCTCATCGGGAATCTCTACGCCGAACTCTTCTTCAAAAGCCATGATCAACTCCACGATGTCCAGAGAATCAGCACCCAGGTCGTCAACGAAGGCAGATTCCATCTTAACGGCATCAGCATCAACGCCTAGTTGCTCCACGGTAATTTCCTTTACTTTTTCAAAGGTTTTATTCATCAAGCTTCACCTCCTTCTCTGGGATAATCAGGGTAGGGAACCTACATAACCATACCGCCGTCCACGTGCAGCACCTGGCCGGTGATATATTCAGCATCCCCGCTAGCTAAGAACAGGGCGGCTTTGGCGATGTCCTGGGTTTCTCCTAAACGGCCCAGGGGTATGGAAGCCAGCATGGCCCCCACCACCTTCTCCGGCAGCACGGCGGTCATGGCCGTCTTCACGAAGCCGGGGGCGATGGCGTTGGCAGTGATGCCTCTAGGGGCCACCTCCTTGGCCACCGACTTGGTAAAGCCGATGATGCCAGCCTTGGCGGCGGCGTAGTTGGCCTGGCCGGCGTTGCCGGTAATGCCCACCACGGAGCTGATGGAGACGATGCGGCCGTAGCGCTGCTTCATCATGTGCTTGAGGACGGCCTTGGTGCAGTTGTAGACCCCCTTCAGGTTGATGGCCAGCACGGCGTCCCAGTCAGCCTCCTTCATCCGCAGCAGCAGGCCGTCCCGGGTGATGCCCGCATTATTGACCAAGATGTCGATGCGGCCCAGCTCCTTGGCGGCGGCGTCCACCATGGCGGCGACCGCCTCGCTGTCGGCCACGTCTGCCTCTAGCACTACCGCCTTGCGGCCCAGGGCCCGCACCTGGGCGGCTACGTCCTGGGCGTCCTGGTGGGTGCCGATGTAGTTGATGACGATGTCCGCCCCGGCCTCGGCAAAGGTCAGGGCTATGGTGCGGCCTATGCCGCTAGAGGCGCCGGTGATCAGCGCCACTCTTCCCTCGAGTTTCATCCTGCTGCCTCCTTCACTGCTGCCAGCGTCTTAGCTAAGGATGCTGGATCCTCTACGTTGAGGGCCAAGGCCCCCTTGGCGATCTTCCTGGTGAAGCCGCTGAGCACCTTCCCCGGCCCTACCTCGATGAAGCAGTCCACCCCTGCCTCCTGCATGTGGCGGACGGAAGCCTCCCACAGCACCGGCCGGGCGGCCTGCTGGATGAGCAGCTCCTTGATGACGGCCCCCTGGCTCACCGGCTGGGCGGTGACGTTGGCTATAACCGGGAAGGCGGCATCGGCCACCTCTACAGAGGCTAGGACCTGGGCTAATCTGTCGGCAGCCGGCTGCATCAAAGTGCTGTGGAAGGGGGCGCTCACCGGCAGCACCACTGCCCGCTTGGCCCCGGCCGCCTTCAAGGCTGCCACCGCCTCGTCTACGGCGGCGCAGGCCCCGGCGATGACCACCTGGCCGGGGCAGTTGAAGTTGACTGCCTGCACTGCCTGGCCCAGCCTGGCCTCTGTCTCCCGGCAGATGGCGCTGATCCTGTCCTCGTCCAGGCCCAGAACGGCGGCCATGCTGCCCTGGCCTACCGGCACCGCCTCCTGCATGAACTGGCCCCGCAGCCTCACCGTGCGCACTGCGTCAGCAAAGCTCAGGGAGCCGGCGTTCACCAGGGCGCTGTACTCTCCCAGGCTGTGGCCGGCGGCCATCTGGCAGCCCACCCCCTCCGCCGCCAGGACGGCGGCACAGGCGCAGCTGGCGGTCAAAAGGGCCGGCTGGGTGTTGTAGGTCAGCCGCAGGTCGGCCTCCGGCCCTGCAAAGCAGAGCTGGCTCAGGCTGAAGCCCAGGGCTTCATCCGCCTGGGCGAAGATATCCCTCACCACCTGGTACTGGTCGTAGAAGGCCTTGCACATGCCTACGCTCTGAGAGCCTTGGCCAGGGAAGATGAATGCGATCTTACTCATAAAAAACCTGCCTTTCTGGGGCCCCCCAGCCTTACCTGGGGCTGATTCACTTGGCCCATTTAAGGACGATGGCGGCCCAGGTCAGGCCGGCGCCGAAGCCGCACAGCAACAGGTTGTCCCCCCTGTGCAGCAGGCGGGCGTCCTGGGCCTCCCGCAGGGCGATGGGTATGGAGGCGGCGGAGGTGTTGGCGTACCTGTCCACGTCCACCCACACCTTCTCCATGGGCATCCGCAGCCGTTTGGCGGCGGCGGTGATGATCCGCAGATTGGCCTGGTGGCAGAAGAGCAGGTCCAGCTGCTCCGGCTTCAGCCCTGCCTTGGCCAGAGCCTTCAAGGAGGTGCGGCCTAGGATCTTGATGGCGAACTTAAACACTTCCCGGCCGTTCATGTGGATGGTGTGGCCATTGGCCTCCACCGTGGCAGGGGAGGCGGGCTGACGGCTGCCTCCGGCCGGCTGGTAGAGATAGGGGGCGCCGCTGCCGTCGGAGCCTAGGTCTATGCCCAGCACTCCCAGGCCCTCCTCCACTACCCCTACTACTGCCGCCCCTGCTCCGTCTCCGAAGATGACGCAGGTGTTCCGGTCCTGCCAGTTCATGATCCGGGACAGGGTCTCCGCCCCGATGATGAGGATCTTCTCGTAGAGGCCGGTGGCGATCATCTGGCTGGCCACCGCCAGGCTGTAGACGAAGCCGCTGCAGCCGGCGCCTAGGTCGAAGGCCCCTGCCTTGCTGGCCCCCAGCCTGTCCTGCACCAGGCAGGCCACTGAGGGAAAGGCGTAGTCAGGGGAGGCGGTGCCGCAGATGATCAGGTCCAAGTCCTCAGCCTTCACCTGGGCATCCTCCAAGGCCGCCACTGCCGCCTGATAGGCTAGATCGCTGGTGGCCTCGTGGTCTGCCGCGATGTGCCGCTGCTTGATGCCGGTGCGCTCCGTAATCCAGGCATCGCTAGTATCCACTATCTTCTCTAAATCGTAGTTGGTCAGTATTTTTTCCGGCACGTAGGAACCGATGCCTAAAATACCAACAGACCTGCTCATAACTTAGTCCTCACTTAATCAAGATTAAGAGCTAGCGCCCATCGTCGTCTCCTCAGCCTTGCCGTCTAGGGAGACGATGATGAACTTAGCTCTAAACACTTCTTCGTTATGATGCTTGATGAAGACCCAGATGAAGAACTTGTCCCCCCGCCGCTTCACTACCTCTGCCTTGGCCACTAGGGTGGCGCCGGCGTAGACCGGCATCTTGTACTTTACATTGCCCACTCCCGTCAGGGCCGCCCTGGCGTCAACCACCGCCAAGGCCAGGGTGTTGGCCATGGCGAACATGTAGAAGCCCCGGGCCACCCCCGTCTTATCCAGCACCATATCCGGGGTGATCTTCAGGGTGGAGATGCCCCCCTTGTTCAAATCCAGGTCCAGGAGCTCTCCTACGATGTCCTTGGTGTTGATGGCCCGCACCTTGGTCTGGGCCGCCTCGGCCATGTTGCGGGTCCGCACCCGCAGCTCCGGTATGTTCAGGGCCACCCGGTCCAGGCGGATAGTCTGGACGCTGACCTGCAGCTCCTCGGCTAACTGCTCATCGGTGCTAAAGGGATTATTCTGCAACAGCGCCTTCAAGGCCTGGTGGCGCAGTATCTTTCTGGACCCTTGCATGTTATCCCTCCTTTAGCACCTGCTCATAATATCTGAAACCATTATAGGGGCAAAAACCCTGTTTGGCAAGTACCTTTCAAAAATTTCACAAATTATGAAAAACAGGAAGGGAAAAAAGGCAGAAAAAATAAATGCCGGCGCTGGGCAGCCCTAACTGCCAGCCGCTGACATTTATCATAGGCCCTGGCTTACTCGGCCTTGGTTACCACCTGCCTGCCGTCGTAGTAGCCGCACTCGGGACATACCCGGTGAGGCAGCTTCCACTCGTGGCACTGGGGGCATTGCACCATGCCGGGCACGGCCAGCTTCCAATTAGCCCGGCGCATATCCCGGCGGGCCTTGGATAATTTCCTCTTTGGTACTGCCATCTTCCTTGCACCTCCTCGTTCTAGTGGTTTAACTGTGCCAGTGAGGCCAGGCGGGGATCCAGGCCCTGTCTGGCGCAGCCGCAGTCACCCTCGTTCAAATCGGCCCCGCACTTAGGGCAGAGGCCCCTGCAGTCCTCCTTGCAGAGGGCCCTAAGGGGTTCTGCCAGCAAGAGGGCCTCCCGCAGGGGCTGGGCTAGGTCCAGCACGTCCCCTACGTAGGTGAGGGCCTCCGGGGGCGCGGCCGCGGCAGGATAGAACTGCTCCTGCACCCTGCAGCCGGTCTCGGCGCTGAAGGCCTTCAGACAGCGGGCGCAGCTCCGCCGCACCCGGGCCTTCAGCCTGGCCGTCAGCAACAGCTGGCCGCCTGTATTGGTGAGGCGGCCCTCACAGCGGACGGTTCCCGCCAGGGGCAGGTCCTCCCTGCTTAGGTCCAGCTCTTCCGGCTGTAAATCGTAGGCTAACAGCTTAGCCTTGCCCAGGCTGGCTTTCAGCTCTGCAACATTTACCTTGAGCATAGCACACCAATCGTCACAATTATATCTAGCGCCGCTGGCTTTGTCAAGGGAAAACTCAGCGGCGCCTAGGACAGGGAGTCAACCCTTACAGCTTGATGATCCGGCGGCAGATGTTGTAGGTATCCCGGGCGATCACCAGCTCTTCGTTGGTGGGGATGACGAAGATCTTCACCCGGGCCCGTTTAACGCTGATCTCCCGCTCCTTGCCCCTGACCTTGTTGGCCAGCTGGTCGATGCGGGTGCCCAGGTACTCCAGGCCGTTGCAGATCTTGTCCCGCATGAAGGGGGAGTTCTCTCCCAGGCCGGCGGTGAAGACGATGGCGTCCAGGCCGCCCATGGCTGCCACGTAGCTGCCGATGTACTTCCGCACCTTGTAGGCGAAGACGTCTATGGCCAGCTGGGCCCGCTCGTCGCCGTTGTTAGCCGCCTCTTCCAGATCCCTGAAGTCGCTGGAGAGGCCGCTGATCCCTAGGATGCCGCTCTGCCGGTTCAGGTAATCGTAGATCTGCTGGGCGTCCATGCCCTCCTTCTCCATCAAGAAGGGGATGATGGCCGGGTCGATCTCTCCGCTGCGGGTGCCCATGATCAGGCCCTCCAAGGGGGTGTAGCCCATGCTGGTGTCCACCGACTTGCCGTACTTGATGGCAGTGATGGAGGCCCCGTTGCCTAGATGGCAGGTGATGATCCGCAGGTCGCTC
Organism: uncultured Phascolarctobacterium sp.; assembly: GCA_964641395.1. Classification (GTDB taxonomy): domain Bacteria; phylum Bacillota; class Negativicutes; order Acidaminococcales; family Acidaminococcaceae; genus CANQBR01. Next base: position 1,665 of record CAZXKQ010000032.1, on the reverse strand, counting down.
ATCCTCTCCCCCATCAGCTCCGCCGCCCGCTGGGCCACGTACTTGTGGCTGGTGCCGTGGAAGCCGTAGCGCCGCAGGCCGTACTTCACGTACAGCTCGTAGGGCAGGCCGTAGAGGTAGGCCACCTTAGGCATGGTCTGGTGGAAGGCGGTGTCGAAGACAGCCACCTGGGGCGTGCCCTCCATGATCTCCATGCAGGCCTCGATGCCGTTCAGGTTGGGGGGATTGTGGAGGGGGGCGATGTCGCAGCAGGCCCTGATTCCCTGGAGGACGTCAGAGGTGATCAGCATGCTGTCAGTGAAGCGCTCGCCGCCGTGCACCACCCGGTGGCCTACGGCGTCGATGTCGCCCATTTCCTTGATAACGCCGTGCTCAGGGCTGATCAGGGCGTTGATGATCATGTTGATGCCCGCCTTGTGGTCAGGTATGGGCTCCTCGAGGCGCACTGCCTCCTTGCCGGTGACGGTGTGCTTAAGATTGGCTCCCTCCATGCCGATCCGCTCAATGAGGCCCTTGGCCATCACATGCTCGTCCGTCATGTCGATGAGCTGGTACTTGATGGAAGAACTGCCGCAGTTTACCACGAATACTATCACGATGAACCTCCTCGTCAAACTGTGAAGGCGGCCGGCCTAGCGGCCCCACCTAGAACTCTGCCGGCGCAGGGAGGGCAGTCCGCCTCCCCCTGCCCAGACTGAATGCGGTTGTTTTAATATAAGCATAGTATACACTATCTGCCGCTGTCGCCGCAAGCAAATTTATTAGCAAAAAGAAGGAGGGGCGGCTCAGGGCGCCCAGCCTCCCTCAGATGCCCCCTGTCTCGTAGTTGGCCAGCACGTACTTAATGAAGGCCTTAGCCACCGGGCTGAGGAAGCGGCCCCGCACCACGGAGAGGGTCTTTTCCAGGTAGAGCCGCTCATCGGCTATCTCCTTCCGCACCAGGCCCTGGGGACAGCTCTCCTCCAAGGGGGCGGGGACCACCGCCACCCCTAGGTTCTGCTGGGCCCAGGCGATGGTGGAGAGCTTGGTGGTGTTGATGCTGAGGATGTTGGGGTAGAGGCGGGAGGCGGTGCAGACGTTTAGGAACAGCTCGCTACAGCCCCGGGACAGGCAGAGAGGCAGCTGGTCCAGCTCCCCCAGGGCCAGGGACTGGCCGGGCCGGAGGTAGGGGCTGTGCTGGTGGAAGAGGGCCACCAGCCGCTCCCGCCGCTGCAGGATGCTTTCAAAGCGCTGGGGCTGCTTCAAGGGGGCATTGGCCACCCCTATCTCTGTGATGCCGTTTAGCAGCTGCTGGGTCTGCTCGGCGATGGGCACCTCGTAGAGCTCGTAGTTCACCTTAGGGTAGAGGCGGGCGTAACCGCTCAGATAGCTGTTGATGAAGTGGATGGAGTTGGAGGGGGAGAGGCTCACCCGCAGGGTGCCGCTGAAGCCGGCGCTGACGGCGGCCAGCTCCTTGGCGATGTCGTCCTCCATGGAGCAGAGGTACTTGGCCTTGTTGTAGAGGATGCTGCCGGCATCGGTCAGCTCTATCTTGTGGCCGCCCCTCTGCACCAAGAGGAGCTTGCTGCCCAGCCGCTCCTGCAGGTTCTTCAGTTGGTTGCTCAGGGCGGGCTGGGCGATGTTGATCCGTTTGGCGGCGGCGGAGATGCTGCCGGCCTCTACGAT
>CAZXKQ010000031.1:0-17665 GCA_964641395.1 uncultured Phascolarctobacterium sp. | reverse complement strand
GGCAGTTCCACCCCGGCAGCAGGCGGCAGCCCCTCGCCAGGAGGCGGCGCCTGCCCCCCAGCCTAGGGAGCCACTGGCGCCATCTGCTCGTAAGGCGGCGCCTGCCACCACGCAAACTAGGGAGCCTCTGACGCCATCCGTTCGTGAGGTGGCGCCGGCCGCCACCCAATCTGGGGAGCCAACGACGACATTTGCTCGTGAGGCGGCGCCTGCCGCCACCCAAACTAGGGAGCCACTTGCGCCATCCGTTCGTGAGGCGGCGCCCGCCGCCACCCAATCTGGGGAGCCGCTGACGCCATCTGTTCGTGAGGTGGCGCCGGCCCTCCAGCCTAGGGAGGCCCGGGCCCCTGCCCAGGAGGCAGGACCGGTGGAGGACCTAGCCGCCGGCCAGGCCTATTACCAGCAGTTATTGGAGCTGGCCAAGGGGGAGAAGCCCATGCTGGCCAGCTGCGCCCGCTCCGGCACGGTGACAGGCTTTGCCGGGGATGTTTTGCAAGTCAGCTTCAAGTCCAAGTTCTTGGCGGAGCGGATGGGGAGTCCGGACTTTCAGCGCTACCTGCTGGCCGCCCTGGCCCAGCTAGCCGGCCGGCCCCTGGTGCTGGAGTGCACAGTTGCCGGCCAGCCCCGGCCGGCCCCGGCAGCTGCCAGCCCCCCTGCCCCGGCAGGAGGGGAGGCTGCCCCCCAGGGGGTAGAGGAGCTGCCGCCCCGGCTGCGGCAGGGCCTGGCGGTCCTGGGAGGCCGGGTGGAAAGGCTGTCCCAATAGCGTCTTAGCGAGTTATAGATAATCTCACAGTAAAGGAGGAGTAGCTTATGTATCCAGGCGGCATGGGCAATATGCAGGCCATGATGAAGAAGGTGCAGAAGATGCAGGCAGAGATGGTGAAGGCCCAGGAGGCCCTCCAGGCCCGCGTCTTCACCGCCAGCGTAGGCGGCGGGGCGGTAACCGTCAGCATGAACGGGAAGAAGGAGCTGCAGAGCATCAAGCTCAGCCCCCAGGCAGTGGATCCGGAGGATGTGGAGATGCTGGAAGACCTGCTGCTCAGCGCCTTCAAGGAGGTCATGCAGCAGATCGATGAGGCCAGCGAGAAGGAAATGGGCAAGATTACCGGCGGCATCAAGCTGCCGGGGATGTAAGGCGCTAGGCGATGGGCCGCTTGCTAGGCCCCCTGGCCGCCCTGCAGGAAGAACTGCGCCACCTGCCGGGGGTGGGCTCCAAAACCGCCCTCCGCCTGGCCTACCACATCGTGGACATGCCGGCGGAGCAGGTGCGCAGCCTGGCGGCGGCCCTGGTGGCGGCTAAGGAGCGCATCCACTACTGCCAGCGCTGCTTCGACCTTACCGACGGGGAGCTCTGCAGCCTCTGCAGCGACCCAGGCCGGGAGGGGAGCTGCCTCTGCGTAGTAGAGCAGCCCCAGGACGTGGCAGCCATGGAGCGGAGCAAGGGCTACAACGGCCTCTACCACGTCCTCCACGGGGCCCTCTCCCCCCTGGACGGCATAGGGCCGGATAGGCTGCGGATCAAGGAGCTGCTGCTGCGGCTGCAGCGGGAGGAGGTGGCCGAGGTGATCATCGCCACCAACAGCGACGTAGAGGGGGAGGCCACCGCCACCTATCTGGCCGCCCTGCTGAAACCTCTGGGGCTGAAGGTGAGCCGCATCGCCCACGGCCTGCCGGTAGGGGGCGACCTGGAGTACGCCGACGAGGTGACCCTGGCCAAGGCCTTGGAGAATAGAAGGGAAATGTAGGAGGGCTTCCTATGGCAGAAAGCGTTTGGCAGGATGTTTTAGCCTTCATCGACAAGATCGCCGTCAGCACCGGCCTGGACTCCCTAGGCTCCCTGGGCTACCTGCTCATCGGCGTGGGCCTCCTCTACCTGGCCGTCAAGATCCTCTCCATGCCCTTCAAGTTCCTCTACAACGGCATCATCGGCGCCCTGATGCTGTGGGTGGTGAACTTCCTGGGGGGCTTCGTAGGCTTCAACCTGGAGATAACCCTGGCCAAGGCCCTGCTGGCCGGCTTCTTCGGCATCCCGGGGGCCCTGGCGGTGATCCTCTTCGAGCTCTACAGCCGTTAGGCGGCCCTCCTTTTACGGGTTGAAAAGTATTATTGTATACGGAAGATATTGGTATATCTTTTTTGCCCCAAATATGGTAAAATAAAAAGAGCGGTTTGACGCTAAACTTATAGGAGGTAGAGAAAATGAACTTATCTACTAAAATTCTCATCGGTCTGGCCCTGGGCATCGTAGCCGGCCTAGGGCTGGGCGCCGACGGGGCCAAGTTTGCCGCCGCCTGGATCGGACCCTTGGGCACCATCTTCATGAACATGATCAAGATGCTCATCGTGCCCCTGGTGTTCTCCTCCCTGGTCATCGGCGTTTGCTCCCTAGGCGACATCAAGAAGATAGGCCGCATCGGTGCCAAGACGGTGGTTTGGTACCTGGGCACCACCTTCTTCGCCATCTTCCTAGGCCTGGCCTTCGGCCTGATCTTTGAGCCTGGCGTAGGGGTGAGCATGCCTGGTGCCGGGGTGAAGGCCGCCGCCAAGGCCGCCCCGCCCATTATGCAGGTCATCATCGACATCTTCCCCACCAACCCCTTTGACGCCATGGTGAAGGCCAACATGCTCCAGATCATCGTCTTCGCCCTCTTCCTAGGGGTGGCCATCACCGGCGTAGGGGAGAAGGCCGAGTACCTGCGGCGCACCATTGACGGCCTGGCAGAGGCCTCTTACAAGATTGTAGGCTATATCATGAAATTCGCCCCCATCGGCGTTTTCGGCCTCATCACCCCGGTTGTGGCTGCCAACGGCCCCGCCGTGCTGCTGCCCCTGCTGAAGGTAATCATCGCCGTCTACCTGGCCTGCATCCTCCATGCCCTGCTGGTATACGGCTGCCTGATTAAGTTTGTAGGCGGCTTCAGCCCCGTCACCTTCTTCAAGACCGTGATGCCGGCCTCCCTGCTGGCCTTCACCAGCTGCTCCTCCGGCGGCACCCTGCCGGTTAACATGGAGTGTGCTGACAGGCTGGGCATCTCCCGTGAGGTTACTTCCTTCGTACTGCCCCTAGGCGCCACCATCAACATGGACGGCACCGCCGCCTACCAAGGCGTGTGCGCCCTCTTCATCGCCCAGATCTACGGCGTTGACCTCACTGCCGGCCAGTACGTAACCATCCTCCTCACTGGCACCCTGGCCTCCATCGGTACTGCAGGCGTGCCCGGTGCCGGCTTCATCATGCTCACCATGATCCTCACCGCCATCGGCCTGCCTCTGGAAGGCTCCGCCCTCATCGCCGGTATCGACCGTATCCTGGATATGCCTCGTACCTCTGTTAACGTAACTGGCGATGCCTGCGTCAACTACCTGGTAGCCAAGAGCGAAAAGGCGTTGAAGCAAGAGGCCTAAGCGGCCGCCTCCCTTAGACAGCGGTTAGTCCTTAGTCTGTACAAGCTGTGCCCGCCGCCAGGCCCCGACAGGCCTCAACGGCGGGCCCTTTCCTTTAGCCCCGCCTACTACAGCTAGCTGACAGGGAAGAATTCACAATCTTGTAACCTGCCGCCCCCGGGAGAGGCGGCCTAGCCCCTTGTTTTTTCAACCCATTTGCGGTATTATATGGTAACAGGGTACAAGAGGCCCTGAATACTGAAGAAAGGAGGAAGGTTTATTGCTGCGTAAATTCATCATACTGCTTATCGCCCTGCTCATCGCCCTAACCGGACTCATACTTATCAATTACAGCCTGCCCTATCTGTCTGAATACCTGGGTTTTGAGCTCCGAGGCGACGCTATCTTCGGCCTGAGCCTGGCCCACCTCATCCTAGGGGCGGCCGGCGTAGTGATCTCTCTCTGGCTGGCCATGGTGCTGGCCCCCGTCATCACCGACATCCTCTTCGCCTTCGGGGAGCGGGTGAGCGGCACCCTGTCTAAGACGCCTACCAGCGCCATCCTAGTGGTGGTCTTCGGCATCGCCGCCGGCCTGGTGCTGGCCAACCTGATGGGGGCTCCCTTCTCCCACCTGCCCTTGGTGGGGCCCTTCGTGCCCATCGTCCTCAGCCTCATCTTCTCCGTGGTAGGGGCCCAGCTGGCCCTGCGCCGGCAGGGGGACATTGTGTCCTTCTTCAACCGGCTGTCGGTGAAGAGGCCGGAGCACAGGCAGGGGGGCGCCCTCTTGGACGGGCCCCTGGGTGACAGGCTCTACTCTAGCAACAAGCTGCTGGACAGCAGCGTCATCATCGACGGCCGGGTGATGGACATCATCGGCGCCGGCTTCTTGGAGGGCAAGCTGGTGCTGCCTGGCTTCGTCCTGCAGGAGCTGCAGCGGCTGAGCGACTCGGCAGACGGTTTGAAACGGGCCAAGGGGAGGCGGGGCCTGGACCTGATCCACGACCTCCAGAGCAGCTACCAGCAACAGGTGGTGGTGGTGGAGAAGGACTACGACGACATCCCCGACGTAGACAGCAAGCTGGTGCGGCTGGCCAAGGAGGCCTCCTGCGTCATCATGACCAACGACTACAACCTGAACAAGGTGGCGGAGATCCAGGGAGTCCAGGTGCTGAACGTGAACGAGCTGGCCAACGCCATCAAGCCCATCCTCTCCAACGGCGACCTGGTGAGCGTCTACCTGGTGAAGGAGGGGAAGGAGTACGGCCAGGCCGTAGCCTACCTGGAGGACGGCACCATGATCGTGGTGGACGGCGGCAGGCGCTACATCGGCAGCCGGGTAGACGTAGTGGTCACCAGCGTCCTGCAGACGGCGGCAGGACGGCTGATCTTTGCCAAAATGAGCCGTCGCTAGCCTTTTACCGCCCGCTGGGCTCCAGCAGGGCGGTTTTTGTTTAGGAGAAGGCAGGGGGCAGGACAGTGAAAGACTTAGCGTGCATAGTGGCGGCGGCCGGCAGGGGAGAGAGGCTGGGCCTGGGCTACAACAAGGCCTTCGCCCTCCTCCAGGGCCGCCCCCTTTTGAGCCACACCCTCCAGGCCCTGGCGGCTACCGGCTTGGTGGCTGAGGCGGTGGTGGCCTTAGGGCCCCAGGACCTGGCCCAGGGGCAGGAGTTATTGGAGCGCTACCAGCAGGACTGCTTTCCCAGCCTGCCGGTGCGCTTAGTGGCAGGGGGGGCCACCCGTACGGCCAGCGTGGCCGCCGCTCTGGCCGCAGTAGGGGAGGAGGCGGCCTACATAGCCGTCCACGACGGGGCCCGGCCCCTGGTGAGCCCCCAGGTCTTCGCCCGTACCCTGGCGGCTGCCCGGCGCTACGGCGGGGCCGTCGCCGCCGTGCCGGTGAAGGACACTATCAAGGTGGTGGACGGAGAGGGGCTGGTGGTGGCTACCCCGCCCCGCTCCAGCCTGGTGGCGGTGCAGACCCCCCAGATCTTCCGCCGGGAGCTGCTGCAGCAGGCCTATGCCGCCGCCGCGGCCGCCGGCCGGACGGCCACCGATGACGCGGCCCTGGTGGAGGCCCTGGGAGCCAGGGTGGCCCAGGCCCTAGGGGCCTACGAGAACATCAAGGTCACCACCCCGGAGGACCTCCGCTGGGCGGCCAGCCTGCTAGGCAGGCAGGAGGAGAGGATGTACAGGATAGGCAGCGGCTTTGACGTCCACCGCTTAGTGCCGGGCCGGCGCCTGGTGCTGTGCGGCGTGGAGCTGCCCTCTGAGCTGGGGCTCTTGGGCCACAGCGATGCGGACGTGGCCCTCCACGCCCTGATGGACGCCCTTCTAGGCGGGGCGGCCCTGGGGGACATCGGCCGCCACTTTCCCGATACGGACCAGCGCTACCTAGGGGCGGACAGCAGGGAGCTGGCCCGGCAGGTGGCGGAGCTGGTCCGCCGCCAGGGCTACCAGGTGGAGAACGTGGATATCACCATCATCGCCCAGCGGCCTAAGCTGGCCCCCTACATAGAGGAGCTGCGCCGCAGCACGGCGGCGGTGCTGGGCCTGGAGGCGGGCAGGGTGAGCGTAAAGGCCACCACCACCGAAGGCCTGGGCTACACCGGCCGGGGGGAGGGGATAGCCGCCCAGGCGGTGGCGCTGCTGTCTTCCCCCTGACGGCTGCCGCTGGCGAAAATAATAGGCACAGGGGCAGGCCTTTTATGGTATAATTAAAAGTTAGATAGCGGCAGGCCGGGGCTGGGGCCTAGGCCTGGCGCCAGGGAGGTTGGCTCTATGGAGAAAGAGGTGAGGGTGCGCTTCGCCCCCAGTCCTACCGGACCCTTCCACATCGGCGGGGCCCGCAGCGCCCTGTTCAACTACCTGCTGGCCCGCAAGAGCGGGGGCAGGCTGGTGCTGCGCATCGAGGACACGGACCTGGAGCGCTCCAGCCGGGAGTCAGAAGAAGACATCAAGGCGGCCCTGCAGTGGCTGGGCCTGGACTGGGACGAGGGCATAGACGTAGGGGGGCCGGACGGGCCCTACCGGCAGACGGAGCGGCTGGACCTCTACCGCCGCTACGCCCGGCAGCTCTTAGACCAGGGCCTGGCCTACTACTGTTACTGTACTGATGAAGAACTAGAGGCAGAGCGGCAGGGCCTCATCAAGGAGGGGAAGATGCCCCGCTACCTAGGCCGCTGCCGCCACCTGACGGCGGCGGAACGGGCGGCCTTCGAGGCCCAGGGGCGTAAGCCCACCATCCGCTTCCGGGTGCCGGAGCACAGGCAGATCCTGGTGCGGGACCTGGTGCGGGGGGACGTAGTCTTCGACTCGGACAACATCGGCGACTTCGTCATCGTCAAGTCTGACGGCCTGCCCACCTATAACTTCGCCGTGGTGGTGGACGACCACGCTATGAGGATCACCCACGTCATCCGGGCGGAGGAGCACCTCTCCAACACCCCTAGGCAGTGCCTGATCTACCAGGCCCTAGGCTTTGAGCAGCCCCTCTTCGGCCACATCTCCCTCATCCTAGGCAAGGATCACACCAAGATGAGCAAGCGCCACGGGGCCACCAGCGTGGACCAGTACCGGCGGCTGGGCTACCTGCCCCAGGCCATCGTCAACTTTTTGGCCCTCTTAGGCTGGGCCCCTGCCAGCGAGCAGGAGCTCTTCAGCCGGGAAGAGCTGATCCAGGCCTTCTCCCTGGACAGGGTGGCCAAGAATCCGGCGGTCTTCGACCTGGACAAGCTGAACTGGCTCAACCAGCACTACCTCCGCCAGCTGAGCCCGGAGGCCTTCTTCGCCCTGGCCCAGCCCCAGCTCCAGGCTGCAGGCTACAGCAGCGGCCGGGAGACGGGGGAGGAGCTGGCCTGGCTGCGGCGGGTGGTGGCTACGGCCCAGGAGCACGTGGCCTACGGGGCCCAGATACCCCAGGCCCTGCGCCTCTACTTTGAGGACGACTTCCCCTTGGAGGATGCGGCGGCGGCAGCCGTCCTCCAGGCCCCCCGGGTGCCGGAGCTGCTGCGCCTCTTCCTCGAGGAGCTGCCTAAGGCGGAGCCCTTGGACGGCCCAGGGGTGAAGGCCCTCTTCAAGACCCTGCAGAAGGCTACCAAGCTGAGGGGCAAGGATCTGTTCATGCCGGTGCGGGTGGCCCTTACCGGCAACCAGCATGGGCCGGAACTGGCGGCCATCATCCCCCTCCTAGGGGCGGAGCGCTGCCGCCGGCGCATAAACGCCAGCCTGGCCAAGGCTGGGGTAGAGATAGACGTATAAGGCAGGAGGTCTGGCGTGATAAGAGTATACAACACCCTTAGCAAGGGCAAGGAAGAATTTAAACCCAGCCAGCCGGGGCAGGCCCGCATCTACGTGTGCGGGGTGACCCCCTACAACCACCCCCACATCGGCAACGCCCGGCCCTTCGTGACCTGGGACGTGATCCGCCGCTTTTTGGAAAGCGAGGGCTACGACGTGCTCCACGTCCAGAACTTCACCGACGTGGACGACAAGATCATCGCCACCGCCAACAAGGAGGGGGTCAGCTGGGAAGAGATCAGCAACCGTTACATCGCCGCCTACTTCGAGGTGATGGACAGGCTGAAGGTGCGCCGGGCCCACATCTACCCCCGGGTGTCGGAGCACATCCCGGACATCATCAAGACGGTGGAGACCCTCATCCAGAAGGGCTACGGCTACGTGGTGGACGGGGACGTGTTCTACAGCGTGGAGAAGTTCCCCTACTACGGCCAGCTCTCCGGCCGCAACCTGGAGGACATGCTGGCAGGGGCCCGGGTAGACGTGGACCAGCGGAAGGCCAATCCCATGGACTTCGCCCTCTGGAAGGCGGCCAAGCCAGGGGAGCCGGCCTGGCCCAGCCCCTGGGGCCCCGGCCGTCCCGGCTGGCACATCGAATGCTCCACCATGAGCATGAAGTACCTAGGCCCTAGCTTCGACTTCCACGGCGGCGGCAGCGACCTGATCTTCCCCCACCATGAAAACGAAATCGCCCAGTCGGAGGGCTGCAGCGGCTGCCACCCCTTCGTCCATTACTGGCTCCACAACGGCTTCATCACCGTGGACAAGGAGAAGATGTCTAAGTCCTTAGGCAACTTCTTCACAGTGAAGGACATCCTGGAGCACTATCCGCCGGAGGTGCTGCGCTTCTTCATCGTAGCCACCCACTACCGCTCCCCCCTGGACTTCAGCGACCAACGCCTGGCAGAGGCCCAGAGCGGCCTGGGCCGTCTGGCCAAGGCCAAGCAGCTGCTGCAGGAGCTGGGCCTGGAGCTGGGGGCCGGCCCCACGGAGGCCAGCCAGGCCCTGGCGGCCAAGGCCCGCAGCCTGAAGGAGGACTTCCGGGCGGCCATGGAGGACGACTTTAACACCGCCCTGGCCCTCTCCTACCTCTTCGCCCTGGCCCGGGAAGTACAGGTCTACGCCCAGACCCTGAAGGGGGAGGGACGGAGGCCGGACGGCAAGGCCCTGGCAGTAGCCGGGCAGGTCTTCGCCTACATGTGCTCCATCATCGGCATCTTGGAGGAGGAGGCCCCGGCCGCCCCTGCCCAGGAGGAGGAGGCTTCCAAGGAGGCGGAACTGGTGCAGCTCTTGGTGGAGCTGCGGCAGGAGGCCCGCAAGGGAAAGAACTACCCCTTGGCGGACCGGCTGCGCTCCAGCCTGGCCGCCCTCGGCTTCACCCTCCAGGATACGCCCCAGGGGGCGGTGTGGTCCAAGACGGCTAAATAAGATGCGTTTTGAGCAATACTGCGCCTTGAAGCGGCAGGCCCTGGCCCAGTGCGGCGGCGGGGAGGCGGTCCAGCCGGAGGCCCTGCCCCCGGTGCTGCTGGCCTACATAGGGGACAGCGTCTTCAACCTCTACGTGCGGCTGCGGCTGCTGCCCAGCTCCGGCCAGGTGCGGGTGCTGAACGACCTCTGCGCCCAGATGGTCAGCGCCGCCCAGCAGAGCCGGGCCATGCTGGCCCTGGCGGCGGGGCTCAGCCCCCAGGAGGCGGTGATCTACCACCGGGGCCGCAACACCAAGAGCGCGGTGCCTAAGAGCGCTTCAGTGACGGAGTACCGCCAGGCCACCGCCCTGGAGGCCCTCATCGGCTGGCTCTTTTTGACGGAGCAGCAGGAGCGGCTGGAGGCGGTGCTGGCTGAGGCCTTCAGCCTCATCAGCCAGGGATTGGAGAAGGAGGCCCAGGAGAGAGATGGCAGTGCAGGTTAAGTTGCTCCGCTATACGCCGGAGCCGGACAAGACGGTGGCCATGAGCGCCCGGCTCTGCTACAGCCCCATCGGGGCGGCGGAGCTGGAGGAGAGGATCAGCGACCAACAGGCCGCCAAGCTGGTACAGAAGCTGGTGGAGATGGGCCACTTTTCCACCCTGGAGCACGTCACCTTCACCTTCGCCATCGAGGGGGTGTCCCGGGTGCTGACCCACCAGTTGGTGCGCCACCGCATCGCCTCCTATTCCCAGCAGTCCCAGCGCTATGTGAAAGAGCATAACTTTGCCACCGTCCTGCCTCCCAGCCTGGCGGCCCAGCCGGCCTTGGCAGCCAAGTTCCAGGCCCTGATGGGGGAGATCCAGGACTTATACAACGAGTTTACCAGCCAGGGGATAGCGGCGGAAGACGCCCGCTACATCCTGCCTAACGCTACTGAGACGAAGATCGTCTGCACCTTTAACGCCCGTTCCCTGCTGAACTTCTTCCAGCTGCGCTGCTGTATGCGGGCCCAGTGGGAGATCCGCCAGCTGGCCAACCTGATGCTGGCTGAGTGCAAGCGGGTGGCCCCCTGCATCTTCGCTACCGCCGGCCCTAGCTGCGTCAGCCTGGGGCTGTGCCGGGAAGGGGCCATGAGCTGCGGCCGCCTCCAGGCCCTCCGCCGGGCCCAGGCTGAGGCCCAGAAGGACTAGGCGGGAGGTGGGGCCAGTGGCAGAAGGTAAAAAGGAAGACGGCCAGCTGCTAGTGGGCCGCCAGCCGGTGCTGGAAGCCCTGCGGGCCGGCCGCCCCCTGAACCGCCTCCTAGTGGCCAAGGGCAGCCACGGCGGCACCGTAGAGGAGATCCTGCGCCTAGCCAAGGAGCAGGGCCTGCCCTACGACCTGGTGAGCGGCGCCCAGCTGGACGGCCTCACCAGCCTCCCCCACCAGGGGGTGGCCGCCCGGGTGGCCCCCTACGGCTATACCAGCCTGGAAGCCATCCTGGCCCGGGCGGAGGAGAGGGGGGAGGAGCCCTTCCTCCTCCTCTTAGACGGGGTGCAGGATCCTCACAACCTAGGCTCCCTGCTGCGGACGGCGGCGGCGGCGGGGGTCCACGGGGTGGTGCTGCCTAAGCGGGCCGGCTGCCCCCTCACCGCCACCGTGGCCAAGGCGGCGGCGGGAGCCCTAGAGCACATCTTGGTAGCCCGGGTCAGCAACCTGGGCCAGGCCATCCAGGGCCTGCAGCAGGCAGGCTGCTGGGTGGTGGGAGCCCAGCTGGCAGGCCGGGCCTACACTGACGCCCACCTCAGCGGCCCCCTGGCCCTGGTGGTAGGGGCGGAAGGCCGGGGCCTGGGCCGGCTGGTGGCCAGCCGCTGCGACGAGCTAGCCACCCTGCCTATGCTGGGAGGAGTGGGCTCCCTCAACGCGGCGGTGGCCGGGGGCATCCTCCTCTACGAGGCCCTGCGCCAGCGGCAGCAAGGCGGCAGATGAGATGGCGGACTATATCATCCTCGACGGCTACAACGTAATCAATAACTGGCAGGAATTCGCCTCCCTGAGGGAGCAGAGCCTGGACCATGCCCGGGAGCTGCTGACCATGATGCTGGCGGAGTACGCCGCCTTCAAGGGCTACAAGGCAATCCTGGTCTTCGATGCCCTGGAGGTGCCGGGCAGCGCCGTCAGCAGCCAGCTCCACGGCATCCAGGTGGTCTACACCGGGGAGGGGGAGACGGCGGACAGCTGGATAGAGCGGCAGGCCTATGAGCTGCGCCGCCAGGGGGTGAGCCGCCTCTACGTAGTCACCAGTGATTACGCAGAGCAGCTGAACATCCTGGGCAGCGGCGGCTACCGCATCTCCGCCCGGGAGTTCCACCAGCAATACAGCAAGGCGAAGAAGGAAATAGCGGCCAGGCTGCGCCAGCCTGCCAGCGGCCTCCAGCGGCGGGAGCTGGGGGACCGGGTGGCAGGAAGGGTGCTAGAGCGCTTGGAGCAGCTGCGGCGTACTAAATAGAGCTAAATAGACCAGGGAAGGGGAAGGCTAAGATGGACGCAGGGAGGCCCAACGACCCTTATGCTGCCTTTAACAACATGACGGACGAAGAGGTGGTGCTGATAGCCCAGGAGCAGGACAACGTGCTGGCCCAGGAGTACCTGTTGCATAAATACAGGAACTTCGTCCGGCTCAAGGCCCGCAGCTACTTCCTCATCGGCGCCGAGCGGGAGGACATCATCCAAGAGGGGATGATAGGCCTCTACAAGGCCATCCGGGACTTTAAGAAGGACAAGCAGTCCTCCTTCCGGGCCTTTGCGGAGCTGTGCGTCACCCGGCAGATCATCACCGCCATCAAGACCGCCACCCGGCAGAAGCACATCCCCCTCAATTCCTACGTCTCCCTGAACAAGCCCATCTACGAGGAGGACTCGGACCGCACCCTCCTGGACATTATCAGCGGCATGCGGGCGGCCAACCCAGAGGACATGGTGATCAGCAGGGAGGAGTTTGACGATATCGAGAACAAGATGAACAGCATCCTCAGCGACCTAGAGTGGCGGGTGCTGATGAGCTACCTGGACGGCAAGTCCTACCAGGAGATAGCGGCGGACTTAGACAGGCACATCAAGTCCATCGACAACGCCCTCCAGAGGGTGAAGCGGAAGCTGGAGAAGCACATCACCAGCCGGGGCGATATTACGGATCTCCGCTCGGTCTACAGCGGCCTGCTGGCCCTGGATCCGGAGGAGCGCTTCCAGAACAAGAACCGCAAATAGGGGCGGGGTTTTTTCCCCGCAGGCCCCCTACATGAAAGGGTTTTTTCCGCCTAGCAGCGAATATTAAGTTACACAGACCAATAGCAATCCAGGGAGGTTTTCTAGTATGAGCCAAGTAGATGAATTAGTCAAGGTTGTGAGAGCGGCCCAGGCAGACAAGGGCAACATCGTAGTGGTGACCGGCAAGCCGGGCAGCGGCAAGAGCAAGGTGCTGCGGGAAGCAGCCCAGGTGATGAAGTGGACCTACATCGACTGCCGCATGCTGATCAGCGAAGAGTTCCTGGCCATCCCCGCTGCCGACCGAGGCCTCTACGCCCCGGACCTCTTCACCGAGATCCTGGAGGGCTACAATGCGGAAGTCATCATCCTGGATAGATTACAGACCCTGTTCGTGCCTGTTTTCCATATTAACACCGACAGCTTAATGCGCAAACTGAGCAAGAAATTCACCATCATCACCGCCTGGCCCGGCTACAGGGAGCACGGCTACCTCTGCTACGACAAGTTCGACGGCAGCGAGGCCATCCGCATCAGCCCTGACGGCTTCAGGATTTGGAACGTGGAGTAGGTATCATGGCTGAGGGGGAAGAGAAAAAACGCCGCTTCGCCATCCTCACCGGCGGCGGCGACTGCCCTGGCCTCAACGCGGTGATCAGGGCGGTGGCTAAGACCTTTTTACACAACGGCTGTGAGGTTTACGGGGTGCCTAACGGCTTTAACGGCCTGGTGCACGGCACCCTGCTGAAGATGGACTACCGGTCCGTCTCCGGCATCCTGCCCCGGGGTGGCACGGTACTGGGGACCACCAACAGGGACAACCCCTTCAAGTTCGCCATCGAGACTGAGGGCCAGGTGGTCTACAAGGACATGCGGGAGCAGGTGGTGGCCAACCTGAAGAAGTACGATATCGAAGCCCTGGTGGTGATCGGCGGCGACGGCAGTTTGAACATCGGCGCCAAGCTGGCCAGGGAGTGCGGCGTGAAGGTGGTAGGCTGCCCCAAGACCATCGACAACGACCTGCCCTGCACGGAGCGGACCTTCGGTTTTGATACGGCCGTGGCCATGGCCACCGAGGCTGTGGACCGGCTCCACACCACGGCGGAGAGCCACCACCGGGTGATGGCCCTGGAGGTGATGGGCCGCTACGCCGGCTGGATCGCCCTCCACAGCGGCATCGCCGGCGGGGCCGACATCATCCTGCTGCCGGAGATCCCCTACAAGCTAGAGTCTGTCATCGAGAAGATCAAGGAGAGGCAGGCCAACGGCAAGAACTTCAGCATCATCGTGGTGGCCGAGGGGGCCAAGCCGGAGGGGGGCGAGATGTCCGTAGCCCGGCTGGTGAAGGGCAGCTTCGAGCCTGTCCGCCTAGGGGGCATCGGAGAGAAGCTGGTGCGCAAGATCGAGGAGCGGACGGGGATAGAGTCCCGCTGCACCGTGCTAGGCTACCTGCAACGGGGCGGCTCGCCTACCGCCTTCGACCGGGTGCTGTCCACCCGCTACGGGGTGGCTGCCGCCGAGGCCTGTCTGCGGGGAGAGTACAACGTGATGGTCTCCCTCTTCCACGACCAGATCATCACCGTCTACATCCAGCGAGCCGCTTCTGAGGCCCGGCGGGTGCCGGTGGACAGCGAGATCATCCGCACCGGCCGGCAGATAGGCATCTGCTTCGGCGATTGAGAGCTTAGACCACAGGGGGTTGCCAGGCCCCCTGTTTTACTGTGTTGCATCTAGGGTCTGATGATAGTATAATAGGGAACTAACAAAGCCATAGGGAGCGAGCGTATGGAGCAGGCGTTAACCGCCGTTATCGTGGCCATAGTGGAGGGGCTGACGGAGTTCATCCCCGTCTCCAGCACCGGCCACATGATCATAGTAGGGCACATCCTTCATTTTACCGGGCCGGTGGCGGCAGTCTTCGACATCTTCATCCAGCTAGGGGCCATCCTCTCCGTGGTCCTCATCTACAAGGAGCGGTTCCTTCGCTTCTTTACCAAGGCCGGCTGGCAGTGGCGCCAGGGCCTCAGCGTCTACCATGTGGCGGCGGGGATCGTCCCCTGCATGGCGGTGGCCTTCTTCGCCTATAAGTACATCAAGGCCTACCTCTTCAGCCCCTTCACCGTGGCCATAGGCCTGGTGCTGGGAGCCCTGCTCCTCCTCTACGGGGAGCACAGGACCAAGGGCAGGGAGGCAGAGCTGGTAGACGATGTGGACCAGATCAGCCTCAAGCAGTGCTTCTACGTGGGGCTGTACCAGCTCCTCAGCCTCTGGCCGGGCTTCTCCCGCAGCGGCAGCACCATCGCCGGCGGCCTCTTGGTGGGGCTCAGCCGCCAGGCGGCTGCCACCTACACCTTCATCATCGCCGTGCCCCTGATGTTCGTGGCCTGCATCTACGACCTGTTGAAGAACATGGCCGCTCTCAGCGGGGAGGAGCTGCAGCTGCTGGCCCTGGGCTTCGTGGTGGCGGCTGCAGTGGCCTACTACTTCGTCCTGTGGTTCCTCCGCTTCCTGCAGAAGTACGACCTGAGCTACTTCGCCTACTACCGCATCCTCCTGGCCCTCTTCACCTTCTGGTTCTTCTACTTTTAAACAGTCCCCCTGCCCCCTAGGAGGGGGGCGGGAGCCTGGTACACGCTGGCATAGCTCAACAGGCAGAGCAGCTGATTTGTAATCAGCAGGTTGCGGGTTCGATTCCTGTTGCCAGCTCCAACAAAAACCGCTCAGCCCCAAGGGGCTTGGGCGGTTTGCCTCTTTTAGGGCCGGCCTTTCTTGGCCCTCGGGGAGAAAAGGGGGAGAAGGCAAAGGCTCCCAGGGGCTGGGAGGGGGCGGCAGGGCGCCGGCCAGGGCCTTCCAGCAGCGTCGTCGGGAAGGCTCCTTTAAGATAAGGCCTCTAATAGTATGTTTTGCTAGTGATTATATGGCAGATAATCGTTGACAAGTCCCTCTCTCCCTAGTACAATATAAGCATGTGGCAGGGTGGCCCCCAAGGGGAGGAGGCTTCTTGCCAGAGTAGAAGAGAAAGGAAAAAAGGCGATGGATGAAATGTTAAAAGACCAGGAGCAGGTAGAGATATCCCTGGTAGAACTGGCCCAAGAGCTGCGCAGGCGTTGGCTGCCCATAGCGGCCTGCGTGGTGCTGTGCGTGGGGGCGGCCGCCCTCTACGCCTATGCGACCCTGGCCCCTGTCAGCTACATATACGACGCCCGTCTGCGCCTGCCTCTGAATACCGGCGCCTGGCAGATCAACACCTGTGCCGAGGTGCTGCGGGGGGACATAGGGGCGGATAACAGTCTGACCGGGGTGTGGCAGTTGAAGAACTCCCATGTGCTGGTGCTGCGCTTCAGCGGGCCGGAGGGCTCGGTGCTTAAGGATAAGGCGGCCGAGTACCTGCCTAAGGCCAAGGCCAAGGTGGACGAACTCTTAATCGGCCAGCAAAAGGCGGACTTCCAGCGGGGCACCATCAGGGACCTGCAGCGGAGCGTAGAGATCTTGA
The DNA here is from genome assembly GCA_964641395.1 of uncultured Phascolarctobacterium sp. Taxonomy (GTDB): domain Bacteria; phylum Bacillota; class Negativicutes; order Acidaminococcales; family Acidaminococcaceae; genus CANQBR01. The sequence goes on along the minus strand of CAZXKQ010000031.1, from coordinate 1,848 downwards.
CGGCCAGCGGCAGCAGTCCGGAGATAGCGGCCCGTTTGACAGAGCTGGAGAAGCTGATAGAGGACAAGGGGGCCAGCGACGCCTTCTTCCCCCCTGCCCAGCTGGTGGTTCCTCGCAACCCGGTGCGGATACAGCCGGCCCTCAACCTGGGCAGCAACCTGGTTTTTGCCGGCCTGGGGGGCCTGATCCTCAGCTGTGGCTTCTTCATCTGCCGCTACGTCTACCGCAAGGTGAGGGGGGCCTAGCCCCTGTTCCAGCCCCTTCCTCAGGCGGGGGAGTAATATTAAATTTTACCGCTACTGGCCCTCAGTAGCGGTTATTTGTGCCTAAAAGCTTGCCCAGGGTGGCCGATTATGGTATAATCACCCTGGAAGGCGGGCAGGACAGACAGCATCTGTCAGTCCGGCCTTTAAGGGGGTCATGGTGGTGACGGAGAGACAGGCGCCTCCCGAAGAGATAGAGATCGATTTGGTGGACTTAGCTTTAGAGCTAAAAAAGAATATAAAGTTGATCCTGGGCTGCGCCCTCCTGTGCCTGGCCCTGGCGGCGGCCTATTCTTTTTTAACTATGAAGCCTTCTTATACGGCCAGCGGCCAGCTCCGCCTGCCTTCTAATACGGAGGCTTGGCAGGTTAACACCTGTGCCGAGCTCCTGAGGGCGGACCAGGAAGAGGACTTCACCCTGGCGGCGGTGCAGCAGGTGCCGGACTCCTTCGTGCTGCGCCTAGTCTTTCGGGGCGAGGAAGAGGAGAAGGTGGCCCAGGACCTCCGCAGCTACCTGCCTACGGCGGTAGAGAAGGTGAACAAGCTGCTTGTGCAAAAGCAGGAGGCGGACTTCCAAAGGGGCTTGGTGAACACTATCCGCCGGGATGTGGCCGCCCTGGCGGCCCAGCCGGGAGTGACGGCGGAGGAAGTGGGACGGCGGCTGGCCTACATTAAGACCAAGGTGGAGGAGTTGGAGGCGGACAAGGTCTACCTTCAGGCGGAGCTGCTGACGGCTGAGCCTGAGGTGAAAGAGGTGGTGCCGGACAGGCAGGGCAACCTGATCCTGGGCTTGGTCTGCGGCCTCTTCTTCAGCGTCGTCTACGTCTGCGTCCGCTACTTCGTCCGGAGGACTGGCGGCCAGGCCCAGCAAGGCTAGGCCCCCCTGAGAGGGGGTTGCCCTCTGCGCTAGGGCGTGGTTTTTTAGCAGCAGAGCGTTCGGTTAACAGTAAGGAAGGTTCGTGCCTGCCCCGCTGAGAGCGGGGCTTTTTCTTTGCCCTGGATCTGTCCCTTGGACAGGCGGTTGTGCGCCTGTCTTTTTTTGTGGCGGGCAAGAGAAAGGTTAGGTCTCTGGCTCTCGCGGCAGGTGCTGAGCCGGTTTGCGACGGAGGCATCCTTGACTTCCTCGGAATAGGCGGCAGCCGAATCAACCCTTCCTGAGGAGGGGGTGGCCAAGGCGAAGGGTCGCCTGCCTAGCAGGGAGCAGCGGAGACGCCAAATTATTTAGCTTTCCTCTTGCATTGTCAAGCTAAATCTGATACAATGCGAAAAGGGAAAATCCTTTATTTTCTAGCATTTATACCTACTCTAGGGCCCTTTGTTATTGTCCTCTATGAGGGCGGGAGGGGCAGGAACCAGAAGGTTTTGATACGTGGTTTTCTACTGACGGGAGTAGAGGCCTGATTCAGTGCGCAGTGCGGCTTAGAAGGCAGTGATTGCCTTAGCTATTAAGTATATCATTTGGAGAAAGACAGAGAGGAAGCCCCCTAGCCTAGCAGGGGTCTGTATGGGGCAGAACAAGGGATGTCAAAGGGATGGTGCTTGTGAAGGAGACGGCAGTGGGGAGTACCGGAGCACCCTTGCAAGT
>CAZXKQ010000030.1:0-21518 GCA_964641395.1 uncultured Phascolarctobacterium sp. | reverse complement strand
TGGTAGCTCGTCGGGCTCATAACCCGAAGGTCGTTGGTTCAAATCCAACCCCCGCAACCATTTGCTGATGTAGCTCAGTCGGCAGAGCGTATCCTTGGTAAGGATAAGGTCACCAGTTCAATCCTGGTCATCAGCTCCACGTGGCGGCGTAGCTCAGGTGGCTAGAGCATGCGGTTCATACCCGCAGTGTCCGCGGTTCGAATCCGTGCGCCGCCACCAACAATACGGACCTCCCTGGGGGTTCTTTTTTTATGGCGGCCGCCTCCGGGGCAGATTTTGTTTGACAACGCCTATTAACTGTGGTACTCTATATGAGCGGTATTTTGCCTATTCACTATTTTGCCAGGTAAGCGAGGTGTTAGATATGCGTAACCTGATCACGTTGGCCTGCACCGAGTGCAAACAGAGAAACTACCAGACCAACAAGAACAAGAAGAACGATCCGGACCGGATCGAGCTGAGCAAGTATTGCAAGTTTTGCAAGAAGCACACTCTGCACAAAGAGACTAAGTAGCTGGCTGTGCTGAGGATGGCTTTGGCAGTGAGAGCGAGGTTGTAAACTATGGCCGTTCCTGAAACCAGCCCGGAGCGGGGAAGCGGCAACTGGTTGGTGAGCTTCCTCAGAGATACCCAGGCAGAGTTGAAGAAGGTAACTTGGCCTACCAAGCAGGAGCTTATCAGCAATACTATCGTGGTTTTGATCGCCGTGGTTCTCTGCGCGGTGTTGATTTATGTCATCGATACGGTTTTCAGCGTCATCTTCGGCCTGCTGCTGCGCTAGTTAGGGGCAGGCCCTGGCCAGGGAGGTTGGGGAGAGAGCAGTGAGCGTGGAAGAGAAGTTAGAGAAGCACTGGTATGTAATACATACCTACTCCGGCTACGAAAACAAGGTGAAGGCCAACATAGAGCGGAAGATCAAGAGTCTGGACATGACCGACAAGATCTTCCAGGTGCAGATCCCTACGGAAAAGGTAGTGGACGACTCTGGCGACAAGCGGCGCACGGTGGAGCGCAAGACCTTTCCTGGCTACGTCCTGGTGGAGATGATCGTCACCGACAGGACCTGGTACGCAGTGCGCAACACCCCGGGGGTCACCGGCTTTGTAGGCTCAGGCACCAAGCCCACCCCCCTTTCCGAGGAAGAGGTGAAGCCCATCCTCCGCTCCATGGGCCTGCTGCCGGACGAGCCGGAACCGGAAGAACCCGCCCTCCCCTTTACCATTGATTTCCAACTCCAGCAGGCGGTGAGGCTCAAAAGCGGGCCCTTCCATGACCAGGTGGGGAAGATCGTGGAGATCAACAAGAAGAAGCGGCTGCGGGACAGCAAGCTGAAGGTGCTGCTGGACTTCTTCGGCCGCCAGACCACTGTGGAAGTTGACGTAGAACAGGTGGAAGCCGTTGACTAAGCTTGCTACCACCCTCAGCTGCTGAGGGTGCTGTGCTAGATAGCCCTAGAGGAAGGAGGTGTGAGATATGCCGAAAAAAGTCGTCAAGGTAGTTAAGCTCCAGGTTCCCGGCGGTAAGGCCACCCCGGCACCTCCCGTAGGTCCCGCCCTAGGCCAGGCCGGTGTGAACATCATGGGCTTCGTCAAAGAGTTCAATGCCCGTACCGCCCAGCAGGTGGGCCTGGTCATCCCGGTGGAGATCACCGTCTTCGAGGACCGCTCTTTCACTTTCGTGTGCAAGACCCCTCCTGCCGCCGTACTGCTGAAGAAGGCCGCCGGCCTGGAGAAGGCCTCGGGCGAGCCTAACAAGAAGAAGGTGGCGAAGGTGGGCCGGGACAAGGTGAAGGAAATCGCCGAGACCAAGATGGTAGACCTGAACGCTGCCAGCTTAGAGGCCGCCATGCGCATGGTGGAGGGTACCGCCCGCAGCATGGGCATCGAGATCGTAGACTAGGCACCGCTGCCGCGGTGACGTGGGAGGTTTGCCGAGCCGTAAGGACCACAAGGAGGTAACAATGGGCAAGAAGTATCAAGATGCGTTAAAACTTATTGAAAAGGGCCGGTTCTATTCCCCCAAGGAGGCAGTAGAGCTGGTGAAGAAGACTGTGGTGACCAGTTTTGACAGCACGGTGGAAGCCGCCTTCCGCCTGGGCGTCAACCCTAAGTACCCGGACCAGCAGGTGAGGGGGGCCGTAGTGCTGCCCCACGGCACCGGCAAGTCCAAGAAGGTGCTGGTCTTCGCCAAGGGGCCCAAGGTAGCAGAGGCTGAGGCCGCTGGTGCCGACTATGTAGGCGGCGAAGAGTACGTAGAGAAGATCAAAGAGGGCTGGCTGGACTTCGAGGTAGCCGTGGCCACTCCCGACATGATGGGCTTGGTAGGCCGGCTGGGCCGCATCCTGGGCCCCCGGGGCCTGATGCCCAACCCGAAGGTAGGCACCGTGACCATGGATGTCACCAGGGCTGTGAACGAGATCAAGGCAGGCAAGATCTCCTACCGTACCGACAAGGCAGGCAACGTCCATGCCCCCATCGGCAAGGGCTCCTTCAGCGAGGAGAAGCTGCTGGCCAACTACATCACCCTGGCTGAGACCCTGATCAAGGTTAAACCCTCTGGCGCCAAGGGCCAGTACATCAAGGCCGTAACCCTGTCCACCACCATGGGGCCTGGGGTGCCGGTAGATGTGTTGAAGGTGACCAGCGACAAGTAAGCCCTAGTTTTCCCAGACAATACAGAAGCTAATCGGGCCATAGACAGCAGGTGCCCAAAGCGTAAGGAACCCTGGGTTCCGCCTGCCGAGGCTGGAGCGTGAAATAGATTTTTCGACCTCCGGCTGCGGCCGAGAGGTCTTTTGTTTTGTAATATTTTTACAAGAAGGAGGTGCGATCCATGGCAGTCATTAGAGCGGAAAAAGTAGCCAAGGTGGCCAAGATCCAGGAGCTGCTGACCCAGGCTAAGTGCACCATCTTAGTGGACTTCTGCGGCCTCACGGTGGCCCAGGATACGGATTTGCGCCGTCAGATGCGTCAAGCCGGCATTACCTACCTGGTAGTGAAGAACACCCTTTTGGGGATAGCCGCCCAGCAGGCCGGCATCCAAGGCCTGGAAGGGGCCCTGGAGAAGAATACGGCCATCGCCGTAGCCCCTGAGGATCCGGTGGCCGTAGCCAAGGTGATCAACGAGTTCGCCAAGAAGAACAAGGCCTTGCAGGTCAAGGTGGGCATCTTGGACGGCAGGGTCATCGGCGTGGACCAGGTCAAGGCCCTGGCCGACCTGCCACCCAAGGAGGTGCTGCTGGCCAAGGTCCTGGGCAGCATGAACGCCCCTATCAGCAACTTCGTAGGCGTGCTGCAAGGCACTATCCGCCAAGTGGTTTACGCATTGGACGCCGTACGCAAGGCCAAGGAGGCCGCTTAAAGGGCCGGCTGCCTAGGGCAGCCTGAGAGTAAAAGAAGGAAATGGGAGGTAAAGACCATGACTAAAGAGCAAATCATCGAAGCAATCGAGCAAATGACCGTATTGGAGCTGGCTGAATTGGTAAAGGCTCTGGAAGAGAAGTTCGGCGTATCCGCCGCCGCCCCTGTAGCCGTTGCCGCCGCCCCCGCCGCTGAGGCTGCTGTAGAAGAAGAGCAGACTGAGTTCGACGTAGTCCTCACCGCCATCGGCGACAAGAAGATCGCCGTCATCAAGGCTGTGCGGGAAGCTACCGGCCTGGGCCTGAAAGAGGCTAAGGAATTGGTAGACAGCGCTCCTAAGGCCATCAAGGAGAAGATCGCCCGGGCCGATGCCGACGCCCTGAAGGCTAAGCTGGAAGAGGCTGGCGCCACCGTGGAGATTAAATAAGCTAGGTGCAACTGCCTATGGGGCCCTCCCTGCGGGGAGGGCCTTTTGCTTTTCCAGGATCCCGCATAAAATGCGGCCAGGCCCCAGTTTATGCCGGCCAGGGCTGGGGGGCGAGTGTTACGAGGAAGTATTATCAGCAGGTAATAGCAGCTAGGCCTAAGCCCTGTTGCGGCTACCAGGCTGGGGCCCCACAGCCCCTAGAACCCTAGAAATTATTTGCCTCCCAGGCCTGCCCCCTGGCAGGAGTTAGGGGGACTGGGCTAGAATAAGCAAGGCATGCGCCCAGCGATTCTTCGCTAAGGAAGGAGTATAAGTATGAAGGAAGCAATCAAAAAATTCATCGCCGACAACTATGACAACTACGTGCAGGACCTGGCCACCCTGACCAACATCGACTCTGGCAACGGGGACAGGGAGGGCACCGAGGCTGCCAATAAGTTCGTGGCTGCCAAGATGAAAGAGATAGGGGCAGAGTGCGAACTGCGCTACAACGACAGGGCCTGCCACTGCATCTCCCGCCTCAAGGGGGAGGGCAAGGTGACGGTGCTGCTGGTGGCCCACGTGGACACGGTCTTCAAGAAGGGGGAGGCCGCCCGCCGTCCCTTCACCATCGATGAGAAGAACTACGCCTGGGGCCCCGGAGTAGGGGACGACAAGGCGACGGTAGTGGAGGTCATCTACGGCCTGAAGGCCCTGGTCAACGCCGGCTTCAAGGATTTCAAAGAGATCATCTACTATACCAACGGTGAGGAAGAGGGGGGCTCTCCCACGGCGGAGGCCATCGTGGCCGAGCTGTCCCAGCAGTCCGACTTCGCCATCATCATGGACGTGGCCCGGCCGGACTGGGGCATCGTCACCCAGCGCAAGGGCAATGCTAAGTACAAGATCACGGTAGAGGGCAAGGGGGGCCACCACGGCAACGCCTCCCAGGAGTGCGCCAACGCCATCCACCAGCTGGCCTACACCATTACCGAGCTGCACAAGCTGGCCAGCCCCATGCCCGGCAGGCCGGAGGACTTCACCCCTGCCGCCCTGAAGGCCCGGGGCATAGTGGACGCCGGCCAGTTCATCCCTGAGAACACGGTGAACGTAGGGGTCATCGGCTCCACCAACGACAAGATCAGCGTCATCCCTGGGGATGCCTACTGCGAGGTTAACATCCGCTGCTTCAAGATTGAGGAGCAGCGCCGCATCGACGCAGCCGTCAAGGCCTTGGCCGACAAGATCGTGATCCCCGGCACCAAGGTCACCATCACCGGCGGCATCGTCACCGGGCCGATGCAGAAGAACGAGAAGTCCCAGAAGATGATCGACGTGTACAAGCGCATCGTCAAGGAAGAGTTTGGCGGCCAGGTTTCTGAGTGGGTGGCCGGCGGCCTCACCGACGGCAACCGGACGGCTAAGTACGTGCCTACCCTGGACGCCCTAGGCGTGGAGAACTACGACGAGCACACCGACCACGAGAGCGTGGATCTGAACACCGCAGTGCCCCGTACCACCGCCTTCGCCCTGACCTTGGCAGAGCTGGCCAGGGACTTCTGAGCCCAGTAGGATACGGGACGTGGCACCACCTGCCGGCGGCCGGTGGTGCCTTTTGCTGTCTGCCGGCCAGTCCCCAGGCGGCAGGAAGGAGGAGAGGAGATGCTCTACGGAGCCTGTTTCGGCGATTCACTGATAGAGGGCTACCCCTTCGGCCCCCGGGCCGGCTGGTGCGCGGCAGCGGAGGAGGCTACGGCCCAGGCGGGGGCTAGGGCCCTGCGGCTGCTGAACTACGGCCTCTGCGGCGACTGCGTAGGGGACATCCTGGCCAGGCTGCGGCAGTACAGGCCGGTGCTGCCTCCCTATGTGGGCCACATCATCTTCCTGGGCGGGGCCAATGACTGCCTCCAAGGCCTGTCCCAGGCCGCCACGGTGGCAGGCATCCAGGCCGTGGCCGCCTACTGCGCCGCCCAGGGGCTGGAGCTGGCGGTGGTGCTGCCCCTGCTCAGCGGCGAAGCAAGCCTGAACCGCTCCCTCTCCCCCCTGCGGGAGGCCATCGCCCAGGCCCTGCCGGAGACGGTCTACGTCCTGGACCTGCAGCCCGCCCTGGGCTGGGAGCTGCCTGCCCTGGGGGCCGCCTACGTAGACGGGGTCCACCCTAGCTGTGCCGCCTACCAGGCCCTGGGCCGCTATGCCGCCCCCCGCCTGCAGCAGTGGTTGGAGCAGGGCCGGGGCTGAGGGGGCAGGGGGATTTGTCAAAGGCTCCCGCCTATGCTATAATGGACGAGGCAGAGCCCCCGCCCCTCCAGGCTCTGTCCAAGGGGACGGAGGGCAGGGAGGAAGTTATGGCACAAGGCTTTGCCGGGCTGGGTCTAGGCCCGGCCCTACTAGAACAAATAAGCAGACTGGGCTATAAGGAGCCTATGCCGGTGCAACGGGAGGCCATCCCTCCCATCCTGGCCGGCAAGGACGTTATCGCCAGGGCCCACACCGGCACAGGCAAGACCCTGGCCTTTTTACTGCCCCTGTTAGAGAAGCTGGACCGGAGCAAGGCCTATGCCCAGGCCCTCATCCTCACCCCCACCCGGGAGCTGGCCCTGCAGATCGCCGGGGAGGTGCGGCGGCTGTCCGCCTACGCCCCGGTGACCGTCTTGGCGGTGGTGGGGGGCCGGGACTACGAGGCCCAGAAGCACAAGCTGGCCGGCCGCAGCCAGATCCTGGTGGGCACCCCGGGCCGGCTGCTGGACCACTGCCGCAGCGGCAACGCCTCCCTGGCGGCAGTGTCCTACCTGGTGCTGGACGAAGTTGACGAAATGCTGGAGCAGGGCTTCATCGATGACGCCGCCACCCTCATCGCCCTCACCAAGGGGGAGCACCAGACGGTGCTTTGCTCCGCCACCGTTTCTGAAGAGGTGCGGAAGCTGGGCCAGGCCCTCACCCGCAACCGGGTGATCATCGACCTGGATCCCGAGGAGGCCACCGTCAAGGAGATAGAGCAGATCTGCATCAAGATCGACGAGGCCTACAAGGAGAGGGCCCTTATCAGCCTGATAAAGCGGCTCAACCCCTATCTGATGCTGATCTTCTGCCAGAGCAAGGAGAGGGCGGCGGAGGTGGGCCTCTACCTGGCCCAGCAGGGCTACGAGGCAGGGGTGCTCACCGGAGACCTGTCCCAGGCTAAGCGGAGGGCGGTGATGAAGGCCTTCCGCCAGGCTAAGCTGCAGCTCTTAGTGGCCTCGGACATAGCCGCCAGAGGCCTGGACGTAGAGGGGGTCACCCACGTCCTGAACTACGACATACCCCACAGCCCCGACTGGTACGTGCACCGTATCGGCCGCACCGGCCGGGCCGGCCGGGAGGGCTGCGCCCTGACCTTCTACACCCCGGAGGAGGTAAAGTGGCTGCGGCTCCTAGAAACAAAGCTGGGGCTGCGGCTGGTGAGGCAGAACCTGGCGGGGGACACCTTGGCCCGCCGCCAGCCTCCCCCCGCCGCCAAGAAGAAGCCCCTGCCTAAGCGGGGCAAGAGCGCCCTGGCGGATAAGCGCCGGGCCCCCAAGACCGGCAGCAACAGGAGGCAGGTCAGGAAGGGGGGCGGCCCCCGGCCCCCTGGCCGGCAGCGGGGCTAAAAACGGCCTAAGCTACGGCTAAGTATTGCCACCGAGGGGAAATAATTATATAATGAATAGATAGAGCACGTGACAGCCGGGGCGGTGCCGCCCCAGGGCTGGCGGCAGAGAAGAAGGAGACGAAGAGTTTATGGCAGAAGTAAGGGTAAGATTTGCCCCCAGTCCCACCGGCTACTTGCACATCGGCGGCGCCCGCACAGCCCTTTTCAACTGGCTGTTCGCCCGCAAGCAGGGGGGCAAGTTGATCTTGCGCATTGAAGATACAGACGTGGCCCGGCTGAAGGAGGACAGCGTCAGCCAGATCCTGACCAGCCTCCGCTGGCTGGGCATCGACTGGGACGAGGGGCCGGAGGTAGGGGGGCCCTGCGGACCCTACTACCAGAGCGAAAGGCTGGCCATCTACCAGGCCTACGCCCAGCAGCTGCTCCAGGAGGGGAAGGCCTATTACTGCTTCTGCAGCCCGGAGGAGCTGGAGGCGGCCCGGGAGAAGCAGCGCCTGGCCAAGCAGCCCTTCCGCTACGGCCGCACCTGCCGGGAACTGCCGGCGGCGGAGGTGGAGCGGCGGCTGGCCGCCGGGGCCAAGCCTTCCATCCGCCTGAAGATACCGGCCAGCGGCAGCATCACGGTGGAGGACCTGATCCACGGCACCGTCACCTTCAACCTGGACCAGTTCGACGACTTCGTCATCCTCAAGTCCAACGGCATACCTACCTATAACTACGCCGTCTGCATCGACGACCACCTGATGGGCATGACCCACGTGCTGCGGGCGGAGGAGCACCTGCCTAACACCCCTAAGCAGCTCCTGGTCTACCAGGCCCTAGGCTGGCAGCCTCCCCGTTTCGGCCACATGTCCATGATCTTGGCCCCGGACCGCTCCAAGCTCAGCAAGCGCCACGGAGCCACCTCGGTGGAAGAGTTCAGGGCCCAGGGCTACACCCACCAGGCCATCGTCAACTACCTGACCCTGCTAGGCTGGGGCCCGGGGGATGAGCGGGAGATCTTCACCCCGGCAGAGACGGTGGCCCAGTTCCAGCTGGAGCAGATGTCTAAGAAGGCGGCCATCTACGACACCAAGAAGCTCACCTGGCTCAACGGCCAGTACCTGAGCAGCCTGCCCCTGGCGGAGATCCTGCCGGAGGCGGCCCCCTTCTTCCTCCAGGCCGGCCTGGTAGATGAGGCCTGGCTGGCAGAGCACCAGGACTACTTCGCCCGCCTGGTGGACGTAGTGCGGGTGCGGGTCAAGACCCTCCAGGAGGTGGCGGAGGCGGCCACCTACTTCTTCCGCCCGCTGACTGACTACGACGCCAAGGGAGCGGCCAAGCACTTTAAGCCGGAGGCCGCCCAGCTGTTGGACAGCTGCGCCGCCGCCCTGGCAGCCCTGCCGGCCTTCGACCTGGCCAGTACCGAGGCGGCCTACACGGAGCTGGCGGCCCGGCTGGGCCTCAGCCTGGGCAAGCTGGTGCATCCCACCCGCCTGGCCCTCACCGGCCGCACCGTCAGCCCCGGCCTCTTCGACGTGATGGTGCTGCTGGGCCGGGAGCGGACCCTGGAGCGGTTGGCGGCGGCCAGCGCCTACATCAGGGCCCAGGGCTGACAGGCCCCAGGCCGAGGGTAGCCCCGTTTTTTTAGAGGAGAAGCGTTATGAAATACCTGGCTAGGCTGCTGCTCACCCTGCTCTTGGCCCTGTGCTGGGCCTGGCCCTGTGCAGCAGACCAGCAGACCACGATTTTAGCAGTAACCGCTGAGTATAAGAATGTGACCGGCACCCTGCCCTACATCGACGGCTCCAACGAGCCCGCCCTGGAGAAGCAGGCCAACGAGCTGATCCGCTCTGCCGCCCGTTCCCTGGCGGAGAGGGCCGGCCGGGGCAGCCTCAGCTACCAGGTGGCCCTGAACAGGCCCAGCCTGGTAGGGCTGCTGCTGGAGGCGGCGGGGGAGAGGGGCCGCTTCTACCAGGCCTTGAACCTGGACCTGACCAGCGGCAGGGAGCTGGGCATAGGGGACTTCTTCGTCAACGACCCCGGCCTGAGCCAGGCCCTGGCAGGCAGCACGGGCTTCCTCTACAGCGAGGAGGGGCTGCGGCTGGCCAGGCAGGAGGGGGGCCCCTATGAGGAGCTGCTGCCCTACAGCAGCCTCCTCCCCTACCTGCGCATCGGCGAGGCAGGCAGGCTGCTGCAGATAGCCCGGCTCACCCGCTCCTGCGAGGGGAAGCTGCTGCGCCTGGAGCGGGGAGGGCTGATAGCCTTCAAACTAGATGCCAACCCCTCTAGCGGCAACAACTGGACCTTTAGCGCCGACCAGGGGGTGAGCAAGGTGGGCTCTTCCTTCCTGATGCCGGCGGCCGGGGACACCCGCACCGGCACCCCGGGGACGGAGATCCTCTTTTTGGCGGTCAGCGGCCCCGGCACCCATGTGATTAAAATGGCCTACAAGCGGCCCTGGGAGAATTTCAGCCTGGATAGTTTTCAAGTAACAGTGGAAGTAGGTGCGTAAGATGGCAACGGTGAAAGCCCAGTCCCAAGTGATCAAGGTGAGCATCTTCGGGGAGACCTATAGCCTGAAGACCGACGCCCCCGCCGCCCAGGTGGAAGAGATCGTGGGCATGGTGGACGGCAAGATGCAGCGGCTGGCTGCCGGCAAAAGCGGCATCAACGCTAAGAAGCTGGCGGTGTGGGCCGCCCTGGACTTGGCGGCAGAGCTCTACGACCTGCGGCAGAAGTACGGCAAGCTGCGAGGGGAGGCCTTGAAGGATTAGCCATGGGCAAACTGGAACTCTTGGCTCCTGCAGGCTCCTGGGAGGCCCTGGAGGCGGCGGTGAACGCCGGCGCCGACGCAGTCTACCTAGGGGGCACTGCCTTCGGCGCCCGGGCCTATGCGGCTAATTTTGACCGGGAGGCCCTGCGGCAGGCGGTGCGCTTCGCCCACCTGCGGCGGGTGCGGCTCTTCGTCACCGTCAACACCCTGGTAGACCAGGGGGAGAGGGAGGAGCTGGCCTCCTACCTGCTGTGGCTGCGGGACATAGGGGCGGACGGCATCATCGTCCAGGACCTGGGGGTGGTGCGGCTGGCCCGGCAGTTAGTGCCGGAGCTGCCCCTCCACGCCAGCACCCAGATGACCCTGACCAACTCTGCAGCCGTGGCCTTCGCCAGGGAGGCGGGCATAGAGCGGAGCGTGCTGGCCAGGGAGCTTAACCTAGAAGAAATACGGGCCGCCTGCGCCTTGGGGGAGGACATCGAGTGCTTCATCCACGGCGCTTTGTGTATCTGCTACTCCGGCCAGTGCCTCCTCAGCAGCCTGATAGGGGGACGGAGCGGCAACCGGGGCCGCTGCGCCCAGCCCTGCCGCCTCCCCTACGTGCTGCAGGACGCCGCCGGCCGGCCCCAGCCCCTGCCTCCCCAGACCGGGCCCTACCTTTTGAGCCCTAAGGACCTCAACACCCTGGACCTGCTGCCTCAGTTGATAGAGGCGGGGGTGATGAGCTTTAAGATCGAGGGGCGGATGAAGCGGCCGGAGTACGTGGCCGTGGTAGTGGACATCTACCGGCGGGCCCTGGACAGCTACCTGGCAGGCCATTACCAGGTCAGCCAGGAGGACAGGGACAACATCCAACAGATCTTCAACCGGGACTTCACCACCGCCTACCTGCTGGAGCGGCCGGGGAAGGCCCTGATCAGCAGCGCCCGGCCTAACAACAGGGGCGTCCTCCTAGGCCGGGTGGTGAGCCTAGGCCGGGGCCAGGCCGGCATCAAGCTGGAAAGGGAGCTCCACCTGGGGGACGGCCTGGAATTCTGGGTGAAGGTGGGAGGCAGGCAGGGCACCACCGTCACCGCCCTCTCCGTCCAGGGCCGGCAGTGCGACAGGGCGGCGGCCGGGGAGGTGGCCACCATCCCTGTGCCCCGGGGAGTGGGCCTGGGGGACAGGGTCTTCCGCACCCTGGACCGGGTGCTGGCGGACTACGCCCAGGGCTTCTTCGGCTCCGGGGCTGAGAAGAGGCTGCCCCTCCGGGCCCAGGTGCGGGCCCAGTTAGGCCAGCCCCTGCGCCTGGCTTATATAGACCCAGAGGGGAACAGGGGGGAGGGGGCCACCAGCTCTCCTGCCCAGGCCGCCTTGAAGCGGCCCCTGACGGAGGCCGCCGTCTACCAGCAGATAGAGCGGCTGGGCACCACCCCCTACCAGTTAGAGGAGGCGGACATCCAGCTAGAGGAGGGCCTGATGCTGCCCCTCAGCCAGCTGAACCAGGCCAGGCGCCAGGCCATAGAGGCCCTGGAGGCGGCCCGGCTGGCCAGCTTCCCTCCCCTGCGGGCCAAGTACCCGCCTGTCGGCGCCCCAGCCCCTATGGCCAGAGCGGTGGAGGGATCCCACGGCTGCATCATCAACGTCCACTGTGACACGGTGGCCAAGGCGGAGGCGGCCCTGGCCGCCGGGGCCCAGCGCATCCTCTTCGGCGGCGACTGCTTCAACGGCCGCCAGCCTAGCAGGGGGGACTATGAGCAGGTGGCTCGCCTCTGCCGCCGCCAAGGCCGGGAGCTGGCCCTGGCCACCCCCCGCATCGTCAAGGAGGGGGAGCTGGCCTACTACCGGCAGGCCTTCCCTGAGTGGGCCCGGCTAGGGGCGGACTACCTTTACATCGAAAACATCGGCCTCTGGCAGCTGGCCCGGCAGGTAGGCAGCCCGCCCCTCTGGTGCGGCAGGAGCCTGAACCTCTTCAACGGGGACAGCCTGGCCTTTTACGCAGAGGCGGGGGCCCAGGGGGCCTGCCTCAGCTGCGAGCTGAACCTGGAGCAGCTAGAAACCCTGGCCGCCGCCAGCAGCCTGCCCTTAGAGGCGGTGGTGCAGGGGCGGCTGGAGCTGATGGTCTCGGAATACTGCCTGCCCGGCGCCTTCTTAGGGGAAGGAAACGGGAACCTATGTTCCCAACCCTGCAAACAGGGGCTCTTCCTAGGGGATAGGAAGGGGGCGGCCTTCCCCCTGGTGGGGGATCAGCGCTGCCGGATGCACCTCCTCAACGCCTACGACCTCTCCCTGGCGGCCCACGTGCCCCGGCTACAGCAGGCGGGGCTGGCGGTGCTGACCATAGACGCCCGCTGCTACAGCCCGGAGGAGGCGGCTTCCTTTACCGCCCTCTACCGAGAGGCCCTGGCGGGGGCGGCGCCCCAGGACAACCTGCCCGGCACCACCCGGGGCCACTTCTTCAGAGGGGTAGTGTAGACCAGTTGCCGCCGGGACCGGAGGTTCCGGCCTCGGCTAGGGGGAAGACTATGGCTAGATATGCGATTAAGACGCTAGAATTTGACAAGGTGAAGGAGCTCTTGGCAGCGAAGACCGCCACCAGCCTAGGCAGGGCGGCCGCCCTGGCCCTGCAGATAGAGGGGGACCTGGGGGCGGCCCGCTCCGCCCAGGAGGACACGGCCCAGGCCTGCTACCTCTACGAGGCCGGCAAGAGCCTGCCCTTCGGCGGGGCCAGGGACATCACCGCCCTGGTGAAGCGGGCGGAAATAGGGGGCATCCTGGAGCCCCAGGAGCTGCGCCAGATCCAGAACACCGCCCTGGCCCTAGGGGGCATGAAGGCCTTCTTAGCCGCCAATGAGGAGCTGGCCCCCGCCCTGGCGGCCAGGGGCCAGGCCCTGCAGCCCTTCACCCGCCTGGTGCGGCAGATCGAGGGGGCCATCGACGAGCACAGCCAGGTGAAGGACGGGGCCAGCCCCAAGCTGCGGGGCCTGCGCAGCGCCATCGCCATCGCTAAGAACCGGATCCGGGAGAAGCTGGACTCCATCCTCCACGACCCAGGCAACCAAAAATACTTCCAGGACAACCTGGTCACCATGCGGGGGGACAGGTACGTGCTGCCTATTAAGCAGGAGTACCGCCTGAACTTCCCCGGCCTGGTCCACGACCAGAGCAGCACCGGCGCCACCCTCTTCATCGAGCCCCTGGCGGTGCTGAACCTGAACAACGACATTAAACGCTACAGCAGCGAGGAGAAGGCGGAGGTGGAGCGGATCCTGCAGCAGTTGAGCGCCGGAGTGGGCCAGGACGGCCCGGCCCTGCTGACAGGCCTCCAGGTGCTGACGGAGCTGGACCTGATCAGCGCCAAGGCCCTGCTGGCCCATGAGCAGCACGCCGCCCGGCCCCAACTGCTGGCAGAGGGGCCCCTGCAGATACAGCAGGGCCGCCATCCCCTCATCCCAGGGGCCAAGGTGGTGCCCATCGACCTCAGCATCGGGGGAGAGCACGGCACAGTGCTGGTAACCGGCCCTAATACCGGCGGCAAGACGGTGGCCTTGAAGGCCCTGGGCCTCTTCGCCCTCATGGCCCAGGCCGGCCTCTTCCTCCCCGCCCTCAGCGCCCAGCTGCCGGTCTTCAACGCCGTCTACGGGGACATCGGGGACGAGCAGAGCATAGAGCAGAGCCTGTCCACCTTTTCCGCCCACATGACCAATTTGGTCTCCATCCTGGCCCAGGCCAGGCCGGGGGACCTGGTCCTGCTAGACGAGATCTGCGCCGGCACCGACCCTAACGAGGGGGCGGCCCTGGCCATGGCCATCCTGCAGCACTTCCACCAGCGGGGGGTGTGGGTGATGGCCACCACCCACTACAGCGAGCTGAAAACCTTCGCCTACAGCCAGCCGGGGATGATCAACGCCAGCGTGGAGTTTGACGACGTCAGCCTCCGGCCCACCTACCGGCTGCTGCTGGGGGTGCCAGGCAGCAGCAACGCCTTCAACATCGCCAAACGCCTAGGCCTGGAGGAGGGGATAGTGACGGCGGCCGGCCGCTACCTCAACCAGGAGCACGCCCACATGGAGGACGTGCTGCGGGGGTTGGAGCAGGAGCGGCGGCAGTACGAGAGCAGCAGCAGGGAGGCGGCCGCCCTCCAGCTAGAGGCCAGGCAGCTGCGGAACCAGCTGGCGGCGGCTAAGGCGGACTTTGAAAAGCGCCGCAAGGAGCTGCTGCGCCAGGCCAAGGAGGAGGCGGACGAGATCTACCGCTCCAGCCGCAGGGAGGCCGAGGCCGTCCTCAAGGAGCTGCGGGGGCTGAAGGCCGACCTGGACAGCCAGCGGCTGACCCAGCTGGCCCAGGAGGCCCGGGAGAAGCTGAACAAGAACCTCAGCGAGGAGAGGGAGGCCCCTGCCGGCAGCCCCCTGACGGAGGAGACGGCTAAGAAGGGGCTGACGGTCTTCGTCACCAGCCTGGGCAGGAGCGGCACCATCGTAGGCCGCCAGGGGCAGGAGGTGGTGGTGCAGGCGGGCATCCTCAAGCTCACCGTGCCCTTGGAGAAGTGCCTGCTGACCAAGGCCCAGCCCCTGGACACGGTGCCCCGGGAGTTTAAGACCCGCAAGAGGGGGGCCGGCTACGGCCAGCAGATCCTGGCCGCCCGGCTGGAGGCCAGGCAGGAGCTGGACCTGCGGGGCCTGACCCTGGCCGAGGCGGTGGCCGTGGTGGAGAAGGCCATGGACAGGGCCATCCTCAGCGGCGTCAACAGCCTGCGGCTAGTCCACGGCAAGGGCACCGGCGCCCTGAAGGCCGGGCTGCTGGCCTACCTAGAGGGCAACCCCTACGTACGGCAGCTGCGGCCCGCCAGCCTGGAAGAGGGAGGCGGCGGGGTCACCATCGTAGATTTATAACTGGGGGAAAAAGGAAAAAGGCCCTAGGACGCAGAAATATATAAGAGAGGTAGTCTGCGGCCGGCCCGACAGGGCCGCCTGCCGCCGTGACAGCCTCACAGTAAGGGAATATAGGGAAAGGAGCCCACCACCATGAGTCTAAGTATTGCCGCAAAACACGCCAAGGGGAAGTTCGCCCAGGATAAGATCTTCGGAGCCAGCGCCGCCGCTGGGGCAGCCATTGCCAAGTACGGCGCTGCCAAGGTCACCAATGCCACCATCGGCGCCATCCTGAACGAGGAGGAGAAGCTGGTGTGCCTGCCTACGGTGGAGAAGGTGTACAGGGGCCTCCCCACTAACGAGTTGATCGCCTACGCCCCCATCTCCGGCCTGCCTGAGTACCTGGAAGCAGTGAAGAAGGCCGCCTTCGGCTCCTCCATGCCGGAGGGCTACATCGCCGCAGTGGCCACCGCCGGCGGCACCGGCGCCATCCACCACGCCATCTGGAACTACCTGGACGAGGGGGAGACTGCCCTCTGCTCCGACTGGTACTGGGGGGCCTACAAGGTGCTGTGCGGGGACATGCACCGGGGCTTTACCACCTACAAGATGCTGGACGAGAACAACAGATTCAACCTGCCGGCTCTGAAGGCTAAGATCGACGAGCTGCTGGCCAAGCAGGCCAACCTGCTCTACATCCTCAACACCCCGGCCCACAACCCCACCGGCTACTCAGTCAGCGGGGAAGACATGGACAGCATCCTGGCCCTCCTGAAGGAGGCTGCCGCCAAGCCGGGCAAGAACATCGTCTTCCTGCTGGACGTAGCCTACCTGGACTACGCCGGGGAGAAGGAAGAGGTGCGGAAGATCTTCAAGAAGCTGTCCGGCCTGCCGGCCAACCTGCTGGCCATCGTAGCCTACAGCATGTCCAAGGGCTTCACCCTCTACGGCCAGCGGACCGGCGCCATGATCGGCGTCTCTTCCAGCAAGGACGTAATCGACGAGTTCGCCGCCATCAACCAGTACACCAGCCGGGCCACCTGGTCCAACATCAACCGGCCGGCTATGCGCACCCTGGTGACCATCTGCAACGATCCGGAGCTGTTGGCCGCCACGGAGAAGGAGCGGGACGACTTCTACAAGATGATCAAGGCCAGGGCCGATATCTTCACGGAGGAGGCCAAGGCCTGCGGCCTGCCTATGCTGCCCTATGTGGCCGGCTTCTTCCTCTCCATCCCCGCCAAGAACCCTGACGCAGTCTGCGACAAGCTCCACGAAGACAACATCTTCTGCGTGCCCCTGGCAGCCGGCGTGCGGGTAGCTGTCTGCGCCGTGCCCCTGCCCAAGATCACAGGCATGGCCGCCAAGATCATGGCCGCTATGCAGGCCTGTGGCGAGGTTTGAAACACCCATGTCCATCACCCTTTCCTTCCAAGGTAGCCAGTTCAGCCTGCCGGAAGGCAGCACCCTGGCCTCCCTAGCTGAGCGCCTGAGCCTGCACAGCCCCTCCCCCCTGGTGGAGGGGATCTACAACGGCCGGCCCTACGACCTGTCCAGGCCCTTGGCGGCAGAGCGGGCCGTGAACAGCTTGGACTTTGTCGAAGTGAATACGGAAACAGGGATGCGCACCTATGTGCGCACCCTGCTTTTTCTCTTCCTGGCGGCTGCCGGCCAGGTGGCGCCGGAGCTGGACTTCGAGGTGCGCAACACCCTGGGCAGCGCCCTCTACCTGCGCACGGAAGGCCGGCTGACCCGGGAGGGCATCGCCGCCATCCAGGCCAGGATGAAGCAGCTGGTGGCGGAGAAGGCCCCCTTCAGCCTGCTGCGGCTGAGCAAGGAGGAGGCCCTGGCCCTCTGCGGCGCCCACTGCGGCCCTGACACCCTGGCCCTGCTGGACGCCATCCCGGCCGGCAGCACCCTGACGGTGAACTGTCTGGCGGGCCGCTACGGCTACTTCTTCGGCTCCCTCTGCCCCCACGCCGGCTACGTGCCCTATTTTGAGCTGCTGCCCTACGACCAGGGCCTGATCATCAACTACCCTGACGTAGGCAGCTGGAACCAGCTGCCCCCCTTCAACGACCGGCCCCTGCTGCAGAGCTGCTACGAGGAGACGGAGCGCTGGGCTGAGCTGATCCACTGCAACACCATAGGCAAGCTGAACAAGATCATCCAGGCGGGCTATGCGGACCAGATCATCCAGGTGGCGGAGGCCCTCCACGAGAAGAAGCTGGCCTCCCTGGCCGACACCATCGAGCAGCGGCGGGAGGAGCTGCGGCTGGTGCTCATCGCCGGCCCCAGCTCCAGCGGCAAGACCAGCACCGCCCAGCGGCTCAGCATCCAGATGGCGGTGAACGGCCTGCTGCCGGTGCCCATCTCCCTGGACGACTACTACAAGAACCGGGTGGACACCCCCAAGCTGCCGGACGGCAGCTACGACTTTGAGTGCTTAGAGGCCATCGACCTGGACCTGTTCAACGAGCACCTGCTCCGCCTGCTGCGGGGGGAGAAGGTGAAGCTGCCTAAGTACAACTTCCGCACCGGCTGGCGGGAGTACCGGGGCAAGGAGCTGCAGCTGTGGCCTAAGGCGGTGCTGGTGGTGGAGGGCATCCACGGCCTCAACGACCGGCTTACGGCGGCAGTGCCCCGGCAGAACAAGATGAAGCTCTACGTCAGCGCCCTGACTCCCATGAACCTGGACCAGCACAACCGGATCAACACCACCGATGTGCGGCTGCTGCGGCGCATGGTGCGGGACAGCCAGTTCCGGGCCAGGGACGCCAAGGCCACCCTGGGCCAGTGGCAGGAGGTGCGCAAGGGGGAGGAGAGCTACATCTTCCCCTTCCAGGACAGTGCGGACGTGGCCTTCAACACCTCCCTCATCTACGAATTGGCCGTCTTGAAGAAGTACGCCCTGCCCCACCTCCAGGGGATCAAGGAGGAGGAGGGGGAGGCCTACACCCAGGCCCAGCGGCTCTTGGATCTGCTGAACTTCGTGCAGCCGGTGGAGCCGGAGGTGATCCCCAACAATTCCATCCTGCGGGAGTTCATCGGCGGCAGCGTGTTCAAGGCTGTAGGCTGAGCCCAGGCCCTGGGCAAATGTAAAATCTTTGCTAATTTCCCCGGCGGCCCTTGACAGGGCGGGCCTTAATTGGTATACTAACTATACATTTCTATGTAGATAATAGCGATGATCAGGAATAGGGCAGTAGAAGCTTCCAGAGAGGCGGCGCAGGGTGCGAGCCGCTAAGCCGAAACCGCCTGGCTCGCCTGGGAGCTCTGCTTCTGAAGCCGTAGGCCTAGGAAGCGGCGCCGGCCCCGTTAAGGCAGAGAGTACAACAGTAGGGTGGTACCGCGTTTCCACGCCCCTACCGGCTGAGCCGGTGGGGGCTTTTCCTGTGGAGGAGGTTGGCGGTTTACCACCGCCGCAGGCTTTTATCGGGCTGGCAGCTTACTACCGGCCTGAGGGAAAATATAAGCAGCCCTAGCGATTAACCAGGCCCTGGGCCTGGAGAGAAAGGATGTTGAGTATGAAAGTCTCTAGGAAAATGATGGCTGCCGCCATGGTTGCGGCCTTAGTAGTGCTGGCTGGTTGCGGCGGCGGTGGCGAGAAGAAGGCCGCCCCGGCCCAGGATCAGAAGGTGACCCTGAAGATGGCCATCCACCTGCCTACCAACCACCCCCTGCCTAAGGCTATGGAGCAGCTGAAGGCCAAGGCAGCCGCCAAGAGCAACAACACGGTAGAGATCCAGATTTATCC
Organism: uncultured Phascolarctobacterium sp.; assembly: GCA_964641395.1. Lineage (GTDB taxonomy): Bacteria > Bacillota > Negativicutes > Acidaminococcales > Acidaminococcaceae > CANQBR01. Next base: position 2,763 of record CAZXKQ010000030.1, on the reverse strand, counting down.
TGCTGGCCAGCTGTTCACGGACAAGAACATGAACGACGCCCTGATGACCGGCGGCATAGATCTGTGCCTCAACACCGTAGGCCGCTGGGCCAGCGTAGTGCCGGCCATGGACGTGTTCGACGTGCCCTTCCTCTTCCCCAGCTACGAGAAGGTGGATGCGGCCATTGACGGCGGCTTAGGGGAGAAACTAGGCGCCGAGCTGCTGAAGAAGGGGGTGCGCCCCCTGATCTGGGCCGACTACGGCTTCGTAGAATTCGGCAACAACAGTAAGGAGATCAAGAGCCCTGCCGACTTCAAGGGGTTGAAGATCAGAGGCTACTCCAAGTACAGCGCTGAGACCATCAAGGCCCTGGGGGCTTCCAGCGTCACCCTGGGGGCTGCAGAGGTGTACATGGCCATCCAGCGGGGTACCATCGACGGCCAGACCAGCGGCGCCCCGGCTATGCGGGATAGGAAGATGTACGAGGTACACAAGTACCTGACCGTCACCAACCACGCCACCCCGGAGTTCTTAGTGGCCATGAACGAGAAGAGCTACAACAAGCTCAGCGACAACCAGAAGAAGGCCCTGAACGAGGCGGCCGCCGAGGTGAACAAGAGCATCCGGGACAACGCCAAGGCTGAGGACCTGAAGGCCCTGGACGACCTGAAGGCCAAGGGCATGGTCATCTACCAGGTGCCGGATAAGGAGCTGCAGGCCTGGCGGGACGCTACCAAGCCGGTCTGGGACCTCTTCATCAAGGAGAACGGCAAGGTGGGCCAGGAGTTAATCGACATCTGCACCAAGAAATAGGCTAGTTTGCTGTGGCCAAGGGGGGCCGTCCTAGCGGCGGCCCCTTCTTTTCCCCTGCTGTATTGTGAGGTATAGGACTGGTGGAAAAATTACTCTCCGCATATGATAAAGTTTTACGGGCCCTGACTGTGGCGGCAGGGGTGGTGGCAGGCATCCTGGTGCTGTTCTGCGCCTTCTCCATCGTCTACGAGGTGGTCTGCCGCAGCGTGCTGGACACCCCTACGGAGTGGGTGACGGAAGTATCCACCTACTGCATCGTCATCGCCGGCTTCTTAGGCATGGGGGTTACCTACGCCGGCAGGAAGCACATCCACGTGGACATCCTCATCAGCCACCTTTCCCCCAAGACCCGGACCTGGGTGGAGCTGGTCACTGCGGCCCTGGGCTGCTTCTACTGCTGGCTCTTTACGGTGGAGTCCTGGAAGATGATGATGATGAGCGTGGAGTACAACAACTGCGCTCCCACCACCCTCAGCACCCCCCTGTGGATCCCCCAGCTGTCCATGCCGGTGGGCCTCTTCATCCTCTTCCTCCACCTGCTGCGCACCTTCTTGGGAGACGTGGCCAAGCTGAGGAAGGGAGCCTTTGAGGAGGTGGGGGCCTGATGCTGCTGATCTTTACCATCCTGCTCTTATTGCTCTTAGTGGCCGGCCTGCCGGTGGCCTTCTCCCTAGGCCTGGGCGGGGTGGCCGGCATGGTGCTCTTCATGGGCGGAGAGGGGGCCCTGGCCCAGCTGCCCATCATCGGCTACAAGTCCCTGGATGACTTCGTCCTCACCGCCGTGCCTATGTACATCTTGATGAGCCAGATCCTCCTCACCGGCAAGGTGGGCAACGACCTCTTCGAGCTGGCTAATAAGTGGCTCCGCCACCTGCCGGGGGGCCTGGGCATCGCCACCATCATGGCCTGCGCCGTCTTCGCCGCCATCACCGGCTCCTCGGTGGCCTGTGCGGTGACCATAGGGGCCATCGCCATCCCGGAGATGCTCTCCCGGGGCTACGACAGGACCACGGTGCTAGGGGCGGTGGCGGCAGGAGGCACCCTGGGCATCCTCATCCCGCCCTCCATCCCTATGATCCTCTACGGCGCCATCACCGATGAGTCCATCGGCAAGCTCTTCATGTCCGGCGTAGTGCCGGGGGTGATGCTCACCCTGATGTTCACCGTGATCGTGGTCTACCGCAGCCGCAGGCTGCACCGGCAGCCGGCCGCCACCTGGGAGGAGCGGCTGGGGGCCCTGCGCAAGTCCTTCTGGGGCCTGCTGCTGCCGGTCATCGTAGTAGGCGGCATCTACAGCGGCATCTTTACCCCTACGGAGGCTGCCGGCATCGGCACGGTGTACAGCATCTTCATCACCTTCTTCATCTACCGCACCTTGGGCCTGAAAGATGTGCCGGAGATCCTCTTCGACACCATCAAGACCACCTGTATGATCTTCGCCATCATGATCGGCGCCAGCCTCTTCGGCTTCGTCCTCACCATCCTGGACGCACCCCAGGCCCTCACCAACTACGTGGTGGGCATGGAAACTAGCAGGTGGCTGGTCTTCCTGGCCATCAACATCCTCCTGCTCTTCCTGGGCTGCATCCTGGAGTCGGTCTCCATCATCTTCATCACCCTGCCCATCCTCTTCCCCTTGGTCACCAGCCTGGGCTTCGACCCTATCTGGTTCAACGTGGTGATGGCGGTGAACCTGGAACTGGCCCTCATCACCCCGCCGGTGGGGATGAACCTCTTCGTCTTGCAGGGCATCAGCCCGGACAGCAAGATGACCCAGATTGTGCAGGGCGTCATCCCCTTCGGCCTGGCCATGGCCCTGGAGATCCTGCTGCTGTGCTTCTTCCCCCAGCTGGCCACCTGGCTGCCTAGCGTAGTTAAGTAGGCCTGGCTGCCTCTACAGTAAAAAACGGAGCCGTCCCCTTCGGCAGGGGGCGGCTTCTTTTTTGGTGGGGTGCAGAGAAAAGGCCGTA
>CAZXKQ010000029.1:0-22863 GCA_964641395.1 uncultured Phascolarctobacterium sp. | reverse complement strand
TCTTGCAAAATCAGACAAACCACTGGAGGACGCCTACTACGAGCAGCACCGCGCCCCCCGCGCCGAAGATGAGGCGGCGGGAAGTCCGACCGAAGCGGTGGGAGTAGGGCGCACCGGCAGGGTCGCAGAGCCAGTTCCAGTTGAGCACCGCGCCGATGAGGAAGACGCTGCCGAACAGCATATCAAGCCAATACCAGTGCAGGCGGATAAAGTCCTGCACCTGTAAGAATAGTTCGTCACTGATCATCTGTTCTTACTCCCTAACTCTTTTCCCTCTTTGGCGGTGTCTTTTGCCCCCCTTTAGCATGGAACCACAGACCACCGCAGAGTCCTTGAACATTTTATCATAGGCGTATGTGAAGCTGCCCCACAGCCTTGACCAAGGGCCCTTCCTGTTACATGACGGCACTGTTGGCACGGCTTCAGAAAGGTTTGCTGCCTTCAGCAACTGGCTATGCGAACCCTTTTTGCAAAAATTAATTTGCTTATGATGATGCTCGGAGCAGTTCTTCTAACGTTTAACGTTGGCTGGGAACATTTTCAGAAAGAATTATTTTTATAATCGCTCAAAACCATTGTATTTTCTCCGATTTTGCGGTAATATAAAAACAAAGGGGGCCTTGCAATGGATCTGTATAAGAAATTGGCTGCCTTGGGCTGTTTTACCCACAGTGACTTAGTACGAATCACAGGCTCTGAAAGCGCAGCGCAGTGGCAGATAAGAAACTATCTCCAAAAAAGATATATCGAACGGATACGGCGGGGCTTGTATGCCGTCGTCAGCATGGAAACAGAGCAGCCTATACCTAGCCGTTTTCAAATAGCCACACGCATAGCCGATGACGCCTATATATCGCATCACAGTGCGTTTGAGTTTTACGGATATGCCAACCAGGTGTTTTATGACGTGTACTTCGGAACGGAGAAGAGAGTGCGCCCCTTTAACTATGACGGACTGCATTACCAGCCTGTTGCCTGGAAGGGAAAGGCGGGCATCCAGGGAACTGACAACGGAGTGCGTGTCACTTCTCTTGAACGCACCGTTATAGACAGCATAGTCGATTTTACGAGGATCGGAGGGTTGGAGGAACTGCTGCGCTGCCTTGCTTTAATCCCTTCCCTTGACGAAAACAAACTCCTGGAAGCATTGGAAATATACGGAAGAGGGCAGCTTTACCAGAAGGCGGGCTATATTCTTGAGGCATATAGGGATGAACTGTCGTTGTCAGAAGGTTTCTTCGCAGAATGCGTGGCACATATATCTGCCAGCAAAACATATCTGTTTGACAAGCGGGACGATTTTGCCTTTCAAGAAAAATGGCTGCTTTACGCACCACAAAAACTGAGGAAACTTGTTGATAAGGGGGTGACGGATTATGATGCAGTTTGACCGCATATGCCTTGGCAGACAGGCAAAAGAACTAGGCTTTGTAAGGGATACCTATGAAAAAGTCTGTCGCCTTGCTGATGTTTTGTCTTTTATGGAGAGCGATCCTCTGCTTTCCGGCAGTCTCGCACTCAAGGGCGGCACAGCTATCAACCTGACTATATTTGATTTACCGAGGTTGTCCGTGGACATAGATATGGACTTCTCCCAAAATGTGCCGCGGGAAAAAATGTTGCTTGAACGGGAACAGATCTGTGCTCGCATCAGCAAATACATGACTGGGGCAGGCTATGTTCTAAGTTCAAAATCTAAGCAGTATCATGCACTGGATTCCTTCGTGTATGAGTACGCCAATATTGGTGGAATGAAGGACAATCTGAAAATCGAAATAAACTACATGCTGCGGTGCCATGTGTTTCCGGTTTCTCGCAGGGTTGCAAGGCAGCCCTGGAACGGCAAAGAATTCACTGTGCTCAGTGTCCATCCCATGGAAATATTTGCAACCAAGGTCGTCGCATTGCTAAACAGGTTTGCGGCACGGGATCTGTATGATATATTTAATCTAAGTAGGGCCCGTCTTTTTGATGAAGCACAGGAAGACCAGTTAAAAAAGCTCACCATATTCTACTCTGCTATTACAGCTGAAGCTGTGCCAGAGCACTTTGACTTTGGGGGAGTCGGTAAAATCACGGCCCAAAAAATAAAGACGGATTTGAAACCTGTTTTACGCAGCGCGGAAAACTTTGACCTCTCTATGGTCAAGGAACAAGTAATGAATTATATGAAAGGAATCCTTCTACCAGAGGGTGATCTTTCGTTCTGGAAATTTTTTTCCGAGGGGGAATATGTGCCGGAACTGCTTTTCGATGATTCTGAAATCCTATCAAGGATAAAGCAACATCCTATGGCATTATGGAAGTGCAGCAAAAAAAATGAGCTAGAAGTGAAAGGCCTTGTTTTGCAGTCAGTCAAGAAGTAGATAGACATATAGCAAAGGATAGTTCCTGGTTAGCACATCCACCTCCATTTTCTTACGCCACTATCCCTGCACAGTAGGCTAGCAAGCGGGCTTTGCCGGCCACTTCAGCCTTGCCGGAGCCTTATTGTGGCGCCATCCTCTTGGGGCGTGACTGCCTCCTCCCTAATCCGTGGCACGATTTTCCAAAACTCACTGTTGCACCTCCCGTCCCGCTGCGCTGCAGCGGGCTTCTCCTTTTCTCAGTCCCACCAGAAATACCAGACGACGGACTGGCCCAGGGTAGCCGCCAGCGCGCCTAGGGTGGCCCCCTCCTGGTCCAGCACAGCCGGGCAGAAGCCGTACTGCTCCTCCGCCAGTTCCAGGGCCTGCCCTGCCGGAACAGGGGAGGGAAGCAGGAACTCCAGTTCGTCGTGGCTTAGGACGGCGGGCACCGCGCCATAGCGCTCAAACCAGTATTTCGCCACCGCCATCAGCTCCGGCGTGTCCGGGCACTGGTTCCAGTTGCCGAAGGGCAGGTAGGCGAAGACCTCCCAGGGGTTCTTCACCGGAATCTGGGCCAGGATGAGGGGGTAGGTCATTTCGCTAGCGTCGTTCCAGTAGCTGGCGAAGCGGTTGTTGCCAGCGCCGCCCTCCCTTTGGCCTGAGCCTTCTTCCCAAGCTATCCCATCCTCCCCGGCCCTGGGTCGGGCGGCCAGCCCCTCCAGCACCGCCTTGCCGTCCTTGACAGGGGCGGCCAGCAGCTGCTTTCTATACTCAGCCACGGTTTTAGGGTCAAGTGGGTGAAGGTAGGCGTCATGCTCTGGGTCGGCGTTGGTCACCAAGCACTTCCACAGGGCTTCGTCATCCGCCTTGATGAGCACCGGCACATAGCCCTCCCGTACCCCCAGCCGCCAGGCGTAGCTGTAGGCCGACGTAATGGGGTCATCATCCTTCATAGAGGGGAGGTAGCTGCACTTGCAGTTCAGATACTCCATGAGGGCCTTGGCCAGCTTGGAAGGGATCAGGCTGTCCTTGTCATAGTCCTGGCCCTGCCAGTTTTTGTAACGCTTTTCCATCACCTTGGCCATAGCCTGATAGTAGGCCTCGTCAAAGGGTATAAAGAGGTAGGCCTCGTCCTTGAACTCAGCGGAATGGTACTGCGGGGCGCCGAAATATTTGAGGGCATAGTCGTCGATGTCGCTAGGGAAGTTGGGGCTGTCTCCCTCCCCATAGTAGTAGCCGGCAAAGTCACAGCCCTGCTGGTTGAACAGGGAAGCGGCCAGCCGCCCCTCCAGTTCATCCCGCAGGAAGGCCCTTAGGTCGACGCTGGCGGGTTCGGCCTTGAGCTGTTGCACTACTTGGCCGTGCTTTTGCAGGAAGTCTTCCCCCATCAGGCCCTGCTCCATGCACCAGCGCAGGTAGATGGCCATGTGGTTATAAGCGCTGAGCTCCTCCACCGGCAGTTCCTTCTCCCGGATGGATTCCAGATGCCAGCGGGCGTCGTCCATCACAGCGTCAAAATCACCACGGGCCAGGGTGCCGCGGCTGAGGGCAGAGGGGCGGGCAGGGGTTACTACGAAGCTAATGCCCCACATCTTGTCCAGCAGGGCCTCTGTATCATGCTTCAGTTTATAGTCTAGCTCATCCTTATAAAGGGGGAGCACCTGGTAGAAGTTGACCTCTTCGCCGTTGGGCAGGGTGCAGCTCTGGCTCTCATCCTCCGTGCCCTGGGGGCCCAGGAGGAGGGAGGCGCAGAGCTTCGTATTGTCTGCAAAGGGCTGGGCCGTCCTGTTGGCGACCGTGTGGCCCCAACCCAGCCAGCTGCCATTGCGGATAGGCAGCCCTGCCAGCTCCGCCAAAAGACGGAGGGGCCAGTTCCACTCCTCATTCTGGAGGGACTCCTGATCCAGCTTCCACTGGGGATCCAGGGCGATGGCCAGTTCCGCCCGTTCCAGTTTCTCCCCTGCCAGTTCCGCTGGTACGTTCATCCGCTGGGTGCCCATGCCCAGGGTGACCAGGGTGTAGTAGTCTCGCTCTCCGTTGGGCGGTATGACGCAGATGTCCACAGGGCTGTCCGGGGAGTCCAGCTGGTGGTAGATCTTTTCAAAAGGGCCGAAGTACCTTTCGATGTGGGCCCGGACGGCGGCCAACTCCGCCTCGTCGTAGATCCGTCCCTCGGCCTGGTCCACGTCTGCCTGATAGGAGATTTTCAGGGTCAGCTGCTCCTGGGGCAGGGAGACGCCGGGGCTGCGGGTGATGGAGTGGTAGTCCCCCTTGCCTAAGGTGCAGGTTTCGCCAGTGGAGAAGACCACGTCATCCTCCAGTACGTGGGTGGCCAGGTCCGCCAGAAAGTTACGCAGCTCCTCCGGCTGGGCGGCGGCGTCCAGCACTTCCATCTCGTCCTTGCCGAAGGCCTCCATGCCGCAGGTGTAGGCGTTGAGGCCCCCCTTGCTGGGGCGGAGGCCGAACCAGAGCCAGTTGTAGACAGGCAGCTGACCCTCTTGCAGCACTTGGGCGCAGGCTGCGTAGAAGGCGGGCTCAAACACTACGCCGCTGGTGTAGATGCCGGTGGCGTGTTTCTGCTTGCAGCACACGGCCAGGGCCTTGGTGAACAGCTTGCCCGCCTCCAACAGCCCTCCCTCGCCGCCTAGCACGGTGACCATGATCTGGGCCCTGTGGGCCTGGGCGGCATCCAGGGCCTGGGGCCACAGATAGTTGTTTCGGGCGGCGGCCTCCGCCTCTTGATGGGGAACAGGGCCGGGGAAGAGGGCTGCCGCCAGCATCAGGCCCTGGGTACGCAGCACTGCGATGTGGCCGTCTCCTTCTTCCCCTGCCTCCTCCGGCCCTTCGTCCACGATGCCCCAGTCCTGCCGCAGATCCTGGATAAACTGCTCCCTGTCCCAGGCCGCCTGGGCCAGCAGGACGGTGCCGGTAAAGGACCCTTTGCTGGGAGAGCTGTTTTGCTCCCCGTCGGCCTCAGCCTCGCCTGCCTTGCCTCGTTTGGCGATTGCCTCCTGGCACTCAGCCAGCACCTTGGGAGCGTTTTCATCCTCCGGGTCAAGCTCCGCCCACCGTTGGGCGTAGGGAATGGCCTTTTCTTCCTGGCCGGAGAGGTACTGATAGGCGTAGGCCATCCGCATATTCCACTCCGCCCTGTCCTGGCCCTCCTCCCGGATGGACTCTAGGACTGCAAGGGCCCGCCTTAGGGCTGTGTTCCCCTCCGACTTAGGGGTGCCTTCGCCGTGATCCCCGATGATGGCGTAGTTTTCCAGGGCCCGGGCCAGGGCGTAGGAGACGCGGTAGTCCCGCTGCTCCTCCGGGATGGCGTCCAGCGCCTGGATGCAGCGGCTGTACTCGTCTGCATCAGTCCACTGTTCCAGCTGTGCGAAGAAGGCCTCCGCATCCTCCGGAGTGTAGGGGATAAAGTCATACGACATCGATGTTTCCTTCCTTTCGTTAGGCTGGCCGTCGGCACTCACTGGACGCCAGGCGATGGGCTCTTTGCTATCTTCGTCGCCGGGGCGGGCCTTAAGCGCCCCAGGGAATAGAGCAGAGCACGGCCGTTAAGAGGCATCATAACGTCAAATCAACAAAATCACGCTACAAACAGTTTAGCACATACTAAGTAGAATTGTAAGCACCATATTGTGTTTGGATCCCAAGATAGACGCAAGATATTTTTGGGGAGAAGCGGGCAGAGGTAAGGGTCATGTTGAGAAGCCTGTGCCAATGGAAAGGATTGGGCATATATAGAGGGGGAAAATCTGCCCAGGCCACGTGCATATGCTTATAAGTATTCCGTCGAAAATTAGTATGTCGGGATTCGTGGGGTAGCCGAAGGGGAGGAGCAGTTTGATGATATTGCAGGAATACGGCAACATGAAATTTGCATATAGGGATCGGGAATTCTGGTGCAAAGGGCACTATGTAGGTACAGTGGGGAAAAATACGAAAGCGATAAATGAGTACATGGCCAACCAATTGAAACAAGACAGGGAGGTAGATCAGTGGATCTTATACGATCCAAGGGATCAGTTTGTGGATAGCAAGTAACAGTTGCATGGCTGGCAGGCCAAAAAAGGCGCACTTGTGCGCAGCCAGTAGTATTAAAAGAAATACCCCCCGCTATGCGGGGGGATGTTTATTCTGTTGTGGCTATTATCAAGGGTCTTCCTTGCCATCTTGTCTTTGACCGCAACTCTTTTAGGGTTTGGCAGGTGAAGTAGTACATAAAGGGGGGAGCCATTCGGCTGCAGTCAGTACTGTCTTAGGATGTGGCCCCATTCTACTTTGTGGGTGGCAGTCCAAAGTTTACAATGTGCATGGGTAAAACATCGGCCTTGAGGGGCTGTTACTTCTCCATTTTTTCTTAAGTGACTGGCCGTCAGGGTAGAGCCACATAAGGGTTCCGTTTGCTGTGCTCCCTATTAGGCAGGCAGCTGCGGTGGATGGGCTTTTGTAGTGAACATCATCGACAAAGATGCCGTTTTTAACTTTGCCTTCGGCCATTAGTTGGGCCCATAGCTTCCTAATCCATGGTGGGCAGCTCCTTGCCGCCAAGGAATTGAAGGCGGGAATCTTTTTCACGATGAAGCCGGCAGGGAACAACTGCCCCTTTGCATCCGCCTTTTTTCTTACAAGGTGCAATAACTCGACAGTTGCAACATTGGATGGCTTTACTTCAACTGCGGTTTGCGGAGATTCTTTGCAGGAGCAGCTTGAGACGGCTTACTTTCAGAGACAGTAGCCGTAGAAGTCGGTTCTGAGGTAGCGTCCAACTCCCTTAAGGGGACTCCATCTGCATTCTTCCATTCAGTGAGGCCGTTGGAATTTTTACCACAAACAAAGGCTGAAGCATAAGAGGGGCTGCCAAAACACAGGTCATCTAAAAGGATGCCTTCCTCACTAATGCTGGCCGCATGATCCGCTCTAGCCTTCTTGATGCCAGGAGGGGCGTATTCAGCAACTTGAGGGTAGATGTAGCTGCCCTTCAATACCCAGAAGCCGTCAGAGCTGATCCTGCCAGTGGCCTTGCCGCCTTTGCCCCCATTCCTGCTAAAGTAGAGTAGACCGGACTGGTTCTTATTGACACTTTTACCCGACGCGGTTTGCGGAGATTTCTTTGCAGGAGCAGCTTGAGACGGCTTACTTTCAGAGACAGCAGTCGTAGAAGTCGGTTCTGAGGTGGCGTCCAACGCCTTTAAAGGGACTCCGTCTGCATTCTTCCATTCAGTGAGGCCGTTGGAATTTTTACCACAAACAAAAGCTGAAGCATAAGAGGGGCTGCCAAAACACAGGTCATCTAAAAGGATGCCTTCCTCACTAATGCTGGCCGCATGATCCGCTCTAGCCTTCTTGATGCCAGGAGGGGCGTATTCAGCAACTTGAGGGTAGATGTAGCTGCCCTTCAATACCCAGAAGCCGTCAGATCTGATCCTACCAGTGGCCTTGCCGCCTTTGCCCTTATTCCTGCTAAAGTAGAGTAGATCAGACTGGTTTTTATTGACACTCTTATCAGAGGAAGGTGATGGTACGAAGGCTTTATATCCCAAAACTGGCAGGATAAGTATGGCATTGATGATGAACTCTTCCAACATGCTCTTGACATGTTCGGGCAAGGGGGATTGCTTAGGAGTATTGGCATTTTTTACTAGGTAGTTCCCGGCTTCGATTGCCAGTTCATAGAAGCGGTTTTCCAGGTACTTTACCCGTCCCTTATCTAGGGTGCCGTCTGGGGTGACGAAGATTACCGCCTCTGTCCAATAACTGCCATCTTTTTCAAAGGTATGGGTCTGGAGCAGGCGCTTCCATACATCGTCAGCTTCGCCTATGTAAATAAACCATTTCCCATTTGCGTCATCCCAGCCAAATAGGAAATAAACGCCCGGGGCATTTAAGTCTGATAGTTCAGCACAATATTTTAGGTGCTCGTGAGGGATTTTATAGGCACGGCCGTTCCAGTTGGATAACCATGCCCGCCACCTACCATCGGCTTTCCCTTCCATCAAATAAAGTTCGATAGTTTTCTGAGACACCGTAAGCTCCTCCTCACTTGCATTGCAACTCCTATTTTAATTATAACACCAAAACCATATTCGAAGGTAAGAATATTTCATTGTAAACTTTTAAAATTTGGGCACCAGATTTTGCGGCTGCTGCGGGGCGGAGGTGGCTGTCAAGCTGGCCCACCTGAAGCGCAAGCTGGCCGCCCACCCGGCCTTCGGGGCGGCGGAGGACGTAGTGGTCCACCTTTCCAGCTGCATGGCCAGCGAAAACTTCCACCACGGCCCCTGCCCCTTCAAGGCCTACATCAAAAAGCTCATCCAGCAGAAGGGCTTCCCGGTGGTAGAGGGCAGCTACGTATCTGCCAGGGCCCAGGCCAAAAGGGAGCAGGGTATTTACAAAGAGTTTTAAAAAGCCTATAATTAAGGTGTCTAGTGAGGCCTAGACACCTTTTTTCTACCATAAATCAGAGAGAGGCCGCCGGGCCAGAGGAGGATGAAGATGAGATTAGCAAAAACCTTCTGGGCGCTCCTGCTAGCGGGTGCCCTCTGCCTGGGAGCAGCCCTGCCTGTGGCCGCCGCCGGAATCAGCCACTTTGACCAATTCCAGTCTGCGGCTCATTGGACGGACAACAATCCTAAGGGTGACCAAGTGGTGTTGAGCCCTGCCGCCGTGGAGAACTTCAACCGCCAGGTGGTGGCCGCCTCCCCTTCAGTAGTGGACCTGGTGAACTACCCGGCTACGGTGCAGGGGGAAGTGGTGAAGTCCATGATGGGCGATTACGCCGTGCTGGAGGACGACCTCTACCGGGCCGGCCTGCTGGTCAGCGACAACTACAAGAACATCCTGCGGGGGCTGACTAATGTGGACAAGGTGCCGGAGACGGTGCAGGTCCGCTACGGCCTCTGCGTGCGCAAGGCCAACCTGCGGGCCCTGCCTACCGGGGAGGGCCTCTTCTACGCCCCGGGGGACATGGACTTCGACGTATTGCAGCAGACAGTGCTGGATCCTATGGAGCCAGTGGCAGTGCTCCACGACAGCGCCAACCTGCACTTTTACTTCGTCCAGGCCGCCAACTACTGCGGCTGGCTCTCCCGCCAGGACGTGGCCTTTGTGGACCACAGTACCTGGCTGCAGTACTTGCAGCCGGAGAAGTTCTTGGTAGTGACCGATAGGGAGCTGTTCCTGAAGACGGGGGCGGAGCAGGTGCGCTACCAACAGGGAGCCAGGCTGCCCATCAAGGAAGAGACGGAGGGGGTGTACAAGCTCAACGCCCCTACCAGAGGCAAGGACGGCCGGCTGGAGTGGGAGCAGGTGCAGATCCTGAAGAGCAACCCCCGGGTCCACCTAGGCTACCTGCCCTATACCGCCAACAACATCATCCGGGCGGCCTATAAGTGGTACGGAGCCCCCTACGGCTGGGGCGGCCTGAAGAACAGCGTAGACTGTTCCAGCCTCGTCTACAACATCTACCGGGTAGTGGGCATCAGGCTGCCGCGGGATGCGGACCAGCAGGAGCTCACCGCCGGCCAGCGCCACCAGATGGCAGAGGGGCTGGGGGAGGCCGGCCGCCTAGGCATCATCAACAGGCTCCAGCCAGGCAGCCCCCTCTTTATGAACGGTCACGCCGTCATCTACCTAGGCTCTTCCAGCGGCATACCCTACTGCATCCACTCCCTAGGCTCCTGCTACGAGGGCGGGGAGAGGCTGCGGGTGATGCAGGTGGTGGTCAGCGACTTGAGCCTGTCCAGGGCCAGCGGAGTAAGTTTTCTCAACGCTTTGACTAGCGCAGTGGAGTATAAGTGAGGGGTAGATCATGGTCAACAATATCCACATCACCAGCATAACCCAGGAGCAGGCCGCCTATGAGCAGGCCCCTGCCCTGGTCTTCTTCCTCTGTCAAGAGTGCCAGGCCAGCTTAGGCAAGCTAGGCCTGCCTGAGCCGGTGCTCCAGGGAGTGGCCGCCCTGCTGCAGCAAAAGGAGGAGCCCTTTAAGATCGGCACCGTCTCCAGCTGCCGCCTCTTCAGCGGCGGCCGCCTGCAGCAGCTCCTGGTGGTGGGCTGCGGCAGGGGCAGCGAGTGCAAGCCTCCCGCCTTTAGGCAGGGGGGCGGGGAGGCGGCCCGGGCCCTAAGGGCTGCCAAGTGCTCCAAGGCCCTCCTGCTGGCCCCCATCCTCCTCAACCCTAAGCGGGCCCACTATGTGGAAGCTGTGGCCGAGGGCCTCTACCTGGGAGCCTACAACTTCAACCTGTACAAGGGCCAGGTGGAGGAGGCCCCCAGCTGCCAGCTAGGGCTGGTGAACAGCTGCGAGGGGGCAGAGACGGCCCTGCAGCGGGCAGAGTACAAGGCCCAGGCGGTGAGCCTGGTGCGGGACTTGGTGAACCAGCCGGGCAATAAGCTGGGCCCGGAAGATTTGGCCTCAGTGTGCCGCCAGGTGGCTAAAGATTTAGGCCTAGGCTGCGAGGTGTTGGAGCCCAAGGCCCTGGAGGCCCTAGGCTGCGGCGCCCTCTTAGCCGTGGGCCAGGGCAGCGACCAGGGGCCCAGGCTCATCACCCTCCGCTACCAGGGAGCAGGGGAGGCCCCCTACACCGCCTTCGTAGGCAAGGGCATCACCTTCGACAGCGGCGGCCTCTCCCTCAAGCCCAGCGCCAACATGGGAGAGATGAAGGATGATATGGCCGGGGCGGCCGCGGTGCTAGGGGCTATCAAGGCGGTAGCAGAGCTTAAGCTGCCTATCAACCTCCTGGCTATCTTGGCCTGTGCGGAGAACATGCCGGGCGGGGGAGCCCAGCGGCCTGGGGACATCGTCACCGCCGCCAGCGGCCAGACCATTGAAGTAATCAGCACCGACGCGGAGGGCAGGCTGGCCCTGGCTGACGCAGTCTGGTATGCGGCCCGGCAGGGAGCCTGCCGCATAGTTGACATCGCCACCCTGACCGGGGCAGTGATCACCGCCCTAGGCAGGGAGACAGGCGCCATCATCGCCTCTGACGACGGCCTGGCCTACCGGATTAAGGAAGTGGGCCGGCGGGCCGGGGAGCTGTGGTGGCAGCTGCCCACCCCTCCTGACTGCCAGGAGGCTATCAAGGGGGAGGTGGCAGACCTGGTGAACTCTGCCAGCAAGGCGGGGGGCGGCTGCATTACCGGCGGCCTCTTCATCGGCAGCTTCGTCCCTGCCACCCTGCCCTGGGCCCACTTGGACATCGGCGGCACGGCCAGCTGCGAGAAGGCTGCCGGCTTTAAGAGCAAGGGGGGCAGCGGCTTCGGCACCCTCACCCTCATCGCCCTGGCCGAAAGTTTGGCAGCTGCTGAGGCCAAGGCCTAGCAGGAAGGGGAGAGCATGGAAGTAGTAGCCTTTGTCGGGCCTAGCGGCACAGGCAAGTCCCACCGGGCTGTGAATGTGGCCTACGCTCACGGCTGCGATGCCATCATCGACGACGGCCTGCTGATCAAGGGCACCCACATCCTGGCCGGGGTCTCCGCCAAGAATGAAGATAACAAGATCCAGGCGGTGAAGCGGGCCATCTTCACCGACCCGGAGCACGCCCGCAACGTGCAGCTGGCCCTGGCCAAAAGCGACATTAGGCGGCTGTTGGTCATCGCCACCTCTGACAACATGGTGAACCGCATCCTGGAGCGCTTAGGCCTGCCGGAGCCTATCCAGCGGGTCTACATCAACCAGGTGGTGACCAAGGCGGAGATCAAGAAGGCCCGCTATGAGCGGCTCCACTACGGCAAGCACGTGGTGCCGGTGCCTAATGTGGAGCTGAAACCCCACTTTACCGGCTACTTTGCCGACCTGCCCTACAACCTTTTCGCCAGCGATGGGGAGCCTAGGGAAGGGGACAGGAGCATCGTCCGGCCTCCCTTCAGCTTTTACGGCAAGCTGCTGGTGTCGGACAGCGCGGTGGAGGACATCATCCGCCTCATCGCCGCCAAGGACGGCAACGTGCAGCGGTTGAGGGGGGTCAGCGTGCGGCGGCGGAGCGGCAACGGCCGGGGCATCGTCATCAGCATGGACCTGGTCCTCTACTATGGAGCCAAGGTCTTCGACGTCACCCGGGCCCTGCAGGAGAAGATCAAGCAGCGGGTAGAGTACATGACCGCGATGAACGTCAATAATGTGAATATAACCATCCGCAGCCTGGCGCCCAGGCCCAAGGTGGTAGAAAAAACCAGCTGAAAAGGAGGAAGCGTATGGCTTCAGATGCTTATCAGGTACAGGTGGCCCGTACTCTTTACGACAATGTCTACCGGTGCCGCCTGTCAGACGCCTACGGCAATATTAAGGGCTTTTTACGGGTGCTGCCCTCCCTGCCCCTGGACCGCTCCCAGGTGCCTGCCGACGCTCCCCAGGTGCCTCCCTTCCTCTACGTGGTAGTGGAGGATGCAGACATCAACAAGGACAACCTAATCGACTTTGAAGAGCGGACGGCCTACGCCCTTTTAAGGCGCTTCGCCACCGAGACGGTCAACTTCGACCACTGTGAATTCTACTATCCTTCTCCTGCCTTCATCTTCCAAGAGGAGGGGGCGGAGGGCGGCACCACCCTCATGTAGCTGCCTCCTCCACCTGCCAGGCAGGGGGCCTCTGCCATTGCCGTAACTAGCTTCCACCCTCCTTGCCAGTGGGTTTTCCAGGGGAGGGGGCGGTAAAAATTTATCTAGGGAAAGAGGCCGATACCCGCAAAAGTTTGCAGGATTTTTACATTTTATCTAGAAGTAGAAGTGAGATAATAAGCTGCAGGCCTGGAGTGTGTCCGAGGTCAGTCGTGCGCTTATTAAGAAATCAAGGAGGGAAAATCCATGAAAAAACTCTTAGTTTCCGTACTAGGCTTGGCTGTAGCGGCTTCTGTTGTTGCTGGTTGCGGTGGCGGCGGCGACAAAAAGGCCGAGGATAAGAAGCCTGCAGCCCAAAAATTCTTGAACATCGCTACTGGCGGCACTGCCGGCACCTACTATCCTATCGGCGGCGCTGTAGCTGATGTATTGAACAAGAACATCCCCGGGGCTAATGCTTCCGCCCAGTCCACTGGCGCCGCAGTAGCCAATGTTAACCTGCTGAAAGAGGGCAAGGTTGAGATCGCCTTCCTGCAGAACGACATCGCTTACTACGCCGTTAACGGCGCTGAGATGTTCAAGGACAAGAAGGTTCCCAACGTGCTGGGCATCGCCACCCTCTATCCTGAGACCGTGCAGATCGTAACCTTGAAGAAGACCGGCATCAAGACCATCAACGACTTCAAAGGCAAACGCATCGCCGTTGGTGCCGCCGGCTCCGGCACTGAGTGCAACGCCCGTCAGATCATGGCCGCTTACGGCATCACCTACAATGACGTAAAGGTTCAGTACCTGTCCTTCGGTGAAGCTGCCAGCGCTCTGAAAGACGGCAACGTTGACGTAGCCTTCACCACCGCCGGCTTCCCCACCGCTGCCATCCAGGACATCGCCGCTCAGAACGACGTGCAGATGATCCCCATCGATGCTGACAAGGCTGATGGCATCATCAAACAGTACCCCTTCTACACCAAGATCAACATCAAGAAGGGCACCTATGCTAAGCAAGATGCTGACTGCCCCGCCCTGGCCATCCGCTGCATGCTGGGCGTAACCGACAAGATGGATGAGAAGACCGCCTATGACATCACCAAGGCCATCTTCAGCAATCTGGATCGGATTAAACAGTCCCATTCCGCCGCTGCTGTAATCAGCAAAGAGACTGCTATGGACGGCATGTCTGTTAAGCTGCATCCCGGCGCAGACAAGTTCTTCAAAGAGAAATAAGCCGTAGGCTGGAAGCACAGTATCATAAGTACATAGGTTCGTTAGGAAGCTTAGGTTATGCCGTGTGTTGAAGACCGGGAGCCGGCGAGGGCCGCTTCCCGGTCTTTTTTCCCAAAGACTATCTGCATAGTGTTGGTGGCGCTGGCTGTGGCCTTGGCCGGCCTGGCCTGCTACGGCTGGGGCCTGGTGGTCACCCTGGCAGGGGAGGGGGGCAAGAGCCTGTACTTCCCTACAGAGGCGGGGGATAGCTGGCACATAGCCTTTACCCACTCGGTGGAGCGCTCCCCCTGGTTGGAATATTACCGGGTGGAGGGAGCAGGGGAGCTGACCCTCACCCATACCATCTTCCAATCCCAGGGCTGGGGCTACCCCTATTCTGCCGCCGACGGAGTGGTGCGCCAAACAGGGGACGGCCGCTTTCTGCAGGTGCAGAACCGGCACTACCGGGAGCTGAAGCTGCGGGTGGCCCGTCAGGCCATGCAGCACATCCACCACGGCTCGACTTCTTACGACCTAGTAGGCATCTTCGGTCACGGCTCTGCCATCGACATCAGGGTGGAGCACCGCTACCAGTATTGGCTGCGGGAGTATTTTGCGCTTTAATTGATATATGAGGAGGTTAACACCAGATGTCTGCTCAAGATCTTCCCAAGACTGAGATGACGGCGGAAGAGGTGTTGCAAAAGTTTGATAAGGAGTCAAACAAAAGGGAGATGACCGGCCTGTGGGACAAGATCATCTCCGCCATCTGCATACTCTTCGCCCTCTTCCAGCTGTACACCGCCACCTTCGGCATCTTGGACGCTATGTTGCAGAGGGCTATCCACCTAGCCTTCGGCTTCTTGCTCATCTTCTTGCTCTATCCGGCTAGGAGCTCTTGGTCGCGGCACTCCATGCATCCTCTAGATGTGATCTTCGCCGTTGTCAGCGCCTGCTGCGCTATGTACATCGTAGTCTTCTACGACGAGCTGGTGCTGCGGGCAGGGTTGAACACCCAGACGGACTTCATCATCGGCATCATCGGCACCATCTTGATCTTCGAGGCCGCCCGCCGGGTAGTGGGCTGGCCCATGATCACCGTGGCCTTCTTGTTCCTGGTCTACGCCTTTATGGGCCCCTATGTGCCAGGCATCCTGGCTCACCGGGGGGTGGGCGTCCAGGAGATGTTCGACCACCTCTTCTACACTACTGAGGGTATCTTCGGTATGCCTATGGGCGTATCGTCCACCTTCATCTACCTCTTCATCCTCTTTGGCGCTTACTTGGAGACCACCGGCCTGGGCCGCTTCTTCATCGACATCGCCAACGCCATTGCCGGCTGGGCAGCTGGCGGCCCTGCCAAGGTAGCCGTGCTCTCCTCCGGTCTGATGGGCACCGTTTCCGGCTCCTCGGTGGGCAACGTGGCAGGCACCGGCTCCTTCACCATCCCTATGATGAAGAAGCTAGGCTACCGGCCTGAGTTCGCCGGCGCCGTAGAGGCTGCGGCTTCCACCGGCGGCCAGTTGATGCCTCCTATCATGGGCGCCGCCGCCTTCCTGATGGCCGAGTTTGTAGGCGTGCCCTACTTTGAAGTAGTCAAGGCCGCAGTCATCCCGGCTGTGCTGTACTACATCGGCGTTTGGCTGGGCGTGCACTACGAGGCGAAAAAGTACGGCTTGAAGGGCACCCCCCGGGATCAGCTGCCTAACTTCAAGAATCTGGTAATGGAGAAGGGCCATCTGGCCATCCCCCTCATCGCCATCGTTTACTTGCTGGTTACCGGTTACACCCCCATGCGGGCAGCCTTGGCGGCCATCCTGCTCACCATCGTCTGCTCCTGCCTGCGGGCCAACACCCGTATCTCTCCTCTGCAAATCGTCCAAGGCCTCATCGAGGGTTCTAAAGGGGTGCTGGGCGTGCTCATCGCCTGCGCCACCGCCGGCATCATCATCGGCGTGGTTACCAAGACCGGCGTAGGTTTGAAAGTGGCTACCGCCCTCCTAGACCTCTCCGGCGGCATGCTGTTGCCGGCCATGTTCTTCACCATGCTCACCTCCCTCATCCTGGGCATGGGCGTACCTACTACGGCTAACTACGTCATCACCTCCACCATTGCGGCTCCTGCCCTGATCCAGCTGAAGGTGCCGGTGCTGGCCGCCCACATGTTCGCCTTCTACTTCGGCATCGTCGCTGACGTTACCCCGCCTGTAGCCCTGGCTGCCTTTGCCGGTGCAGGCATCGCCGGCGCCAATCCTATGAAGTGCGGCGTTATTGCGGCTAAGCTGGCCATTGCGGCCTTCATCGTGCCCTACATCTTCGTTTTGGCCCCCGAACTGTTGATGATCAATGCTACCACCCTCTCTATCTGCTATGCGGCCTTCACCGCCGTAGTAGGCATGTGGGGCGTGTCCATCGCCATGATCGGCTTCTGCCAGAATGTGCTGAATATCTTCCAGCGCGCCGTCTTCATGGTAGGCGGCATCTGCATGATCATCCCGGGCACCATAACCGACATTGTCGGCGTGGCCCTCTTAGTGCTGGCCTTCATTTGGCAGCGCCTTAACAAGCGGAAGGGCGCCATCAGCCAAGATGAGTAAGTAGGCAGCAGAGTATAGAAGCTAAGCGATTTTCCCTAGCGGCCTGCCGCCCCGGTGAGGGGTGGCAGGCCTTTTCAGGTGGGCGGCTAGGGTAGGGCAGGGGGCCTTTTGATTTTTAAGTGGGAAAAAGTTGGATGATATCGTATTTTTCTTGACTTAACTATCAAAAAGAGCTAAAATAGGGCCCAAGGGGTGATGAGGATGAAGCGCAAGATAGAAAAACAGCTGCTGGCCTGGAAGAATAAGGCTGACGGCCGCCTGCCCCTGCTTCTCAACGGCGCCCGCCAAGTGGGCAAAACCTACAGCCTGAGGAAGTTCGGCCAGGAACAGTTTAAAAACCTGGTCTATATAAATTTGGAGACGAACCAGGCCTTGGCCTCTTTTTTCAAGGACAGCATAGCTCCCCAGCGCCTCCTCCGCTACCTGGAGGCGTCCACCGGGGAAGCTATCAGGCCAGGGGAAACCCTGCTCATCCTGGACGAGGTGCAGGCCTGTGAGCGGGCCCTCACCTCCCTAAAGTATTTTTGCGAGGAAGTGCCGGAGCTCCACGTGGCCGCGGCAGGGAGCCTCCTGGGAGTGGCCATCAACCGCCAGCAGTATTCCTACCCGGTGGGCAAGGTGCAAACCCTCACCCTCCAGCCCTTGGACTTGGAAGAGTACCTCTGGGCCAGGGGGAAGGCTGCCCTGGGGGAGGCCATAGCCACAGCCTATGCAGGGATGGAGCCCCTGCCTGCCGCCCTGCACCAGGAGGCCGTGGAGCTGTACCGGGAATACCTGCTCATCGGCGGCCTGCCAGCCTGCGTCAAGGCCTTCTGCCGTGGAGGCAGCCTGCTGGACGTGCCACCCCTCCAGAATGAAATCCTGAACGGCTATATAGCGGATATGGCTAAATACGCCAGCACTGCCGACAGCGTGAAGATCCGGGCCTGTTACAACTCGATACCGGCCCAGTTGGCCAAGGAGAACAAAAAGTTTCAGTACAAGGTGGTGCAGCGAGGCGGCAGCGCCGCCTTCTTCGGCCCTGCCCTTGAATGGCTGGCCCTGGCCGGGGTGGTGCTGAAATGCCAGCGCCTTAAGCAGGCCTGGGAACCTCTCGCCGCCTATGCGGACTTAGCAGCCTTCAAACTCTACCTAGGGGATGTAGGCCTGCTGACCATGAAGGCCGGCCTCTCTCCCCAGACGGTGCTGACAGGGGAGGGGAACACCTTCCTAGGAGCGGTGACGGAAAACTACGTGGCCCAGCAGTTGGCGGCTAAGGGCTACGACCTCTACTATTGGGAGAGCGGCAATACCGCCGAGGTGGATTTTGTGCTGCAGAAGGGCGGCCAGCTCATCCCGCTGGAGGTGAAAAAGGGGGAGCATGTCCGCTCCCGCAGCCTCAACGTCTTTGTGAATACCTATCAGCCCTCTTGCGCCCTCCGCCTCTCCCTTAAGAATTTCGGCCGGCAGGGAGGGCTGAGGCTGGTTCCCCTCTATGCGGCCTTTTGCCTCTAAGGGCTATACAGTTTAAGGCCTGCCGCCCCGGTGGGGGATGGCAGGCCTTTTCAGGTGCTGGCTCAAAGCCCTTCCTCTAGGAGGAAGTCCGCTATGTTGACGATCTTTATGCCTCTGTAGTCGCTGTCCAGGCTAGGCTCCAGGGTGATGACCAGCTTCTCATAATTATCGGCTATGGCCAGCAGGGGAGCCAGTTCCCTCTCCCTGGTCTCCGGGGCAGAGAGGCTTTCCGTCACCTGGATGTACTGCTTAGAACCCTGGGCGGTGACCACGAAGTCTATCTCCCGCTGCCCCAATTTGCCTACGGCTACAGCCTGGCCCCTGCGCAACAGCTCTAGGAAGACCACGTTCTCCAAAAGGTGGCCGCTATCGCCGCCTCGCTGGCCCAGCAGGTAGTTGCGCAGGCCGGTGTCCACGATGTAGTACTTGCCCAGGGTGCGGAGAAAGTCCCGTCCCCGGATATCGAAACGCTTCACTTCGTAGAAAACATAGGCTTCCAGCAGGGCGGTGAGGTAGGCAGAGATGGTCTGCACTGCTGGCAGGCCCCGGTGTCTGCCCTGGTTCAGCAGGCCCTCTGCCACCAAGGTTCTGCCGATGGAGCGGGCGGAGATGCTGCTGCCCACGTTATCCGCCAAAAAGAGGATGAGCTTGCGCAGCAAGAGGGCATCAGTGACGGCCCGCTGCTCCTGGAGCCGGCCCCGCTCTAAAATGTCTCGCATCACTACGGTAGAGTAGATGCCGTCTAGCAACATAGCCACCCTCTGCTGGTTCAGGCCGGTTTCCCGCAGGGCCGGCATGCCGCCGTAGCGGATGTAGGCCTCTAGCAGCTCCCGCAGCTCCACCTGCTGCCCCAGCTTATTCAGGGCCCGCCTTCTTTCCCCTCCCAGGGGAGAAGTGTAGGGCTCCAAGCTATAATCCTGGAAGTCCAAAAACTCAGCAAAGGAGAGGGGGAGCATCTTAAGCTCCACGTAGCGGCCGGCCAAGTAGGTAGACAGCTGGGAGGAGAGGAGGAAGGCATTAGAGCCGGTTATGTAGATATCGCAGTCTAGGTCCGTTTGGAAGGATGTTATGGCCTTCTGCCAGCCGGGAACCTGTTGTACCTCGTCTAACAAGAGGTAGAGCCTTTTTCCCGGCAGCCGCCGGGCCATGACGTAGTGGTAGAGGTCGGTGCCGTTGGGCTCTCCGTACTGGAGGGACTCAAAATTCATGGCTATGAGCTGCCCTTCTTCCACCCCGGAGGAGCGCAGCTGGGCGGCCAGCAGCTGCAGCAGGCTGGACTTGCCGCAGCGGCGGATGCCGCTTATGACCTTGATCAAACCAGTATCCTGAAAAGCGGTTAACTGGGCCAAATAACGCTTCCTAGCCTTTAGCTCCATAGGCTCACCTCCCTTCCTCCCAGTATAGCACGGCTGCGAGAAAAAGTAAACTTGATAACATTGATGTGACAAACTTTTTATTTTATCGATTTTGTCACATCAAAACTACAAAATTAAGGGGAAGAGCTAGTTTCTTTCCCGCTTAGGCAAAAAAGCACCCTTCCCTCGCCGGCGGCCCTTAGGCTTACAGGGAGAGAAGGGTGTTGATGTGTAAGGTGTAAGGCCTGCTAGGGGTGCTAGGGCGCTCCTAAGCTAGGGCGAGGCTGAACCGTGGCCCCGCATCTTGACAGCTAGCTTAGTAAACTAGGGCTTCGCCAGCCTTGCTGCGGGGATCATGGGAGCCGTAGAACACCCCGTGCTTTTGGTCTACCATGATGGCGTTGACGTCGCCCATCAGACCCTGGGTGTGCAACTTGTAGCCCATGGCCTCCAACTTGGCGGCAGCATCTACCGCTACGCCGTCCTTTTCGATCCTCAGTTCGTCAGGCAGCCACTGCATGTGTACCCGCGGATAGCTTACAGCCTCGCTGATGTCCATCTTGTGGTCGATGACGTTGGAGATAACCTGGAGCACGGTGGTGATGATACGGGAGCCGCCAGGGCTGCCCAGAACCATGAACAGCTGGCCGTCCTTGGTTACGATGGTGGGGGACATAGAGGAGAGAGGCCGCTTCTGAGGCTGGATGCAGTTGGCATCGTTGCCTACCAAGCCGAATTGGTTGGGCACGCCGGCCTTGGCGGCGAAGTCGTCCATCTCGTCATTGAGCAGGAAGCCGGCCCCGTCTACACAGGCGGCAGAGCCGTAGAGGGCGTTGATGGTGTAGGTGACTGCCACTGCGTTGCCGTATTTGTCAGCTACGCTGTAGTGGGTGGTGTGGGTGCCCTCAGGCAGGGTCAGGCCCGGCCGTACTTCGGCGCTGGGAGTGGCCTTGGGGCCGATCTTGGCGTAGATCTGTTTGGCGTAGTCCTTGCTCATCAGCTCTTTTTGGGGAACCTTTACGAAGTCGGGATCCCCTAGGTACTCGGAGCGGTCAGCATAGGCATAGCGCATAGCCTCGGCCATCAGGTGGATCTTGTCAGCAGAGCCGGGGCCCATCTTGGCTACATCGGCGTTTTCCATCACGTTCAAGATCTGGGCTACATGGATGCCGCCAGAGCTGGGAGGACTCATGGAGATGATGCCATAGCCCCGGTAGGAGCCCTTCACCGGCTCCCGCCACACTACATTGTACTGGGCCAGGTCTTCCTTGGTGATCAGGCCGCCGTTCTTAGCCATATCGGCTGCGATCAGGTCGGCGATCTTCCCCTTGTAGAAGGCGTCCGGCCCTTCCTTGGCGATGAGCTTCAGGGTTTTGGCCAGGTCCTTCTGGATGAACAGCTCCCCTTCCTTGTAGGTGGTCTTGTCTGCATGGAGGAAGTACTTTTCGCTAGAGGGGAACTGCTGGAAGAGCTTCTCGTAATCCTTCAGGACTACCGCCTCATGATGGGAGATGGTGTAACCCTTCTCAGCCAGTTCAATGGAGGGCTTGAGCAGTTCGGCCAAGCTCTTGGTGCCGTACTTTTCCAGCATGGCGCTCATGCCGGCTACGCTACCGGGTACGCCGGCGGCCTTGTAGCCGATGAGGCTGGCATTGGGGATGACGTTGCCGTCCTTGTCCAGGTACATATCCCTGGTGGCGGCTAGGGGAGCCTTTTCTCTGAAGTCTAGGGCCACGTCACTGCCGTCGGCCAGGTGGATGATGGCGAAGCCGCCACCGCCGATGTTGCCGGCAGAGGGATGGGTTACGGCCAGGGCGTAGCCTACGGCCACGGCCGCATCAATAGCATTGCCCCCATCTTCCAGAACTTTTTGGCCTACAGCGTCAGCTAGGTCGCTGGTGGAGAGGGCCAGGCCCACTGTTGTGTTGCGTATAGGCGGGTAGGCAGCAGCCTCTACGCTCTTCACCGCAGTGAAGCTTACCGCCATGCTGGTGGCTAGCAGGGTGGCGGCAGCGGCCTGGGCCAGTCTTTTGCGCAGGGAAACCATCATAATAACTCCTCCTTACTCAAAATACAGCAGTTAGAAAAAAGGGACAAAAGAAACCCTGCCGTGACTTCCTTGTCCACCTTTAATTGTATGCGAGAAAGAGGAAAAAGTCAATGCCTTTGTAGCCTGGCCGGGGGCTAGGCTCTACAGCTACCTCAGCCCTGCTTCAGCTTCACTTCCACCTCGAAGAGGCGCTGCCAGGGGTAGCGGAGGCTGAAGAATTTTTTAGGTGCCGTTCTTTATTGTAAAAACTGTTGCATTTTGTAGCGGCCTATGTCATAATAAGTACATACAATTTTTAAAATCTGCATGTAGAAAGTTGGCATCTTACTAATGACCTGGAGCAAAAAAGAACTTGCAGCCAAAGTGATCGCAGAGAGGGGCGGCTTGGTAGGGAGTAGGGAGTTGGCAGCAGCGGGTATAAGTCCCTATGAGGCAGCGGCTCTGTGTAAAGAGGGTTACATCACAAGAATCAAAAGAGGCTTTTATTGTTTACCCCAGGGCAAAGACCCTAGTGATGAGCAAATCCTGCAAGAACTCTTCCCCCAAGGCATTGTTTGCGTTGAATCAGCTTTGTTTCACTACGGCTACAGCGACTTTCTGCCTAGGGCTTGGTCTGTCGCTGTGCCTAGGACCTCGGTTCGAGCGGTGAGGAACTTTGCGCTCCTTCCCCTCAAGGCTTACTATGTAGCTAAGGAGTTTTGGGAATTGGGGAGGACTGTAGAAGCTTTTAACGGTGTCGAACTTCCTGTCTATGATCGAGAAAGAACCATCTGTGATTGTTTTAAATACCGCACCCGGCTTGACCACGAGACTTTCAATAAGGCAGTAAAGGCCTATGTGGCAGATGAAGAGAAGGATCTCGCTAAACTTTCCCTCTATGGGAAAGAAATGCACTTATACGGCAAGCTTATGAACCTTATGGAGGTGTTGCTCAATGGCTGACCCTGCAGCCTCCGTGCTAGCGCGCTTAAAAAATAAGGCGAAGGCCAGTGGAAGAAGCTATCAACTATGTTTGCAACTTTTCTGTCAGGAGGAGTTTCTGCGTCGTCTAGGGAAGTCTGGCTATGGCTTTTGCGGAAAACGCTCCCATGCAGATGAAATGGAAGGCCTTTTTAGGCAAAATGGGTTCCCGTACAGTGGATTTTCAAGCTGTGCTGGCAATAATAGACGCCTTTCTAGGCCAGCCTTTTAGTGCGGCTATTGAAGAGGGGAGTTTTGCTAAAATTTGGCAGGCTTCGCTGGGGGAATGGAAATGA
>CAZXKQ010000028.1:0-24025 GCA_964641395.1 uncultured Phascolarctobacterium sp. | reverse complement strand
CTGACCCCTACTGGGGCGGGAACTGGTCAAAGAGGGCCCCGAAGTCTATGCCCCCGATCACCCTGTCCTTGTAGTCCCTCCGCAGGCTCTCCTCCCCCTGCAACAGGTGCTTGGAGGTGATGCCGCAGGCCCGGCTCAGCCACACCTCCACGAAGGCCGCCAGGTTGTCGCAGCCCTTGATGATGCTGCCGTCCACCGGCCTGTAGCCCTGGCCGTCCACGTTGTAGCGTTCGTTGATGGCGGCGGTGTCCACCAGCACCTCCTTCCCCTCTAGCAGCACCTTGTCCTTGAATTCGTTCTGGGTGTAGTAATTGATGTCCTGGTGCCAGGAGGAGGGCAGCAGGGGCAGCAGCTTGTCCTCTACCATCCGCCTTTCGATCTCCTTGATCAGGTTGTCCAGCCCCTCTACGCTGCGCTTCACAGGGGAGATGATGTCCCTGGTCAGCACCTCCGGCAGGTCGTGGAAGAGGCCGCAGAAGAAGTCGTCCACCAGCCTCTCCTTGCAGGCCCCCAGCTCCCTGGCGCAGCAGTAGCCCATGATGGCCACCAACAGCATGTGGCCCATCACGCTGGTCTCCGGCACCCGGGGGCTCTGGGCCCAGCGCTTCTGGAAGCGCAGCTGCCCTACCAGGTCGATGAACTTCTTCGTCTTCCCCTGCAGGGCCAGCTTCTGCACCCCTGCCAGGTCGAAGTGCTCCTCCAGCTCGCTTTCGATGGCCTGCTTGGTGTCGTCGATGCCGTAGATGCCCTGGTTAAAGTGGTAGATGATGTCGAACTCCCACTGGCTGGCCAGGTAGTGGGCGGCCCGCAGCAGCTGCTTCTCCTTCTTGTGGGCCCCGTCGTCGGCAAAGTAGCGGCCCAGGGCGGCCAAAAAGTCTGGGTCGATATCGGGGATGCGGCGCTGCAGCTCCTGGTAGACCCACTCGTTCAAGGCCGGCCCCTGCTTGCGCATCAGCTCGTGAAAGACCGGCGGCTTGATGTCGGTGAGCACGTTGCGGTGCAAGAACTCGAAGATGCCCCCCTCGATCAGCACCTGCCAGTCCAGCGCCGCCCCGTGGTCGTCCTCCTCATGGCGGGCCAGCACGTACATGATCATCATCTTGTGGGCCTGCTTGTCCAGTTCCGTAAAGCCGTTAGGGCGGATGTGGTCGTTCCAGCGCTGGATGTAGGCCGCCTCGTATAAGAATTCGATAAAGCTTTTGCTCAGCATGACATACCTCCTGTCCCAGGCCCGGGCCTGCCCCTTCTTCTGGACCAGGCAGGGGCAGAGAAAAAGCAGGAAGCTGCCTCCCTGCTTTAAAAGAGCCCTTGGAGCCTAGACTAGCTCGATAATGGCCATCTCGGCCGCATCCCCCCGCCGGGGGGCGGTGCGGTAGATCCGGGTGTAGCCGCCCGGCCTGTCCTTGTACTTAGGAGCGATCTCGTCAAACAGCTTCTTGGTCACTCCCTCGTCCAACAGTACGGCAGCCACCTGGCGGCGGGCATGAAGGTCCCCCCGCTTAGCCAAGGTCAGCAGGTGGGCGGACAGAGAGGCCACCTCCTTGGCCTTGGTGATGGTGGTCTCTATTCTGCCGTATCTGAAGAAGGAAGTGAGTATGCTGCGAAACAGTGCCTTCCGGTTACTGGAATTACGGCCCAGCTTTCTATATGCCATGTGCTTTTCCTCCTCGTCATTCCTCGCCGGCCTTGGCCAGGCTGTAGCCAAAGTCAGCCAGCTTCTTCTTGATCTCGTCTAAGGACTTCTTCCCCAGGTTACGCACCTTCATCAGGTCCTCTTCGTTCATCTTCACCAGGTCCCCTACTACCAGGATGCCGTGGCGGCGCAGGCAATTGTTGCTGCGCACCGACAGGTCCAGCTCGTCGATGGGCATGGTGTCCGGCCCGTCCGCCGGCTTCTGCTTCCCCTCCGCCTCCTCCTTGCCGCTGGGGGCGATGACCGCCTGGCTTTCGCTCTCCCCTATCTTCAACAGGTTCAGGTAGTCGATGAGGATCTGGGCCGCCAGGTTCACCGCCGCATCCGGGGTGATGCTGCCATCGGTCCATACGTTCAAGGTGAGCCTGTCAAAGTTGGTGATGTTGCCTACCCTGGTATCGCTGACGGCGAACTGCACCCTGGTGATGGGAGAGAAGATGGAGTCCACCGGTATGATGCCTATGGGCTGGTCTTCCTGCTTGTTCTTGTCCGCCGGCACATAGCCCCTGCCCCTCTTCACATGGATTTCCATCTTCAGACGGCCATCCGTGTCCAAGGTGGCGATGTGCAGATCCTTGTTGAGGATCTCCACGTCGGCGTCCGCCTGGATGTTGGCCGCCGTAACCTCTCCTTCACCGCTGCACTCCAGGTAGAGGGTCTTCTCCTCGTCGTCACCGTGCATCTTCAGGCAGAGGGCCTTGATGTTGAGGATGATGTCCGCCACGTCCTCCCGTACCCCGGGGATGGTGGAAAACTCATGCAAAACCCCGTCAATCAGTACATAGTAGACGGCTACGCCAGGCAAGGAAGAAAGCAAAACCCGACGCAGGCTATTACCCAGGGTAATGCCGTAGCCTCTCTCCAAAGGTTCCCAAACGAAGGTGCCATGCCGGCCATCGATTTCGGATGTAACCAATTTAGGATCTTCTATTCCAATCACGGGAAAAGCCTCCTCCTTTCACGTCTTACTACTGTGCGCCTCCCTCTCCGGAGGCCCAGGCTGTTATTACTTAGAGTACAGCTCGACGATGAAGTGCTCTTCGATAGGAACATCTATTTCCTCACGTGTGGGATAACGATCCACCTTGCCGCCCAGGGCGGGGGCGTCCAGTACCAGCCAGGGGGGAACCACCTTCCCGGCCAGGGTTTCGTCCATGCCCTTAAAATACTCCTTAGCCCGGCTGTTGGCCATAACCGTAACCACGTCCCCGGCCTTCACCAAGGCAGAGGGGATGTCCAGCCGCCGCCCGTTCACGGCGATGTGGCCGTGGGTCACCAGCTGGCGGGCCTGCCGGCGGGTGGTGGCCAGGCCCAGGCGGAACACTACGTTGTCTATCCTTCTCTCCAGGAGGATCAGCAGGTTCTCGCCGGTGATGCCTTCCATCTTCTTGGCCCGGTCGTAGTAGCTGCGGAACTGCTTCTCCAGCACCCCGTAGATGAACTTGGCCTTCTGCTTTTCCGTCAACTGGATGCCGTATTCGCTCTTCTTCCTGTTCTGCCGTCTAACCTGGCGCTTGGATTCCTTGCTAACGCCTAAGAAGGCAGGGGGCAGCCCCAGGGCTCTGCATCTTTTCAGCACAGGTGTTCTATCAATAGCCATCTAATTACACCTCCGTTTACACTCTTCTCCGCTTAGGCGGACGGCAGCCGTTGTGGGGTATGGGAGTGACGTCCTTGATGGAGTTCACTTCCAAGCCTGCTGCCTGCAGGGCCCGGATGGCGGCTTCCCGCCCGGCGCCGGGGCCCTTCACGTAAACCTCTACGTACTTTAGGCCGTGATCCATGGCCGCCTTGGTCGCCTGCTCGGCAGCCATCTGGGCGGCGAAGGGGGTGCTCTTGCGGCTGCCCCTGAAGCCCAGGCCGCCGGCAGAAGCCCAGCTCAGCACGTTGCCATCGGTATCGGAGATGGTGACGATGGTATTGTTGAAGGTGGAGCGGATGTGGGCTACACCGTTGATGATGTTCTTGCTAACCTTTTTTACTTTACGAACTACTTTCTTGCCAGCCACTGCTTTATCCCTCCTTCGCTACCTATTTCTTCTTCCCGGCGATGGTGCGCTTAGGCCCCTTGCGGGTACGGGCGTTGTTCTTGGTGTTCTGGCCCCTGACAGGCAGGCCGGCTCTGTGCCGCCGCCCCCTGTAGCTGCCTATCTCGATTAAGCGCTTGATGTTGAGGGACTCCTCCCGGCGGAGGTCGCCTTCCACCTTGTACCCGTGGTCCAAGGTCTCACGTAGCTTGGCTATTTCTTCCTCTGTCAGATCCCGCACCCGGGTGTCAGGGTTGATGCCGGTCTTAGCCAGTATCTCCCGGGAGAGGGTGAGGCCGATGCCGTAGATGTACGGCAAGGCATATTCTATCCGTTTATCCCTAGGTAAATCAACACCAGAAATACGTGCCACTGTGGTACACCTCCTTATCCTTGTTTTTGTTTATGCTTAGGGTTTTCGCAGATAACCATTACATGGCCCTTGCGTTTAATGACCTTGCATTTTTCACAAATAGGCTTCACAGACGGTCTTACCTTCATAACGTTAACCTCCTTGCCTGCGCTCTTATTTATAACGATAGGTAATTCTGCCCCGATTAAGGTCGTAGGGGGTAAGCTCCACAGTAACCTTGTCCCCAGGCAGTATCTTGATGAAGTTCATGCGGATCTTGCCGGAGATGTGGGCCAGCACATGGTGGCCGTTCACCAGCTGCACCTTGAACATAGCGTTAGGCAACGCCTCAAGAATAGTGCCTTCAACTTCGATTACATCCTGTTTGGACACGGCCCTACCTCCTTATTTCCCCAAGCTGGCCTTAACATCGGCATATACCTTGTCGATAGCTTGGAGGCCGTCAATCCCCTTGTACACCCCCTGCTGCTTGTAGTAGGCGATGAGGGGCTCTGTCTGGGCGTGATAGGCGGCCAGCCGGTTCTTCACCGTGGCTTCGCTGTCGTCGTCCCGCTGGTAGAGGCTGCCGCCGCACTTGTCGCACACCCCCTCCACCTTGGAAGGATTGAAGCTCACATGGTAGGTGGCGCCGCAGGCCCGGCAGAGCCGCCGGCCGGTCACCCGGCCCACCAGCTCCTCATCTGGAACGGAGATGTTCACCACCCCGTCCAGCTTGATGCCCAGCTCGGCCAGGATGCCGTCCAGGGCCTGGGCCTGTTCCAGGGTGCGGGGGAAGCCGTCCAGCATGAAGCCGGCCTGGCACTCCGGCTTGGAGAGGCCTTCCCGGACGATGCCGATGGTCACCACGTCTGGCACCAGGCCGCCGGCGTCCATGTATTTTTTAGCTTCCTTGCCTAGCTCAGTGCCGGCCTTCACGGCGGCCCTGAACATATCTCCGGTGGAGATGTGGCGGATGTGGAACTCTTCTACTAACTTTTCGGCCTGGGTGCCTTTGCCAGCTCCCGGAGGGCCCATCAAGATAATATACATAGCCTTCCTCCTATTTCATAAAGCCATGGTAATGCCGCATGATCACCATCGATTCTACCTGCTTCATGGTATCCAGCGCCACGCCTACCACGATGAGGAGGGCGGTGCCGCCGAAGTAGATGCCTTCCACCCCTGTAGCCCAGCCTATGGCGTGGGGAGTGAGGGCGATCAAGGCCAGGAACACCGCTCCCGCCAGGGTTATGCGGCTCATAACCCGGTCGATGTAGTCGGTGGTGGGCTTCCCAGGCCGCAGGCCGGGGATGAAGCCGCCGTTCTTCTTCAAACTATCCGACAGATCCACTATGTTCATGCTGACCGCGGTGTAGAAGTAGGTGAAGAAGATGATCATCAGCACGTAGAGCACGGTGTGGAGCCAGGAGCCCCAGGCGAAGTACTGGCCCATGGCCTTGACCCAGGGTACGTCCACGAACTGGGCCAGCGTAGCCGGAAACATCAGCACCGAGGAGGCGAAGATGATGGGGATGACCCCTGCCTGGTTCACCTTGAGGGGCAGGTAGCTGCTATGCCCGCCGTAGGTTCTGGAGCCGACTATCCGCTTGGCGTATTGGACCGGGATCTTGCGCACCCCCTGGGTGATCACCACTACGAAGACCACCACGGCCAGGGCTATGGCTGCGAACATGATCACGTTCAACAGGTTGACGGTACCGGCCTGTAAGTACTGATAGATGATCCTGAGGCCGTCAGGCAGCCGGGAGACGATGCCGGCGAAGATGATGAGGGAAATGCCGTTGCCCACCCCTTGGGCGGTAATCTGCTCACCTATCCACATCAGCAGGATGGTGCCGGTGGTCAGGGAGAGGGCTATCAAGAGGATGGAGAAGATACTGGGATTGTTGATAGCCACCCTGAGGCCGTAGGCCATGCCGCAGGCTTGGATGAAGGCCAGGCCCACGCTCATGTAACGGGTGAGCTTGTTGGTCTTCTTATAGCCTTCCTCCCCCTCCTTGGACCACTGCTCCAAGGTGGGGACTACTACCTTCAACAGCTGCAGAATGATAGATGCGTTAATGTAGGGGGTGATGCTCATGGCGAAAACAGAGAATTTGCTGAGAGCACCGCCGCTGAACATGTCCAGCAGCCCCAGCAGGTTGCCGCTGCGGAAGAGCTGCTCGATGATGGAGGCGTTGACGCCGGGAACGGGGATATGAGTGCCAGCCCTGAATACGATGAACATGGCCAGGGTGAAGATCACCTTGCGCCTAAGTTCTGTTATTCTGAAGATGTTAGCAAGGGCTGCCAGCACTTTAAATCACCTCTACCTTGCCGCCGGCGGAGATGATCTTCTTCTCAGCAGTCTTGCTGAAGCCGTTGGCCCGGACGGTGAGCTTCCTTTTCAGCTCCCCATCGCCTAGGATGCGGATGCCGTCTTTCACATCCTTCACTACCCCTTCTTCCACCAGGGCCACCGCGTCTACCACGGCCCCGTCGTCAAAGCGGTTCAACTCTTCCACATTGAGGGCCACATAGTGCTTGGCGAACTTGTTGTAGAAGCCCCGCTTCGGCAGGCGCAGGTAAAGGGGGCGTTGGCCGCCTTCAAAGCCGGGCCGCTTCACGCCGCCAGAGCGGGACTTCTGCCCCTTCTGGCCCTTGCCGGCAGTCTTGCCCAGGCCGCTGCCTAGGCCCCTGCCTACCCGAACCCGTCTTTTATGGGATCCCGGTGCGGGAGACAACTGAGATAAATCCATCTTATGAACCTCCCTCTCTTATTCCGTAACAGGCTCCACCTTCACCAAATGGTTCACCTTGTGCACCATGCCGCGAATAGTGGGGTTGTCTTCTTGTTCTACACAGGAGTTGATTTTATGCAGGCCCAGGGCCCTCACGGTGCGCCGCTGGTCCTGGGGATAGCCGATCAGGCTGCGCTTCAGGGTAATCTTTATCTTTGCCATAGCTTCTTCCTCCTCAGCCCAGCAGCTCTTCCACAGTCTTGCCCCGCAGGGCGGCCACCGTCTTGGCGCTCTTCAGGGACTTCAGCCCCTCTATGGTGGCCCGGACTACGTTGTTAGGATTGCTGGAGCCCTGGGACTTGGTCAGGATGTCCCTGATGCCGGCCAGCTCTAGGACGGCACGGACCGGACCGCCGGCGATGACGCCGGTACCTTCCGCAGCAGGCTTCAGCAGCACCTTGCCGGCGCCGTAGATGCCGATGATGGGATGGGGGATGGTGGTGCCCAGCCGGGGCACGCTGATCATGCTCTTCTTAGCATCTTCCACGCCCTTGCGGATGGCTTCGGGAACCTCGGCAGCCTTGCCCAGGCCCATGCCTACGTGGCCGTTTTCGTCACCTACGCAGACCAGGGCGGCGAAGGAGAAACGGCGGCCGCCCTTGACGACCTTGGCAACCCGGTTGATGAAGACTACTTTTTCCTGCAGTTCGCTGTCTTGTTTTTCAAAATTTGCCACTTTATTCCCTCCTTCTCCTAGAATTCTAGGCCTGCTTCCCTAGCTGCGGCAGCCAGGGCGGCCACCCGGCCGTGGTAGATGTAGCCCCCCCGGTCGAAGACTACGGCCTTGATGCCCTTGCCCAGGGCCCGCTCAGCCACAAGCCGGCCTACCACCTTGGCGGCGGCTACGTTGCCCCCGTAGCTTCCCCGCAGCTCCTTTTCCATGGTGCTGGCGGAGCAGAGGGTGACGCCGGCCACGTCATCGATCACCTGGGCGTAGATGTGGGCCAGAGAGCGGAAGACGTTGAGACGGGGCCGCTCAGGGGTGCCCTTGATGTATCTGCGGGAACGAAGATGGCGTTTCTGCCTTCTAGCGTTTTTATCAATCTTCTTAAGCAAGAGTTTCACTCCCTTCCTTTAGCGCCTATTTCTTGCCCTTGGCGCCGGCCTTGCCGATCTTGCGCCGTACGTGCTCGCCCTCGTAGCGGATGCCCTTGCCCTTGTAAGGCTCGGGGGGACGGAGGGAGCGGATGTCGGCGGCTACGGCCCCTACCAGCTCCTTGTCTATGCCCTGCACCACGATCTTGTTGGGAGCGGGTACGTCGAAGCTGATGCCGGCAGGAGGCTCCTTAACCACAGGATGGGAGAAACCCAGGGTGAAGTTAATGTTGCTGCCCTGCTTGGCGGCTCTGTAGCCTACCCCCTGGATCTCCAGGGTCTTGCTGAAGCCGGCGGTCACCCCCAGCACCATGTTGTTGATCAGGGTGCGGGAGAGGCCGTGGAGGGAGCGGCTTTCCTTTTCATCGTCCGGGCGCTCTACGGTGAGCACGCCCTTGTCCAAGGTCAGCTTCATCTTCTTGTTGATGTGGCGGGACAGCTCCCCCTTGGGGCCCTTCACCACCACGGTGTTGTCGTCGATAGTAACCGTAACCCCGGCGGGGACGGTGATAGGCAGCTTGCCAATTCTAGACACGGACCAGCACCCCCTTACCAAACATAGGCCAGCACTTCGCCGCCTAGTCCTGCCTTGCGGGCAGCCTTATCGGTCATCAGGCCCTGGGAGGTGGAGATCACGGCGATGCCTAGGCCCCCCAGCACCCTGGGCAGCTGGTCCTTCTGGGAGTAAACCCGCAGGCCCGGCCTGGAGATGCGCTTGATGCCGGAGATAACCTTGCCCTTGTTGGCGCCGTACTTGAGGCTGATGCGGATGATGCCCTGCTTGTCGTCTTCTAAGAGCTCGAAATCTTTAATAAAGCCCTCGTCCTTCAGAATCTCGGCGATGGCCACCTTGATCTTGGAACTGGGTATTTCCACCTTGTCATGATTGACTGAGTTTGCGTTACGGATGCGGGTTAGCATATCAGCAATCGGGTCGGTCATTACCATAGCTTCAGTATCCTCCTTCCTGTTGCCTTACCAGCTGGCCTTGGTGATGCCGGGGATGGCCCCCTCATAGGCGTACTCCCGGAAGCAGATACGGCAGAGGCCGAACTTACGCATATAGCCGTGAGGGCGGCCGCAGATCTTGCAGCGGTTGTAGCTGCGCACCTTAAACTTCGGCTCTTTCTTCCATTTCTCAATTAAGGCTGTCTTTGCCAAAATAGTCCCTCCTCACTTAGGCGCTAAAGGGCATGCCCAAAAGCCTGAGCAGCTCCCGGGCCTCCTCGTCAGTCTTGGCGGTGGTAACGATGATGATGTCCATGCCCCTGACCTTGTCGATCTTGTCGTAGTCGATCTCCGGGAAGATCAGCTGCTCCTTCAGGCCCAGGGCGTAGTTGCCCCTGCCGTCGAAGGAGGTGGGGCTCACCCCGCGGAAGTCCCGCACCCGGGGCAGGGCCAGGTTCATCAGCTTGTCCAGGAAGTAGTACATCCTGTCCCCCCTCAGGGTGACCTTGGCGCCGATGGACATGCCGGTGCGCACCTTGAAGGCGGCGATGGACTTCTTGGCCTTGGTGATGACCGGCTTCTGGCCGGCGATGAGGGTCATGTCCCCTACGGCGGCCTCCAGCAGCTTGCTGTTGGCCACGGCCTCGCCTACGCCCATGTTGATGACTACCTTTTCCAGCTTGGGTATCTCCATCACATTCTTGTATTGGAACTTGTCCCGCAAGCCCTTTACGACTTCAGACAAGTACTTCTCTTGCAGTCTGGTCTTTGCCATCTAGTAAGCTCATCCTTTCTGAATAGGCCCTTATTTATCGATCTGTTCGCCGCACTTCTTGCAGACCCTCACCCTGACCCCGTCTACCAGGGCCTTCTTGATCCTGGTAGGCTTTTTACAGGCCGGGCACACCAGCATCACCTTGCTGGCGTAGAGGGGGGCATCCTTGGTGATGATGCCGCCCTGGGGGTTGGCGCCGCCAGGCTTGGTATGCCGCTTCACCTGGTTGATGCCCTCTACCAGCACCTTGCCCTTCTTGGGCAGGGCCTCGGTGATCTTGCCCTGCTTGCCCTTGTCCTTGCCGGACAGCACCAGCACGGTATCGCCTTTTTTAACATGCAGCTTTACAGCCTCCGCCATGTTAAGAACACCTCCTTAAGCCTAAGCCCTCACAGCACTTCCGGTGCCAGAGAGATAATCTTCATAAAGTCCTTATCCCGCAGTTCCCTGGCTACAGGCCCAAAGATACGGGTGCCTCTAGGGCTCTTGTCGTCCTTGATCACCACTGCCGCGTTCTCGTCGAAGCGGATGTAGGAGCCGTCCGGCCGGCGCACCCCCTTGGCGGTGCGGACCACTACGCACTTCACTACGTCCCCCTTCTTGACAACGCCGCCGGGTGATGCATCTTTAACAGCGCACACGATGATGTCGCCGATGTTAGCGTATTTGCGGTAGGAGCCGCCTAACACCCGGATGCACATAACCTTCTTGGCGCCGGTGTTGTCACCGACATTAAGTATAGTCTGTTGCTGGATCATGGATTTACCTCC
This sequence comes from uncultured Phascolarctobacterium sp., assembly GCA_964641395.1. Classification (GTDB taxonomy): domain Bacteria; phylum Bacillota; class Negativicutes; order Acidaminococcales; family Acidaminococcaceae; genus CANQBR01. The sequence continues at coordinate 13,564 of CAZXKQ010000028.1, read as the reverse complement.
TCGCCGTCTCTAGCCGGTCCCTTACTTCACCCGTTCCAAGATTTCCACAACCCGCCAGCACTTCTCCTTTGAAAGGGGCCTGGTCTGCATAATGCGCACTACGTCGCCTACATGGGCGTCGTTATTCTCGTCGTGGGCCTTGAACTTGATGGTCTTCTCCACGCCCTTCTTGTAGAGGGGATGGGGAACGAAGCGCTCTACGGCCACTACCACGGTCTTCTGCATCTTATCGCTGACAACCTTGCCCACACGGGTAACGCGGGCATTTCTCTCTTCAGTCACAACTACTTCCTCCTCGTTCCCAGCGCCGTCCTAGGCTTTCAATTCCCGTTCCCGCTGGATGGTCTTGATGCGGGCGATGGATTTTTTGACTTCCCGGATCTTCATGGGGTTCTCGCACTGACCGGTAGCCAATTGAAAACGCAGGTTGAATAATTCTTCTTTCAGGCCGGCCAGCTTGCTGGTCAGCTCCTCGGCTGTAAATTCGCGGATTTCCTTAGCTTTCATCAAGCTTCACCACCCTTTGCTTGCTCAGCAGCCTCCGCCTCCTGGCTGGCCCTGCTGATAAACTTGCACTTGATAGGCAGCTTATGGCTGGCTAGGCGCATGGCTTCCTTCGCTATATCTTCGGTAACGCCGTTCATCTCAAAGAGGATGCGGCCCGGCTTTACCACGGCCACCCAGTACTCAGGGGAGCCCTTGCCGCTGCCCATACGGGTCTCGGCAGGCTTGGCCGTCACCGGCTTGTCCGGGAAGATCTGGATCCACACCTGGCCGCCCCTCTTGATGTAACGGGTCATGGCGATACGGGCTGCCTCTATCTGCCGGTTGGTGATCCAGGACGGCTCCAAGGCCACCAGGCCGTAGTCCCCGTGGGCCAGGGTGGTGCCCCGATGGGCCCGGCCGGTCATGCGGCCTCTGTGTTGCTTACGGTGCTTAACTCTATTAGGTAGTAACATCTCGCTTTATGCCTCCTTTGACCGGGCAGGCTTGGCTGCCTCTTTGCCCTCAGGCAGGACCTCGCCCTTGTAGATCCACACCTTGACGCCGATGCGGCCGTAGGTGGTGTGGGCCTCGGCAGTGCCGTAGTCGATGTCGGCCCGCAGGGTGTGCAGGGGGATGCTCCCCTCCCTGTAGCTTTCGCTGCGGGCGATCTCGGCCCCGCCTAGGCGGCCGCCGCACTGGATCTTGATGCCCTTGGCCCCCATGCGCATGGAGCGGCCTACGCACTGCTTCATGGCCCGGCGGAAGGCGATACGGCGCTCTAACTGGGCGGCGATGTTCTCGGCCACCAGGGTGGCGTCCAGGTCAGGGGTCTTGACCTCTACGATGTTGATGTCGATGCTGCTCTCAGTCATCTTCTTCAGGTCGGTCTTCAGCAGCTCGATGTTGCTGCCCTGCCGGCCGATGACCATGCCCGGCTTGGCGGTGTAGATGCTGATGCGGGCCTTGTTGGACGCCCGCTCTATCTCTACCTTGGAGATGCCGGAGAGGAAGAGCTTCTCTTTGATGAACTCCCGGATCTTAATATCTTCCAGCAGGAACTTTTCGTATTCTTTGCCAGCAAACCATTTGGAATCCCATGTTTTGATGATGCCAACCCGCAAGCCATGGGGATGTACTTTCTGACCCACTATCGTTTCCCTCCTTTAAGCTGTTACTTCTCGCTGACTGCTACGGTCACATGGCTGGAGCGCTTCAAGATCTTGAAGGCCTGGCCACGGGAGCGGGGATGGATGCGCTTCAAGGTAGGACCTGCGTCTACATAACAGCTGGACACTACCAGCTTGTCCGCGTCCATCTGGAAGTTGTGCTCGGCGTTGGCAACCGCGCTGCGCAGGACCTTGGTGATCACTTCGGAGCCGATCTTGGGGGTGAACTGCAAGATCGCGAAGGCCTCACCCACGGACTTGCCCCGGATCAGGTCGATGACGATGCGCAGTTTGCGGGGGGCGATGCGGACGTACTTAGCAATAGCTTTGGCTTCTGTCATTTCTCGTACCCTCCTTCCCCTACTTCTTCACGTTGGTGCTCTTGTCCGCATGGCCCCGGTAAGTACGGGTGGGTGCGAACTCGCCTAGCTTGTGGCCTACCATGTCCTCGGTGATGAAGACGGGCACGTGCTTGCGGCCGTCGTGGACGGCGATGGTGTGGCTCACGAAGGACGGCAGGATGGTGGAGCTGCGAGACCAGGTCTTCACAACTTTTTTATCGTTAGCGGCGTTCAGGGCGTCGATTTTCTTTAACAGGCTTTCTTGGACGAAAGGTCCCTTTTTAACTGATCTGGACACTAGGTTAGCCTCCTTTCCCTACATGCTCCTAATTAGACCTGCGCTTCAGGATCAGCTTAGAGCTGCCCTTCTTCTCCTTACGGGTACGGGTACCGAAGGCGCACTTGCCCCAAGGAGTGACAGGCCGTTTGCGGCCCACCGGGGAGTGGCCTTCGCCGCCGCCGTGGGGATGGTCGTTAGGATTCATAACCACGCCTCTGTTGGTGGGACGGATGCCCAGCCAGCGGCTGCGGCCGGCCTTGCCGATGGAGATGTTCTCTGCATCGATGTTGCCCACCTGGCCGATGGTGGCCCGGCAGTTGATGTGCACCTTGCGGATTTCGCCGGAGGGGAGCCGCAGCAGGGCGTAGTCCCCTTCCTTGGCCATCAGCTGCACGGCGGCGCCGGCGCTGCGGGCCATCTGGCCTCCCTTGCCGATCTTCATCTCCACGTTGTGCACCATGGTGCCCAGGGGGATGTTCTTCAGGGGCAGGCAGTTGCCGGTCTTGATGTCGGCCTGCTCGCCGCTTTCGATGATGTCCCCCACCTTCAGGCCCAGGGGGGCCAGGATGTAGCGCTTCTCCCCGTCCCGGTAGTTCAGCAGGGCGATGCGGGCGTTGCGGTTGGGATCGTACTCAATGGTGGCCACCTTGGCCGGCACCTTGTCCTTGTTGCGCTTAAAGTCGATGATGCGGTACTGCCTCTTTACGCCGCCGCCCTGGTGCCTGACGGTCATCTTGCCGGTGTTGTTGCGGCCGGCCTTGCGCACCAGCTTGGCGGTGAGGGGGCGGTAGGGTTTATCAGTCGTAATCTCTTCGAAGGCAGACACGGTGATGAAGCGCCTGGAAGGGGTATACGGATTAAAGCTTTTAATAGCCATGTAAACTTACCTCCTAATTGCGTCTCTTACATTCCTTCAAAGAGCGGTATCGTCTGGCCGGCGGCCAGCTTGACGATTGCTTTCTTGTAATCGGAACGTTTGCCTACATTCCTACCCATGCGCTTGGTCTTGCCCAGCACCCGGATAGTGTTGACGGCTTCCACCTTCACGTGGAAGACGGCCTCTACGGCCTGGCGGATTTGGATCTTATTAGCAGTCAGGGGCACCCTGAAGGTGTACTTGTTCTGCTGCTGCATAGCCGAGGTCTTTTCGGTGATGACGGGCCTCAGCAGCAGGTCCCGGGGATCGGCAGCCATTATGCGAGCACCTCCTCGATCTTTTCCACTACTTCCTTGGCCAGGAAGATCTTATTGCTGTTGAGTATGTCGTAGCAGTTGAGGCCCAGGTTGGTGATGGCCTTCACCTTGGGCAGGTTCCGCACGCACAGCTCCAGGTTGGGGCAGCTGCCGTCGGTGATGAAGAGGGCCTTGGCCTCGGCGGCCTGGAAGGCCTTCAGGAAGGCTACCGCGCTCTTGGTCTTGGGAGCCTCAAAGCCCAGCCCCTCCACTACTACCAGCTCCTGGTCGGCCACCTTCACAGACAGGCAGCAGCGCAGGGCCAGCCGGCGGGCCTTGCGGGTCATCTTCTGGGTGTAGCTGCGGGGATGGGGCCCGAAGACCGTGCCGCCCCCTACCCAGACGGGAGAACGGTTGGAGCCGCTGCGGGCGTGGCCGGTGCCCTTCTGCTTCCAGGGCTTGCGGCCGCCGCCGCTGACCATGCCCCTGGTCTTGGTGGAAGAGGTGCCTTGGCGCTGATTGGCCAGCTGCCTTACTACGGCCTGGTGCACCACCGGCCCATTGAATACGACGCCGAATACGGCATCATTTAGCTCTATTTCACCGGTCACTTCGCCGGCCATGTTATACACTGACAACTTCGGCATTAGATGCAGCCTCCTTTCTTGCGCTAGGCCTACTTCTTGCTGGGTTTGCAGGTTTCCTTCAGCACTACGAAGGAGCCTGTGGCGCCGGGGATGGCGCCTTTGATCAGGATCAGGTTGCGCTCTGCGTCAACCCGGGCAATGGTAAGCCTCTGCACGGTTACGTTGGCGCCGCCCATCCGGCCGGGCAGCTTCTTGCCCTTGATGACCCGGCCGCCGGGGCCAGAATGCATGGGGCCCATGGAGCCAGGCTCCCGATGGGACTTAGAGCCGTGCTTCATCGGTCCTCTAGCGAAGTTGTGGCGCTTGATAGTGCCTGCGAAACCCTTGCCCCGGGAGACGCCGGAAGCGTCGATCAGCTCCCCGGCGGCGAAGATCTCGGCCGTGATTTTATCGCCCACCGCATAGGCGGAGGGAGCGGCCAGCCGCAGTTCCCGGATGAACTTCACCGGGCTGACGCCGGCCTTGCTAAAATGGCCCAGCAAGGGCTTGGTCACGTGCTTTTCCTTGACCTGGCCGAAGCCCAGCTGTACGGCGTTGTAGCCGTCCTTGTCCTCGGTCTTGTTCTGCAGCACTACGCAGGGGCCTGCTTCCACTACGGTCACAGGCAGCAGCTTGCCGTCTGGGGTAAAAATCTGGGTCATGCCCAGCTTTTTGCCTAGGATACCTTTAGCCATTTTCGCACCTCCTCCTTACAGTTTTATTTCGATGTCCACACCGGCAGGAAGATCCAGACGCATCAAGGCGTCTACGGTCTTAGCGGTAGGTTCAATGATGTCTACTAATCTTTTATGAGTGCGCATCTCGAACTGTTCACGAGAGTCCTTGTTGACGTGGGGAGAACGCAGGATGGTGTAAACGTTCTTTTCCGTAGGCAGGGGGATGGGCCCAGACACCAGGGCACCAGTCCTCTTAGCGGTCTCTACTATCTTCATGGCACTTTGATCCAGTGCTTTGTGGTCATAAGCTTTCAGGCGGATCCTGATCTTTTGTGACGTTGCCATTAATATACTTCCTCCTATGCGCCCAGTTTCTATGAACGGACATACTCCGCGGAAACACCTTGGCCCCAAGGGTCAAGCAACCTTCCGCCTCATCGCAGGACCATGCTCTAAACCTGTTGACGAAAGAAAGGCGTGAGGGGGGCACCCGGTCCCCCTCACACCTGAAAGGGAACCTTGCTTAAGGCTCAGACTCAGTCTTCGATAATCTCAGATACTACGCCGGCGCCTACGGTGCGGCCGCCCTCGCGGATGGCGAAACGCAGGCCCTTCTCGATGGCGATAGGGGTAATCAGCTCGATGGTCATGGTTACGTTATCGCCAGGCATTACCATCTCGGTGCCCTCAGGCAGGTTGGTTACGCCGGTTACGTCGGTGGTGCGGAAGTAGAACTGAGGCCTGTAGCCGTTGAAGAAGGGGGTATGACGGCCGCCCTCCTCCTTGGTCAGGACGTAAACTTCGCCTTTGAACTTGGTGTGGGGATGAATGGTGTTGGGCTTGGCCAGAACCTGGCCCCGCTCAACTTCCTTGCGGTCGATGCCCCGCAGCAGGCAGCCGATGTTGTCGCCGGCTACGGCCTCGTCCAGCAGTTTGCGGAACATCTCTACGCCGGTAACTACGGTAGCCTTCTTGTAGTCCTTCATGCCTACGATCTCTACCGTATCGCCAACCTTCACGGTGCCACGCTCAACACGGCCGGTAGCCACGGTGCCGCGGCCGGTGATGGTGAACACGTCCTCTACAGGCATCAGGAAGGGCTTGTCGGTAGCACGGGCGGGCAGGGGGATGTAGCTGTCAACAGCGTCCATCAGCTCCAAAATCTTGGCCTGCTCGGCAGGGTCCCCTTCCAGGGCCTTGAGGGCGGAGCCGGCGATAAACGGGATGTCGTCGCCAGGGAATTCGTAGTCGGTGAGCAGCTCCCTAACTTCCATCTCTACCAGCTCCAGCAGCTCGGGATCGTCCACCATGTCGGTCTTGTTCAGGTACACTACCATGGCGGGAACGCCTACTTGGCGGGCCAGGAGGATGTGCTCACGGGTCTGGGGCATGGGGCCGTCAGCGGCGGATACCACCAGGATGGCGCCGTCCATCTGGGCTGCGCCGGTGATCATGTTCTTTACATAGTCGGCGTGGCCTGGGCAGTCTACATGGGCGTAATGGCGCTTGTCAGTCTCGTACTCTACATGGGCGGTGTTGATGGTGATGCCCCGCTCCCTCTCCTCAGGGGCCTTGTCGATCATGGAGTAGTCCATGAACTGGGCCTGGCCCCTGGCAGCCAGCACCTTGGTGATGGCGGCGGTGAGGGTGGTCTTGCCATGGTCAACGTGACCGATGGTGCCGATATTCAGATGGGGTTTGGTTCTTTCGTATTTTGCCTTTGCCATTTTGCTATTCCTCCTTAATGTGCATGATGATGGGGGTTTATAGTGATTTTAAGCTTTAACACCTTTGTTCTTGGCTACGATGGCCTCAGAGATATTCTTCGGCACCTCTTCGTAGTGGTCCACTTCCATGGAGTAGTTGCCCCGGCCCTGGGTCTTGGAGCGGAGGTCGGTGGCATAGCCGAACATCTCCGCCAGGGGCACGAAGCAGTCGATGACCTGGACGCCGTTGCGGGGCTCCATGCTGTTGATCCGGCCCCGGCGGGAGTTGATGTCGCCGATTACGTCCCCCATGTAGGCTTCGGGGACCAGCACCTCTACCTTCATCACCGGCTCCAGGATGACGGGGTTGGCCTTTTCCGCCCCTGCCTTGAAGCCCAGGGAGCCGGCAATCTTGAAGGCCATCTCGGAGGAGTCCACCTCGTGGAAGGAGCCGTCGTAGACGCTGACACCGATGTCCACCATGGGGTAGCCGGCCACTACGCCGCTCTCCATGGCCTCCTTCACGCCGGCCTCGATGGCGGGGATGTACTCCCTAGGTATGACGCCGCCGATGATCTTGTTCTCGAAGAGGAAGCCTTCCCCCGGCTGCCTGGGGGTGAGCTCCAGCCAGCAGTGGCCGTACTGGCCCTTGCCGCCGGTCTGGCGGATGAACTTGCCCTCCGCCTTCACCGCCTTGCGGATGGTCTCCCGGTAGGCCACCTGGGGATTGCCCACGATGCAGCCCACCTTGAACTCCCGCAGCAGCCTGTCGATGATGATGTCCAGGTGCAGCTCGCCCATGCCGGAGATGATGGTCTGGGAAGTTTCCTGGTCGGTGTGCACCCGGAAGGTGGGGTCTTCCTCGGCCAGCTTGGCCAGGGCCAGGCCCATCTTGTCCTGGTCGATCTTGGTCTTAGGCTCCACGGCCACGGAGATGACCGGGTCGGGGAAGACCATGGACTCCAGGATGATCTCGTCCTTCTCATCGCAGAGGGTGTCGCCGGTGGTGGTGTCCTTCAAGCCTACGGCGGCGGCGATGTCGCCGGCGTAAACCTGCTGGATCTCCTCCCTGTGGTTGGCGTGCATCTGCAGGATGCGGCCGATGCGCTCCCGCCTGCCCTTGGTGGAATTGTACACATAGGAGCCAGCGGTGAGGGTGCCGGAATATACCCGGAAGAAGGCCAGTTTGCCAACGAAGGGATCGGTCATAATCTTGAAGGCCAGGGCGGAGAAGGGGGCCTCGTCACTGGAGGGCCGCTGATCCTCGTCGCCGGTGGCCGGGTTCAGCCCCTTGATAGGGGGGACGTCGGTGGGAGCAGGCATGTAGGCGATGACTGCGTCCAAGAGGGGCTGCACCCCCTTGTTCCTGTAAGAAGAACCGCAGCACACCGGGTTCATCTTGCAGGCGATGGTCTGGCGGCGGATGCCCGCCATCAGCTCTTCCTCAGTCAGCTCTTCGCCCTCCAAGTACTTCAGCATCAGCTCGTCGTCGCCTTCTGCCACAGCCTCCACCAGGGCGGCCCGGTATTCCTTGGCCTTGGCCAGCATGTCGGCAGGGATGGGGATGAACTCCTCCTCCTTGCCCAGCACGTCGTCGTAGACGATGGCCTGCATCTTCACCAGGTCGATAATCCCTTCAAAGCTGTCTTCGAAGCCGATGGGCAGCTGGATGGGCACGGCGTTAGAGCCCAGCCTCTCCTTCATCATCTGCACCACGTTGTAGAAGTCCGCGCCGGTGATGTCCATCTTGTTCACATAGGCCAAGCGGGGCACATGGTACTTGTCTGCCTGGCGCCAAACGGTCTCGGACTGGGGCTCCACGCCGCCTTTGGCGCAGAACACCGCCACGCTGCCGTCCAGCACCCGCAGGGAGCGCTCTACTTCTACTGTAAAGTCTACGTGGCCAGGGGTGTCGATAATGTTGATACGGTGCTTGTCGTACTGCTGCTGGGAGCCGTTCCAATAACAGGTGGTGGCGGCGGAGGTAATGGTGATACCCCGCTCCTGCTCCTGTATCATCCAGTCCATGGTAGCAGCACCTTCGTGAACCTCGCCGATTTTGTGGGTCTTGCCAGTGTAAAACAGGATGCGCTCGGTGGTAGTGGTCTTGCCGGCATCAATGTGGGCCATGATGCCTATGTTTCTAGTTCTTTCAAGCGGAATTTGTCTTCCCACTCTGTAAGCCTCCTAAGGATGTAAGTGTGGGCCCTACCAGCGGTAATGGGCGAAGGCCTTGTTGGCTTCAGCCATCTTATGAGTGTCTTCCCGTTTCTTCACAGAAGCTCCGGTGCCATTAGAGGCATCCAAAACCTCGGCGGCTACTCTCTCTGCCATGGTCCTTTCACCACGCAGGCGGGCATAATTCACCAGCCAGCGAATGCCTAGGGTGGTCTTCCGCTCTGCCCGTACTTCCACCGGCACCTGGTAGTTGGCGCCGCCTACTCGGCGGGCCCGCACTTCCAGCAGGGGCATGACGTTCTGCATAGCGGCGTCGAAGACCTCTAGGGGGTTCTTGCCGGTCTTGGAGTGGATGATGTCGAAGGCGTCGTAGACTATGCGCTGGGCTACGCCCTTCTTCCCATCCAGCATGATCTTGTTGATAAAACGTGTCAATAGTTTGGAGCCGTATACCGGATCCGGCAGTACGTCTCTTCTTGTTACAGGGCCTTTTCTCGGCATATGCGTTCCTCCTTTATCATTCTTCGCTCTCTCAGGCAGCAGGCTTACTTCTTAGCCTTGCCCCGTTTGGCTCCGTACTTGGAGCGGCCTTGGTTGCGGTTGGCTACGCCAGCCGTGTCAAGAGCGCCGCGAATGATGTGGTAACGCACGCCGGGCAGATCCTTCACCCTGCCGCCTCTGATCAGGACCACGCTGTGCTCCTGAAGATTGTGGCCGATGCCCGGGATGTAGGCGGTAACCTCGATGCCGTTGGTGAGACGGACACGGGCTACCTTGCGCAAGGCGGAATTAGGCTTTTTGGGAGTGGTGGTGTAGACACGGGTGCAGACCCCCCGCTTCTGGGGGCACTCTTTCAAAGCCGGAGCAGTAGACTTGCTCTTCAGCACCTCTCTGCCCTTGCGCACCAGTTGGTTAATAGTAGGCATACCGGCACCTCCTTTCCAAACAATTAGATTTAATGTTTATAAAAACCTGGCTAGCAGGTTCCTATCACGCCTTCAGCAGAGCGGCGGCGGCGGCCTTCACCTTGATGCCGCAGGCCTGGCCCAGCTCTGCCATGCTGTAGGAAGGGTCCACTTCCAGCAGGGCGGCGGCACAGAGGGCTCTCAGCTTGGCCACCAGCCTCTCCTCCGCATCGGCGGCGATGTAGACCCGGGCGGCCTGGCCCCTGGCCACGGCCTTCTCGCACTGCTTGACGCCGCAGCAGTACCTGCCTCCCTCTCCAGCTCCTAGGGGCATAGTGCTCCCTCCTCTCGGCCTCAGCAGACGATACTTATGTATTGTAACATCTTAGACAGAGTCTGTCAACGGCCGCCCACCGGCCCTGCAGGGCCGAAAAACGGCATTTTGCAAGCCTCTTTATTTACACATACCCGTGTGTTTCCTGGCCCTGGCCTGGCTACAGCCCGGCCTAGAGGGGCCCAGGGGGCTGTGAAGTTTACACTTTCCCGCCTTCTGCCACCCCTTTCCCGCCTGGTGAAACAGTTCAGGACGGGGCGGAGGGGGGAGGTGCCAGGCTAAATTATACCCTGGGGGGCGAAAGAAAAAATGTGAAATCTTTGTGAATTTTTTGTGAAAACTCCCAAAGAAGGGGGAAAAGGGGGCAAAAAGGCCCAGGCTGGCGGCTGGGCCGGGCCTGGGCTCCTGGTTGGTCGACTTACGCAGGCCTAGGGGAGGAGGGCCTGCACTTCCTGGGCCGGGAGGGTGAAGATCTTCTTTACGGTGAACAGTTCCTTGCGGCCCCTGCACTCGGCAAAGAGGGCCAGGTCCACGTCCGGCAGGCCGGCTACCGCCTCTGCCAGGCTCAGGCCCTGGCGGGGGTAGGCCTCCAGCCGCAGCAGCAGCTGGCCTCCCTGGCCGGCCGGCACCAGCAGGGCCTCAAAGTAATCGTCCTCCCGCAGGGCGGTGCTCAGGTTCACCCGGCCCCGCAACAGACAGCCCCGGTACTGCTCCTGGGGCAGGTAGATCCGCAGGTAGGCATCCAGGATGGTGCCCTCCTGGCGGCCCAGGTTGCTGAAGGGGACGGCCAGCTCGAAGCAGAGCCGCTCCTCCGTCAGCCGGGCCAGCCGGGCCTTGCTCCGCCGCTCTACGGCGAAGACCAGCCGGGCGTCCCCCTGCTTCAATATATAGAGGAAGACGGCCAGGCAGCCTAGGAGGAAGAGGAGGACCAGCAGTTGTAAGGCTAAGAGCATCTTCTTCCCCTCCTACTCGGCGGCATAGTCCTTGATAATGCAGATAGGCGTCTTCTGGCTGGCATTGCCGAAGGGATTGTCGATCAAGATGGCGGCCACCTTGTCAGCATCCACCCCCGGGCTCACCCCCAGCACCGCGCTGCGCTTTAAATCGTTCACATCCGCTATGGCCGCCCCGTAGCAGCCGCAGGCCGCCGCTATGGCCGCCGCCACCGCCTCCGGCTCCTCCGGCCCGTAGACGATGTGCTTGTCGTAGGGGGGCATGGTGCCGGTGACGTCGTCGATGAGGCGGGCCTGCTTGCCGGCCAGCCGGTAGAAGACCCCGTTCACCCCTACGCACTTGGCGGCGAAGCCGCAGATGATGGCGAAGATCACCCGCAGCAGCCCTTCCGCCTGGATGAGGGCCTGCATGCTGTAGGGACTGGAGATGCTGCCCTTGGAGGGGAAGAGGTAGCAGAGGATCTTGGCGGCCCGGCTAGGCCGCAGCTCTTCGCAGCGGAGGGCCCGGCCCTGGGTGATGGCCACCACGCTTTCGGCAGCGCAGACCACGTCCCGGGGCCCGATCCGGCCTGCCCCGTAGGTGAGGACGGCCTGGCAGATATCGTCATGGTGGGTGAGGATGGGGGTGGCTACCGGCAGGATGGTGTACTGCTCATTCAAGTTAGGCATGGCCGCCCTCCTTCTCTCCTGCCAGGGCTGCGAAAAGTTTGTCACACCAAGGGGGAGGCAGGCGCAGCACCCTCCCCTGCCCATCGGTGAAGACGTTGGTGGTGCGGCCCTCCGCCGCCAGGCGGCCGTCCTTCAGCCGCAGCACCTGGTAGCCGAACACCATCTTGGCCCGGTTGAAGTCCAGCAAGGTGGTGCGCACCTCGTACTCATCCCCGTAGGTGAGGGGGGCCTTGAAGGTCACCTGGCAGTCCCGCAGGGGGAAGGTGATGCCGGCGGCCAGCAGCTCTTCCAGGGTGATGCCCTGGGCCTGGAGGTAGGCGATGCGGCCCAGCTCCAAATAGCACAGCAGGTTGGGATGGTAGATGAGCCCCATCATGTCGGTTTCCCCAAAGCGCACCGCGCCTCGCAAGCTGAGCATGGCTGCTCCCTCCTCCCAGCCTCTCTCGAAAAAGCGCCCCTCTCACACGGAGAGCGGCGCTAGACTAAGCAAGTGGTGAGCCTGAATGGAATCGAACCATCGCACATAGCTCCGGAGGCTACCGCTCTATCCACTGAGCTACAGGCCCACTTGTACCGGACGCTTGACGGCCTACCGCCGCAAGCAAATGTTATTATACCACGCTTTGCCCCGGCGTGCAAGAGTGGAATGGGAAAATAGCCAGGCAGGAACGATGGATGTAACTGCCAGGCCCGTCCCTCTGTTTCACGGGTCCTGCCTCTAGCTGCGGAAGAAGGCCGCCAACCCCTGGAAGAGCAGCCCTAAGAGGCCGGAAAACAGCAGGGTGTGGATGACGCCAAGGATTTTCTTCCGCACGATGAAGAAGGCGATGAGCACCACCGCCACATTACAGAGGTTCACCTTGCCCAGGTCCAGGTGGATGCTGGTGTCGCCGAAGACCACCATGGCGGTGAAGACCAGGGCGGCACCGCCGATGAGGGCCACCACCGCCGGCCGCAGGCCGTTGAGGATGCCCCGCACCGGCCCCACGTTGCCGTATTTATGGAAGATGTAAGCCAAGAGGCTCATGATGAGCACCGAAGGACTGACGAAGCCCACCGTGGCCGCCACGGCCCCTGCCACTCCCGCCAGCTTGGTGCCTACGAAGGTGGCCGCATTGATGCCGATGGGCCCAGGGGTCATCTGGCTGATGGCGAAGATGTCCATGAACTCCTGCACCGTCAGCCAGCCGTGGATGTCGATGACCTGCTTTTGGATCAGGGGCACGGAAGCGTAGCCGCCTCCCACGCAGACCAGGCCTACCAGGAAGAAGCTGACGTAGAGGTCGATAAGCAAGCCTAGCATGGCCCCCTCCTCAACCGTACTTGGCCGCCTGCATGAAGAGGCAGCCCAGGACGGCGTTAAACAAGATGATGTACATGATGTTCCAGTCCAGCACGTAGTTGGCCACGAAGGTGCCCAGGATGATGACCAGGGGCAGCAGCAGCCCCTTCTTGGCCTCCTTGCGCAGCAGGTTGTAGGCTACGTCGATGATGATAGCGGTGGCCCCGCACTGCATCCCCTCCAGGCAGTAGTGGACGTAGGCATTGCCCACTACGAAGTCGTAGCAGTAGGCGATGAGGGAGATGGTGACCAAGGGGGGCAGCACCGTGGCCAGGAGGGCGGTGAGCATCCCCAGCCAGCCTGCCATCCGCAGGCCCATGATGATGGAAGCGTTGGCCGCCACCACCCCCGGGGCCGTCTGGGCCAGGCTCACCATGTCCAGGGCCTCCTTGTCGTCCAGCCAGTGGTACTGGTCTACGAACTTGGCCTTCAGCAGGGGGATGATCACGTAGCCGCCTCCCACGGTGAAGGCGCTGATCAAAAAGGTGGACTTGAACAAGTCCCAATAAAACTGAGCTCCTCGCCCTTCCCTCATCTTCTAACCTCCTGGCTCCCGGCAGGGGCTGGCCCCTGCCCAGGCGTCCTTCCAGGCCCTATTATACGCCATCTCACCGCCTTCCCGCAAGCCTTAGGAAGGGAGGGGGTGCCCTAGCACCTTTGGCAACAAACAAAGAGGCCCCCTTTGACAACCCAGTCAGAGGGGGCCGGTGCATTTTGGGGCGCTACTA
>CAZXKQ010000027.1:0-24536 GCA_964641395.1 uncultured Phascolarctobacterium sp. | reverse complement strand
GCGACACTAACTCTAGGGAAAACAGTTGCCCCATACAGCATTGCCCTACCTAGCAACCCTTTGGGTGTCAGGATGGATATAGGGAGTACCCTGCAAGACCCCTCCCCCTGGCGGGCTGTTTTTTGCTTTCCCTTTCAAGCGTTCCAACCCTCTAGCTTTCTAGTCAACAAGGCCCCCCTCCCCACGCCAGCAGAAATTTAAGCCTCCTGCCCCTGGTGCCTGCATAAGCTCATAAGAGACGATGAGGCTCCGCTTACTGCAGAGCCTCGTAATTAACAACCTTATTTAATGCACCAAGTCGACTTTCAGCGGCAGGATAATGTCTTTCCCAGTGAAGCCTCCTTTAGCCTTTAATTTTAGTCCGGAAGCATCGGTGGGAACGTCAAAAGGTATTTCCAGATTAAGGTCACTGCCAGGATTTACCTTGCTTAAGAAGCCCTTGTAATCCCCCTTCCTCGTCAAGGCCCTAGCGTCTTCCGCAGTATAGCTAAACTCTCTGCCTTGGTCGTCTACCAGCTTGAAAAAGGCGTTATCCACAACTATGGCATCCTTTTGCCCATTATACACGGAGACGTTCAGGATAATGTACCTACCCTCTGCCCTGCGGGGAGGAGAGGAAGTGCCTATGATCCCTGTTTCCGTAATTTTATATATCGCAATACCCACATCAGAGGATCTACCTCCCTTCACCCTGCCTACGCCAGGTAAATTACATATATAGAGGGGCGTTTCTTCTCCCCTTGCCGCCGTCTTGCCGGAAGGCGCATTAGGCGGCGGAGACTTGACATCAGAAAGAGCTGCCACCATTGCAGCTGCGAATATGGCTGTGACGATGATTCTTACTAACTTACTGCCTACCTCGTTCTTCCACAAAAGGAACAGGCCTATAGGCCAGAAAAGAACTACCATCACCCACGTAAACCAAGCCTTCTGCCACAGCTTTTTAGGTCTTTGGGCAACCCCTTGCTCGGCAGCCGGCTGCTTTATGTCTACTCTCGCACCACAGTTTTCGCAGAATTGGGCACCGGCCTTTATTTCTGCGCCGCAATATCTACAGAACATGTTAACATCTCTCCCATCCGCTCCAGCTATTATGTGTCGCAATTATACCACTTTTTGTACCCCTCGCAAAGCCTAACTTACTGTATGTAGAGTAGTCCTACAGCATTGCCCTACCTAGCAGTCCTTTGGGCGTCAGGATGGATATAGGGCAGGCCCTGCTAAGGTTCCTCACCCTGGCGGGCTGTTTTTCCTTCCTTCTCAACCCAAGCAGCCTAACTGCCAAACTTCCTTGCCAGAGGGCCCCGCCGCCTACAGGCGGAACTCCTCAAGCCCCCGCCCTAGTCAGCAGGGCCACCGTCTCCACGTTGCTAGTCTGGGGGAACATGTCCAAGGGCTGCACCCGCTCCAACCTGTAACCCTGCTCCGCCAGGTAGGCCCCGTCTCGGGCCAGGGTGGCCGGGTTGCAGCTCACGTAGACGATGCGCCGGGGCCTGGCCCCAGCCACTGCCGCTAACACCGAGGCGGCGCAGCCTGCCCGGGGAGGATCCAGCACCGCCACCTGGGGCCGCAGCCCTGCCTCTAGCAGCCTGGGCAGCTCCTGGGCCGCATCCCCGCAGCTGAAGCGGACGGTGGTGCAGCCGTTGGCCTGGGCGTTGGCCCTGGCATCCTCCACTGCCGCCGCCACCACCTCTATGCCGTAGACCTGGGCCCCCCCTTGGGCCAGGTAGAGGGCGATGGTGCCGGTGCCGCAGTACAGGTCTAGGGCCACCTCCCCCGGCTCCAGGGCGGCATAGGCCTTCACCGTGGCGTAGAGCCTCTCCGCCTGCTCCCGGTTGACTTGGAAGAAGCTGGCAGGGGATACCTGGAACCGCAACAGGCCCAGCCTCTCTGTCAACCAGGCTTGGCCGGAGAGGAGGCGGTAGTCCCGCCCCAGGATGACGTTCCCCGGCCGGGGGTTGATGTTCTGCACCACCCCTACCAGGCCGGGCACTCCCGCCTGCAGGGCGGCCACCAGCTCCTGGGCCCGGGGCAGCCGGGCTGCCGCCGTCACCAGCACTGCCAGTACCGGCTCCTCCCCCGGCCTCCCTGCGCCGCAGCGGGCCATCACGTGCCGCACCAGGCCCCGGCCCGTGGCCTCGTCATAGGTGGAGATGCGATAGGCCGTCATCCACTGCCGCACCGCCTCCAGCACCTGGTTGTTCCCCTGCTGGGCGATGAGGCAGGCTGCCGTATCCACCACCTGGTGGCTGCCCTGCCGGTAGCAGCCCAGGGCCAGCCGCCCCTCTCCCTGCCAGGCGGCAGGAAACTGCATCTTGTTCCGGTAGTGCCAGGGCTGGTCACAGCCCAGGGTGGGCTCCACCTCCGCCTGGAGGTGGCCGATGCGGGCCAGGGCCGCCTCCACCTGCAGCCTCTTCTCGGCCAGCTGGCCTGGGTAGCTCAGGTGCTGGAGGGTGCAGCCGCCGCAGCGGCCGTAGACGGGGCAGGGAGGCTCCACCCGCTCCGGGGAGGCGGTCACCACCTCCTCTAAGCGGCCCAGGGCGTAGTTCTTCTTCACCAGCTGGATGCGGCACAGCACCTCCTCCCCCCTCAGGGCCAGGGGCACGAAGACCTTGAAGCCCTGGTAGGCTCCCACTCCCTCTCCCTGGCTGCCCAGGCTGCTGATAGGGAGGCGCAGCAGCTGGCCTGCTGCCAAGGGCGGCTTCCTCTCCATCTTCCCCCTCCTTCTGCCGGCTGCTCCCTGGCGACCAAGGAGGCAGGCGACCGCTTACAGTACTCTTGCCAGATAGGCCAGCACGTTCTGGTGGCTGAGCCTAGCTATAGTGGTATCGCTGAAGCCCTGCTGGCTCAAATAGTCCAGCAGGGGGGCGTAGTCCTCCACCCCCTTGATGTTGTAAGGAGGGTGGCTGATGCCGTCAAAGTCGCTGCCAAAGCCTAGGTGCTGGTCCTCCCCTAGCAGGTCCAGCATGTAGGCCAGGTGCTTGTAGACGCTGTGGATGCAGGCGTCGTGGTAGTCTTCCTCTAAGAACTGGCCGGCGAAGGTGATGCCTACCACCCCGCCTGCCGCCGCCAGGGCCTTGAGCTGCTCATCGTCCAAGTTGCGGGGATGGCTGCAGAGGGCCTTGGCATTGGAATGGCTGGCCAGGGGCGGCTTCTTGCTCACCGCCAGCACGTCCCAGAAGCCGGCGGGGGCGATGTGGCTCACGTCCACCGCCATGCCCAGCCGGTTCATCTCTGCCACCACCTGGCGGCCGAAGCTGGTCAGGCCGCCGCCAGTGCCGGCCTCGTTGATGCCGTCGGCGATGTCGTTACGGTTGCTCCAGGTGAGGGTGAGGGCCCGCACCCCTAGGGCGTAGAGGCAGCGGAGGGCTTCCAGGGAGCCGTCTAAGGCCCCGCCCTCCTCGATGCTCAGCAGGGTGGCGCTTTTATGCTCCAGGGCCCGGCCTGCGTCCTGGGCGCTGAGGATGGGCAGCACGTCCACCCCCGCCTGCCTGAGGGCCGCCAGCTCCTGCAAGTACTTGTCCAAGAGGCAGAGGGTGTAGCGCAGGCCCCCGTAGTAGCGGAACTCCCTGGTAGGCACGTAGATGGCCATGAACTGGAGGCCGCCTCCTAGGGCCTGCTGCCGCCGCAGGTCAAAATGTAGTTGGTTGCTGTACAGGCTCAGCCCCTGGCGGTAGAGGGCCGTCAAAGTGTCACAGTGGCAATCGCAGATATACATAGGCTCTGCCTCCCTTCTCCCCTGCCGTAACTGCCCCTCCCCACCCCCTTGCAGGGGGGCCGTCCCTAGGGACGACCAGCGATCCTAGGCCGGGGTAAGCAGGGCTAAGAAGATTATACGACCCGGCCCCAAGCCTTGTCAACGCAGAAAAGAGGCACCCTGCCTAGACAGGATGCCTCTCGGTTCAGGTTCAACTTGACTGCCCCTCAAGGCAGCGCCAGCCTGCTCACCAGCCGGTGGTGTAGTACAGGAAGGTCATGCCCAGGGTTACGATCATGGCGCCGGCCATGGGGATGGCGGTCCGCTTGATTACATCAAAGGGGGAGACGCCGCCCATACCGGACGATACGACGATAACCGCGGTAATAGGAGAGCAGTTACGCATGATGGAAGCGGCAAAGTGCATGGGCAGCAACATCAGCACAGAGTGGATGCCGCTGGCCGTGGCGATGGCCGGGGTGAGGCCGGCAAAGGCGAAGAAGGGGGCGTTGCCGCTGCCCATAACGATGGCGGAACCGGCGATGATGGCTACCATGACCAGCATCATAGCCATGGGGCTGAAGCCCAGGTTCTTAGAGCCCTCTACCAGGGTGGTGATAACGCCCATGGAGATGAGGCCCTTGGCGAAGGTCTGGCCGGCTACGATCAGGGTGATTACGTTGGCCATCTGCAGGCCCATGCCGTCGAAGAAGGTCTGGATGTCGCCCAGCACCTTCTTGCCGTCACGCCAGCGGGCGTACTCGCAGATCATGCCGACGGCGAGGCCGATGTACATGGCGGTTACGATGTTCACCTTGATGCTGCTGATCAGCAAGGGGCTGAAGACTAAGATGAGGGCCAGGGGGATGACGGGCAGCAGGGCGTAGAAGCCGGGCACCTTGGACTCTTCCTGCTCAGCATCGGCCTTCTCTACCTCGATGGGGGTCACGACGTGGCCGGCCTTCTTATCGAAGTATTTCTGGGTAAAGTAGTGGAGGACGGAGACAACCACCAGGGTTACGGCTGCTACCGGCACCTGGTAATGGCTCCAGTAGATAACCGGGTTGATGCCGGCAGTCTCTGCCGAGAGGATGGTGCCGGTATCGGCAGGGGACCAGTCAAGGCAGAGGGTGGTGGCTACTGCGGTGGTGGCGGAGAGGCGGGATACGCCTAAGCCGATCAGCAGGGGATAGATGGTTACCATCAACAGCATGGCCAGGCCGGAGGCGGAGTTGATGCAGAGGCCGATGAACATGCCCATGATCCAGGTGGCGGCCATTACCAGATAGGGAGCCTTCAAGGCCAGCAGGGGCCTGATGGTCATCCTTACCAGGGCCTTAGAGGCGCCGATCTTCTCCATGTACTTGGCGAAGGCGCCTACGGACATGATGTTCAGGCCCAGCTTGGCAGCCGTAGAACTCATTACCGCCCTGATGCCGTCAAAGGCATCGAAGAACACGGCGCCGGTGGTGGCCTTGGGCCCGGCAATGGTGCCGTAGCCCAGGAGGACGGCTATGTACATCAGCACCAAGCCGCCGATGAAGAGGACGGGCTGGGGTTTATATCTTTTATAGATCATAAATCCTACCCAAAATAAAACAATGGCAGATATTAGTACACCCATTTGCTTAGCTCCTTTCCTTAAAAATTGCGCAAAATGGTATGGCTTATTATACCATAAGTCTGAATAAAGGTGCAAGAAAAAAAGCCTGGAAAGCGCAATTTAGCGCTGACCAGGCGGAAAAAGCCCTTGCTAGCAGTGGTTTTATCCCCCGCAGCCCTCCTAGCTGCCTGCCAGGGCCGCTAAGAGATGCTGTATATAGAGGGCCTGCACCGCCCGCAGCCGGCCCAGGCCTTGGCTGTGGCAGCAGACGGCGGCGCCCAGGGCTTCGATACGGCTCTTCCAGCTGTTAGGCTGGGATCCCGCCATGTCGTGGGCGGCGTGCTCCCCTGCCACCACCATCAGGGGGGCCAGGTGCACCCTCTTATAGCCCCTAGCCTGGATCTCCCTCAGGGCCTCCTCCAGGTTAGGGCTGTCCCCCTCCTCCACCGTGGCCAGGAGTACCTGGGGATGGAGGGCGGCGAAGGCGGCCTGCAGCCGCCGATAGCTGTAACCATAGGCCCTGTTAGCGGCCCTAGGGGTGCCGTGGCCCATGTACAGCCAGCCCTCCTCCAACCCCAAGGGAGGCAGCTGGGCCGTCAAGGCCGCCGCCAGCAGGCCGTAGTCCTCCTCGGCAGCCAGCAGGGGCCGGCCTAGCACCAGTTTGGCGAAGCGGGATTGAAAGGCGGCTGCCAGGGCCAGGATCTTCCCCTGGTACTCCTCCCCCTCCAGCAGGTGGGTGGGCTGCACCAGCACCTCCTCATAACCTGCCGCCGCCAGTTGGGCCAACACCTCCTGGGGAGAGGCTACAGTTATGCCCTCCCGGGCCAGCCTGGCCCGGATGAAGGCAGAGGTGAAGGCCCGGTAGCTGTCGTAGGCCGGGAAGGCCGCCGCCAGGGCCTCCTCTATCCCTCCTATGTCTGCTGTCCGGCTCTCAGCGAAGCTGGTGCCGAAGCTCACCACCACTAGTGCCCTCTTGCCCATCTCCTACCCCTTTCTTGCCGCCAGCTGCTAAAGGCTGCCAAGACAAAGCCCTGCCCCTCAGGGCAGGGCCCGACAAAACCCTTCCTTCCTTATTCGGCCTTAGCCGCTCCCTCTGCTTCCTGCTTCTCTGCCTGCAGGGCCTTGTAGGCCTCAGCAGCCCGCTTTACGAACAGTTGGCGTACAGCAGGGTTCTCACCTAGGCCGTGGAGGTAGGTATCCACCTTGAAGCCCTCCTTCTCCAGGATGGACTTGAAGGAGTCCTCTTCCTCCCCGGCCATGTCGTTGTTAGCGTGGTCGCCGGCTACCATCATCAGGGGCATCAGGGTGACGTGCTTGATCTTCTTCTCCTTGAGGACGGGGATCACCGTATCTAGGTGGGGCCAGCCCTCCACCGAGAAGATCAGAGCCTGGTCCAGGCCTAGCTCGTCCAGCCTATTCTGCATTACGCTGTAGTAAGCGTTGGCGGGATGGGGGGTGCCATGGGCCATCAGCAGCACTGCGTCCTTCTTCTCCAAGAGGGGGAACTGGCTGCTCACAGCCTTCATAGTCTCCTTCACGTCGTCTGCCTGGCCCTCCTGCCCCTGCCAGTACATCAGGGGGGTGCCGAAGGCCACCTTCTTAAAGTCGTTCTTGTGCAGGTTGTACACTGCGTCCTTGTAGGCATACTCCATGCCGGGAATGATGTCCAGTGTAACCAAGGCGATGCGGCTGTAGCCCTCTTCCTTTAGGGCGGCCAAGGCCTTTTCCGGAGTGGGGATCTCCAGCCCCTCCTTCTCCTTCACCCGGTCGATGATGATGTGGGAGGTAAAGGCCAGCTCCACCCTCACCCCCGGATGGGCGCCCTTGATGGCGTCCACGGTGGCGTTGATGGTCTTCTCCCGGTTGTCCTTAAAGGTGGTGCCGAAGCTCATCACCAGGATGGCATCCTTGTCCGGCAGGTTGGCCAGGGCGGCGTTCTCGTTGACCTTCACCCCGATCTGGGAGGCCTGCAAGAGGGCCGGCGTTGCATCCTTCACCTCGTCGCTGAGCTGGTAGGCGGCATAGCCGGTGGCGCTGAGGCCTAGCAGGGCGGCCACAGTCAGGGAGAGGGCGGCAAATTTCTTCCAACTTTTCATCTTCTCTAGCTCCTTTGTCTTTATACTGTCGGCTATTGAAACCCAGAGAGTGTTTGTATGGAATCACTATAAGCCAACGCTATGATTATTATAACATTATTAGTTGCAAAGGTCAATAAAATTGGAATGATTATCATTAAAGACTGGGCCCGACTTCCCTTTCCAGCCACTGCCGGCCCAGCAGCTGCAGCTGCAGAGGCCGTCCCAGCCTGGCAGTGAGGTACTGCTCCGCCTCCTCCACCTGGCCCGGCTCCAACAGGAGCTGGATAAGGGTAGGCTCCCCGTGCTCCACCCCTGCCACCGGGTAGGCGGCCTGGCTGTAGAGCTGGCTCAGCAGCCGCCCTGCCGCCGCCGCCGGGCAGCTGAAGCCGTAGCAGCCGGCCATGACCAGCTGCACCAGCCCTGCCGCCGCCACCGCCTCTTGGACGCAGCCGCTGTAGGCCCGCACCAGGCCTCCCGTCCCCAGCTTGATGCCGCCGAAGTAGCGGGTCACCACTGCCGCCACCTGCTGCAGCTGCTGGTGCCGCAACACCCCCAGCATAGGGGCCCCGGCGGTGCCGGCCGGCTCCCCGTCGTCGCTGGAGCGTTGGGCGGCCTGGTCGATAATATAGGCACTGCAGTTGTGGCTGGCGTCCCAGTGCTCCTTCTTCACCTCTTTGATGAAGGCCTGGGCCTCCGCCTCGCTGCCCACCCTCTGCAAGCGGCAGATGAAGCGGGATTTAGCTATTAACCTTTCCACCTGCACAGCCCGGGCTATGGTAAGCAGCATCCCTCTCCCTCCTTCCTGCACGGGGCGGCTGGTTAGTGAAAGAGGGCTGGCTAGCTAAAAAGCCGCCAGCCCCCCTAACTGTCTCAGCCCCCTCCCTCTGGAGCCAGGGCCCTGGCTTAGAAGGTGCCCTGGACCAACTGGGCGATGTTCTTGGAATGGTCCGACACACGCTTCATATTGATGATCAGCTCCATCATGACGAAACCGTTGATGGCGTTGCACTTTTGCTCCTTTAAGCGGTCGATGTGGCTCTTGCGCATGTACTTTTGCTGCTCCTTGACCTTCTGGCACACCTCTATGGCCTGGGCCGCTATCTCCTTATCGTCCTTTTCCAAGGCCTCGATAGCCTTGCCGCTGGCCTCCAGCACCAGGTTCATCAGGTCTTGGAACTCTGCCTTAGCCGCATCGCTGAACTGGACGTCCATCTCCAGCAGCCGCTCAGAGCGCTTGGCCAGGGTCTTGCCGTGGTCCCCTATCCGCTCGATGTCCGCACAGGCGTGGAGCAGGCAGGTGTGGCGCAGGCTCATGGCCGTAGACATAGGCTGGCTGCTCATCAAGGTCAGGTAGTCGGTGATCTCCTTCTCCAAGGTGTCCACCACCGGCTCGTGCTCCTCGACGAACTTCACCTTGTCGCTGTCGAAGGTCTGGATGGACTCTAGGCCCAGGCGCACGTTCTTGCGGGCCAGGTTGCCCATCCGCACGATCTCCTTCACCGCCAGGCTCAGGGCCACCTGGGGAGTGTTCAGCATGGCCTTATCCAGGTAGATAGGCCGCTGGGTGATGACCGGCCCCTTCTGGGGCAGCAGCTTCTCCTCGATGAGGCGGACGAAGACGCCGGCGAAGGGCATGAAGAGCAGGGTGTTGATCACGTTAAAGGCGGTGTGGGCGTTGGCGATCTGCCTAGCCATATCCCCCGCCGGGGAGATCATCAGCACCAGCTTGATGAACCAATCCAGGAAGACTACGAAGATGGTGCAGCCCACCACGTTGAAGAGGACGTGGGAGCAGGCCACCCGCTTGGCGGTGATATTGGCCTTGAAGGAGGCGATCACTGCGGTGATGCAGCTGCCCAGGTTGTCGCCTAGCAGCACCGGGATGGCCCCGTCCAGGCCGATGAGGCCTTGGCTGGCCATGACGATGAGGACGCCGATGGTTACGGAGCTAGACTGGACTACCACCGTCATCAGCATGCCCACTGCCAGACCCACCAGGGGATGGGCGGAGAAGTTGGCGATGAAGTCGGTGAAGAAGGGAAAGTCCTTCAAGGGCAGTACCGCATGGCGCATCATCTCCATGCCTATCATCAAGATGCCGAAGCCTAGGATGGTCTGGCCTATGTACTTGCTGTGCTGCCGCTTGGCCACCAATTGGATAATAAAGCCGATGAAGACCAGCAGGGTGATATAGTCCGTCAGCTTGAAGGCCACCAACTGGGCGGTCATGGTGGTACCGATGTTGGCGCCCATGATCACCCCGAAGGCCTGCTTGAAGGTGAGCATGCCGGCATTGACCAGGCCTATGGTCATGACGATGGTGGCGCCGGAGGACTGCAGCACCCCGGTGACCACTGCCCCCAGCAGGATGCCCAGGGCCAGGATGCCGGTCATCCGCTCCAGTATCTTCTGTAACTTTTCCCCAGCTGCCTTCTGGAGGCCGTCGCTCATCAGTTCCATGCCGTACAGGAACAGGGCTATGCCGCCTAAGAAGGCGAATAGATAAACCATACAGCGCTTCCTTCCTTTCTTCCTGCCCGGGCAGGTAAAAAGCCACTCTCTCTAGGGGTTATTATAACACTTTTGCCTGCCTTTGTCATCATTATTACACAGGCCTGGCCCCCTGCCAGCCTAGGCCGGCACAAAAAAGCTACGCCCTGCCAGCCGTGGCAGGGCGCAACTTGCTAAAAAGGAGAGGTGTATGATGAAAAGATGTGTTTTGCTGTCGCAGGGGCTTGCCCTATCCCTTTGACACTCCTATCTTACCACAGAATTTTGGCAGAAGTTTGCCCGTTTGGCAACAAATTTGTGAAAAGACAGAGGGGGGCAGCCAGCCCGCCTCTTGCCGGGTCGGCCTCTACTTCAAGACTACGTGGAGGAAGGCCTGCAGCCGCTCGTTCTTGGGGTTTTCGAAGAGCTCTGCCGCCGTCCCCTGCTCCTGCACATAGCCGTCCGCCATGAAGAGCACCTTGGTGGCCACCTCGCGGGCGAAGCCCATTTCGTGGGTCACCACCACCATGGTCATCCTCTCCTCCGCCAGCTCCCGCATGGTCTTTAACACCTCGCCGGTGAGCTCGGGATCCAAGGCGGAGGTGGGCTCGTCAAAGAGCATGATGGCAGGCTTCATAGCCAGGGCCCGGGCTATGGCCACCCGCTGCTGCTGGCCGCCGCTGAGCTGGCGGGGATAGGCATCCCGTTTCTCCGACAGGCCCACCTTGGCCAGGAGCAGCTCCGCCTCCTTGATCACCTCATCCTTAGGCCGCTTCTGCACCTGCACCGGGGCTTCAATGAGGTTTTCCAGCACCGTCATGTGGGGGAAGAGGTTGAACTGTTGGAAGACCATGCCCATCTTGCAGGCGATGCGCCGGGCCTCCTTCCTGCTCACGTACTCCGTTCCGTCGGGGGTCTCCCGGGCCAGCACCTCTCCGTCGATGATGATGCTCCCCTGGTCGATATCCTCCAACTTGTTCAAGCAGCGCAACAGGGTAGACTTGCCGCCGCCGGAGGGGCCGATAACAGCCACTACCTCCCCCTCCGCCACTTCCAGGTCTATGCCCCGCAGCACCTCAAGGTCGGCAAAATTCTTATGGATGTTCCTAGCTTCAATCTTGTACACGTTCCGCACCCCCTACTTATCGTACCTAGAGAAGCGCCTCTCCAGATGGTTGAAGAGGATGGTCAGCAACAGGGTGGCCAACAGGTAGAAGCAGCCAGCCACCAGGAAGGGAGTGATGTCGAAGTCCCGCTGCACCAGGTTGCGGGCCGTGCGCATCAAATCGTTCATGGCCAGCACGTAGACCAGGGAGGTGTCCTTTACCAGGGTGATGGTCTCGTTGCTCACCGGCGGCAGGATGATCCGCAGCACCTGGGGCAGGATGATCCGGCGCATGGTCTGCACGTAGCTCATGCCCAGGGTGTGGGCCGCCTCGTACTGGCCCACCGGGATGGCCTGGATGCCCGCCCGGAAGATCTCGCAGAAATAGGCGGAATAGTTCAGCACGAAGCCCAGCATGGCGGCGGTAAAGTCCTCGAAGCGGATGCCTACGCTAGGCAGGGCGAAGTAGAAGAAGAGCAGTTGCAACATCAGGGGGGTGCCCCGCAGCACCCAGACGTAGAAGGCTACCAGCTTCTGCAGGGGCATAAAGCTGGACAGGCGGCACAGGGCCAGCAACATGCCTATGGGAAGGGACAGACAGAGGGTGATGGCGAAGATCTGGCCGGTGGTGACGGCCCCTTCCAACATCTGGGGGATAATATTCGCTAAATAACTCATACCAGACTCCCTGCCGCCCCTGGGGCGGCCCCTAATTTAGAAGATGGCGGACAGACGCCCTGCCCGCCATACTCACATCTTCTCGTATCCTGTGGGGCTCAGTACTTGATGATGTCCGCACCCAGCCACTTCTCGCTCAGCTTCTTGGCGGTGCCGTCCTTCTTCATCTCGTCCAGGGCCTTGTCAATCCGCTCCCTAAAGTCCTTGTCGTCCTTGCGGAAGGCCACCGCTACCACCTCGTTGCCCATGGTCTCGTCCAGCACCTTGTACTTGTCTGGGTGCTTGGCCATGTAGTAGCGCACCAGCACTGCGTCCACCACCATGGCGTCTACCCGCCCGTTATCCATGTCCAGGTAGACGGCGGCGAAGTCCGGATACTTCCGGTAGTCCTTCAGGCTGGTCCGCAGCTTGTCGTTCTTGTCCAGCAGGTAGGCGCCGGTGGAGTCATCCTGTACGGCTACCACCTTGCCCGGTAAGTCGCTGATCTTGGCGATGGTGGAATTAATCGGCACGCAGACCATCTGGGAGTTGTTCAGGTAGGGCTTGCTGAGGCCGTAGACCTTTTCCCGCTCCGGGTTCACGGTGAAGCAGTTCCAGATGGCGTCGATCCGTTTAGACTTGATCTCCGCCTCCTTGGCACCCCAGTCGATGGGTTTGAACTGCACGTCGGTGATGCCTGCCCGTTTGCAGGCCTCCCGGGCCAGGTCTATGTCCAGGCCTACGATCTCGTTCTTCTCATCCCGGAAGCCCATGGGGGCGAAGTTGTCATCCAGGCCGATGACCATTTTCTTAGGCGCGTCGCCGCAGCCGGCTACCAGCAGGACCAGGAGGACGCTGACGATGAAGAGCAGTAGTTTTTTCATTTTTACACCTCGCTTAATCTTCCCCTCCCCGGCAGGGAGGGCCTAACAGCTATCATTATACTTTAGCGTGTTAAATTTGTAAAGCGTTTTTTGCAAAAATTCTCTACCTCTCCCCGCCTCTTTCAGGTTATAATGGAGGCAGCAGGAAGGGGGGCTCATCATGCTCATCAAGGAAAGAAAGACCGATATCAGCGTAGGCCGCTTCGGCGGCAGCGGGGAGTGCGTCATCTGCCACTACATGGACGAGGCCCTGCTCCACCCGGCCATCACCATGTATGCGGAGGTCATCCTCAAGCCGGGCTGCAGCCTGGGCTACCACTGCCATAAGGGCAGCAGCGAGATCCTGCGCATCCTGGCCGGCGTAGGCCGCTACTGCGAGGACGGGGAGGAGCTGCTCCTCCGCCCAGGGGACAGCGCCTACTGCCCTGAGGGCCACAGCCACTCCATCGCCAATCCGCCGGAGGCCGCGGAAGACCTGCGGGTCCAGGCCCTGGTGGTGAAGGCCGCCGTCTAGGGCCTCCGCCCTAAAGAAACAGGCCCCCAGCCTGAGGCTGGGAGCCCTTTTTTTGTTATACCGCCTATCTGAAGAGGCTGCCTAGGATGCCCCGGGCCAGGCTCTGGCCGCTGGAGCTCCTGCGCCGGGAACTGCCTCCTAGGAGGCCCCCCAGCACTGCCTCTGCCGCCGTGTTGATCAGCACGGTGGTCGCCTTGTTGGCCGCCTTGCGGCCCAGGGAGCGGCCTAGGTAGTCCACCGCCTCCTGGGCGGAGGATTTCTCCTTGGCTGCGGCCCGTGCGGCCCGCTCCGCCTCCCGCTGTTGGCGGACGGCTTCTTTGGCCGCCTCCTTCCGGGCCCTCTCCTCTTCCTTGGCCCGGGCTGCCTCTTCCTTGGCCGCCTGCTTCTGCCTGGCTGCCTCCTCCTCCGCCTCCTGCTCTGCTGCATAGCGGTTGGTGAGGATTTCGAAGGCCGACTCCCGGTCTATCACCTGGGCGTACTTGGCCTGCAAGGGGCTGGCGGCTATCAGGGCCTGCCGCTCCGCCTCCGGGCACACTCCCAGGAAGCTGTGGGGCGGCATCACATAGGC
Source organism: uncultured Phascolarctobacterium sp. (assembly GCA_964641395.1). Taxonomy (GTDB): domain Bacteria; phylum Bacillota; class Negativicutes; order Acidaminococcales; family Acidaminococcaceae; genus CANQBR01. Next base: position 10,940 of record CAZXKQ010000027.1, on the reverse strand, counting down.
CCGCTGCACCATGGTGGGGATGCCCTCCCCGTCCAGGAGGGAGACTAGCACCTCTCCCGTGCCTAGCTGGCCTAGGGTAGCCTCTGCATCCAGCTCCGGGTTGCTCCTGAAGGACTGGGCGGCCGCCCTCAAGGCCTTCTGCTCCTTGGGGGTGTAGGCCCGCAGGGCGTGCTGCACCTTGTTGCCCAGCTGGGCCAGGATGTTATCCGGTATGTCCGAGGGGGACTGGGTGATGAAGTACACCCCCACCCCCTTGGAGCGGATCAGGCGCACGATCTGCTCCACCTTGTCCAAAAGGGAGCGGGAAGCATCTTTGAAGATCAGGTGGGCCTCGTCGAAGAAGAAGACGATCTTAGGCTGGGCCAGGTCCCCTGCCTCCGGCAGCATGTCGTAGAGGCTGGACAGCAGCCAGAGGAGGAAGGTGGAATACAGCAGGGGGGACTGGATCAGCTCTACGCAGTCCAGCAGGTTGATGACCCCCCGGCCGGCCTCGTCCCGGGCGAAGAGGTCCTGCAATTCCAGGGCCGGCTCCCCGAAGAACTGGTCCGCCCCCTGGCCCTCCAGCCGCAGCAGGGCCCGCTGGATGGCCCCGATGCTGGTGGCGGAGACCGTCCCGTAGCTGGTCTTAAAGTCCCCGGCGTGCTCCCCTACGTACTGCACCATGCTGCGCAGATCCTTAAAGTCCAGCAGCAGGAGGCCGTTATCATCTGCCACCTTGAAGACGATGTTCAGCACCCCGCTCTGGGTCTCGTTCAACTCCAGGATGCGGCTCAACAGCTCCGGTCCCAGCTCGGAGACGGTGGTCCGCACCGGGTGGCCCTTGGCCCCGTACACGTCCCAGAAGCGCACCGGGTAGCCCCGCACCGGCCAGTCTTGGTCCAGGCCCAGCTTGCTCTGGAGCCGCTTCTTCAGCGCCGCCGGGTCGGCCCCGGGCTTGGCCAGGCCGCACACGTCCCCCTTGATGTCCCCTAGGAAGACCGGCACTCCCAGGTCGCTGAAGGCCTCCGCCAGCACCTTCAGGGTGACGGTCTTGCCGGTGCCGGTGGCGCCGGCGATGAGGCCGTGGCGGTTGGCCATCTTCGGCTCCAGGTAGATGGGGCCGGCCTGCCCCTGGCAGAGGTGGATCTTGCTCCCCTCCTCCGGGCCGCCACCCTGGGCCAGGGCGGCATCGTAGGCCTGGCGGGCGGCCGGGTCTCCCAGGGTCTGGTAGGCGGTGTTCAAGGCGGCTACCGCTGCCGCCGCCTGCTGCAGGGCGCTTGGATCGGTAGCCTGCATCTGGTCTAAGAGGGCCATCTTCTTGGCCAGGTAGGCAGCCTTCACCTCCTGGTCTGTGGCAGTAGGTTCAAGGCCCAGTACTTGGTAATAATTTCCCATGCTATCCATCCTTTTAGCCTTTTTTACTGGATTTTTTTCCTCCCCTATTATATAATAAATTGACCGTATCTGTAAACATTAGGATTGACGGCGCGGTAGTTTTCGTACTAGTACCGCGCTTTCCCCTTTTATAGTAAGCATCAACTTTTCTTATATGACGTATACTGTTTCCGTATGAGCCGAGGGGGTTCCCATGCGCATAGGCTTCGACATCGGCAGCACCACCATCAAGATCGCCGTCCTAGCTGAGGACGGCCAGCTGCTCTTTAGCAAGTACCAGCGCCACTACAGCCAGATCGCCCTCAACCTCCTCAACCTGCTGGAAGAGCTGCGCCAACGCTTCCCCCACCTGGACAGGGCCAAGCTGGCCGTCAGCGGCAGCGCCAGCCTGGGGATAGCGGAACGCTGCCAGCTCCAGTTCGTACAGGAGGTCTTCGCAGAAAAGATCGCCACGGAGAAGCTGGAACCTCAGACGGACGTGGTCATCGAGCTAGGGGGGGAGGATGCGAAGATCCTCTTTTTAGGCCGCCACTTCGACGCCTGCATGAACGACTCCTGTGCCGGCGGCACCGGCGCCTTCATCGACCAGATGGCCGCCCTGCTGAACGTAGAAACCCTGGCCATGAACGACCTGGCCCTGGCCGCCCAGGACACCTATACCATAGCCAGCCGCTGCGGCGTCTTCGCCAAAAGCGACATCCAGCCCCTCCTGAACCAGGGAGCGGCCAAGACCGACCTGAGCGCCAGCATCTTCCAAGCGGTGGCCAGCCAGGCGGTGACCGGCCTGGCCAAGGGCCGGCCCATCAAGGGGAACGTCCTCTACCTAGGCGGCCCCCTCACCTTCATGAGCAAGCTGCGGGACTGCTTCGACGAGAAGCTCCATGTAAAGGGCCTCTGTCCGGAGAACAGCCTCTTCTACGTGGCCATCGGCGCCGCCCTCTGCGCGGAGCAGACTGCCGACCTGCTGGCCCTGCCCCAGCTCCTCCGCACCGCCTCCCAGGTGAGCAGCCTGGCCTATGCCCCTCCCCTCTTCGCCAACCAGGAGGAGTACGCCGCCTTCAAGGAGCGGCACAGCCGGGCCACCGTGCCCACCGCCCCCCTGGAGCAGGCCCGCAAGGCCTACCTGGGGGTGGACTCCGGCAGCACCACCATCAAGATGGTCCTCATCGATGAGGACTGCCGCCTGCTGGCCTCCTTCTACCAGGGCAACAGGGGCAACCCGGTGGTGGCCGTCAAGAACTACCTGGGCCAGCTCTACCAGGAGCAGCCCCAGCTGGAGCTGCTAGCCAGCGCCGCTACCGGCTACGGGGAGGACCTAATCCGCCACGCCTTCGGCCTGGACTACGGCATCGTAGAGACCATGGCCCACTTCTTCGCCGCCCGCCACATGCAGCCGGAGGTGGACTTCATCCTGGACATCGGCGGCCAGGACATCAAGTGCTTGAAGATCCACAACCGGGCTATCGACAACATCTTCTTAAACGAGGCCTGCTCCAGCGGCTGCGGCAGCTTTTTGCAGACCTTTGCCGGCATCCTAGGTTACAAAACCCAGGCCTTCGCCCAGCTGGGCCTCTTCGCCGACAAGCCGGTGGACCTGGGCAGCCGCTGCACCGTCTTCATGAACAGCGGCGTCAAGCAGGCCCAGAAGGACGGGATCAGCGTCAACAACATCAGCGCCGGCCTCTCCATGAGCATCATCAAGAACGCCCTCTACAAGGTGATCCGGCCTAGCAGCAAGGAGAGCATCGGCCGGCACATCGTGGTCCAGGGAGGCACCTTCCTCAACGACTGCGTGCTGCGGGCCTTCGAAAGGGAGATGGGCCAACAGGTCACCCGGCCTAACATCGCCGGCCTCATGGGGGCCTATGGGGCCGCCCTCTACGCCCGGGAGAAGTACCTGGCCGCCCCCAAGCCTACTACCACCCTGGACAAAGAGCAGCTAGACCACTTCTTCCACAAGGTGCTGGCCGTCACCTGCGGCCTCTGCAGCAACCACTGCCACCTGACGGTGAACACCTTTGCCGGCGGCCGCCGCTTCATCAGCGGCAACCGCTGCGAGCGGCCCATCACCCACTGCGACCCCGACGACAGCTTCAACCTCTACCGTTACAAGCTCAGCCTCCTGGAGGGGCTGCGGCACCAGCGGCAGCCGGAGGCGCCTCGGGGGAAGATAGGCCTGCCCCTGGGCCTCAATATGTACGAGCTGCTGCCCTTCTGGCACAGCCTCTTGACTGAGCTGGGCTTCGACGTGGTGGTGAGCCCCATCGAGAACAAGAACATCTACAGCGACGGCCAGGGCACCATCCCCAGCGACACGGTGTGCTACCCGGCCAAGCTGATGCACGGCCACATCAACTGGCTGCTGCGGCAGGGGCTGGAGTACATCTTCTACCCCTGTATGACCTACAACATCAGCGAAAGCGGCACAGACAACTGCTACAACTGCCCGGTAGTGGCCTACTATCCGGAGGTGCTGAAGGCCAACATCCACCAGCTGGGCCAGGTCCACTGTTACTTCGACTACCTGAGCCTCAACAACCGGCGAGTTTTGGCCAAGCACCTGGCCGCCATGCTGGAGGAGGACTTCCCCACCATCGAGGCTGAGGACATCCAGCGGGCCCTGGACAGGGCCTATAAGGCCTACTATGACTTTTTAGCCCAGGTGCAGGCCCAGGGCCGGCAGATCATGGCCCAGGCCAGGGCGGCAGGCAAGCCCATCATCATCATGGCCGGCCGGCCCTACCAGGCGGATCCCAAGGTGAACCACGGCATAGACCGGCTCCTCACCACCATGGGGGCCGCCGTGGTCAGCGAGGATGCCGTGGCTCCCCTGCTGAGTCCGGAGGAGTGCTTCGCCTCCCTCCACGTCCTCAACCAGTGGACCTACCACAGCCGCCTCTACGCCGCCGCCCACTACGTAACCCAGCACCCTGACTGCCAGCTGGTGCAGTTCGTCAACTTCGGCTGCGGCTGCGACGCCATCACCGCCGACGAATGCCGCCGCATCCTGGAAGCCCAGGGCCGCATCTACACCCAGCTGAAAATCGACGATATCGAAAACCTAGGGGCGGCCAAGATCCGCCTCCGCAGCCTCTTCTCTGCCGCCAACCTTCCCACCGCCAACTAGGGTCCTAAGGAGCAAGCCATGGCTACCAGCAGCACCTTCCCCGTCTTCACCGAGGAAATGCGCCTCACCCACACCATCCTCATCCCCGACATGCTGCCTATGCACTTCCGCCTCATGCAGGCGGTGTTGGAGAGCTGTGGCTACAAGGCCAGCATCTTGAAGAACGAGGGCAGGCAGGTGATCGACGCCGGCCTCCGCTATGTGAATAACGACATCTGCTACCCGGCCCAGCTGGTAATAGGCCAGTTCATCGACGCCCTCCAGAGCGGCCAGTACGACCTGCAGCATGTAGCCCTCCTCCTCTCCCAGACCGGCGGGGGCTGCAGGGCATCCAACTACATCTACCTGCTGCGGAAGGGCTTGGAAAAGGCCGGCCTAGGGGGCATCCCCATCATCAGCTTCAACGTAGCCGGCCTGGAAGGCCAGCCCGGCTTCAAGCTCACCCTCTCCATGGCCCGCAAACTGTTGGCCGCCGTCATCTACGGCGACGTGCTGATGTACTTGAGCAACAAGGTGCGGCCCTACGAAGCGGTCAAGGAGGAGGTGGACGGCCTGGTGCAGGAGTGGCTGCAAAGGCTGGCGGCCGGCTTCAAAAACGGCTCCATCCAGTCCTTGAGCGCCATCAAGAAGTTCTCCACCGCCATCGCCCGGGACTTCGCCGCCCTGCCCACCAAGGCCATCGAAAAGATCAAGGTGGGCATCGTAGGGGAGATCTACATCAAATTCGCCGCCCTGGGCAACAACAATCTGGAAAAATTCCTCCAGAGCCAGGACTGCGAGTACATGCTCCCCGGCCTCCTCCACTTCCTCATCTACTGCGTAGACACCTACGTCATCGATTACCAGCTCTACGGCGGCCGCCTAGGCAGCTACCTGGCCAACTCTGCCGCCAAGTGGTACCTGAAGCGCCTGGAGAAGGTGATGCGCAAGGCCCTCTCCCTGCCTCCCTTCACTCCCCCCTCCAGCTACGAGGAGACCAAGGCCCTGGCCAAGGGCATCATCGGCTACGGCAACAACATGGGGGAAGGCTGGCTGCTGACGGCAGAGATGCTGGAGCTCTCCCACCACGGGTACAACAACATCATCTGCTGCCAGCCCTTCGGCTGCCTGCCTAACCACATCGCCGGCCGGGGGATGATCAACCGTCTGAAGGAGCTGGTGGACCGGCTCAACATCATCGCCATCGACTACGACGGCAGCGCCTCCCAGGTGAACCAGGAGAACCGCATCAAGCTGATGCTGGCCACCGCCCAGCGCTAGCCCGCCCCATCTTTTATCAGCAACCTCCACCCTGCTTACCTGCTGTAGGCAGGGTGTTTTTGCTGGACTGGGACAGTTGCAGGGTGGCTCCTCCGCTCCCCCTGTTTTTGCTTGCTATCCCCTTGCGTTTCGCTAGCCTTTAGGCTAGAATATAGCTAGGAGGTGGGATCTATGAGCAAGAGTGCCGCTGTCTTTACCCGGGTGGAGCCAGAATTGAAGGAAGAGGCCGAGGCCGTCCTGGCTAAATTAGGCATCCCTCTGGCCAGCGCCGTAACCATGTTTTTGCGGCAGGTGGTTTTACAACAGGGCATACCCTTTGCCCTGAAGCTGCCCCTGGCCTACGGCTCCCTCAGCAAGGAAGAGCTTGACCGGGAACTGGCCAAGGGCCTGGCGGATAGCAGGGGGGGACGGGTGATTCCGGCAACAGAAGTAGAGGCTGAACTGCGCAAGGCCTACAAGCTATGAGCTGGATTGTCAATTACACATACCGTGCTCGCCAGGACTTACATGAGATTTATCAGTACATCGCCTATCAGTTGTCGGCACCCAGTACGGCTGCCCGCCAGCTAGAACAGCTTTTGCAAAGGATTAGCTCCTTATCTAGTCTACCTTTACGCCATCGCCTCTATCCCGAGGAACCCTGGCACAGCTATGGTTTGCGTGTTTTTCACGTGAATAACTACCTTGTGTTCTATCTAACCGACAAGGTTAAGGGTACCGTAACCGTTTTACGCATTATGTACGGCGGACGGGATATCAAGAAACAATTACAAATTACGTTACGCTAAAGGGTATTATCACCAATTTACTAAAATTTTTGAAAAAGCCAAAGAAAATATCCCCCGCATAGCGGGGGTAATTCTTTTTTTAGCATAGCTTTAAAACTATTGACTGCGTACAAGTACACCCTTTATTGTCTGCCAGCCATGAAACTGTTACTTGCTATCCGTAAACCGAATCCTTGAATTTTATAGTCATAACTAATCTGCCTAACCATATTGTCTCAATTGGTCGGCCGTATTCTTCTGTATCGCTTTCGTATATTCCCTACTGTATGTGCACAGTAACCTTTATACTGGAATTCCCAATCCCTTTAAGCAAATTCCATGTTGTCGTATCTCTACAATATCATCAGTCTTCTCTTACTTTTTAGGTATCCATGAATCCCCACAAACTAATTTTCAGCGGGATACCTATAAGCAGATGTACATGGCCTTTGCCAATTTTTCCTCCTAATTCGTCCACTTCCTTCCAGTGGCACAGTGCTCCAAATATATCCCTTACCTCTGTGCGTTTCCCCCACAGAACTATCTTAAGCCTATATTTTACCTCAAACACGACATGGTGCTTACAATTCCACATCTGCTTGGTATGTGCCTAACTGTTTATGGCATTGTTTTATTGAATTATCATTACGATGCCCTCTAATATGTATGCTGGCTTTGCTAGCTGGTAGGCTTGCAAATCATTTAGCACACTAGAATTATTTTTTCACCGCTTAAGCTTTTTGAACCACGCCGCTATGGCGTGGTTTTCGCTACCAGGTAACAAATCCCCTACCTATAAGGGCAAGAGACTAAGGCATCTCCCACATTCGAATGTCAACGCACAACTGCGCGTAGCAATACGGAAGAAGGCAATATATTCAAATGATGAGAACAGGCGTGTTGAAAAAATGTAACCGCTATGGTAGAATCGTTTTAGAATTGTTCAGTGCAAGGAATATCTATGCACATTTGTGCCTATCCTGTTTCAGAAAAGTTATTACGCCGTCAGCACACAAAAAACAGCGAAAGAAATTTCACAGCTAAACCACTTATCTATGATAGATGCACAAAAGCAAGGCATTATAACTCTGAATCTAATCCCTCTGTAGGTTTCATATGTGAATTTAGGGTTCCTCAGATATTATTTTATCCAATGTTTTACCCATCCGTGTAATCATAGGAACAACCAACGCATTTCCCATACAAAAATATCTCATTCGTACAGGCATCCCAGTGTTCGTCCAATCATCGTCAAAGCCCTGCATTCTTTCGGCTTCGATTGGGGTAAGCAACCTCAGACGGCCAGTTCCGGGATCTAGAACAACATGCGTGCTACGGTTGAGCGTACTTTCGCTTGTTAGCATCGTCCTTCCTGGCTTGTCCCAAGGATCTGGAAACGCAATGGGCCCTTCTGAGAAATAATATTCGTGTCCATTTGTTGATTTCCTAAGTATCTTTTTGGCCCCTTTCATATATGTCCACTTATCTAATCTTTCATAAGGGATGTAGTACTTCTCGTCTACATCAGCCTGAAGTATAGACCCCAATAAAGTAGAATCCTCTTCGATTTCACTGACAGTCGCTGTTGTTACTATACCCTTTTTCATATAGCCAGCATTTTCAAATTTAAAATGAAAATTATTCGAAACTTCCACTATATCACTTGGTAGAGTTATGTCTGCAGTCTTTTCAATTGACTTGATTGGGAAACCCTTCGCAAAAAAACCACATGTGTTAATAACACTGACTGTATCCAAATCAGCCATTTTCTTTGCATAAGAGGTATTGCGCTTATACACAAATATAAAGGTACGGCGCCTACGTTGTGCTGCGCCATAGGATGCCGCATTTATAACACGCCATTCAGCGTCATATCCTAGCCCATTTAGACAAGATAACATAACACCAAAATCACGTCCCCGTTGACTGGCAGGTGATTTAAGTAAACGGTCAACATTTTCAAAAATACAAAAGGGAGCTTTTTTTGCAGACAATGTATCCCTAATTTGCCACCATAACACTCCTTTCTTGCCTTCAATCCCTTTAGCTGAAGCGAGGGAATGGGCAACGCTATAATCCTGGCAAGGAAACCCTCCGACTAATAGGGTGTGATTGGGAATAGCATTTTTATTTACACTTGCAATGTCCTCGCATGTATGAAATTCACCATTATTATCAGCAGAATCCCCAAAATGGCTTACATAACATTTATGCGCCCACTGCGTTTTTGCTCCTGGTTCCCATTGTGAAAACCAAGTGGTTTCCCACCCACTTTCCAACCTTTCGAAGCCAAGGCGAAATCCACCTACACCAGCAAACAACTCGCACATTGTCTTTTTCATAGTTTCTCCTTTACTACTCAGTTGCAGTCTAGCTTCTTCTCATAAGGTCGGAAAACTTCTATGCCAGTATCCTAATGCATCAAATTTGTATCACCTTTAAATAACTTACACCATCTCAATGGTGTAAGTTGTAAAGCCGTGGTTTAACCTTACAATTATGTGTCCATTAAGCAGCGTCTAACCTAGAATGTTCAAAATACATATCATTCGATTCACATGTCAGCGCCCAACACTATGCGCTAATTGTACCATAATATCGTACAACTATCAATAAACAAGAATTTCAAAAAGCAAACAAAATTCAACTCTCTTTATTATAACTGGAGGCACCATGCGAGGAACTCGTTATACAACAAAAGAAACGGTTTTACGTCGGGCAGAAGAACTCATAGGAATTCCTCTTAAGAACATTGCCTTGAAAGGCCGCCTGATGACTGGCAAGGGGGCTATTGGGACTGTAATCGAAGAAGGCTGGTATGGATATGCGCCTAACTCGGAATCTGAGGCTGATTTCCCAGAAGCAGGAGTAGAGTTAAAAGTTATTCCTTATATCCGTACTAGAAATGGTATTCGAGCGAAGGAGCGTCTAGTTTGCAATATTATAAACTACATGGAAGAACATGCTAAGACATTTGAAACCAGTTCTTTTTGGCATAAATGTAAAACGATTCTTTTAATGCCATACGAGCATAAAAAAGACATTCCCAAAGGAGATATAACTATTGATGCAGCTGTGTTATTTAAGTTTCCAAAAGAAGATTTATCCATCATCAAGCATGATTGGGAAACCATCATGAAGAAGATTCGCAAAGGTCAAGCTCATACAATTTCAGAAAGTGATACTCTTTACTTAGCTGCCTGCACAAAAGGCGTTAATGCCAAGAGTGTTAGACAACAGCCTTTTTCTAGCATACCTGCAAAACAAAGGGCTTATTCTCTCAAATCTTGCTACATAACTCAAATTTTGAACACCTACATCTTTGGAAAAGTCCAGAGTGAATGTGTCATCAAGGATTGGCGTGTTCTATCAACTACCTCATTTGAGCAGTATATCGAGAATAAACTGGCACCCTATTACGGAAAAACTATAGGAGACCTACAAGATATTCTACATATTGATGGTACCGCAAAAAATATAACAGAATTATTGCTAGCAAAAATGTTAGGAGTTTCTGGAAAAATCACCTCAACTGAAGAATTCCAAAAGGCAGGAATCGTACCTAAAACAATCAGACTGGAGGTCAACGGTCGTCCTAAAGAATCTATGTCTTTCCCCGCATTCAATTTCATAGAATTAGCAAGTAAACGTTGGGAAGATTCTGATTTGTATCAACTTCTTTCGACAACGAAGTTCATGTTTGTCGTTTTTCAAAAGGAGAATACAGAAAATACACAAGAAAAAGTTCAGCAATGTACAAAACATTCAAGTTTTGCAGATTACAAATTCAAGCGCATCCTATTTTGGAATATGCCACAACCTGACTTAGAGGAAGTGCACCAAGTATGGAAGCGCACAGTATGCGCCATTCGAAGGGGCGTGGAATTAACCCCAACAAGTAATGGTGTGAAAAATAATCTACCAAAGGAGATAGAAAATCGCGTTGCTCATGTGCGCCCACATGGAAAAAATGCTGCGGATAAGTTACCTCTTCCTGACGGACGTATGATGACAAAACAATGTTTCTGGCTAAACAGAAATTATATAGCTGAACAAATAAATAAATAAATGAGTGTCACCCTTTGTAGGTATGTTCTCATTCTTTGTCGATTTTAGCCCTAATATTCTTAACTTAGCACAAGTGCACCCTTTATCAATTTGTCAGTCGCTCTACAGTTAATTGCTACCCGTAAGTGGAATACAGAATTGTGTACGCACTATGCTCACTCCTCGTACAGAGTTTTCTTCATAAAATCAGCTCTTTCGAACCACGCCACTATGGCGTGGTTTTCGATATACAAGAAGAAAAAGGGCCTCCCGCCAGGGAAGCCCTTTTTGTAGGTCTGAACTGACTGTAGCTGTTACTTGCCCACAGGACCGATCATAGCCAGCATGGTACCAGCGGCAACGGC
>CAZXKQ010000026.1:9256-27159 GCA_964641395.1 uncultured Phascolarctobacterium sp. | reverse complement strand
CTGAGAAAAATATTTACAGGATCCCTAACAAATGTTACAATATCAGTGACGAGGTTTGCAATAATTGCGGAAGGGAGCGGAGGACGGGATGCTGAAACTAGAGCAACTAGAAAAGATCTTAGCGGCGGCGGCCAAGGCTTGGCAGCAGGAGAGCCGCTACCTGTGCGAGTTAGACGGAGTGTGCGGGGACGGGGACCACGGCCTCACCATGGCCGCCCTAGGCAGGGCGGTGGAGCAGGACCTCCAGGCGGGCACCGCCGGGGACATCAAGGCCCTGCTGGAGCAGCTGAGCGACACCTGCATGGCCCTCAGCGGCGGCAGCGCCTGCCCCCTGTGGGGCAGCGTCTTCTCCGGCCTGGCAGAGGGGGTGGAGGAAGGCTGCACGGAGCTGGATGCAGCCGGCTTCAAGGCCATGCTGGCGGCGGCCAAGGAGGACTTCGCCGCCGTATCCAGGGCCAAGCTAGGCAACAAGACCATGGTGGACGCCCTCTATCCGGCCCTAGACGCCGGGGTGGCGACGGAAGGCGGGCTGCCGGTAGTGCTGGCGGCCATGGCCCAGGCCGCCCGGCAGGGGGCGGAGGCCACCGCCCAGATGGTGGCCAAGTTCGGCCGGGCCAAGAACCTGGGGGAGCGGAGCCTGGGCAGCAAGGATCCAGGGGCAGAGTCCACCGCCATCTTTTTCGCAGCTATGGCCGCAGCCCTATAGGGGGCTGGGCTTGGGCGGTTTTTTGCAGAAGTGGGAGGAAGAACCATGAAAAAATTTATCAACAAACCGGAAAATCTGACCAGCGAGCTCCTGGAAGGCCTGGTGCTGGCCAACCCTGACCTGATCACCCTGGAGGAGGGCAACCTGGTGGTGAACAAGAAACTGGCCCAGGCCGACCGGGTGACCATCGTAACCCTAGGCGGCACCGGCCACGAGCCGGCCCTCAGCGGCTTCGTAGGCGAGGGCATGGTGGACATCTCCGTAGCCGGCAACATCTTCGCCGCCCCCGGCCCCGCCGCCGTGGTGGAGGCCATCAAGCTGGCAGACCGGGGCCACGGGGTGCTGCTGGTGGTGCTGAACCACGCCGGCGACATGCTCACCGCCAGCCTGACTATGAAGCAGGTTAAGAAGCTGGGCCTGAAGGTGGCCAAGGTGGTGACCCAGGAGGACATCGCCAACGCCCCCCGGGACAATGCCGACGACAGAAGGGGCCTGGTAGGCTGCGTACCCCTCTACAAGGTGGCAGGGGCCGCCGCCGCCGCCGGCAAGAGCCTGGAAGAGGTGGCAGCCATCGCCCAGCGCTTCGCTGACAACATGGCCACCATCGCCGTAGCCGTCCAAGGGGCCACCCATCCGGCCACCGGCCTGGCCCTGGCCCACATCGAAGAAGGGAAGATGGAAGTAGGCATGGGCCAGCACGGAGAAGGAGGCGGCGGCACCCAGGACATGAAGAGCGCCGACGAGACCGCCGCCCTGATGCTGGACGCCCTGCTGAAGGACCTCTCCATCCAGGAGGGGGAGAAGCTGCTGGTGATCGTCAACGGCAGCGGCGCCACTACCCTGATGGAGCAGCTCATCGTCTTCCGGGCCTGCTGCAAGCACCTGGCCGCTAAGAAGATAGAGGTGGCCGCCAGCTGGGTAGGGGAGATCCTGACAGTGCAGGAGACCGCCGGCTTCCAGCTCTGCATCGTCCGTATGGACGAGGAGCTGCTGGAGCTGTGGCAGGCGCCCTGCCGCACCCCCTACTACAAGTACTGAGAGCAGGAGGCCTAGGTCATGGCTGATAAAGAAGGCAACGCACTAGCAAAGGACTACGGCATCGGCATCGCCCCTCCCCCCCGGCCCTTCCCGGTGAAGGGGATGGAGGGGGCGGGCTGGGGCCTGCAGAGCCGCCTGGCCCAGATCTTCCAGGACGACGGCCGCACCATCATGCTGGCCTTCGACCACGGCTACATCATGGGCCCCACCGCCGGCCTGGAGCGGCTGGACCTGGTGATCCCCGCCCTCATGGGGGACGCGGACTGCTTGATGGGCACCAGGGGGGCCCTGCGCACCTGCCTGCCGGCCAACCACCGCAAGGCAGTGGCCCTCCGCTGCACCGCTGACGGCAGCGTGCTGCAGGAGGATATGAGCGCCGGCCTGGCAGGGGTGGACATCGAAGACGCCATCCGCCTCAACGCCAGCTGCCTGGCCGTCCAGTGCTTCATCGGGGCCCCCCATGAGCAGGACTCCCTCCGCAACCTCTCCTACTACGTGAACGCCGGGGAGCGCTACGGCCTGCCGGTACTGGGGGTGACGGCGGTAGGCAAGGAGATGGAGCGCACCCCCCGTTACTTCGCCTTGGCCGCCCGGCTGCTGGCGGAGCTAGGGGCCCACATCATCAAGACTTACTACTGTGAGCATTTTGAGCAGGTGACTGCCGCCTGCCCCGTGCCGGTGGTCATCGCCGGCGGCAAGAAGATACCGGAGGCAGAGGCCCTGGAGATGGCCTACCGGGCCGTGAAGGAAGGGGCCGCGGGGGTGGACATGGGCCGCAACGTGCTCCAGGCCGCCAAGCCGGCCGCCATGCTGAAGGCCATCGCCATGGTGGTCCACCAGGGGGCCAAGCCCCAGGAGGCCTACCAGGCCTATCTCAAACTATAAGGAGGCTGTTATGAAAGAATTCGTCCATGTAGGCGTACCTACCACCATCTCCCGTCCGGGAGAGGTGTACGCAGAGGGGATCAAGACCCACATCGTCAATCCGGACACCAACCCCTACCACATCGAGTACCTGCGCTTTGAAAAGGACACCCCCCTGCCTAAGGAGCTCCAGACCCTGGTCCATGTAGCCTACAAGGTGGAGGACCTGGATGCGGAGATGGCGGCCAACCAGGTAGTGGTGGCCCCCTGGCAGGAGGATGAGCACACCCGCATCGGCTTCATCATGAAGGACGGCATCCTGTTCGAATTGATGGAAGTAAAGTGATGGGGCAGGAAGAGCTCACTCCCGGCAAGCGAGCCCTGTTGGAGACCCTGTCCCGCCTCTACTACGAAGAGGAACAGACCCAGGACTACATAGCCAAACAGCTGAAGCTGTCCCGACCCATGGTCTGCCGGCTGCTGAAGAAGGCCCGGCGGCTGGGGGTGGTCCACATCGAGGTGGTGCCGGAGGAGAGAGAGCACCAGGACCTGCTGCAAAAGCTGCTGGCCCGCTACGCCCTGAAGGGGGGCCTGCTGGCCCCCGGCAGCGACCAGACCGCCTTCTGGCGGCGCTGCGCCCTCTTCCTCAGCAACGAGCTGGAGGAGGAGAGGAACCTGGGCCTGGGCTGGGGCCTGCCTATCGACGGGGCCTGCAAGGCCCTGACCCAGCTGGGCCATGAGCGGCAGGAGGGGGCGGTCTACCCCCTCATCGGCAACGGCCAGCAGGGGCGGACCGACGAGCTGGTGCAGCGGCTGGCCCGCCTGACCGGCCGCAAGGCCTACCTGCTGAAGTGCCCCGCCCTCCACGCCAGCTATGACGACAGGGCGGCCTACGAGGGCAGCAAGGCCTACGCCCAGGTGAGCGGCCTGTGGCGGCAGCTGGACGTGGCCATCGTAGGCATCAAGTGCCATCCCAGCGCCCCGGACGAGGCCACCGCCACCCGCTTCGGGGACGCCCTGGAAAAGCAGCGGGCGGTGGGTTGCTTCCTCTCCTACTACTTCAACCAGCGGGGGGAATTCATCAGCGGCAACAACGACTTCTGCCTGCGCATCCCCCTCTCCCAGCTGGGCCGCTGCCCCAAGGTCATCGCCATCGCCTCCCATGCGGACGCCAAGGCGGTGGACGGGGCCCTGCGGACCGGCTTGATCAGCCACATCGTCCTGCCTAAGGAAACCGCCCTGGAGCTGGTGGGCGGCCTGCCCCCGGCCTGAGGGGGTTCTAGGTTCTAGCAGTAAACAGGCGGCCTGGCCTGCGCCGGGCCGCCTGGCTTTTTCCCCCAGGGGTTTGACTTCTCCGACAAAATACACTACAATCTAGGTAGGGATTTCTGCCCCTGGGCAGGCAGCCTGGCAAGGGCTCCCCCCGGCAGGCGGCAGTGCAAAGGAAGTGGCCTGATGTACAAGGAATTGGCAAAACTAGTGGTATATCGCAACCTGGAGGCGGACAACCTCCTCTTCCCCCTGGCAGAGCTCATCAGGGACTTCTCCTCCGGCTGCTACGAGAAGGCGGACCTGCTGGGCCGGGTCTACACCCAGATCCACAAGCTGCTGGACGTGGCCACCCGCTACGGCTTCGACCACAACCTGTGGCACAACTACCTCACCTACCTGCTGATCAGCACCGAGACCCCCTTCTCCATCACCTGTGAGAAGGTGGGGGCCTGCCAGGGCACGGTGAACCAGCTGGTGAAGAACGACTTCGCCGTCTTCAAGAAGCTGTTCGACTACGACTTCGGCCCCCTGGAGCAGGCCCTGGACACCAACGTCTTCACCCTGATAGAGAACTACCACAGCGTGGCCAAGAAGAAGAGCCGCTACAACCAGAATATCAGCGACAAGGTGCGGAGCCTCAGCGCCGCCATTGCCCAGGCCGGGGACGGGGAGGAGATCTACCGCCTGGTCACCGACTTCTACCGGGCCTACGGGGTGGGGAAGCTGGGGCTGAACAAGGCCTTCCGCATCGCCGGCAGCGGGGAGGAGGCCCAGCTGGTGCCTATCAGCAACACCTCCCAGCTCACCTTCGCCGACCTGGTGGGCTACGAGTGGCAGAAGGCGGAGCTCATCGCCAACACCGAGGCCTTCATCGCCGGCCGGCCGGCTAACAACGTGCTCCTCTTCGGGGACATGGGCACAGGCAAGTCCAGCTCCATCAAGGCCCTCATCAACGCTTACTACGACGCGGGCCTGCGGATGATAGAGATCTACAAGCACCAGTTCAAGGAGCTGTCTGCCGTAGTGTCCCAGATCAAGAGCCGCAACTACCGCTTCATCATCTACATGGACGACCTCTCCTTCGAGGAGTTTGAGACGGACTACAAGTACCTGAAGGCCATCATCGAAGGGGGGCTGGAGATCCAGCCGGACAACATCCTCATCTACGCCACCAGCAACCGCCGCCACCTGATCAACGAGACCTGGCGGGACAGGCAGGACGTGAGCAACGAGGGGGGCATCCACAAGTCGGACAATATGCAGGAGAAGCTGTCCCTGGTGAACCGCTTCGGCTGCACCATCTACTACGGCCAGCCTAACCAGGAGGAGTACTTCCACATCGTGGACACCCTGGCAGAACGCCAGGGGGTGAAGCTGCCGCCGGAGGAGCTGCACCAGGAGGCGAAGCGCTGGGAGCTGCACCACGGGGGCCTCTCCGGCCGCACCGCCCAGCAGTTCATCAACTACCTCCTAGGCCAGGCTGAGGAGGCCTGACGGCTAGGCAGGGCGCACAAAGGCCCCTAGCCGGGGCTAGGGGCCGGGATGGGCGCAAGAGCCTGGTTTTTTAACCTTCCTCCTCTGGGTTTGTAGGGCCGGTTGGGCCTCCTTGGCTAGCTTGACAGGCGGGGCAGAGGCCGAAGAAGTAGAACTGCTCCCCGCTGATGCTGTAACCGCTGGCAGCGGCAGCCTCCTGGAGGACCGCCTCGGTGTGGAGGCCGCAGAGGTCCTGGATGGCGCCGCAGCCCAGGCAGCGGAGGTGGCTGTGCCTGCTGGTGTCCGCATCGTAGCGGAAGCTGTTCTCCCCGGTGTTCAACACCTGGATGAGGCCTATCTTGCCTAGGATCTCCAAGTTTTTATAAACGGTGGCCAGGCTCAGCTCCCGGTGCTGGGGCTGCAGCACCCGGTAGAGGGCGTCGGCGTCTGGGTGCCAGCGCTTGGCGCTGAGGGCGGCATAGACCGCCAACCGCTGGGGGGTGGCTTTGTAGCCCTGGCGGTGCAGGGCGGCGGCTACTTGGCTAGCTGTCAGCATATCTTCACATCCTTAGGGCGCTAGTCATCTCACTACTCCCATTCTAGCGGAAAAGCAGGGATCTGTCAATGGATAATATTTATTGATAAACCCACCCTGGGGCTGGGGTTGGCTTATTTCTTCGGCCCTGGCAGGATAATAGGCGCAAGAGGGCGAAATATACACAATTAACCATATAGCTCGGCGGCCGGGAAGGCTGCTGAGGCTGTCCCTAAAGGGGTGAAGAGGATGAGGCTGGGCAAGCTAGTGCTGATAACGGCCCTGCTGCTGTGCTGCCACCTGGCAGAGGCGGCCGGCAAGGGCACCCTGCTCTACGTACCTATGGATAACAGGCCGGTGTGCCTGTCCTATACGGTGAACACTATGCGCCAGGCAGGCTGGGACGTGCTGCTGCCCCCCCTGGAGCTGCTAGCCGATGAGGAAAAGGCCGCCCAGCCGGAGGCCATCTTCCAGTGGTTGGAGACCCACGCCGAGGGCTCCCTGGCGGTGGTGGTCTCCTCCGACACCCTGCTTTACGGCGGCCTGGTGGCCAGCCGCACCCATAACCTGCCCTTCGCCACCCTGGCCCAGCGGGCCCAGCGCCTGATCAACCTTAAGCACAACTACCGGGGCCAGGAAGTGTACGTCTTCACCACCATTATGCGCTCCCCCCTGGTCAGCGCCGCCCCGGTGGAGCCGGCCTACTACCAGGAGTGGGGGCCTAGGCTCTTCCGCTTAGGCGCCCTGGAGGACAAGGAAGAGTTCAAGGAGCTGCGCCACGGGGAGGGCACGGAGCTGAAGCGGCTGCGCAAGACCATCCCTCAGGAGATCTTGGACGACCTCTACCAACGGCGGGCCGCCAACATCAAGGCCACGGAGCTCCTCCTCCACGGGGTGGAGAGCGGGGACTTTGACTACCTCCTCATCGGCAGGGACGATACGGCCCCCCACTCCCAGGCCCACCGGGAGGCCAGGAAGATGGAGATCCTGGTCAACGAGCTGCCCAAGGAGAGGATCCGCTTCTTCGCCGGCGCCGACCAGCTAGGCCTCCTCCTGCTGGTGCGGGCCGCCAACCAGTTACAGATGGAGCTGCCCTTCGTCCAGGTGCTCTACGCTCCCGGCAAGGGCGGGGAGACGGTGCCCGTCTACGAGGACGAGAAGCTCAGCGCCTCCGCCAAGGCCCACATCTTCGCCGCCGGGGCGGTGCCGGTGAGCTCAGGGGAGCGGGCGGACTACGTGCTGGCCCTCAACACCCCCCAGAACGGCCGCACCTACTTTGCCACCCACCCGGACAACACGGCGGAGCCGGACAGGGCCACCAGGGCCTTCGTCAAAGAGGTGAAGACTTATTTGAACCAGGGCCGCCCAGTGATGGTGGCGGACGTTAAATACGGCAACGGGGCGGATAACGGCCTCGTGCCCCTCCTCTTCCAAGAAGGGGTGGCCTATAGGCTCAGCGCCTACAGCGGCTGGAACACGGCGGGCAATTCCCTAGGCTTCGCCCTGGCCCAGGGCCTGCTGCGGCCCCTGCTGAGCCAGGAGCAACGGGAAACCCTCCTCCAGCAGCGCTACCTGGACGACTGGGCCTACCAGAGCAACGCCCGGCTGACGGTGGCCAAGGAAGTGGTGTGGCCCCAGCACTGGCCTAACAGCGGCCTGAACACGGAGCAGAAGCAGCAGACGGAGGCCGCCATCCGCCAGGAAGTGGCGGCGGTGGCCCAGCCCCTGCTAGGCCGGGAGGCGCTGAGGCGCTACCACATCACCCTGCCCTGGAGCCGTCTCTTCGAGGTGGACGTGGAGCCGCTGCCATGAGCAGGGAGCTCCGCCTGGCCAGGGAGGAGGATGCCCCAGCCCTGCTGGAGATCTACCGCCCCTACGTGGCCAGCGGGGACAGCGCCCTCAGCGACGTCTCCTTTGAATACGAAGTGCCCAGCCTGTCCCAGTGGCAGGCCCGTATGGCGGGGATCCAGCGGGCCTTCCCCTACCTAGTGGCGGCAGAGGAGGGCCGGCTGGCAGGCTACGCCTACGGCCACAGCTTCATAGAGCGGGCCGCCTACCACGGCTGCGCCGAGGTGACCATCTACCTAGCCCAGGAGGCCAGAGGCCGGGGGCTGGGGCGGGCCCTGTACGGGGCCCTGGAGGAGCTGCTGCGGCGCATGGGCATCGTCAACGCCTACGCCTGCATCACCGCCTCCAACCAGGCCAGCCTGGGCTTCCACCAGGCCCGGGGCTACCGGGTGTGCGGCAGCTTCCCCTGCAGTGGCTTCAAGAACGGCCACTACCTGGACATGCTGTGGCTTTTTAAGCAGCTGGCCCCCTATCCCCGGCAGCTGCCTCCCCTGCGCAGCTTCCCCAGCCTGCCCCAGGCAGAGGTGGCGGCGGTGCTGGCCCGGGCAGGCAGATCATGAAGCGAAAAAGCCTCTTCGGCTACGATTATACCCACAAGGAGGGGGTCAAGCTGGCCCTCTACCTCTGTGTAGGCGGGACGGCGGCCCTGGTGGAGTGGGCCCTCTTCTACCTCTTCTTCTACCACCTCTGGGCCGGGCTGGGCCTCTCCCTGGCCGCCCTGACCAACGGGGCCACGGCGGCGGCCTTCAGCCTCTCCACCCTCTACCACTACTTTTTAGGGAACATCCTGGTCTTCGACAGCGGCAGCCGCTACAGCCAGGGGAAGGAGCTGGCCCTGGTCTTCCTGGTCAGCGTCATGGGCCTAGGCTTCAACCTGGTGCTGATGTACGTCTTCGTCTCCCTGCTGGCCTGGCCGGCCATGGCCTCCAAGATCGGGGCCAGCTGCATCGTGGTAGCCTGGAACTACCTGTCCCGGAAAAAATTCATCTTTAGGAGCTGACTATGGCCATAACCCACATAGAGAAGGAACGACTACAGAAGGTGGTCATCGTCCACAACCGCAACAGCGGCAAGCAGCTCTTCGCCAGCGTCTTGAGCCGGGTGAACGAAATCCACAAACTGCTGAAGGGCTTCCTGCCTGGGAAGCAGGTGGAGCTGTGGGACGTGCACCGCTTTGAGGAGCTGGAAGGAGTGGCCCGGCGGCTGGTAGCGGAGAGGGCGGACTGGCTGATCATCGCCGGCGGCGACGGCACCATCCGGGCCCTGACGGACTACCTGCTCCAACTGGACTATCGGCCCTACGTCAGCGTCTTTCCCGCCGGCACCGTCAACCTGGTGGCCAAGGAGCTGCAGCTGAGCATCGAGCCGGAGCGCTGGTTCAGGCGGGTGAGCCGCCTGGCAGAGGCACCAGTCTACCTAGGCCGGGCTAACGGCCGGGCCTTCCTGACGGTGCTGGGCATCGGCTTCGACTCCCTGGTGGTGGACAGCGTGGGGGAGCTGGAGAAGAAGCTCCTCAGCAAGTTCGCCTACGTAGTGCAGGGCACGGAGCTGATGCGGAAGGAGCTGATCTTCAGCCACTGGAGCTATCGCTTCCAGGTGCGCTTCGACCAGGAGGAGGAGTGGCACGAAGGCTCCTCCGTCATCGTAGGCAAGAGCCGCTACTACGCCGGCCGTTATAAGATCTTCAACGACGCCTCCCTGGCCAAGCCCCTCCTCTACGTGGCCCTCTTCCAGGGGGGCAAGCGGCTGGACTTCCTCCGCTACACCGCCCTCATCGGCATGGAGGCCCTCACCATGGATAAGAGCATCCTCTTCCGCAGGGCGAAGCAGCTGGAGATCCGCTGCAATGCGGAGAACTTCGTCGCCGAGCTCGACGGGGACGCGGTGGCCCATGCCCCCCTGGCGGTGGCCATCGAGGAGCGGCCCCTGTCCTTCATCGCCTAGGCCGGGGGAGGTTGCGACGCCGCTTAGGGTGGTCTAGGCGGCTTTTTAATCTTTCTGGCCCTCTGGCCTAGAGGAGGCGGCAGGAACTATGGAGCTGAACCTGTTACGAAGGCTGGCCGTCATCTGCGGCCTCTGGCTGGTAGTGAGCCTGGAGGCCGTTTCCTGCTGGCCTGCCGCCGTGCCCCTGGAACAGGTGCCCTTTAACGAATACTATTTCCAGGTGGTGAACCACCTGCTGCGGGACGGCCTGCTGGCCTACCTGGCCCTGGCCTGCTACCGGCGGCGCCGCACCCTGGCCAGGCTGGCCGCCTCCTACCTGCCGGTGCTGGTGACCGGCCTCTTCTACCTGGGGGTGGCCGCCTTCATGCTCTGGCAGCTGAGCCTGGAGCTGAACCTGGAAAGCCTGCTGGCCCTGCTGAGCGGCCTCTTCAACAACGTCTTTCTGGTGCTGCTGGCGGCCCTCTGCTACCAGGCCCTGGGGAGCAGGCTGAGCAAGCTGGCCTACTTCGGCCTCTACTTCTTCACCAACCTCACCCTGGTCTTTGACGGCTTTTATTTTTGGCAGACCTCCATGCACGTGGAAAGCGTCCTCTTCCAAAACCTGAACTTCTACGCCGCCAAGGGGGTGCTGGCCACCATGAGCCCCTGGCTGCTAGGGGGCATAGCCGCCGCCATCCTGGCCATCGCCCTCCTCTTCCGCCCCGGCCCGGCCCGGGGCCTGCCGGAAAGCCTGGTCCACCTGGGCATAGGCCTGCTGGCCCTGCTGCTGGCCTGCAACATGGTGAGCAAGGTGCTGGCCAGGGCCGCCTACTACGGGGTGGAGGAAGTGATAGGCCTCTACGCGGAGGTGGAGAGCGAAAAGGTGCGGGCCCGTTACCGGGACCTGATCGCCTACCCCATCAACGTGAACTTCGTGGCCAAGGCCCTCATCGACGTGGATAAGGCGGCGGTGGCGGTGAAGGAGCGGCAGCTGACGGAGCAGGACGTGGCCGTGCTAGGGGAGCTGGGCATCCAGGTGCCGCGGCCGGCAGTGGCCAGGCAGGCCCCCGCCTACGACAGGGTGGTGCTGCTGATCCTGGAATCGGTGCACCGAGACTACCTGAACTGCTACAACCCCGCCATGCCGGCGGCCGCCACCTCCTTCCTCAACAGCCTGGTGGGTAGCTATCCCCACTTGAACCACTACTATGCCTCGGCCATCCCTACCATCCAGGGGCTCAACGCCACCTTCCGCTCCCACCTGGTCATGGACAGGGACATCGACGGCCGCCACACCCCCAGCATCTTCCGCAGCCTCCAGGCTGCCGGCTACCGGGGCATCTTCATGAACGCCTCTAGCCAGTACTACGCCGACGAGCTGCGGGAGTACCCGGCCCAGTACGGCATGGGGGAGTACTACGCCAAGGAGTACCTGGAGAAGCAGGGCTACACCGGGGCCAGCGGCTGGGGCTTCCACAACGACGTTATGTACCAGGAGGCCCTGCGGCTGCTGGCCCAGCACCGGCAGGAGAAGCTCTTCCTGGTGTGCAAGACCCTGGACATGCACCAGCCCTACCCCTACAGCGGCGTGCCCTGGAACGATCAGCCGGAGGCGGTGCAGCACAGCGAGTACGCCACGGTGCGGGGCATGTACTGGGTGGATAAGACCCTGCAGGACTTCTTCGCCCAGGTCCGGGCTCAGGGCCTGTGGGAGGACAGGACCCTCTTCATCATCACGGCGGACCACAACCCCCACAGCGGCGGGGAGTACACCAAGCTGGTGAGCAAGAGGGAGGATAAGCAGAGCATCGCCCCCATCCCCCTCATCTTCCTCAGCAGCAACCTGGCCCCCCTCCAGGGCCTGCCCCAGGAGGACTACGCCTCCCAGATAGACCTGGCCCCCACCCTCCTCTACCTGTTAGGGGCGGAGGTGCCGGAGGCCTTCATGGGCCGCAACCTCTTGGCCGAGGCCCCCCTGCCCTACGCCCTGGGCTACTTTGGCGGCACGGCCTACTACTACAGCAACAAGGCCTACATCGTAGACGAGCTGGCGGCCCCGGTACAGGACAGGTACCAGGACGCCCTCAGCAACTACATCGTCCACGAGTACGGCCACTGGCACCACTTAGGAGGGAAGGATGGAGGAGAGAACTAAGCCCCTGGCTCCAGGGGCCTTCCAACAGGGGCTGGAGGCCTTCTTGCAGGCCCTGGCCGCCTACAGCGCCCCCCTGGTCTTCAACCCCTGGCGGGACTGGGATGCCGCCGGCAGCGACATAGGGCCGGCGGGGGTGGAGCTGCGGAGGGCCAACCTGCGCCGCTACCTAGGGCTGCGGCGCCAGGCCCGCTACCTGTTCATCGCCGAGGCCCTGGGCTACCAGGGAGGCCACTTCAGCGGCCTGGCCCTCACCAGCGAGCGGATCCTGCTAGGCTACCACCCTGGCCTGGATCCTGCAGCGGTGCTGGGGGAGGGGCCCTACGCCAGGACCAGCAATCCTGCCAGCCCCCTCCTGAACAGAAGCCAGCGGCAGCGGGGCTTCAACGAACCATCGGACACGGTGGTGTGGGAGGCCCTGGCTAAGTACCAAGTGGCTCCCAGGGAGGTAATCCTCTGGAACATCTTCCCCTTCCACCCCTACAAGGAGGGCCGGCTGCTGAGCAACCGCACCCCCACTGGGGCGGAACTGGCCGTGGGCCTGGGCTACGCCCAGCAGCTGCTGGGGCTGGTGCCGGGGTTGGAGATAGTGGCCATAGGCCAGAAGGCGGCGGCCACCCTGGCAGGGGCCGGCCTGGCCTGCGCCCCGGTGCGCCACCCCTCCATGGGGGGAGCCAGCCTTTTTAAGGCGGCAGTGGGCCGCCTCTTCGGAGAAAAAAGCCAGCAGGCTAGATAGAGGTTCTGTATGCTCTTAGGCAGCCTATCCCGGGAAGAAACCATGAACCTGGCCCTAGTGCTGGGCAAGGTGTTGTTGAAAAGCGGGGCGGAGACCAACCGGGTGGAGGAGACTATGACCCGCTTCTGCCAGGCCAACGGCTACGGGGATGTGAACGTCTTCGCCACCCCCCTCTTGATCATCCTGGGGGATGAGACCACCGACGGCATGACCCTCATCTGCCGCATCCGCAGCCGCAGCGTCAACCTGAGCCTGGTAAGCGAGATCAACGCCTTCAGCTTCAACCTGGCCACGTGGGACAGGGACTACCAGGCCACTATGGCCTACCTCCAGGGCAAGCTGACGGAGAAGCCCCCCTTCAACCAGTGGCAGACGGTGCTGGCCGCCGCCCTGGGCAGCGCCGCCTTCGCCGGCCTGCTAGGGGGCAACAGCCACGATTTCCTGGGGGCCTTCTGCGTAGGCGGCCTCAGCATGCTGCTGTTGAAGGCCCTGGCCGGCTACCGGCCCAGCGCCTTCTGGGAGAACGCCCTGGCGGGGATGGCCATCGGCGCCCTGGCCCTGCTGTGCTGCGGCCTCAGCATCCAGTGCACCATGGTGAACATCATCGTAGGGGCCCTGATGCCCTTTTTGCCAGGCATGGCCTTCACCAACGGCCTGCGGGACTACATGGCCGGGGATCTGATCAGCGGCAACACCCGCATCGCCGAGGCCCTGCTCTTCGCCATCTCCATCGCCATCGGCCTGACGGCCTCCCTGCTGGCCTGGAACCAGTGGGGCTGGGATCTGTGGGGGATTGAAGTATGGAAATGAACCCTCTTATCTCCTTCCTCCTGGCCTATGTGGCCACGGTGGCCTTCGCCATCATCTTCCAAGCCCCTAAGTCCACCCTGCCCTGTAGCGGCCTGGTAGGGGCCCTAGGCTGGCTGGCCTTCGTGGAGCTGGCCAAGGGCCTGGGCTACAGCACCCCGGTGGCCAACTTTTGCGCCACGGTGCTGCTGGCGGTGGCAGGGGAGACGGCGGCCCGGCTCTTCAAGCAGCCCTCCACCGTCTACATCATACCGGGCATCATACCCCTGGTGCCGGGCCTAGGCATGTACCAGGGGATGGAGCGGCTGATAGCCAAGCATTACGAACTAGGGGTCAACACCCTCTTAGGGGCCCTGTTAGACTCTATCGCCATCGCCCTGGGGCTGATGGTGGTGACCAGCGCCTTCCGCATGTTCAAGGTGAGGAGAAGGGAGGGAAGGCTGTGAAGAAGATCAGCCAGATACTGGCCAACGGCAAGGTGAACATCTCCTGCGAGGTCTTTCCCCCCAAGCTGGGGCGGGAGCTGGCCAACGCCTTGGAGGTGGTGGACGCCATAACGGAGCTGCGGCCTAGCTACATCAGCGTCACCTACGGGGCCGGGGGCAGCACGGCCGGCCAGTCGGTGGCCATAGCTAAGCGGATCGGGGAGCGGGGCCTGCCTGCCCTGGCCCACCTGACCTGCGTAGGGGCCCGGAGGGAGCAGATCCAGGCCAGCCTGCAAGAACTGCAGGCGGCGGGGCTCAACAACATCCTGGCCCTGCGGGGGGACCTGCCGGAGGGGGCTACCTGCCCCGCCTTCCCCCATGCGGCCCAGTTGGTGGCCTTCATCAAGGAGCAGGGGGACTTCTGCCTGGGTGGGGCGGCCTATCCAGAGGGACACCCTGAGTCTGCTACCATGCAGGAGGACATAGAGCACACCAAGGCCAAGGTGGCGGCGGGACTGGACTTTTTGGTAACCCAGATGTTCTTCGACAACAACGTCCTCTACAACTACATGTTCCGCCTGCTGCGGGCCGGCATCCAGGTGCCGGTGGTGCCGGGCATCATGCCGGTGACCTCGGCCCAGCAGATCAACCGCATCTGCCAGCTGAGCGGCACCAAGCTGCCCCCCAACTTCCGCTCCATGGTGGAAAAGTTCGCCTCCCGTCCTGCCGCCCTGCAACAGGCCGGTATCAACTACGCCGTAGGCCAGCTCATCGACCTCATAGCCAACGGCTTTAACAACGTCCACATCTACACCATGAACAAGCCCCAGGTGCTGGGAGGCATCATGGCGGCCATGGGGGAGATCGTGAAATGAACTGCCGCCTAGAGCTCAACGTGGCCGAGGCGGTCCGCTATCTAGGGGCCCGGCCAGGGGACGGGGCGGCCCGGCTCCTGGTGGAGGAGGCCTACTTCCACCTGCGGAACCAGGTCCAGGCCCGGCACCTTCTCAGCTACAGCCCAGCGGAGACAGAGGAGGACGGCCTCACCCTGCGCCTGGCGGACGGCACCTGCTTCCACTCCCGCAAGCTGGTGGGGCACCTGGCCGGCTGCCAGGGGGTGCTGCTTCTAGCCGCCACCCTGGGGGCCGGGGTGGACGCGGCCATCCGCCGCCTCAGCCTGCAGCGCATCGCCCTAGGGGCGGCGGCCCAGGCGGTGGGGGCGGCCCTGATCGAAAGCTACTGCGACCAGGTGGTGGCGGAGCACCGGGGGCTGGAGCTGCCCGGCCTCACCCTGCTGCCCCGCTTCTCCCCCGGCTACGGGGACTGGAACCTGGAGGAGCAGGCCAGCCTCTGCCGCCGGCTGGACACCCCCCGCATCGGCCTCACCCTCACCCAGGGGCTGATGCTGGCCCCCACTAAGTCGGTGACCGCCGTCATAGGGCTGCGGCCTACCAGTCTCTCTGAGAAAGCACTAAACCATGATTGTTCGGCCTGCAGCCAGGCGGACTGTCCCTATAGGAGGTAGGTGAAGCACATGACTAAGTTACTGGATCTTTTAGGCAAAGAACTGCTCTTCTTCGACGGGGCCACCGGCACCATGCTCCAGGGGCTGGGCCTGCGGCCAGGAGAGCTGACGGAGAGCTGGAACCTCACCCATCCTCAGCTGGTCTACCAGGTGCACAAGGCCTACTACGACGCCGGCTGCAACTTCGTCAAGAGCAACACCTTCGGGGCCAACCAGCTGAAGCTGGCAGGCTCGGGGCTGGACCAGGAGCAGGTGATCAGGGCGGCGGTGGCCATAGCCAAGGAGGCGGCGGCAGGGCGGGATAAGAAGTACGTAGCCCTGAACATCGGCCCCCTAGGCCGGCTGCTGGCCCCCTACGGTGACCTGCCCTTCGAGGAGGCAGTGGCCAACTTCGCCCAGCTCTGCCGCTACGGGGCTGCCGCCGGGGCCGACTGCATCCTCATCGAGACTATGAGCGACATCTACGAGGCCAAGGCCGCCATCCTGGCCTGCAAGGAGAGCTGCGACCTGCCCATCTTCATCACCTTCACCTTTGACCAGGGAGGGAAGCTGCTCACCGGGGGCAGCGTGGCGGCGGCCGCCATCCTGGCGGAGTCCCTAGGCTGCGCCGCGGTGGGCTTCAACTGCGGCCTGGGGCCTAAACAGCTGGCCCCCCTGCTGCCCCAGATGCTGGAGGCGGTGAACCTGCCCATCATCACCAACCCTAACGCCGGCCTGCCGGTGGAGCGGGAGGGGAAGACCTGCTTCGAGGTAGGGCCGGCGGAGTTCGCCCAGCTGATGCAGGGCTTGGTGGCCCAGGGGGTGAGCATCGCCGGCGGCTGCTGCGGCACCACCCCGGAGCACCTGCGGCAGGAGATCGCCCTCTGCCGCCACCTGCCTGCCGGAGGCCGTCGGCAGCACCGACACACCACCGTCACCTCCCACGGCCAGGCCCTCTTCATCGGGCCCCAGCCCCTGCTGATAGGGGAGAGGCTCAACCCCACCGGCAAGCCCCGGCTGAAGGAGGCCCTGCGGCAGGGGGACTACGACTACGTCTGCCGCATCGGTTTGGAGGAGGTGGAGCAGGGGGCCCACATCCTGGATGTGAACGTAGGCCTGCCAGGCCTGGACGAGGCAGAGGTGCTGGCCAAGGCCGTCTGCCAGCTCCAGGCGGTGACCGACGTGCCCCTGCAGATCGACACCGCCTCCCCGGCGGCCATGGAGCGGGCCCTGCGGCTGTACAACGGCAAGCCCCTGCTGAACTCTGTCAGCGGCAAGGAGGAGAGCCTGGCGGCGGTGCTGCCTCTGGCTAAAAAGTACGGGGCCACGGTGGTGGCCCTAGCCCTGGACGAGGAGGGCATACCCAGCACTGCCGCCGGCCGGATCAAGGTCATCGACAAGATCCTCCAGCGGGCGGCGGAGCTAGGCATAGAACAGCGGCAGCTGCTAGTGGATCCCCTGGCCCTCACCATCAGCACGGGGGTGGAAAATGCCGCCGTCGCCTGTGAGGTGGTGGCTGCCATGCAGGCCCGGGGCCTGGCCACCATCCTAGGCATCAGCAACATCTCCTTCGGCCTGCCGGCCCGGGAGGCGGTGAACGCCGCCTTCTTCGCCCAGGCCCTGGCCGCAGGGCTGAGCTGCGCCATCATCAACCCCCAGAGCAAGGCCATGCTGGACGCTTATTACGGCTACCGGGCCCTGAAGGGCCTGGACCAGGGCTTTAAGGACTACCTGGCCCACTACGCCGCGGCAGAGGCTCCCCCGTCCGGAGGAGGGGGCGGCGCCGCCCTCAGCCTGCGCCAGGCCATCGAGAAGGGCTTGGCAGGGGCCAGCGCCGCCGCCGCCCAGGCCGCCTTGGCCACCGCCACCCCCATGGAACTGATCGACGGGGAGCTGATCCCCGCCCTGGAGGCGGTGGGCAGGGGCTTTGAGGCCAGGACTCTCTTCCTGCCCCAGCTGCTGATGAGCGCTGACGCAGCCAAGGCGGCCTTCGAGGTACTGCGCCGCCAGGGTGAAGGAGCGGCAGCCCCCCAGGGCCCCCTGGTGCTGCTGGCCACGGTAGAGGGGGACATCCACGACATCGGCAAGAACATCGTCAAGGCCCTGCTGGAGAACTACGGCTACCAGGTGCTGGACCTGGGGAAGGACGTGCCGGTAGGGGAGGTGCTGGCCCAGGCCCAGCGGACTAAGGCCCAGGCGGTGGGCCTCAGCGCCCTGATGACCACCACCCTGGGGGCCATGGAGCGGACCATCGCCGCCCTCCACGCCGCCACCTGCTGCAAGGTAGTGGTGGGGGGAGCGGTGCTGACGGCGGACTACGCCCGGCGCATCGGCGCCGATGCCTACGCTCCCAACGCAGTCAGCGCCGTGCGCTGCGTGGAGGAGATCTTTGCCCAGCAAAGGGGAGGGGGAGAAGCATGAAGGTTTTTCTTTGGCGGCACAATAAGACCTACCACAGCCACAGCATGATCGACGAGCCCTGCGTCAACAGCGAGTTCTACCTGGACGCCCTGGCCATCGTAGCGGCCCGGGACAAGGAAGAGGCCCTGGCCCTCCTGGCAGAGGAGGGGAAGGGGTGGCGGGTGGAGGATCTGCGGGCCCTGCCCTGCCAGGAGCTGGA
>CAZXKQ010000026.1:0-9156 GCA_964641395.1 uncultured Phascolarctobacterium sp. | reverse complement strand
CGGGGCAGCATCTCGCATCTGTAAGGAGCTAACATAGCGGTATACAAGGCCCAGGAGCCTGCCGGCCCTGGGCCCTGTCTTTGTCTGTAGGGATAAAATTCAAACGAACGTTTAACGAAACTTAGGCAAAGGAGGAGAAAAGATGTTATAATAGGGGCTAAATTTGAGTTCCCCTGAGCCTATCTGTCTAAGGGAAAGGATGGTTTTTTATGAAGAAGCACTGCTTGGCGGCCTTGGTGGCCGCCGCCCTGTTGGCCCTGCCCCAGCTAGCCGCCGCCGAAGGTTTCGGCATCGTGGAGTGGTCCGCAGAAGGCGTGGCCATGGGCGGCGCCCGCATGTTCGCGGAGAACGACCCGGCCAACATCGCCTACAACCCTGCCGCCATCACCAAGGTGCCAGGGGAGGCTATTAAGTTCAGCGCCACCTACATCAGCCCCCACGGCAAGTACGACGCCTTCGACGTAATGGGGGCTCCCGGGGGCGTGGAGAAGGGCCACAACCGCATCCACCCAGCCTGGGTGCCGGGGGTGTACTGGACCAAGCAGTTGAACGAGAAGGACTGGGTGGGCATCGGCAGCTTCGCCCGCTTCGGCATGCTCAGCGAGTTTGAAAGAGGCAGCCTGGCCCCTTCCACCAACAGCAACTTTGCCAAACTGACCAGCATCTCCATCACCCCCACCTACGCCCACAAGTTCGATCAGAAGTGGAGTGCGGCAGTGGGAGCGGAGATCAACTACGTGAGCCTGGAGCTGCAAAAGAATGCCTTCAATCCCCTAGTGGGCAATGCTGCCTTCACCCAGACGGAGGGGGAGAGTTACGCCCTAGGCTGGAACGCCGCCGCCAGCTACGCCTTCGACGACAAGAACGAAATGGGGGTAGTGTACCGCAGCCGCATCCGCCACTCTATGAATGCGGACACTGATGCCTATGTGTCTCCGCTACTAGGCGGTGGCCACCAGGCAGTGGATGCCTACGGCAAGGTGACCCTGCCGGACAGCTGGGCCATCGGTTACAACCACAAGTTCAACGACAGGACCAGGGTAGAGCTCAACGCCACCCGCACCATGTGGAGCACCTACGACAAGCTGAACATCTACTTCAATCCGGCTTTGCAGCTAGGCCCGCTGTCAGTCCCTGGTGCCCCCTCTGATAAAAACTGGGAGAGCGGCTGGCGCTACGCCATCGGCCTGGAGCATAAAATCAGCGACAAGTACAGCGTCATGGCCGGCTTCGCCTACGATACGGATTCCGTCCCCTACGACGGGGGCGACTTCATCGTGCCCACCGGCAACCGCCGCACCTACTCCATCGGCGGCCGTTACAACGACAAGGACCAGGCCCTGGCCTTCGCCATCGGCTTCATGGACATCGGCGACCTGAGCTTCAAGGGCCACGCCAGCGATAACTACAAGAGCGTCTTCTCCCATGACAACTACGCCAAGATCTTCTCCCTTTCCTACGAGCGCCACTTCTAGGAAGCAGGAAACCCTCCAACCGCTGCCCGCCATAGGGCGGCGGTTTTTTTGTACAACAAAAACTTGCAATTATAATAGTTTTATGGCATGATGTAGGAGAAAGGTGGTGCAAACGATGGCACAGACCACATTTACGGTGCGGATGGATGAAGGGACCAAAAGGGATTTCAGCAAACTGTGTAGCAACATGGGGCTCACTATGAGCGCAGCCTTTAGTATTTTTGCCAAAAAGGCAGTATCCGAGCAGCGCATCCCCTTTGAGGTGAGTGCCAATAAAGAGCCGTTTTTTGCCGAAGCCAACATGAAGCATCTGGGCAGAGTGATCGACGGCATCGAAAACGGGACGCGGCCGCTGCAGGAGCATGAGCTGCTGGAGGAGGAGGGATGAAGCTCAAATGGGATGAAGAGGCATGGAATGATTACC
The DNA here is from genome assembly GCA_964641395.1 of uncultured Phascolarctobacterium sp. Classification (GTDB taxonomy): domain Bacteria; phylum Bacillota; class Negativicutes; order Acidaminococcales; family Acidaminococcaceae; genus CANQBR01. The sequence continues at coordinate 7,257 of CAZXKQ010000026.1, read as the reverse complement.
TGTATTGGCAGACCCAGGACAAAAAGACCTTGCGGCGCATCAATGCACTGCTACAGTCTGCGCTGCGTCAGCCCTATTCCGGGCTGGGTAAGCCAGAGCCTCTGAGGTACCGCCCAGGTTATTGGAGTAGACGCATCGATGAGGCGAATCGGGTCGTCTACAAGGTAGATGGGGACGCATTGGTAATTGCAGCAGTTCGGGGACACTATGAAGAAGGATAGTTTGCAAGAATTTCACAAAAGGGCAAGACAATTTTCTTTCCTTGTACTATAATTGAAATAGTCGCTTCCACCCTAGGGCCCTGTGTTCGGCCCAGGGGCAGGGGTAAGCAGGAGGTTAGAGCTATGAGGACTTATGCCAAGGTAGGGCCGGAGCTGCTGGCAGAGCTGGCGGCCGCCCTAGGAGCAGAAAATGTATTGACGGAGCCGGAGACCCTGGACCGTTATAAGACCGACGAGGAGACGGATCCCAAGATGTTCCACCTGCCGGAGGCGGTGGTGCGGCCGGGGAGCGCCCAGGAAGTGGCGGCAGTGGTGAAGCTGTGCAACAAGTACGACGTGCCCCTCACCGTGCGGGGCGGCGGCACCAGCCTGGCTGACGGGGCCATCCCCGTCTGCGGCGGCATCGTCCTCCTCATCGAGCGGCTGAACAAGATCCTAGAGATGAACACCAGCGGCCTCTACATGGTGGTGGAGGCGGGGGTGCGGACCATCGACATCCAGAAGAAGGCCAACGAGGCGGGCTACCTCTACGCCGGGGATCCCTGCAGCGCGGAGAGCTGCCTCATCGGCGGCAACCTGGCCACCAACGCCGGGGGCAACAAGGCGGTGCGCTACGGTGTCACCCGCAACCAGGTCTACAGCCTGGAGCTGGTCACCCCCACCGGGGAGATAGTGGAGGTAGGCAGCCGCCTGAAGAAGTGCAGCACCGGCTACTGCATGGAGCAGCTGGTGATGGGCAGCGAGGGCACCCTGGGCATCATTACCAAGGCCACCCTGAAGCTGCTGCCCCTGCCTCCCTACAAGCTGGACCTGCTGGCCATCTTCGACGACCCGGCCAAGGCCCTGAACATGGTGCCCCTCATCGCCCAGGCCGGCCTCAACCCCACTTCCATCGAGTACATGGATAACTCCTACGTGCGGGGCACGGCGGAATACATCGAGTTCAAGGATCCTCCCTACCGGGAAAACGGCATCTACGTCATCGTCACCGTGGAGACCTTCAACGAGGACGAGCTAGACGCGAAGATGGAGCAGCTCAGCGACCTCTGCGAGGAGGCGGGGGCCATCGACGTGCTGGAGGCGGATGAGCGGATCTGGGCCATGCGCCGCAACTGCCAGGAGTCGGTGCGGCTCATCTCCCTCATCTCCCTCACCGACGACGTGGTAGTGCCGGTGGACAGGATAGCGGACACCATCAAGTACATCATGAAGATAGGGGAGAAGTACCCCTTCCCGGTACCGGCCAAGATCAACGCCCACATCGGCGACGGCAACCTGCACATCGTCCTCTGCAAGGGCTCCTTGAGCGACCAGGAGTGGGAAGAGAACGTCCACGCCTTCCACGAGGAGGTGTACAAGTACGCCTACCAGCAGGGAGGCCGCCTGGCCGGGGAGCACGGCATCGGCGCCAAGAAGCTGGGCTACATGGCGGAGTTCACTCCGGCGGTAGAACTGGAGCTGATGCGGAAGATCAAGCTGGCCTGGGATCCTAAGCTGATCCTCAACCCAGGGAAGATCTTCGACTGCTGACCGTGAAGCAGATGAAGCAGCTGTACAACCGGGTGTCGGAGGCCTTCCTGGCGGAGGCCCGGGCCCTCATCGGCCCAGAGCACGTCCTCACGGACACCGACGCCCTGGAGCGCTACAAGACGGACGAGGAGGCGGATCCCCGCTGCTTCGCCCTGCCGGAGGCAGTGCTGCGGCCGGGCACGGCGGCAGAGGTGGCCGCCCTGGTGAAGCTGTGCAACCGCTACCTGGTGCCTATCACCGTGCGGGGCGGCGGCACCGGCCTCAACGACGGGGCCATCGCCCAATTGGGGGGCGTCATCCTCCTGACGGAACGGTTGAACAAGATTCTAGAGTTGAATAAGGAGGGCCTCTACCTGGTGGCCGAGGCGGGGGCCCGCACCCTGGACATCCAAAGGCTGGCCCAGGAGGCCGGCCTCCTCTACGCCGGGGATCCCTGCAGCGCCGACAGCTGCCTCATCGGCGGCAACCTGGCCACCAACGCCGGGGGCAACAAGGCGGTGCGCTACGGAGTCACCCGCCACCAGGTCTACGGCCTGGAGCTGGTCACCCCCACCGGGGAGCTGGTGACGCTGGGGGCCCCCCTGCAAAAGTGCAGCACCGGCTACTGCCTGGAGCAGCTGGTGATAGGCAGCGAGGGCACCCTGGGCATCATCACCAAGGTCATCCTCAAGCTGCAGCCCCTGCCGCCCTACAAGGCGGACGTGCTGGCCATCTTCACCCAGCCCCTGGCCGCCATCAGCATCGTAGGCAGGCTGGCCGCCGCCGGCCTCAACCCCACCTCGGTGGAGTACATGGACAACGCCAACGTGCGAACCACCGCCGTCTTCACAGACTTTCCCGCCGCTCCCCGCCAGGAGGACGGCATCTACGTGATCATCTCCCTGGAGGCCTTCCGGGAGGAGGAGCTGTACCAGAAGCTGGAGCAGCTGGAGGCCCTCTGCACTGAGTGCGGCGCCGTGGAGGTGCTGGAGGCGGATGAGCGGATCTGGGCCATGCGCCGCAACTGCCTGGAGGCGGTGCGGCTGGTGAGCCTGGTCTGCACCACCGATGACGTGGTGGTGCCGGTGGACCAGCTCAGCGCCATGGTGAGCTTCGTCATCCAGACGGTGGCCAAGTACCCCTTCCCCCTGCGGATCAACGCCCACATCGGCGACGGCAACATCCACATCGTCCTCTGCAAGATGGACCTGAGTGATGAGGAGTGGGAGGACAACCTGGCCCGCTTCGCCCAGGAGGTCTACGGCTACGCCTACGCCCACGGAGGCCGGCTGGCAGGGGAGCATGGCATCGGCTCGAAAAAGGCGGCGGCCCTGGCCCAGTTCACCCCGCCGGGAGAGCTGGAGCTGATGCGGAAGATAAAGAGGGCCTGGGACCCTCACTGGCTGTTGAACCCAGGCAAGGTCCTCCTCCCAGAAGAGGGCTGAGGGCAGTACAGCATTAGAAGGTTAGAGCAGTATGGAGAGGATGGTAGCAAGATGAAGAAGTACAACCCGGTGACGGAAGAGGTGCTGGAGGCCCTGCGGGCCGCCCTAGGCCCCGACTACGTGAAGAACGACCCTGAGACCCTGGAGCGCTATAAGACGGACGAGGAGCCTGATCCCCGCTACCACCACCTGCCGGAGGTGGTAGTGGCCCCCGCCAGCGCCCAGGAAGTGGCAGCGGTGATGAAGATAGCCAACCAGTACCTAGTGCCTGTCACCCCCAGGGGGGCCGGCACCTCCGTGTCCTGCGGCGCCATACCCGTCTACGGCGGCATCGTCCTGCTGATAGAGAGGATGAACAAGATCATCGAGCTGAACAGCGCCGCCATGTACATGCGGGTGGAGGCAGGCTGTCGCACGGTGGACGTGCAGAAGGCGGCCAACGAGGCGGGCCTCCTCTACGCCGGGGATCCCTGCAGCGCGGAGAGCTGCCTCATCGGCGGCAACCTGGCCACCAACGCCGGGGGCAACAGGGCGGTGCGCTACGGCACCACCCGCCACCAGGTCTTCTCCATCGAGGTAGTCACCCCTACGGGGGAGATAGTGGAGCTAGGCTACAGGCTGAAGAAGTGCAGCACCGGCTACTGCCTGGACCAGCTGGTGATAGGCAGCGAGGGCACCCTGGGCATCATCACCAAGGCCACCCTGAAGCTGCTGCCCCTGCCTCCCTACCGGCTGGACCTGTTGGCCATCTTCACCGATGTAAACAAGGCGGTGGACTTGGTGCCTATGCTGATCAAGGCCGGCCTCAACCCCACCTCGGTGGAGTTCATGGACAACGGCTTCGTCCGGGCCGCCTCGGACTACAGCGAGACCCGGCTGCCCCACTACGAGGACGGCAGCTACGTGCTGGTCACGGTGGAGACCTACAGCGAGGACGAGCTGGACATGAAGATGGAGAAGCTCAGCGAGCTGTGCGAGGAGGCGGGGGCCACCGACGTGCTGGAGGCGGACGAGCGGGTGTGGCGGGTGCGCCGCAACTGCCTGGAAGGCTCCAAGGCCCTGAGCAAGGTTTCCACCTCTGACGACCTAGTGGTGCCGGTGGACCAGATCGCCACCTGCCTCAACTACCTGATGCAGGAGGCCCAGGGCTACGACTTCCGCTGCATGTGCCTGGCCCACGCAGGGGACGGCAACCTCCACTTCAACATCCTGAAGATGGATATGGGGGATGAGGAGTGGGAGCGGCAGCTGGCCGCCTTCCACCGGCTGGCCTACGCCTATGTTTACAGCATCGGCGGCCGGCTCAGCGGCGAGCACGGCATCGGGGCCAAGAAGACCGGCTACATGGAGGAGTACACCGACCCGGTGGAGCTGGCCATCATGCGCAGCATCAAGCGGGCCCTGGATCCCCAGTTGGTGCTGAACCCAGGCAAGCTCTTCACTATGTAGCCCTGGAGCCAGGGTGAGAAAAACATCTCCCCCAGGCAGGATTTTAGTTAGCTGCGGCGAAAATCTCAATGTTAGAGGTTTTAGCGTTAACAGAGTATGCTAAAAAGGAGCAAGTTGATGAATACCTTTTCCAAGGTGCTGCTGGCTACTGACCTATCCCAGCAAGCCGCCAACCTTACTAAATGTTTATGCAGCCTGTGTCCTGACCGAGAAACGGAGGTGGTGCTGGCCCACGTCTTAAGCGACGATGATGACGCGGACCCCCACGGTACGGACTTTCAGAAGGTAAGCGCCCATCTGGCCCAGTGCCAGGAGGAGCTGCTCCAGGCCGGCTTCCACGAAGTAAGCACCATCACCCCGGTAGGCAGCGAGGCGGACCAGGTCCTGAACATGGCCGCGGACCAGCTGGAGGCGGACCTGCTGATGGTGGCCGCCCACGAGAAGAACTTCTTCCAGCGGGCCCTGCTGGGCAGCATCTCCCGGGACTTGGCGGAGATCTGCACCGTCCCCCTCTTCATCAACGATGACGACGGGGATGACAGGGACGACCTGCTGGCCAAGATCCTGCTGCCTACGGACTTTTCCCGCAAGTCCCTAGAGTGCTTGAACATCGTCCGCGACCTGCGGGAGCACGTAGGCAGGCTCTACTTTATGCACGTCATCGAGCGCAGCCGCAGCAAGGAGGACTACAAGGAGCAGTACGCCGCCGCCCGCCTCTTCCTCCAGGAGCTGGTGGACGAGATGAAGCTCTTCGGCGTAGATGCGGACTACGTCATCGCCAAGGGGGTGGCCTCCAAGCAGATCGCCAAGTTCTGCGCCCAGGAGCACGTGAACCTGATCCTGATGAGCAAGACCGGGGCGGGGATGAGCAGCGACCAGGGGATAGGCTCCACCTCCCACAACGTGGTGGAGAACGCCGCCTGCGCCGTGCTGCTGCTGCCGGCGGAGGATAACGACGATTAAATTGGCCTCTTCGCCATAAAATTATTGACTAAAGGGCTATTTATCAGTATAATAACACTTGCAGTCCCTGGGGCTGCCAACAGCAGATAGTTGTTACGACTACAATCCTTGGAGAGATGACCGAGTGGTTGAAGGTGCACGCCTGGAAAGCGTGTGTACGGGATACCGTACCGAGGGTTCGAATCCCTCTCTCTCCGCCACCTAGTTACCTTCCTTGGCGGCCGCCTAGAGCCCGCCGCCAGGCTAAAAAAATTGTTTCCTTGTAGAACTGCGGATGCCGAGTCCTGCGCAATGGGAGCCTGTGAACCAGGTCAGGTCCGGAAGGAAGCAGCCTTAAGCGGATACTTGCATGTGCCGCGGGGGCGCTCGGTGTCTGTGGTTTTATGGGGAAACAATTTTTTATGGCAAAGGGTGGGCCCATGTACTATAATAAGGCTAGCAAGCTGAAGGGAGGTGCCCTATGGCCTATGAAGCCCTCTACCGGCGCTGGCGGCCCAAGGACTTTGCTTCCTTAGTAGGGCAGCCCGTCATCGTGCAGACCCTCACCGCCGCCCTGGCCAAGGGACGGATCGCCCACGCCTACCTGTTCGCCGGGCCCAGGGGCACCGGCAAGACCAGCACCGCCCGTATCTTGGCCAAGGCGTTGAACTGCCAGGCGGGGCCTACGGCGGAGCCCTGCGGCGTCTGCGACAACTGCCGCCAGATCGCCAACGGTTCCTCCCTGGACGTGCTGGAGATAGACGCGGCCTCCACCCGGGGCATCGACGAGATGAAGGAGCTGCGGGAGCAGCTGGCCTTCGCCCCGGTGAACAGCCGCTACAAGATCTACATCATCGACGAGGTCCACATGCTGACCACGGAGGCCTTCAACGCCCTGCTGAAGTCCTTGGAGGAGCCTCCCCAGCACGTAATCTTCATCCTGGCCACCACCGACCCTCAGAAGGTGCCCCTCACCATCCACTCCCGCTGCCAGCGCTTCGACTTCCGCCGGGTGGGCACCCAGGAGATCAGCCACCACCTGGCCAAGATCGCCGCCGCCAGCGGCCTCAGCGCCCAGCCGGAGGCCCTGCGCCTCATCGCCATCCAGGCGGAAGGGGGGCTGCGGGACGCCATCAGCCTTTTAGACCAGTGCGGCGTCATGAACAACCAGGTCACCGTGGACAGCCTGCGGGCGGTGCTAGGGGTGGTAGGCCGGGAGGGCACCAGGGAGCTGGTGGCCGCCCTAGGCCGCAAGGATGTGGAAGCCAGCCTGCGGCAGCTAGGCAGGCTGTTGGAGCAGGGCAAGGAGGCGGAGCAGATCCTCTTGGAGGTGGCCGCCTACCTGCGGGCCCTCTTCCTCTACCGCACTGCCCCGGGTTACGAAGAGATCTACCTGATGGACAGCCAGGAGGCCCTGGCGGCCCTGGCCCCCTTTTTCAGCCCCGCCCGGCTGCTGGCCAGCCAGGAGCGGCTCCACAGCGGCATCCTGGAACTGCGCAGCAGCCTGCGCCGCCGGATGAGCGCCGAGCTCTGCCTGGTGGACCTCTGCCAGGAGTGGGGCAGCACCCTGGCCGCCCTGACCAGCAGGGTGGAGGAGCTGGAGGCCAGGCTGGCGGCCCTAGGGGAGGCCAGGCCCCAGCCGACGGTAAGCTGGGAGGAGGTGGACAGCAGCGCCCCGCCTAAGAAGGCAG
>CAZXKQ010000025.1:25668-28653 GCA_964641395.1 uncultured Phascolarctobacterium sp. | reverse complement strand
CACCAGCCCCCGGCTACGTGCCTCACACGTCGTCTTCCGCCAGGATGCGGGCCAGGTCCCCCACCTGTTCCGCCCCCCGCCGGCGGGCATAGAAGCGGAGGAAGTTGCGGGCCACTGCGGAGAGGGGCCGGCCCTTGACCTTGATAATGGACTTCTCCACGTTGCCCTTTAAATCGCTGATGGGCTTAACCACCAGGTCGGGGAAGCTTTCTCCCAGTTCGGCCACGGTGATGGCCACAGAGATATCGTTGGCGGCCCAGCGCAGGGCGGTATTGCGGGAGGTGTTGACGCTCAGGATGCGGGGCTTAAGGCCCTGGCTGGCGCAGTGGCGGGAGAACAGTTCGGCACAGCCGCCGGAGAGGCTGAGGGGCAGGTGGCAGAGCTGGGCGGCCTGGACGGTGGGGCCTAGGCCGTCAAGATAGGCGCTGGAGGCCTGGAACACCGCCACCACCGCCTCCTGGCGGCGGAAGAGGACCTGGAAGGAGCCCTCGTCCCAGCTGAGGGGGGTGCTGAGAAAGCCTAGCTCCGACAGGCCGTTGAGCAGTTGCTGGTACTGCTCCCCCTTGCCGGCCTCGTAGATTTCGTAGCTGACGGAGGGATAGAGGCGGCAGAACTCCTTAAGATAGCGGCTGATCAGGGGCTCGGTCCTGCTAGGGGCCACGCTGAGCCGCAGGCTGCCATGGAGGCCGCCGGTGATGCCGTCCACCTCCCGTCTGGCGGCCTCTTCCAGGGAGCAGATGTACTTAGCCCTTTGGTAGAGGGCCCGGCCGGCTTCGGTGAGCACTATCTGCCGGCTGCCCCGCTTAGTGTGGAGGAGCTTGGCCCCGTAGTACTCCTCCATGGCCTTCAGCTGCTTGCTCAGGGCTGGTTGGGCGATGAGGACGGCGTTGGCGGCGGCAGTGATGTTGCCGTGCTCCACGATGGCCAAAAAGTTGCGGTAATTCTCTAGATCCATGGGCTTGTCCGCCTTTCTTCCGGCAGGGGGGTAGTGGGGGCTGCCGGCCTGTTTCATTATAGTCTTGGCCGGGCCTCTAGTCAAGAAATATTCCTGGCAGTTATATTTTTTATTATTAGTCTCTATTTTTATTTTAACTAGAAAGGTGCTATACTGTGGGCAGGGTCGGGAAAGCGACCCCGAGCCGAACAGCAGGCACACCTACAGAGGGCGGCAAGGGCCATCAAAAAGAACGACAGTTTTTTCCTCCTTGAAGCAAGCCTCCCTTCCGCCCGACTGCAGGTAGTGTTATGAGGCAGGTTCCCAGGGGCCTTCTAGCTGGATTGGGATAAATGTTCAAGCTAGGACAGCCTAGGGCCGTCCCCTTTCGGGCAGGGAAAGGGGGCAGGCGCCAGGGTTGTATGTGGGGTTAAAGCTAGGAGGCCGGGGAACGACAGGGAGCTGCAGCACTGAAGGGTGCGCAGCTCCTTGTTTTTGGGGGCACATAGCGGCGGGACGGGCAGGCGGCAGGAGGTTGGGCCCAGGCACCCTTCTAGGGGCAGGCCGAGGGGCCTCCCAGGGGGACGGGGGAGGATTTTCCCTTTGGGCGTGGAATATCCTACCCTAGAGAAGCGACGCGATAGGAGGATGACTTATGAACTGCGCCTTTTGCCCCCATCATAATTGCTACACCAAAGGGCAGAACTGCACCGGCCGGCCGGCGGCCCAGGTGCTGGCCCTCTACGATGAGCAGGACCGGCGGATCATGACGGCGGCCGCCGCCACCGAAAGCCGCAACTACCTGAAGATGACCCGCTTGGAAGAAGTGCTCTTCTTCGCCCAGCAGCTGGAGGTGAAGAAGGTGGGCCTGGCCTTCTGCATCGGCCTGGCCGTAGAGGCCCAGTACTGCGCCCTCTACCTGCGCAACGGCGGCCTGCAGGTGGAAAGCGTGTGCTGCAAGAACTGCGGCATCGACAAGGATGAGCTGCAGCTGGAAAAGATCAAGCCTGGCAAGTTTGAAGCCATGTGCAACCCCCGCATGCAGGCGGAGGCCCTCAACCAGGCGGGCACGGAGTACAACTTCATCATCGGCCTCTGCGTAGGCCACGACATGGTCTTCACCAAGGCCAGCCAGGCCCCTGTCTCCACCCTCATCGCCAAGGACAGGGTCTTGGCCAACAACCCGGCGGGGGCAGTCTACTCCCGCTACTGGCGGCGGAAGCTGGGCATCCTGGAGGCCGGCAGCGTCTAAGGCCTGGCGGCTGCACCTAGCTACAGTAAGAAAAATACCCCTCCCCTAGGCCCGTTGGGACGGCTGCCGCCGTTCCAGGCTCCAGGGAGGGGCGTTTTTTATCCTCTGTAAACTGCCAGCTCTACCAGGTTGCCGTCTGGATCCCGCAGGTAGAGGCTGTCCATAGGCCCTAGGGCCCCCATCCTGGGCACTGGCCCCAGCTCCAGGGGCCAGCCCTTGGCGAGGATCTCCTCCTTGAGGGCCTCTATGTCCCCCTGGACTACCAGGCAGAAGTCCTGGCTGCCGTAGGTAGGCCGCTGGGCCGCCGGGAGAAACTCCCCCGGCCGGCAGTGGATGTTGATTTTCTGGCTGCCTAGCTGGAAGGCCCGCCTGTTCTCCCACTCCACCACCTCCAGGCCCAGCACACCGTGGTAGAAGTGGCGGCACTGGGCGTAGTCGGCGGTGGTGATGACGAAATGATCCAAACCCTTGATTTTCATAGGCAGCCTCCCTTAAAGATAGTCCTGGCCCAGGAGCACGGTGCCGTCCCAGTCCCCTTCCGGCTTGGCGGCGATGAAGAGCTTGTTCTTGAAGGGGATCCTGCTCAACTTATACACTACGGAACTGCTGCTGGCCACCACCCTGGTATCCAGGGCCGTGGTGCCGCTGCCTCCGTCCAGGACCAGGTAGCCGGCAGCGACCAGCTGGGAAGTGGCGGTCGCAGCGGCGGCTTGGCTGCCTGAGCAGTTGATGAGCCGCAGGGTGGGCTGGGCGCGGCCGGCAGGGGCGGCGGCGGGCTGCTTGGCAGGGGCAGCCTGCA
>CAZXKQ010000025.1:21863-25568 GCA_964641395.1 uncultured Phascolarctobacterium sp. | reverse complement strand
GCCTCCTTCAGCTTGGCGCTCACTGCCTCCCTCTCTTCTTCTACGGCCTTCTTCTTCTCCCGCAGCAGCCGCCTGGTCTTGCGGTCCTGGGCCTGCTTAATATCCTCGGTCAGCTTCTTCTCTTCCACCAGCAGCTGCCTTTCCTTCTTGGCCAGGGCGCTTAGCTGGGCGTCCCGGGCTTGGGCCTCTTTGGCCTCCTCCTGGTTCTCCCCGGCCTCTTCCTTCTTCTCCTTGGCCTGGGTCCGCTCCAGCTCCCTGCGGTATTCTCCTGCCAGCAGCTTGGCCGCCGTCACGTATTTATCGCTCATCTGGGCGCCCTGCATGTCGGCCACCAGCTGGCGCATGGCGGTGATGTCCGGCAGCCAGTAGCTGACCCCGGCGATGTACTCAGGGGTGCCTGGCACGGTGGCCATCACCAGGCCCTTCTCCTTCATCATGGAGTGGAGGGCCTTGCCTATCTCTACCATGTCCCCCATGGACAGATCCGTCTTGATCATGCTGAACAGCTGCTTGCTGAGGCCGGGCAGCCGCAGGAGGAGCTGGGCGGAGTTGATCTTGTCGTACACCGCCATCAGGAAGTGCTGCTGGCGGCGGATGCGGCCGATGTCCCCGTCCTCCCCCCGGTAGCGCACATACTGGATGGCGGCGGCCCCGTCCAGGTGCTGCTTCCCCGCCTTCAGGTCTACCGTAAAATGGTCGTAGGGATCATTGTAGTACATATCCTGCTCTACGTCGATGTCCACTCCTCCGATGGCGTCCACCAGGCCGGCAAAGCCCTTAAAGTCCACCATCACGTAGTTGTGGATCCGCAGGCCCAGGAGCTCTTCCACCGTCTGCTGGGTCAGCTCCCTGCCTCCGTAGGCGTAGGCATGGTTGATCTTGTCCCAGCCGTGGCGGCCTATCTTCACCCGGGTGTCCCTAGGCACGCTGAGGAGGGCTACATCCTTCTTGTCGGAGGCGAACATCACCACGAAGAGGGTGTCGCTGCGGCCCTTATCCCCCTCTGCCGGCCGTTCGTCCACGCCTAGGACTACGATGTTCTTCTTCAGCGCGAGCCGCTCCGCCTGGCTTAGGTTGTCCGGGCTGGGGGGCGGAGGGGAGAAGGAGTCCTTCCAGGCGTAGGCCGCTACCAGGGCCGCCACTAGGGCGATGGCTAGGATGAACAGTTTATTCCTCATGCTTGCCCCTCGTTTGCCACATAGGCTGCCAGCAACTCACTGTAACGGCACAAAAAGCTGTAGAGGATGCGGGCGGTCATGCCCCAGATCACCCAGCGCTGGTAGGGATAGAAGTACACCCTGTAGTCCTTCCGCCACCGCCAGGAGGTCTGCCGCTCCGGCACTAGGGAGAAGGGAAAGTCCGGCCCCGGCCTGTCGGCTAGTTCCACGCTGGCGGTGAGGGGCTGGCTGCCTAAGAAGAAGGCCAGGGGCACGGTGAAGACCTCTTCCACCTCAGAGGGGCCGAAGCTGAGCTTCCCTGGCTCCTGGATGAGGCCTACGAAGGGGTGGATGATGGGCCCGGCGTGGGTCACCAAGGCGTCCAGCTCCCCTAAGACCTTGATGTCTGCCGGCACCAGGCCCAGTTCTTCGCAGCATTCCCGCACCACCGTCTGGCGCAGGTTGTAGTCGGTGCACTCCGCCTTGCCCCCAGGGAAGCAGATCTCCCCTGGCTGGCGCTTCAACTGCTTGGAGCGCACCTCAAAAAGGAGGCTGATCCCCTCCGGGCTGGGCACCAGGGGCAGCAGCACTGCCGCATCCCACAGCCTGTCCAGCTTGTCCACTCCTGCCGGCCGCAGACTGAGGTCTGCTGCCAAGCACTGGCCTAACAACTCTAGTTTCTCCATGACGGCCTCTCTGCCTTTCGCTAATCTCACCCTCTAATTATAACCTTTCTCTCCAGCGGTGGAAAGACTTATTTGCCCTAGCCTAAAAATTTTGCCCGGCCCCTCCCGGGCCAAAGAGAAAAGCAACGCCGCCAGGGCGCTGCTTTTCGGTAGGTTTAGCAGAGGCTTTGCTATGCTCCGCCCCTCTTACTGTTTGGGGGTGATGGCGTAAACCCGGCAGGGCAGGCCTACGGCTCCCTCGATCCGGGGCCAGGCGGCGATGAGCAGGGCTCCGGCAGGGGCTACCTTGTCTAGGTTGTCCAGCACCTCGATCTGCACCTTGCCCAGGCTCAGCACGTAGCGCTCGCAGGCCAGGTCCCCAGCCTTGGCGGCCTCGCCGGAGGCATCGGTGTCTAGGGCTTCGTGGCCGTTGGCCCCAGCCTTCCGCACCTCGTAGATGTATTTGAGGGCAGGCAGGGACCAGCCGGGGAAGTTCTCGTTGCCGGCAGCGTCCAAGCCGGAGAGGGCCGCCATATCCGGCCACCTCTTGGCCCAGTCGGTGCGCAGGGCTACGAAGGCTCCCTCAGGGATGGGGCCGTACTGGGCCTCGTAAGCTTTGATGTCCTCCACCGTGACGGCATAGTCCTGGCAGGCTGCCACCTTGGCACTGACGTCGATGACGCAGAGGGGGAAGATGAGCTGCTGGGCGCCGTAGGCCTCGGCAGTGGCCCCGCCCTTGATGAAGTGGCCGGGGAAGTCCATGTGGGTGCCGAACTGGCCGGGGAACTTGTAGGTTTGGATGGTGCACTCCAGCATCGGGTTGCCCCAGTCAAAGCAGGTCTTGCCCAATTCTACGGAGCCGGCGGGTATGCCTGCCCAGTAGGGGCTGTCATTGTTTAAGGAATGGGACAGTTCCACCCATTCATAGTCCGGTCCCTGCAACTCCTGCAGTAGGGACCACAGCTTGTACATCGACCTCGCCTCCTAACGGTGAACGTTCCTGCTAAAAAAATTGGCGGAGATGGTGGGATTCGAACCCACGAGCCGCGCAAGCGGCCAACTGATTTCGAGTCAGCCCCGTTATGACCACTTCGATACATCTCCGCAACTGACAGGGCCATTATAACATAAGCAAGACCCTTTTACAAGACTTTACAGGCCTTGGTGCCTCCGGCCCTTCCCTGGAGGGGCTCCTGAGGAGGGGGTGCCTTCCCCCTCTTTCCGCTGCCTAGCTTTAAATATTTCTTGCCTTTATACGCATTATGTGTATAATGATGCTTAAGGAGGTGGACTAATGCGGTTCAGGGAACTAGAAAAGATAATCTTGGCAGATGGCTGGAAGCTGAAAAATACCAGGGGTTCCCACTATTATTACACTCATCCTTGCAAGCCTGGCAAAATTACCATACCCAACCACCCTGGTGATCTTGACCAGCGTACAGTGAGGTCGATAATCAAAATGGCCGGCCTGCTAGGGCCGGCCAAGGAGGCAAAGGCATGAAACTAACTTATCCCGCCTGTCTTTATCCCTGCGAGGGCAAGGCAGGCGCCTACACTGTGGAAGTCCCCGACCTGCCTGGCTGCGTCAGCCAAGGCTCTACTCTCGCCGATGCGATCCTCATGGCGACCGATGCCGCCTCCGGCTGGGTTCTGGATGAAATCGAGGACGGCAGGGCCGTTCCGGCAGCTTCAGCCCCTCAGGACATAGTCCCTGAAGCAGGGGGCTTCGTGACCATGCTGGTGCTGGATATGGACGCTTATGGGGAAAAATACGGGGCCAAGGCCGTAAGGAAAAACCTCACTATACCGGCCTGGCTGAACACCTTTGCTGAGAGCAAGCACCTAAACTTTTCCAAGGTCCTCCAGGATGCCCTGACCGCCCT
>CAZXKQ010000025.1:0-21763 GCA_964641395.1 uncultured Phascolarctobacterium sp. | reverse complement strand
GGCGTCCCCAGCAGGGGATTGGCCAGACCCAGCCTTTCGTACTTGTAAAAGCCCATGGTGTGGAAGGCCAGCAGCTCGTAGCGCTCCGGCTTCCGCCACCTGGACACCAGGGCCAGGTACTGGTCCAGCACCTCCTCCCTGTCGTTGAGGGCGGGGATGACCACCGTCCTGTACCAGACCCGCTTGCCTAAGGCCGCCAGGTAGGCGGCAAACTCTAGAAAGGTGGCGAAGTCCCCGCCGGTGTACTTGGCGTAGAGCTCCTCCGTAGGGTACTTCACGTCCAGCAGCACCAGGTCGGCCCCGGCCACCGCCTCTTTCACCGCCGGGGTGAGTTCCACCGCGCCGGAGGTGTCCAGGTCGTAGCCGATGCCCTTCTGCCGAAGCAGGCCGGCGGTCTCGTTGAGGAAGGGGGCCTGGAGCAGGGGCTCCCCGCCGGAGAAGGTGACGCCGCCGCCCTTTTTGAAATAGGGCTTGTAGCGGCACAGCTTCCCCGCCAGCTCCTCGCTGCTGTAGGCCCTGCCTCCGGGAAACCAGGTGTCCGGATTGTGGCAGCAGACGCAGCGCAGGGGGCAGCCGCTGAAGAAGACGGCGTACCTCAGCCCCTCCCCGTCCAGGGCGGCCAAGCTTTCCAAGGAATGGATCTGGCCCAGCATCACATTTTCTCGTGGAAGGTGCGGGCTATTACCTCTTTTTGCTGCTCCTTGGTGAGCTTGTTGAAGTTAACCGCATAGCCGCTGACCCTGATGGTCAGGGTGGGATAGAGGGTGGGGTCGTGCATGGCGTCGATGAGCTTCTGCCGGTTCAGGACGTTGACGTTCAGATGGTGGGCGTCCTGCTCAAAATAACCGTCCAGCATGGCGGTGAGGGTGTTCACCCGGTCTGCCTCGCTGTGGCCCAGGGTTTCCGGCGTCACGGAGAAGGTGTTGGAGATGCCGTCCTGGCAGCAGGCGTAGCTGAGCTTGGCCACCGAGTTCAGGCTGGCCAGGGCCCCCTCCCTGTCCCGGCCGTGCATAGGATTGGCGCCGGGGGCGAAGGCCTCTCCCGCCTTCCTGCCGTCAGGGGTGGCACCAGTCTTCTTGCCGTACATTACGTTGGAGGTGATGGTGAGGATGGACAGGGTGTGGCGGGCGCCCCGGTAGGCGGTGGTCTTGCACAGCTCCTGGTAGAAGTATTTCACTATCTCCTGGGCGATGTGGTCCACCCGGTCGTCGTCATTGCCGTACTTGGGGAAGTCCCCTTCGGTGATGAAGTCGGTGATGAGGCCCCGTTGGTCCTTCACCGGGGTCACCTTGGCGTACTTGATGGCGCTCAGGCTGTCGGTCAGGACGCTGAGGCCGCTGATGCCGAAGGCCATGAGCCGCTCTACGTCGGTGTCGTGGAGGGCCATCATCAGCCGCTCGTAGGCGTACTTATCGTGCATGTAGTGGATGATGTTCATGGTCTTTACATAGAGGTTGGCCATCCAGGCGGCGTACTCCTTGTAAGCAGCTATAACCTCTTCGTAGACCAGGGGCTTCTCGTCGAACACCCTGCCCACGGGGGCTATCTGCTCGCCGAACTTTTCATCCTTGCCGCCGTTCAAGGCCATCAGCAGCACCTTGGCCAGGTTGCAACGGGCGCCGAAGTACTGCATCTGCTTGCCCACCTTCATGGCGGATACGCAGCAGGCGATGGCGTAGTCGTCCCCGTACTGCTCCCGCATCAGGTCGTCGTTCTCGTACTGGATGGAGTCGGTGTCGATGGATACCTGGGCGCAGAAGTCCTTGAAGCCCTGGGGCAGGGACTGGGCCCACAAAACCGTCAGGTTAGGCTCGGCGGAGGGCCCCAGGTTGTAGAGGGTGTGGAGGAAGCGGAAGCAGGTCTTGGTCACCATGCTGCGCCCTTCCGTGGTCACCCCGGCCAGGGAGCAGGTCACCCACACCGGGTCGCCGGCGAAGAGCTCGTTGTACTCGGGAGTGCGGAGGTGGCGCACCAGGCGGAGCTTCAGCACCAGGTCGTCGATCAGCTCCTGCACCCCCTCCTCCGTCAGGGTGCCTTCGGCCAGATCCCTTTGGGCGTAGATGTCGATGAAGGCGGAGAGCCTGCCGATGCTGTTGGCGGCGCCGTTCTGCTCCTTGATGGCCCCCAGGTAGCCGAAATACAGCCACTGGATGGCCTCATAGGTGTTTTCTGCCGGCCGGGAGATGTCGCAGCCGTACTCGGCGGCCATTTTTTTCAACTGTTCCATAAAGTCCAGCTGCTTGGCCAGGTCTTCCAAAAGCTGGATGGTGGCGGGGGTCATGTTGTAATCCCGCTCTCCTACAGCTATCTTGTCCGCCTGCTTGGCGGCGATGAGCCGGTCCATGCCGTAGAGGGCGATGCGCCGGTAGTCGCCGATGATGCGGCCCCGGCCGTAGGAATCCGGCAGGCCGGTGAGGATGCCTGCGTGGCGGGCCTTGAGCATGGTGGGGGTGTAGGCCCGGAAGACGCCGGTGTTGTGGGTGGTCCTGTACTGGAATTTTTCCGCCACCTTGGGGCTGAGCTTGTAGCCGTAAGCCTCGCAGGCCTCCTCCGCATTGCGGAAGCCGGCGAAGGGGTTGACGGCCCGCTTCAGGGGGGCGTCGGTCTGCAGGCCGAGGATGATGTCCTCACCCTTTTTGATATAGCCAGGGGGGTAGGCCAGGAGGGAAGAGACCCGCTCAGTGTCCACATCCAGCACCCCGTTGTTGGCGGTCTCCGCCCGCAGGAGTTCCTTCACCCTGGCCGCCGCCGAGCGGGTGCGCTCCGTCACCCCGCACAAAAAGGAAGCATCGCCGTCGTAGGGGGTGTAGTTGCGGTTGATGAAGTCCCGCACGTTGATCTCCTCGGTCCAAGCTCCTGTGGTAAAGTTTCGCCATGGATTCATGCTGCATACCTCCGCTCTTTTAGCTTCTTCAGCGTTACCGGCACAAAAAGAAGGCAACGCCCTTGCGAACATTGCCCAGACGGTCGGCCCTAACTTTCCTGCGCTCCCTCATAGTTAAACCTATGTTACCGTCAGTCACGCAGGGGTTTTTCACAACTGTATGCCTAATATAGCACGGGGGAGACCTTTTGTCAACTACTATTTATAGTGGTTCGACCACCTTTTTACCACAATATCTTCCGTTTTTCCGCCTGCGGGCTAGTCCCCCTCCCAGGGCGGCCCTCCCGAGGGCGGCTTCGGCCAGGCTGGGAATAACTTCAATTATATAAATATTTTTAGCCTTCAGCTACTGGCAAAAACTCATAGGGCCCAGGAGAAAAGCCCTCCAGGCCCTCGACTTGTCCCTGCCTCTGTGCTAAAATAAGGATAGCTTAATTACCAGAGGAGGCGGCATCATGCGCGCTTTGAACAAGGAGCGGATCCTAGCGGAATTTAAAGAAATCGTAGCCCTGCCCAGCCACGGCCTGCAGGAGAGGCAGGTCTGCGACCTGCTGAAGGCCAAGCTGGAAGCCCTGGGCTTCAGCACCAAGGAAGACGAGGCCGGCCAGGCCCTGGGGGGCAACTGCGGCAACCTGTGGGCCCAGCTGCCTGCCACCCCCGGCTGTGAGGGAGCCACCAAGGTGCTGCTCACCGCCCACATGGACACGGTGGAGCCTAGCACTGGCACCACCGTGGTGGAAAAGGACGGCGTCCTCTACAGCGACGGCACCACCACCCTGGGGGGCGATGACAAGTCCGGCGTAGTAGCCATCTTGGAAGGGGTGCGGATGCTGGTGGAAAACCAGCAGCCCCACGGCCCCATCCAGGTCCTCTTCTGCATCTGCGAGGAGGGCGGGGTCAACGGCTCCCGCTGCCTGAACCGGTCCTACCTGGACGCCGACGTAGGCTACGCCCTAGACGGGGAGGGAGCCCCTGGCACCATTGAGATCGGGGCCCCCGGCCAGTACAAGTACAAGATCGACGTGCTGGGCAAAAAGGCCCACGGCGGCATAGAGCCGGAAAAGGGCGTCAACGCCATCATGATCGCCGCCAAGGCCCTGGCAGAGGTGAAGCGCTACGGCCGCATCGATGAGGAGACCACCTGCAACATCGGCATCATCAACGGGGGCTTCGCCACCAACGTGGTGCCGGACCTGGTGAGCATCCAGGGAGACGCCCGCAGCCGCAACAACGAGAAGCTGGCCGCCATCCGAGACGAAATAGTGGACACCATCTGCGCAGCCGTGAAGAAGTACGGCGGCGGGGTAGAGGCCCAGGTGGAGCACAAGTACAGCTCCTTCCTGGTGCCGGAAGACAGCAGGGCGGTGGAACTGGTGAAGAAGGCCTGCGCCCTGTGCGGCTTCACCGCCAGCTGCAACCTCACCGGCGGCGGCAGCGATGCCAACTTTATCAACGCTTACGGGGTGCCCTGCGTCATCCTGGGCACCGGCATGAGCAAGGTGCACACGGTGGAAGAGTTCCTGCGCAAGGAAGATCTAGAGAATTCCTGCCTCTTGGTCTACGGCATCCTGCAAGCCGCCCTAGACTGAGCCAGCAAAGGAGGTTGAGCTATGTTAGCTATCGGAACCCCGGCCCCCGGCTTCACCCTGTTGGACCAGAACGGCCAGGCTGTGAGCCTGGCGGACTTCTTAGGCCGCAAGGTGGTGCTTTACTTCTACCCTAAGGACTCTACCAGCGGCTGCACCCGGCAGGCCCAGGCCTTCAAGGCCGCCCTGGCGGACTTCGCCCGGGCCCAGGCGGTGGTGATCGGCATCAGCAAGGACAGCGTGGCCTCCCACGCCAAGTTCGCCGCCAAGGAAGGGCTGCCCTTCACCCTCCTCTCCGATCCGGACAAGACGGTGCTCCAGGCCTATGAGGTGTGGCAGGAGAAGAAGCTCTACGGCAAGGTGAGCTTCGGCATCGTCCGCTCCGTCTACATCATCGACGAGGCAGGGAAGATAGCCGCCGCCTGGGGGAAGGTGAAGCCGGAGCCCAGCGTCAGCGACGCCCTGGCCTTCCTCTGCCCCTGCCAGCCAGAGTGACGGCTCTGCCAAAAAAGCAGGAGACACCCCAGGCTCCAGTCCTGCCGGTGTCTCCTTTTTTACTGTCCTCTGCCGGCTCAGGCCTGCCAGGTGCTGAGCAGCAGCTCCCTATTGTAGATCCGCTTGAACCAGGCTCCCTTGGCCGCCGCCTCCCCTAACTCGATGGCGGCCGCCTCCCCCGCCCTGGCCGCTAAGCGGGCTCCTCCCGGCTCCAGGCTGGCCCGCACCTCCTGCACCTGGCCGGTCTGGGTGTAGTCCAGGGCCTCCGCCAGGCCCAGCAGCACCGCCAGCTTGTTGATCACCTGCCAGTTGTTCTCCGTCAGCATGTCCTTGTAGAACTTGCTGCGGAAGTAGTCCTTGGCGATGCCGTTGTGCCAGCCGGCCACCGCCGCCGCCATGATCTGCTCCCGGTGGCTGAGGCCGAAGAGCTGGGCGTTCTCGATCATGTAGGCGCTGTGGCGGGCGTGGCTGTAGAAGTTAATGGTGATGCCGATGTCGTGGAGGAGGGCCGCCGTCTCCAGCAGCTTCCGCCTCCCCTTAGGCAGCCGGTGCAGTTCCCCCCAGCCGTCGAAGAGGGCCAGGGCCAGCTGGGCCACCCGGCGGGCGTGGGGGACGTCGGCCACGTAGAGCTTCAAGATGTTCTCCCTGCTCCTGTCCAAAATATCCGGGGCGATGAGGGGCAGCTCCCGGGCCTGGGCGTAGTCCTGGAAGAAGAGGCCCTCCCGCAGGCCGCAGCCGGAGACCAGCAGCTTCTTGCAGCCGGTGGCCTCCAACAGGCTGGCTACGATGCTGCTGCCGGCCAGGATGATGTCGCTGCGCTCCCGGCTCAGGCCGGAGATCTGCAGCCTGTCCTCCTGGCTGGTGCCCCGCAGCTGGGTGAAAAAGGCCTGGAAGAGGGGCAGGCTGATGCTGTAGTTGTGGAGCTTGATGGCGGGATACTTGGTGGCCCGCTGGATCATCTTGGCTATGGCCCGGGCGGTGCCTCCTACGCCGATGAGGGGCAGGCCCTGGTGCCGCAGCCAGGGGTAGCGGGCCAGCTCCTCCCCCAGGAAGGCGGCCAGCCGGGCGTACACCTCCTCCGGCATCCTGTCCCTGGTGTTGAAGAGGCTGGTGGTGTTCACCGCCCCCAGGGGGAGGCTCACCGCCTCCTGGAGCTGGCGGTTCTTAAAAAAGATCAGCTCGGTGGAGCCGCCCCCTAGGTCGAAGATGAGGCCGCTAGGCACCGCCAGGGTGTTGATCACCCCTAGGTAGCTGTTGTAGGCCTCCACCTGGCCGGGGATGATCCGCAGCTTGATGCCGCAGGCCTCCTCCACCTGGGCCACCAGCTCCTGGCCGTTGTCCGCATTGCGGATGGCCGCAGTGGCCACGGCGATGATCTTATCCGCCTGGTAGAGCCGGCACATGTGGGCGAAGTTGCCCAGGGTCTTGATGGTGGCGGCGAAGGCCTCCTCCGTCAGCCTGTTGGCAGCGTCCACCTTCTGGCTCAGGCGCAGGGCTTCTTTCTGGTTGTAGACCATGTTGCAGGCTCCGTTTTTATAGATGTGGCTGATTACCAGCCGGGCTGAGTTGGAGCCGATGTCGATAATGGCGATCCGTTGCAAGCTAACGGCCCTTCCTTTCTCCCGGGACGCCGGGTCCTAGGCTGGGGCCCTGGGGCGGCGGCCGCCAGAGGCCTCTCTTGAACTTATTACCCATCCCCGGGGAAAAATCCTCCCCCCTGGGGCAAAACTCCCTTAAATAGGCTAGAATAGAGAAAAAGTATATTATTATCTAAGGGTCTGGCAGGATTTATTATACGCCATAGCGAAAGTTCCTAGAATACGAAATGGGGGTCCTCCAATGAAGAAAAAATTACATACTACCTTTGCCGCCATCCACCTAGGCTCGGAAAAGATTAGTATGCAGATTTGCGAGTACCGCAACGCCAACCGTTATAAGATCATAGAACGCTGTGAGCGGAGCGTGCGCATCGGCGAAGAAACCTTTAAAAACAAGGTCATCCCCTTCGCCAAGGTCAACGAAATCTGCGACATCCTGCTAGGCTTTAAGATCCTGATGAAGGAATACGGGGTGGAAGAATACAGCCTGCAGGCTACCACCGCCGTCCGGGAGGCTGCTAACCAACTATTCCTGCTGGACCAGATCTACTGCCGCACCGGCCTGAAGGTGGAGGTAATAGACCTGCCCCTGGAGATCTACACCACCCACATCGCCATCCGCAACACCCTGAAAAACGAGAACATCACCTCGGAGCGGGAGGGCATGTTGATGATGGACATCTCCTCCGGCGGCCTGGGCCTTATCTACATCCAGGACGAGGAGATCAAGTACCAGGAAAACTTCCACGTAGGGGTCATCCGCATCAAGGAAAGCTACGAGCGGAACAAAAGGGAGAGCATGTACTTCAACAAGGTGATGAGCGAGTACCTCTCCAGCACCTTCAGCCCTGTCAGCAAGGAGCTGCCGGTGGAAAAGGTCCGCTACCTGGTGCTGTCCGGCACGGAGACGGTGCTGCTGCTAAAGGTGTTGGGCCTGGAGGCCGGCCAGAGCATCTACCGGATCAAGGCGGAGACCTTCCACGCCTTCTTCCGCCAGATCCAGGGCTACAACCTGAACCAGCTGATGAAGGTGTACGGGCTGACGGAAAGCGCCGCCGAGCTGGTGCTGCCCATCACCCTCCTCTACGAGCAATTGCTGAACCTGATCCCTGCCGAGGAGATCATCGTCACCTCGGACCGCTTCATCGACGGGATGCAGCTGCTGCACATCGGCCGCAAGACCAGTGAGGAGCTGCGCCGGGAGTGGGAGCGGGAGCTGATCAGCCTCTTCCACTGCCTGGGCCGCCACTTCCACTACGACCAGGCCCACGCCTGCCAGGTGGAGACCCTGGCCCTGGCCATCTTCGACAAGCTGGCCAAGGACTACGGCATGGGAGGGCAGGAGCGGCTGCTGCTGCGGGGCACCGCCCTCCTCCACGACGTAGGCAAGTTCGTCAACCTGCGCAGCCACTCCCGCTACAGCTTCGACCTGATCAGGAGCAGCGACATCCTGGGCTTCAGCGAGCAGGATAGGCGGGTCATCGCCCTGGCCTCCTACTACTCAGCCCACCAGCTCTTCGAGCTGGGCAACAAGCAGGCCCCTCGGGTGCCGGTGCGGCTGGTGCCCCTGGTGGCCAAGCTGGCCGCCATCGTGCGCCTGGCCGACGCCCTGGACCGCAGCTACCTGCAGAAGGTGAAACGTTGCCAGGTGAGCATCCACGACAAGGTGATGACCATAGCCGTGGACACTCCCGTCAACTTCAGCTTGGAAGAGTGGACCTTCGCTAGCAAGACCGATGCCTTTAACGCAGTTTATGGCCTAGAAGCGCGCCTCGAGCGCCTGGCAAAATAGAGGGTGATAGGATATGAAGAAAAACGACGCAACAGCCCCAGGCCCCCAAAAGCTAGACCTGGGCAGGCCAGAGTACTTTTATAACCGGGAACTGAGTTGGTTGAAGTTCAACCTGCGGGTGCTGAAGGAGTCCACCGTCAAGGAGACCCCCCTCTTGGAGCGGCTGAAATTCATCGCCATCACCTCCTCCAACCTGGACGAGTTCTTCATGGTGCGGGTGGCCGGCCTCTGCAGCAGCCTGGAAAACGGGGTGGAGAAGCGGGATGCGGCAGGCATGAACCCCCAGGAGCAGCTGGACGCCATCTCCGCCGCCGCCCACGACCTGGTACGGCGGGAGTACCACTACCTGGCCTCCCTGCTGGAGGAACTGGCGGCTGAGAACCTGCGCTTCGTGCGGGTGGCAGAGCTGAGCGATGCCAGCAAGTACTGGCTGGAAAACTACTACCGGGAGAACATCTACCCGGTGCTGACCCCGGTGGCGGTAGACGCCTCCCACCCCTTCCCCTTCCTGGCCAACAAGACCCAGAACCTGGGGGTGGAGCTGCTGACCAACCACGGGGAGCGGAGCATGGGCCTCATCCAGGTGCCCAGCGTGCTGAACCGCATCACCGAGGTGCCTACGGAGGGCAGCCGCACCTTCGTCTTCCTGGAGGACATTATCGCCACCTTCTGCGCCGACCTCTTCCAGGGCTGCCAGCTGCTGGACATCGTCCCCTTCCGCATCACCAGGGACTCGGACCTGGACCTGGAAGAGGACGACATCGAAGACCTGCTGGAGGAGGTGGAGCGCTCCCTGCGGAAGCGGAAGCGGGGGGCCCCGGTGCGGCTGGAGCTGTACAAGACCAACAACAACCGGATCCGGAAGTTCCTCTGCGACAACCTAGGGGTGAGCGACATGGAGGTCTACGAGATCCCCGGCCCCCTGGACGCCACCTGCTTCTTCAAGTTCACCGGCCTGCCGGGCATGTGGCCCTGGCTCTATGAGCCCTTCGTGCCCCAGCGGCCCAAGGAACTGCCGGATGACAGCGACCTCTTCGCCGCCATCCGCAACAAGGACATCCTCCTCCACCACCCCTACGAAAGCTTCGACCCGGTGGTGAAGTTCGTCAGCGATGCGGCCAACGATCCCAAGGTGCTGGCCATCAAGCAGACCCTCTACCGGGTGAGCGGCAATTCGCCCATCGTGGCCGCCCTGGCCCGGGCGGCGGAAAACGGCAAGCAGGTGACGGTGCTGGTGGAGTTGAAGGCCCGCTTCGACGAGGAGAACAACATCATCTGGGCCCGGCGGCTGGAGAAGGCCGGCTGCCACGTCATCTACGGCCTGCGGGGCCTGAAGACCCACGCCAAGATCATCCTGGTGGTGCGGCAGGAGGACAACGGCATCAAACGCTACCTCCACCTAGGCACAGGCAACTACAACGACAACACCGCCAAGCTCTACACCGACTTCGGCCTGATGACCGCCAACGACCAGCTGGGCAGCGATGCCTCCGCCTTCTTCAACATCCTCTCCGGCTACAGCGAGCCGCCGGTGTGGAATAAGCTGGCCATGGCCCCCCTGAGCCTGCGGGAGAAGATCTACTCCCTCATCGACAACGAGATCGCCCTGGCCCAGGCGGGCAGGGGCGGCCACATCATCGCCAAGATGAACTCCCTCATCGACCAGCCCATGATCCAGAAGCTCTACGAGGCGGGAGCCGCCGGGGTGCAGATCGAGCTCATCGTCCGGGGCATCTGCGGCCTCCGCACCGGCATCCCCCTGCTGAGCGAAAACACCACCGTCCGCAGCATCGTAGGCCGGCAGCTGGAGCACAGCCGCATCTTCTGGTTCGCCAATGGAGGCCAGGAGCAGCTCTACCTGTCCAGCGCCGACTGGATGCCCCGCAACCTGAACGACAGGGTGGAGCTCCTCTTCCCGGTGGAGACGCCGGAGCACATCGCCCGGGTCAAGGAGGTGCTGGACCTCTACCTGCGGGACAACGTAGGGGCCCACATGATGCAGTCCAACGGCACCTACCGCCGGGTACACAACAAGGCGGAGAAGCTCAGCTCCCAGGCCACCCTCTACGAAAGGGCCCAGCTGGCCGCCACCGCCGACGTCATGCCTATGGAGCAGCGGCTCCAGCCCCTCTACGCGGCCGGGGGCAAGTTCGTCAGCGACAAGTGAGGCCCGCCTAGCTGCCTCCTTCATATAGTACTAAGACAGAGCACCAGTTCCCTGGCAGGCCGGGGGCTGGTGCTCTTTGTGAATTCTTGGTAAACAGTGGCTCCCGGCCCTTGCTTTTGCCCTGGTTTGTGCTATCATAGGCAGATAGCGCCCGCTAGGGCCAAAGTAAGCAAAGGAGCACGCAATGATTAAAAACTGGAAGACTACCCTCAACTACTACTTCATGGTCACCCTGGGCTGCCTCATCATGGGGGTGGCCATCAACACCTTCTACCTGCCCTACAAGCTGCTGAGCGGCGGGGTGAGCGGCATCGCCGTCCTAGGCTACTACGTAGCCGGCCTGCCCCTGGGCCTCACCACCCTGGTCTGCAACATCCCCCTCTTCCTGCTGGCCTACCAGCAGCTGAACAGGGCCTACTGCCTGGGAGCCCTCTACGGCGCCCTGGCCTTTTCCTTCTTTCTGGACGCCTTCCGCTTCCTGGCCGCCTACCAGGTGGTGCAGGACACCCTGCTGGCCTGTATCGCCGGCGGCCTCCTCCTAGGCATCGGCACCGCCTGCCTCTACCGGGTGGGGGGCTCCAGCGGCGGCACGGACATCATCGGCGCCGTGGTGCACAAGCACTACTCCGTCAGCATCAGCACCACCGTCTTCCTCTTCAACCTGGTCCTCCTCTCCGCCAGCGTCACCGTCTTCGGGGTGGAGCCGGTGCTCTACACCCTGCTGGCCTCCTTCATCACCTCCCGGGCCTGCAACGCCTTCACCATCGGCTTCGACTTTAAGAAGACGGTGATCATCGTCTCCAACCGGCCGGAGGCCATCGCCCAGGAGATCATCCAGGTGGTGGGCAGGGGGGTCACCTACCTCTACGGGGAGGGGGCCTACACCCATCAGCAGCGGAAGGTGCTCTTCGTGGTGATCAAGCTCACCCAGCTGGCCAGCATCCGCTCCCTCTGCAAGCGGCTGGACCCCCACGCCTTCCTCATCGTCCAGGACGTGAACGACGTGTTCGGCCGGGGCTTCAGCCTGCCGGCGGCAGAGGGGGAGCAGGGCTAGCCCTGGCCCTGGTAGCAAAGGAAAGGACGGGCGGCAGCAGCCGGCCCGTCCTCTTTCTTCTTCAACTTTAGTGTTACGCACCCAGGCCCTGGAAGCGGGGCCGGGCCTACTTGGTGTGTACGTCGTCGGCGGTCTGCTTGTTGGGAGCGGCCTGGGCGTACTTGGTGAGGGCCACCTTGGTGAGGCGGAAGTCTCCCACCGTCCCCGGCCCGTCAATACAGCCGTTGGGGCAGGCCATGCCTTCAAAGTAGCTGCAGTCCAGCTTCCCCTGGGAGGCGGCCCGCAGGTCGTTGAGGCAGTTGTCCAGGCCGGCGGCGTAGTGGGCCTGCCGCACCTGGCCTCCCTGGGCCTCTACTGTATCCTTCACTGCCGCGGTAACCCCGGCGCTGAGGGGGAAGCCCAGGCCTAAGAGGGAGGCGTCCCGCTGGTAGGTGCCGCTGCTCTGCTCGGCGATCTTGATATCCTTCCCCTCTAAGAGGCACAGCAGCTCCTCGAAGGTCAGCACGTAGTTGATCACGTCGGCGTGCTCCCGCCCTTCGTTCTTCTTGGCGATGCAGGGGCCGATGAAGACGGTGACGGCATAGGGGTAGAGCTTCTTCACCCGCTTGCCGGTGGAGACCATGGGGGAGTCGGTCTCCGACACCAGGCCGACGGCCTCAGGCAGGTGCTGCTTCACCATGCGCACGAAGGCGGGGCAGCAGGAGCTGGTCATCATAGGCTGCTGCTCCGGCACCTTCTCGATGTACTCGGCCGCCTCCTTGACGCTGGTGATGTCGGCTCCCACGCCTACCTCTATCATGTCGGCGAAGCCGGCGGCCTTCAGGGCGGTGTAGACCTGGCCCATGCTCACCTTGAAGCCGAACTGGCCGGTGATGGAGGGGGCCACCATGGCGATGACCTGCTTCCCCGCCAGGATCTCCCTGATCACCCGCACCAGGCAGCTGCGCTCATCGATGGCCCCGAAGGGGCAGGCGGCCCGGCAGGCGCCGCAGGCCACGCACTTGTCGTAGTCGATGACGGCCTTCCGGTCCGGCCCGATGCTGATGGCCTTCAAAGCGCAGGCCCGGACGCAGGGGCGGTGGATCTCCAGGATGGCGTTATAGGGGCAGACCTGCTTGCAGCGGCCACACTCTACGCACTTCTCCCGGTCGATGAAGGCCCGGTTCTGCACCATGCTGATGGCCCCCTTGGGGCAGTTGCTCAAGCACTTGTGGGCTATGCAGTGGCGGCACATGTCGGTGACGAAGTAGCTCTCGATGGGGCACTGGTCGCAGGCCGCCGGCAGCACGTCGATAATGGGCAGGCTGGTGTCGTCCCGGATGCGCAGGGTCCGTTTGGCGGCGTTGATGATGTTGCTGTCGCAGGGCTGGCTGAGGGCCATGTTGATCCGGTTCTTCAGCACCGCCCTCTCCTTGTAGACGCAGCAGCGCAGCCGGGGCGTTTCCTCCGTAACCTCCTGCAGGATATCATAAACATGGTCCACCAGGTTATGATTCCAAGTATAGCGGGCCAAGTGCTCCAAAACCATGCGGCGCAGCTGGGCCACAGCGGTGATTTCCATACCTTCCTTCCCCTCCTCCAAGTAAAAAGGCGCTGTTGTCAAAGGTTAGTCCTTAGCAAAAGTTTACAAACTTCCCTCTTCTCTGTCAAGGAAAATTTTCCTGCCAGCCCAGTGGGAAAAAGGCCCCCCTTCAGGGGAGCCTCCGCTTAAACGCCCTCTCTCTCCGTCAGCAGCCGCTTGATACCGCTGTAGGTCTCCGGGCTGATGACGTGCTCGATGCGGCAGGCGTCCTTGGCGGCCACCTCTTCCTCCACTCCCAGCACCTCGGCGATGAAGCGGGTGAGGGTGACGTGCCGGTCGTAGACGGCGGCCGCCTTCCTGTGGCCCTCCTTGGTGAGGACGATGCGGCCGTCCGGCTCCATAATGATGTAGTTATCCCGTTTCAAGATGCTCATGGCCCGGCTGACGCTGGCCTTGGTAAAGTCCATCTCGTTGGCCACGTCGATGGAGCGGACGCTGCCGTGGCGCTTAGTCAGGATTAAGATCGTCTCTAGGTAGTTCTCCCCGGATTCCAATAAGGACATACCCTACACCCCTTCCCTTAGCCTACTAGGTAACATTTTAGCACGGATTGGGAAAAAGTAAAGCCTTTTTTTGCAACCGTCCCCGCTGATTAGTAAAAGCTAACCGGCCACAGACTTTAGCCTCTTCCGCCCTAGTGGGCCCCCGCCTGGGCGGCCCTGGGGGGCCGGGAAGGGAACAGCCTGGCCTGCAAGGTAGAGCTGCCCCCTGCCCTAGGGGAGGAAAGGGGAAAAGGCCCTTGACAAGCACCCTGCCGGGGCTTATAATTACTACTATCCTACTTTAAAAATTGGTAGGGCAAGGAGGTGATTCCTCCCCCTTCCCGCCGCCGCAGCCTCGGGGGCCACAGGGGCCTGGGCCTGCCAGGGAAAATACCCTTTTACTATTGACAAGGCCGGTAAATCAGTGTAGAATGGCTCTACAACCAAGACTTTCATCCAGAGTAGCTGAGGGACTGGCCCTGTGAAGCTACGGCAACCACGCCTCGGCGTAAGGTGCCAATTCCATCGGCTACGGTCGGCAGATGAAGGCTTCTCAGAGGGAAGACCTGAGCACCACGACCCTGCCCCGTGGTGTTTTTCTTTGGCTGCCGGTCATGAGGAAGGGACGACCATGATAGACCTGATCAACGTAACTAAAACCTATTACAGCAAGGCAGGGGACATCAGGGCCCTGCAGCCCACCAACCTGCACATCAACGCCGGGGAGATCTTCGGCATCATCGGCCTCTCCGGGGCGGGCAAGTCCACCCTGGTGCGCTGCATCAACATGCTGGAGCGGCCCAGCAGCGGCCAGGTCTTCGTGGACGGCCAGGAATTGACCAAGATGAGCGAAAAGGAGCTACGGAAGGTGCGGCGGAGCATCGGCATGATCTTCCAGCACTTCAACCTGCTGGCCAGCCGCACCGTCTACGACAACATCGCCTTCCCCCTGGAGATCCAAGGCCTGCCCCGGCAGGAAATCGCCAAGAAGGTGAAGCCCCTGCTGGAGCTGGTGCAGCTGGAGGACAGGGCGGACTACTACCCCAGCCAGCTGAGCGGCGGCCAGAAGCAGCGGGTGGGCATAGCCCGGGCCCTGGCCTCCGACCCCAAGGTCCTTCTCTGCGACGAGGCCACCAGCGCCCTGGACCCCCAGACCACCAAGTCCATTCTGGAGTTGCTCCAGGACATCAACAAGAAGCTGGGCCTCACCATCGTCCTCATCACCCACCAGATGGAGGTGGTGAAGGCGGTGTGCGACCGGGTGGCCGTCATCGAAAACGGGGTCATCGTGGAGCAGGGCAGCATGGTAGAGGTGTTCACCCAGCCCCAGCACCCCACCACCAAGGAGTTCACCAGGTCCGTCATCAACGCCGGCCTGCCGGAGATCATCAAGAAGATGCGGCTGGTAGACCAGTACCAGGAGGGGAGCAAGCTCATCGTCCGCCTCACCTTCCTAGGGGACTCCGCCGGGGAGCCGGTGGTGTCCGGCATGGTGAAGCGCTACGACGTAGAGGTCAGCATCATGTACGGCAACATCGACCAACTGAAGGATACCCCCTTCGGCATCCTCATCGTGGAAGTGGCCGGCCGGCGGGAGAACATCGCCGCCGCCCTGGACTACCTCCACGCCCGCGAACTGAAGACGGAGGTGATCGGTTATGAGCTCTGAGATGGTGGACCTGCTGCTTAAGTCCTTCTGGGAGACCTGCTATATGGTCAGCGCCTCCACCCTCCTGGCCACCCTCATCGGCCTGCCCCTGGGGGTGATCCTGACGGTGACCCGCCAGGACCACATCCTGCCTAACAAGCCCTTGAACGCAGTGCTGGGGGCGGTGGTCAACGCCACCCGCTCCACCCCCTTCATCATCCTGATGGTGGCCATCATCCCCCTCACCCGCCTCATCGTAGGCTCCTCCATCGGCACTACCGCCGCCATCGTCCCCCTGACTATCTCTGCCGCCCCCTTCATCGCCCGCATCATCGAGTCCAGCCTGCTGGAGATCAGCCCCGGGGTCATCGAAGCGGCGGCGGCTATGGGGGCCAGCCCCTTCCAGATCATCAGCAAGGTGTTGATCCCTGAGGCCCGCCACTCCATCGTCCTGGGCATCACCCTGGCCATCATCAGCCTCATCGGCTACTCCGCCATGGCCGGCACCCTGGGAGGCGGCGGCCTAGGCGACCTGGCCATCCGCTACGGCTACCAGCGCTTCCAGATGGACGTGATGGTGGCCACCGTAGTGGTGCTCATCGTCATGGTCCAGACTATGCAGTCCCTGGGGGACTGGCTGAGCAAAAAGCTGAATAAGAACAAGCTGTAAGTAACCCTAGAGCAAATTTACGCGCGCTTACCCCGCCCCGTTCCCATCACTATTGCAACACAGGAGGTTATCTCGCCATGAAGAAATTAGCAAAGCTTCTCACCCTAGCAGCCCTAGGCGCCTGCTTAGTGCTGGCAGCCGGCTGCGGCGGCGACAAGAAGGACGAAAAGAAGGCCGACACCAAGGCGCCGGTGAAGATAGGCGTCACCGCCGGCCCCCATGCGGAGATCATGGACAACGTGAAAAAGCTGGCCGCCAAGGAGGGCCTGCAGGTAGAAGTGGTGGAGTTCCCCGACTTCGTCACTCCCAACGTAGCCCTGGCCCAGGGGGACCTCTTCGCCAACAGCATGCAGCACGCCCCCTACCTGGCCGCCACCCTGAAGAAGGAGCCTAAGTTCCCCCTGGTGGAGGTCTTCAAGACCGTCTCCTTCCCCATGGCCATCTACTCCGCCAAGTTCAAGAAGGGGGATCCCATCCCTGACGGCGCCCTCATCGGCATCCCCAACGATCCCTCCAACGGGGCCCGGGCCCTGATGGTGCTCCACGACAAGGGCTTCCTGAAGATCAAGAATCCTAAGGACGTCACCACCAGCGTGGCCGACATCGTGGACAACCCCCACAAGTACCGCATCCAGGAGATCGATGCCGCCAGCCTGCCCAAGGCCCTGCCGGACGTAGACCTGGGAGTCATCAACGTCAACTACGCCCTGGTAGCCAAGATGGATCCTGCCCGGGACGCCCTCTACATCGAGGATCCTAACAACCCCTTCGTCTGCATCTTCGTCACCACCAAGGCCAACGAGAAGGATCCCCGCATCGCCACCCTGCAGAAGGTGTACCAGTCGGCAGAAAACAAGAAGTTCATCGCCGACCACTTCAAGGGCACCATCACCTGCGGCTTCTAAGCCCCCTACAAGCGCCTAAATTTGCCACAAGCAAAGGACTGCCTAGCAACTGTAGGCAGTCCTTTTGTATGCGCGGTTTTTTTCCCGAGGCCGGGCTCTTTGATTTACAGTTTCAGGCTCTGGAGCCAGCTCTGGAGCTGGGCCTTGCCGGCCCCGTTCAGCACCTTGCCGGCGGCCAGGGTGGCGCCGGGGCAGCTGGCCTGCAGCCCTGCGTTGGTGTTGCCCATGCCGCTGCCGCCGGAGGTGGCGAAGGGCACGATGAGCTTGCCCTGGAGGTCGTAGCCCTCCAGGAAGCTGTTGATGATGGTGGGGGCCTTGTACCACCAGATGGGGAAGCCTAGCAGGATCACCTGGTACTGCTCCATGGCCTCCACCCTGCCGGCCAGGGCAGGCCGGGAAGCGGGGTCGGCCATCTCCAGGGAGCTGCGGCTCCGCTTATTGGTCCAGTCCAGGTCCGCCTGGCTGTAGGGCTGGGCGGGGGTGATGGGGTAGAGCTGGGCGCCGGCTACTTCCGCCAGGGCCCGGGCCAGCCGGGCGGTGGTGCCGGTGGCGGAAAAATAGGCTACTAGGATCTTCTTGCTCATTTCTTCTCCTCCTCTGCCTTAGGGGCGGGGGCTACCTTGTTCACCACCGCCAGGGCGTTGAGGGTGCGGGGGTAGCCGTTGTAGGGCTGCAGCAGGGTGACTACGTCCAGCAGGTCCTGCCGGCTGTTGCCTACCGCCAGGTTGCCTCCGGCGTGGCCGGTGAGCTGGGGCTCGCAGCCGCCCAGGGTGGCGATGATGGCGAAGGTGATCAGCTCCCGCATCTTCAGGTCCAGCTCCGTGCGGGTGTAGTAGTCGCCGAAGCAGTTCTGGGAGAGGAAGTACTGGAAGTGGACTGCGTCTGCCGGGGAGGCCTTGTACCCGTCCAGGATCCGCTGGCCGAAGATGCCGGTCTGGACGGCCAGGCCCTTCTCATAGCGGTCCGCCTCGGTCACCGTCCCGTTAGTTGCCAGGGGCAGCTTCACCCCGGCGGCCCTCAGGCCCTTGTGGACCTCCAGCAGGGCGGCCTTGGCCTTAGGCTGGCCGATGTAGGCGGCGGTGTGGAAGACGGTCTCCCGCACGGCGTTGGGGGTGGCCCCCGCCTTCAGGGCGGCCTGGGTGTGGGCGGCGATGTCGGCGCAGGTGCCGTTGGCGGCCAGGGCGGCTATGGTCAGCAGCTCCCGCTGGGGCAGGCTGAGGTTGACGATCTTAGCCTGTACGTCCCCGTAAATATGCCGCTGCATCACGGCGCTGAACTCTGGCTCGTCCTTCACCAGGGTAGGATCGTTCTTACCGTAGAGTTGTTCTACCAGGGCGGCGCTGCTGCCCACCCGGTCCTGCTTTTCTGCTGCCATGGCCATCCCTCCTAACACAGCCCAGCACAGGCTGGCGGCTACAAGCATGCTCACTGTCTTCTTCATAAAGCGTCCACCTCTCTTGCTAGGTTTTACCGATAGCTTCATTGTAGGCCCTAAACCGCCCTTGAAGTCAAGGCGGCGGGCTAGCTCCCTGCGCCTTTATTTTAGCAAGCCCCTTTTAAGCTGTCTAATACTCGTTTCACATTCTCCTCTATGCCTTTTAAGCATTGTCAGCCTTCCCAGCCCCTTCTTGCAAGAGCTCCAGGTAGTAGGGCAGGACGGGCTCGAACTTCACCCCGTACCAGTGGCCCGGGTCGGGCAGGGTGTACTCTATGGTCCGCACCGTGTAGTCGGCGGCTATCACCGCCGCCTCATAGGCGGTCCTGCCCCGCAGGTAGGCCCCTACGAAGGCGGAGGCGTACACATCCCCGGTGCCGTGGCTGTTCTTGGGGATGCGTCTATGCCGGTAGTAGGCGGCCCCGGCGGCGTCGGAGACTACCACCCCGGTGGTGGCTGGGGTGTAGCCTACGCCGGTCAGGATGACGGTCTTAGCCCCGGCGGCGTGCAGCTTCTCCAGCAGGCCGGCAATGTAGGCCTGGTCGTACTGCTCCCGGTACTGGGTATCCGTCAGGAAGCAGGCCTCGGTGATGTTAGGCAGGATCAGGTCGGCGGCAAAGGCCAGGGTCTTCATGGCCTCCACGTAGGCGGCGTCGAAGGCAGGGTAGAGGCGGCCGTTGTCCGCCATGGCCGGGTCTACGAAGCTGACGCAGCCGGGCCCTGCCAGCCTGTCCATCAGCTCCTTCACGTAGCCCACCTGCTTGGTGCTGCCCAAATAGCCGGTGTAGAAGGCGTCGAAGCTGAGGCCCTCCTGCTGCCAGTGGGCGGCGATGGCGGGGATGTCCTCCGTCAGGTCCCGGCAGGTGTAGCCCTGGAAGCCGGCGGTGTGGGTGGAGAGGAGGGCGGAGGGCAGGATGCAGGTTTCGTGCCCGGCGGCGGAGATGATGGGCAGGGCCACGGTGAGGGAGCACTGCCCTACGCAGGAGATGTCCTGGATGGTTAAAACTTTCTTGTATGCCATCTTCTATCCTCCTAATACAGGGGAGCCTGGCGGGGCTCCAGATGCTCACGCCCCCTTCCCTCGGCAGGGAGGGGCGGTGAAGACGTTGTCACGGCAGGCCTTGGCGGGGCCTGGCTAGGCCTGGCGGTGCTGGTAGCCCCAGTCGCACATTTGGTCCAGGATGGGGATGAGGGAGCGGCCCTTCTCCGTCAGGCTGTACTCCACCTTGGGAGGGATCTGGGGGTATTCCTTGCGGCTCACCAGGCCGTCGGCCTCCAACTGCTTCAGGGTGGAGCTGAGGGTCTTGTAGGTGATGCTGCCGATGTACTTCTGCATCTCGTTGAAGCGCACCACCTGGAACTCCATCAGGGTGTAGAGGATGAACATCTTGTACTTGCCCTGGATGAGGGACATGGTGTAGTTGAAGCCGGTGTCTTCCAGCCTGCAGTTGGCGATACAGTCCTTGCTCATCTTGCTTCCCTCCATGATAGTATATTTCTTTAATGTGCGTACTTGTTTTCTTCTAGGGCTCTAGCTATAATTATAGTACCAAGGTTTGTGAAAGTCAAACCCAATAGCGTGAAAAAGGAAGGTATGCACATGAAAAAGATCACCCTACCCCAGGCCTCCGTCCTCACTTCTCCCAACCCCCTCACCCTGGTCTGCACAGAAAAGCCGGATGGGGGCACCAACCTGGCCGCCGTTTCCTGGTGGACCTACCTGTCCTACAATCCAGGGATGCTGGCCTACGCCATGGCCAAGACCTCTTACAGCGGGGAGCTGGTGCGGAAGAATAAGGAGGTCATCCTGACCATACCCGGCACCCCCATCGCCGCCGCCGTCCTGGGCTGCGGCACCACCACCGGCCGCACCACCGACAAGGTGGAGCGCTTCGCCATCCAACTGGCCCCGGTAGAGGGCTCTGCCATCAAGATCCCCTGCCACAGCCGGGTGGCCATCCGCTGCAGCCTGAAGGACTACCATGAGGTAGGGGACCACTACCTCTACATCTGCCAGGTGGAAGAGGTGTACGGCAACGAGGCGGAAGAGGCCCTCTTCGCCTGGAAGGGCTACGGCAAGATGGCCCCGGCCCGGGAAGGGTGAGGCCTGTAGGTACTAAGGAGGAAGAAGCATGAAGAAGGATTTTGGCGTCAAGCCCTACCTCTTTCCCATGCCTACCTACATGATAGGCACCTACAATGAGGACGGGAGCGTAGACGTGATGATGATGGCCTGGGGCGGCATCTGCGCCGAGGACATGGTGGCCCTCAACCTGGAGGAGGCCCACAAGACGGTGGCCAACCTCCGGGCCCGGGGGGCCTTCACCCTGGCCGTCC
The DNA here is from genome assembly GCA_964641395.1 of uncultured Phascolarctobacterium sp. Taxonomy (GTDB): domain Bacteria; phylum Bacillota; class Negativicutes; order Acidaminococcales; family Acidaminococcaceae; genus CANQBR01. The sequence goes on along the minus strand of CAZXKQ010000025.1, from coordinate 1,128 downwards.
CCGGGGCAGACAGCCTGGCCGAGTCGGACTTTTTCGGCATCGCCTCTGCTAACAAGGTGGCAGACAAGTTCCAACGCAGCGGCCTCCACTCAGTGAAGAGCAGCCGGGTGGACGCCCCCGTCATCCAGGAGTACCCCCTGACCCTGGAGTGCACGGTGGAGAAGATGGAAGAGGAGCCCTACGGCCTGCGGGTGCTGGGCCGCATCGTCAACGTGCTGGCTGACGAGAAGGTGCTGGACGAGCAGGGCAGGATAGACGCCGGCAAGCTGCAGGCCTTCACCTTCGACCAGATGAGGAACGGGTACTACGCCGTAGGGGAGAAGATAGGCCAGGCCTGGCAGAGCGGCGTCGGCCTGCTGAAGAAGTAGGATGAAGAGGCTCTTCCTCTTACTCCTGGCCCTCTGCTGCCTGGCGGCCCTAGGGGGTTGCGGCAGCCGGTCGGCCTCCGCCCCTCCTGCTCCCCCGCCTCCCAAGGCTGAGCTGGCGGGCAAAAAGGTGCTGGTGGCCTACTTCTCCTACGGCGGCCAGACGGAGCAGGTGGCCAAGGTGGTCCAGGCCAAGACCAAGGGGGATCTCTTCCGGATAGAGACCCTCACCCCCTACCCCTCCGGCTACCGGGACTGCACCGCCTACGCCAAGGAGGAGAAGCAGCGGAACGGCCGTCCTGCCATCAAGCCGGGGCCGGCCCGGATGGAGGACTACCAGGTGGTGCTGCTAGGCTTCCCCATCTGGTGGTACGACGCCCCTATGGCCGTCTACACCTTCCTGGAGCAGCACGACATGCGGGGGAAGATCGTGATCAGCTTCTGCACCAGCGGCGGCAGCCCCATCAGCGAGAGCAGCCCCGGCCTGCGCAAGGCCCTGGCCCAGGCCCGCTTCTACCAAGGGCTGCGCCTCTACGCCAGCGATGAGGAGGGCACCCAGAAGTGGCTGGAAGGGCTGGGGTACTGAGGCCGCCAAAACAAAAGGCCCCCTCCAGGGGGGTCACTAACCTATAATTATTGGATACTCCTCCAGGAGCCGTTCCACCTGCCGGTGGGCGGCTCCTTTTTTGTAGGCAAAGAAAAGAGTCGTGCCCAGGGGCACAGCAGGGGGCGGTCCAATAAACAGAATGCACATTCTGTTTAC
>CAZXKQ010000024.1:2137-28941 GCA_964641395.1 uncultured Phascolarctobacterium sp. | reverse complement strand
CCCTTGCTGTAGTTTAGCATTTGTGTTAAAATATAAAAGAACAGACGAAGGAGGCGGCTGCTATGGATTTGGCAGAAAAGCTGGCAGGAGTGGAACAGGCCTTGGGCCAGGCCCTGGCCCGGCGCCGGGCGCCCCTGCTCACCGGTGAAAAGGTGAGCATCGTGGCAGTCACCAAGAACCACCCGCCCCAGGTGATCAGCGCCATCCAGGCCTTAGGGGTGGCGGACATCGGGGAAAACCGGGTGCAGGAGGCTAAGCACAAGGCGGAAGCTGTAGCCAAGGAGGGCCGCTGGCACCTTATCGGCCACCTCCAGAGCAACAAGGTGAAGCAGGCAGTGGCCCTCTTCGACATTATTGAGTCGGTGGACAGCCTGCACCTTTTGGCAGCCATCGACAAGGAGGCGGCCAAGCTAGGCAAGGTGCAGGAGGTGTTGCTGCAGCTGAACATCGCCGGGGAGGAGCAAAAGAGCGGCCTGGACAGGGAGGACTACCTGGCCCTGCTGCCCCAGTTAGCCGCCTTCAGCCATGTGCGGCTGCGGGGCCTGATGGTCATCGCCCCCTTGGCGGAGGATGCGGAGACGGTGCGGCCGGTCTTTGCCGCCGCCTATGCCGCCTACTGTCGGCTCAAGGAGCAGCAGCCCCAGATCGACACCCTGAGCATGGGCATGAGCGGCGACTTCGCCGTGGCAGTGGAAGAGGGGGCCAACAGTGTGCGGTTAGGCACCATCCTCTTCGGAGAACGGGACTATAGCTATAAATTTTAAGAAAGTGGTGAGGGCATGAAGATCATCGACCGCATAGTGGAGGCCATAGGCCTGGTGGAAGAGGAAGAGTACGACGAGGAGGAAGAACTGGCGCAGGAGGAGGCCCAGGGGGCCAAGGAGGAGCGCAAGTCCATCTTCCGGCCTAAGGCCGAATTAATCGCCAAGGAGAGAGCGGCCCGGGAAGAGGCAGCGGCCAAGAAGGCCCAGGAGGAGAAGCAGGCCCGGGAGGCAGCGGCAGCCAAGGAGGCAGCGGCCAAGGAAGAAGCTGCCCGGCGGGAGGCAGAGCGCCAGGCCCGGCAGCAACGGCTGGCGGCTAAGAGGGAGGCGGCAGCCCGGGAGGCAGCCGCCAAGGAAGAGAGAGCCAAGGGGGAGGACAAGCCTGCCAGGAAGCCCTTCTTCAGCTTTGCCAGCAAGGGGCCTCGCACCGAGATGACCAACAGGACCATCGAGATGCCCATCGACAACAAGCCGGTGCAGGTGGTGGTGCTGGAGCCGGTGAGCTTTGACGACTCCCAGAAGGTGGCAGACTTTTTACGGGGCAGCCGGCCGGTGATCATCAACTTTGAAGGTACGGACAACCTAGTCGCCAAGCGGATGACCGACTTCGTCAGCGGCACTATCTACGCCTTGAACGGCTCCATGAAGAAGATAGGCCGCAACATCCTGGTCTGCGCCCCCCGCAATGTGAAGATCGATGCCGACATGCCGGTGCCGGAGGAAGGGCAGAGTGATAACATTTGGAAGAAATAAAGCTGGCTAAACTAGCCTTCGTAGGGGGAGGGGCCATGGGCCAGGCCATCTTGAAGGGCATCCTGGCAGCAGGGCTGCTGCCCCCTGAGGCCATCGCCATCGGCAACCCCGGCCAGGAGCACTGCCGCTACCTGCAGGAGACCTACGGCGTCCAGGCCTATACAGATAATGCCCAGGCGGTGGAAGGGGCGGATATGGTGATCTACGCCGTCAAGCCCCAGGTGGCACCCCAGGCCCTTACTGAGGAGCTAGCCGGCCACTATAAGCCGGGGGCCTGCATCCTGTCCATCATGGCCAGCGTGGACCTGGCCCGGCTGGCCGCCTACGCCCCAGGCCACCCCATCATCAGGGTGATGCCCAACACCCCCCTGGCCGTAGGGGCCGGCATGACCGCCCTCTGCGCCGCCCCGGAGGTGGGGCCTGCCTGGCGTAAGCTGGCAGAGGCCATCTTCCAGGCCAGCGGCGAAACGGTGTGGGTGGAGGAAGGGCAGATAGACGCAGTGAGCGCCCTCTCCGGCTGCGGCCCAGGCTACTTCTTCGTCATCATCGACGCCTTGGCCGATGCCGGGGTGGAGGCAGGCCTGCCTAGGGACCTAGCTATCAAGCTGGCTGCCCAGACGGCGGCCGGCAGCGGCAGGCTGTGCCTGGCCACAGGCCGGCACCCCGCCCTTCTGCGGGACCAGGTGACCAGCCCCGGCGGCACCACCATAGCCGGCCTCCACGCCTTGGAGAACCACGGGCTGCGAGGGGCCTTCTATGACGCAGTGCAGGCGGTGTTGCGCCGCACCAAGGAGCTGCAGGGTAAATAATGGCAGAGAGAGAAAAGTTATTAGCCTATTTCAGGGCCGGGGGCGACGAACAGCTGGCGGCGAAGCTCATCGATTTGGCGGAGGCTGCCGCCAAGAGCCGCAGGTACCGGCTCACCGACTTCCTAGACCCCCATGCCCATAACGTAGCCCAGATTGTAGCCGCCAACTACCCCCAGGTAGAGTTGCTCACGGACGGAGGCTTCCTCCATGCGGAAAGGGTGCGGGGGGCCTTTGTAGCAGAAGATTTTCCAGGCCAAGCTGACTTCAGCCTGGCCTTTTTGGAAGCGGCCTGGGACAAGCGCTACTACGACCTGGGCCACCGGGATGTGCTAGGGGCCTTTATGGGCTGCGGCTGCAAACGGGAGGCCCTTGGGGACATCGTCTTTGTCCCTGCCGGGGCCCAGTTGGCAGTGGACCGGCTCCTGCTCAACTACTTGTTCAGCAACCTGACCAGCATAGGGGCCGCCCCTGTCAGCCTGCGGGAGCTAGGCCGGGAGGAGCTGTTCCAGAAAGAGGAAAGGGTGAAGCTGATCAGCGCCACCGTGGCCGACCTGAGGCTGGACGCAGTGGCGGCGGCAGGCTACGGCCTCTCCCGCAGCCGCATGGCGGAGGAGATCAAGGCCCAGAACGTGAAGGTGAACTGGCAGGAAGCGAAGAAGGCCGCCCAGGGGGTGAAGGAGGGGGATGTGTTCTCCTTCCGGGGCCGGGGCCGGGTGGAGCTGGCAGAGGTGCGGGGCACCACCAAGAAGGGCCGCATCAGCGTGCTGCTGAAACGCTATATTTAGTGATGACTCTAAAACAAAAGGAGGCAGGGCCGTGCTGACAGCAGACGATATCAGAAAGAAGAGCTTTGCCAAGGGCTTTCGCGGCTACGACAGCCAGGAGGTGGAGGCCTTCCTCGCTGAGGCGGCGAAGGAATACGACTACCTGTACATGGACAACCTGTCCTTGAAGGAAACGGTGGAGCGGATCAGCTCCAAGCTGGAATACTACCAACAATTGGAAAATACTATGCACAGCACCCTGACCGTGGCTCAGGAGACGGCGGAGGAGGTGAAGGCGGCCAGCCGCAAGCAGGCCGCCCTGCTGGAGGAGAAGACGGCGGCAGAGTGCCAGCAGCTGTTGGCCCAGGCCCAGGCTAAGGCCCAGGCGGAGCTGGAGGCCGCCCAGGCTGCCGCCGACAAAACCCTCAGCACCGCCCAGCTGACGGCGGAGAGGGAGGTGGCGGAGGCCAAGGCGGCGGCGGAGAAGTTGCGCAGCGAGGCCCAGAGCTACGCCGACCGGCTGCGCCAGGAGGCAGAGGCTGCCGCCGCCCAGCTACGCCTGGACAACCAGAGCGCCTGCCAGAAGTTGGCGGAGGAGGCCCAGCAGGCGGCCACCGCCCTGCTGACGGAGACCAGGCAGCAGGTGGGGGACATGCAGCTAGAGGCGGCCGGCAAGGCCAGGAAGCTGGTAGGGGACGCAGAAGAGAAGAGCCGCAAGCTGATCTTTGAGGCAGAGGCCCGGGCCGCCCTGGCGGAGAACCGCTACGAAAGCCAGCGGCGCAAGTCCGCCCTGCACCGCCGCAATATGCTGCAGCTATTGGAAAACCAACTAGAACAGTTGAAAAGCTTCAAAGAGGAAGAGTGAGGCTTGAGGAGGCTGCTATGATCATCTTGGTGCGCCACGGGGAGGCTACCCACCACACCCTGGGGCTGACAGGAGGCTGGACCGATTCGGCCCTCACCCCCCGGGGCAGGGAGCAGATGTTGGCGGCAGGCCGGCGGCTGGCAGAGGATCTGGCCGCTCCACCTCCCGGACAGGGGGGCTTCCGCCTCCTGGCCAGCGATCTGCAGCGGGGCCTGCAGTCTGCGGCCTGCATTCAAGAGGAGGCGGCCCAAAGGGGGCTGCAGCTGGTCCTGGAGGCCTGCCCCTGCCTGCGGGAGAAGAACAACGGCCAGGCGGCAGGGCTGCGGGAGGAAGAGGCCAAGCGGCTGCTGCGGCGGCCCAAGGGGGCAGGGGACATCCAGCACCGCAACTACCCCGGCGGCGAGACCCGGCAGGAATTTTACACCAGGACGGTAGAGGGCTTGCTGGCCCTGGCCGACTGGGAGAGGGAGAACCTGCTGATCGTGGCCCACAAGGGGAGCATCCAGAACCTGATCTTCGCCTGGCTGGGGCTGAGCCTGGCCCAGGTGGTGGAGCACAACCTGTCGGTGGATGTGGCCCCCGCCAGCATCACCGTCCTGGGCATCAACAAGTGGCAGGAGCACGCCCTCTTCCGCCTCAACGATGTGGCCCACCTGGGAGGCAGGGGGGCCGGCCTGTGGGACTTTAAGCAGGGCGGCTAGGAGGCCTGGCCGTGGGAGGCAGAGGGCGCCAGCCAATTATTTCTCTATTTTCTTATTGACGCAGCCCAGCCTACTGCGCTATAATTATACTGTTTTATAGTAGAGAACGCGATGAACAAGCCAGTAGCCCGGCGGCAGCGGCGCAGCGAATCAGGGGTGGTGGAAGCCTGAACGGTCAAGCTGGGTGAAGATCCCTTGGGAGCGGCTGGGTCCAAAACAGCCAGAGGGCTGCCGGTAGGCCTGGACGGGGGCGCCCGCTACAGCGCTAAAGAGTGCGCCACGGCGTAATCAGGGTGGTACCACGGGTTGAACGGCTCGTCCCTTTGCGGACGGGCTTTTTTACTGTCTGCCCGGGGTGGCGCCATACTAGCTTAGATCAATTTTGGAGGTGTGTGCTTTGGATTATAGCAAGACCCTTAATCTGCCCGAGACCGACTTTCCCATGCGGGCCAACCTGCCTCAGCGGGAGCCGGAGTTGTTGAAGTTCTGGGAAGAGGAGAAAATTTATTGGCAGAAACAGGCCGCCCACGCCGGCGCGCCTAAGTTCGTCCTCCACGACGGCCCTCCCTACGCCAACGGCCGCATCCACATGGGGACGGCCATGAACAAGATCCTGAAGGACATCATCATTAAGTATAAGTACCACCAAGGCTTCGACACCCCCTATGTGCCGGGCTGGGACACCCACGGCATGCCTATCGAGCATGCGGCCATCAACGAGCTGGGGCTGAACCGCAACGAGATCGACCCCCTCACCCTGCGCCGTACCTGCAAGGACTTCGCCCTAGGCTGGGTGGACAAGCAGCGGGAGGACTTTAAGCGCCTAGGGGTCCTGGGGGACTGGGAGAACCCCTACATCACCCTCCACCATGACTTTGAGGCCGGCCAGATCCGGGTCTTCGGCACCATGGCCAAGAAGGGCTACATCTACAAGGGGAAGAAGACCGTCTACTGGTGCCCCCACTGCGAGACGGCCCTGGCCGAGGCGGAGATCGAGTACGGGGAGCAGAAGACTCCCACCATCTTCGTCAAGATGCCCCTAGTGGACGCCAAGGGCCGGCTGCCTGCCGCCTGCCAGGGGAAGAAGGCCTACATGGTGATCTGGACCACCACTCCCTGGACTATGCCGGCCAACGTGGCCGTAGCCCTCAACCCTAACCTGGAGTACAGCTGGGTGGAGTGCGAGGGAGAGGTGCTGTTTTTGGCCAGCGGCCTGCTGGAGGACGTGGCCCGGCGCTGCCACAAGCAGTTCGGCACCGTCTACGGCACCTGCCTGGGCAAGGACATGGAGTATGCGGTGTGCGCCCACCCCTTCCCTGAGTACCAGGGCCGCCGCAGCCTGGTGGTGCTGGCGGACTACGTAACCTTGGAAGCCGGCACCGGCTGCGTCCACACTGCCCCTGGCCACGGCGACGTGGACTTTGAAACCGGCCTGGTCTACAAGCTGCCCATCATCTGCCCAGTTGATGAGCAGGGGAAGTTTACCGCTGAGGCAGGGGAGCGCTTCCAGGGCCTCTTCGTCTTCGATGCCAACATCCCTATTTTGAAATATCTGGCGGAGCTGGGCCTGCTCCTAGGGCGGGAGACCATCCGCCACCAGTACGCCCATTGCTGGCGCTGCAAGAACCCCATCATCTACCGGGCCACCAGCCAGTGGTTCGCCTCTATAGACGGCTTCAGGGAGGCGACCCTGAAGGCCATCGATGAGGATGTGAAGTGGATCCCCAGCTGGGGCCGGCAGCGCATCCACAACATGGTGGCCGACCGCCACGACTGGTGCATCTCCCGCCAGCGGGTGTGGGGGGTGCCCATCCCCGTCTTCTACTGCCAGCACTGCGGCGAGCACCTGATCAACGACGCCACCATTGAGAAGGTGGCCCAGATCTTCGCCCAGGAGGGCAGCGACGCCTGGTGGGCCCGCAGCGCCGCAGAACTGCTGCCGGAGGGGACGGTCTGCCCCCACTGCGGCGGCAAGGACTTCCGCAAGGAAAGCGACATCATGGACGTGTGGTTCGACAGCGGCTCCACCCACATCACCGTAGCCAGGGAGCGGAAGGAGCTGTGCTGGCCTGTGTCCATGTACCTGGAAGGTAGCGACCAACACCGGGGCTGGTTCCAGTCCTCCCTGCTGACCAGCGTGGCAGTGACGGGCAAGGCCCCCTACGAAAACGTCCTCACCCACGGTTACGTAGTAGATGGGGAAGGGCGGAAGATGTCTAAGTCCATCGGCAACGTCATCCTGCCCCAGGACGTAATCAAGCAATATGGGGCCGACATCATCCGGCTGTGGTGCGCTTCCAGCGACTACAAGGCGGATGTGCGGATCTCCCCTAAGATTTTGAAACAGTTGGCCGAGGTGTATCGGAAGATCCGCAACACCATCCGCTACATTCTCAGCAACACGGCGGACTTCGACTATGCCGCCCAGAAGGTGGCCTACCAGGATATGCTGGAACTGGACCGCTGGGCCCTGACCAGGCTGCAGGTGCTGATCAAGGAGGTAACCGCCGCCTTTGAGGCCTATGACTACCACGTCCTCTTCCACGCCATCCACAACTTCTGCACTGTGGATCTGTCCAACTTCTACCTGGACGTGCTGAAGGACAGGCTCTACGCCAGCAGGGCGGACTCCCTGGAGCGGCGCAGCGCCCAGACCGCCATGTACGAAATCCTCACAAACCTGATCGTGCTGTTAGACCCGGTGCTGTCCTTCACTATGGAGGAGGTATGGCAGTTCATGGCCAAGCCAGCAGGGGCCCCTGCCAGCGTGCAGATGCTGCCCTGGCCCCAGGTCAAGGAAGAGTACCTGGATCCAGCGCTGGACGCTAAGTACGAAGCCTTCTTGAACGTGCGGAGCGAACTCACCCGGGTGCTGGAAGGAGCCCGGCGGCAGAAGCTCATCGGCAACAGCCTGGACGCCAGGCTGGACATCTACGCCCAGGGGGAGGCCCTGTCCATCTTGCAGAGCGTAGGGACGGACCTGCGCACCCTCTTGATCGTCAGCGCCGCCCAGGTACACGAAGGCAAGGGTACAGGGGCTGAGGCTACCAACAGGGAGGATCTGCAGGTGGCAGTGAGCCAGGCCCAGGGTCGCAAGTGCGAGCGTTGCTGGGTGTACAGCGACGAGGTGGGCCAGGATCCGGAGCACCCCACCCTCTGCCGGCGCTGTGCCAGCGTAGTTAGGTAGGAGGCAGACGATGCAGGACTTGGCTGCTCACTGCTCGGTGGCCCTCATCCAGACAGGGCCGGAGGGCTTTACGAAGGAGGCCGCCCTGGCCAAGGCCCTAGGCCTGATCAGGGAGGCGGGCAGGCAGGGGGCAGGGCTCATCGTGCTGCCGGAGCTGCTCATCCCCGGCTATCCCTACGGGCTGACCTATGGCTTCAGCGTCGGCCGGCGGACTGCTCCCGGCCGGGCGGACTGGCTGCGCTACTACCAGGCCAGCATCCTCTGTCCCGGGCCGGAGTGCGAGGCCCTGGGCCGGGCTGCCGCAGCCGCCAAGGCCTACGTGAGCATCGGGGTCAGTGAGCGCTCTCCCCGGGGAGCCACCCTCTACAACACCAACCTGATCTTCACCCCTAGGGGGGAGCTGGCGGCGGTACACCGCAAGCTGAAGCCCACCGGAGCGGAGCGCTGCCTGTGGGGAGATGCCCAGCAGGGCTACTTCCCAGTGGTGGACAGCCCCTGGGGCCCCCTAGGCTGTCTGATCTGCTGGGAGAGCTACATGCCCCTGGCCAGGCTGGCCCTCTACGAAAAGGGTATCACTATCTACATCTCTTGCAATACCAACGACAATCCCGAGTGGCAGGACACCATCAAGCACATCGCCTTGGAAGGCCATGTCTTCTTCCTGAACTGCGACCAGTACCTCACCAAGGCCATGTACCCTGCCGACCTAGCCTGCCAAGAGGAGCTGGCGGCCCTGCCGGAGCTGCTCTGCCGAGGCGGCAGCTGCGTGGTGGATCCCTACGGCCACTATGTGACGGAGCCCCTGTGGGATAGGGAGGCCATCATCTACGCCGACCTAGACCTGGAGCAGGTGGTGGCCAGCCGCATGGAGTTTGAGGCCGCCGGCCACTATGCCCGGCCGGACGTGTGCCATTTCAGCTTTGAGGATAAGTAGGCGGCCCTAGCCGCCAGAGCCATCACAGGAGGAGGTGAGGCGCCGGTGCTGCCTCGGCTTAGGCCAGGCAGTTGAGCGGCAGTTTTGGATCCCTTTCTAGTCATCTTAAATATTATCGCCATCATCTTTCTCGTGGGGCTGAACGGTTTCTTCGTAGCCTCTGAGTTCAGTATTGTGAAAATGCGGCCCTCCCGCCTGGACACCCTCCTCAAGGAGGGGAACAGCAGGGCGCCGGCGGCCAAGGTGGTAACGGAGCACCTGGATGCCTACCTCTCTGTTACCCAGCTGGGCATCACCATCGCCTCCCTGGGCCTAGGCTGGATAGGGGAGCCGGCAGTGGCCAAGATGCTCCGGCCTGCCTTCGGCCTGCTGAGGCTGCCTCCGGCCCTCCAGCACAGCGCCGCCCTGGTGGTGGGCTTCTGTCTGATCACCGCCCTGCACATCGTCTGCGGCGAACTGGTGCCTAAGAGCCTCTCCATCCAGAAGACGGAGCGCATCGTCCTCTTCGTGGCCCGGCCCCTGATCTTCTTCGACCGGCTCATGTATCCGGCGGTGTGGTTCTTGAATCACGTGGCCAACTGGATCGTGCGCCACCTAGGGGTGGAGGTGGCCGGCGAGGCGGAGGAGGCCCATAACGAGGAAGAGATCCGCATCCTGATGGAGGAGAGCCACAAGCAGGGCTACATCGACAAGACGGAGCTGACCTATCTGGACAACGTGTTCGACTTTGCCGACCGCCGGGCCAATGACGTGATGGTGCCCCGCACCGACATGGTCTGCCTCTACGTGGAGGACAGTTTGGAAGAGAACATCCAGGTGGCCTTGAAGGAGAGGATGACCCGCTATCCCATCTGCGAGGAGGACAAGGATCACATTATCGGCTTCCTCCACATCAAGGACCTGCTGCGGGTGTTGAACGAAGGGGAGAGGCCCAGCCTCCGCTCCCTGGCCAGGGAGGTGCTGGTGGTGCCGGAGACCCTGCCCCTGAGCAAGCTGCTGCGGCTGCTGCAGCGGCGGCGCAGCCAGCTGGCCATCCTCATCGATGAGTACGGCGGTACCGCCGGCATGGTGACGGTAGAGGACATCCTGGAGGAGATCGTCGGGGAGATCCAGGACGAGTTTGACGAAGAGCGGCCCGAGGTGGAAGAGCTGGGAGAGAGGGCCTACTCCCTGGACGGCAAGATGCTGCTGGAGGATGTGAACGCCCTCTTCCAGCTGGAACTGGATACGGACAACTGCGACACCATCGGCGGCTGGGTCTACACCCACAGCGATTATCCCCCTAAGGTGGGCCAGCAGGTGGAGGCAGAAGGGGCCAGCTTCGTGGTCAGCGAGGTAGACAAGGCCCGGATTACCCGGGTCAAGCTGCTGCTGAGCCAGGAGAAGGAAGGGGTCCATCAGGCTGTACAGGAGGAGTACGGCCAGGGTTAGGCAGGAGCGGGCCGCCAGCAGGAAGGCAGGCCGCTGCCGGCTAGAGACGGTAGAACTCCTTAATTGACAAGAAATATGCTAGCAAAAACATAGCAAAAGGCTACGCACAGCGTAGCCTTTTTTAATCAGACAGTAGTGTAAGAGGGCAGGAGCCTGGGAGCCGCCTACTTAGCCAGCTTCAAGAACTTGCCGTACATGGCATGGTCCTGGGCCATCATCTTGTCAGCCTCCTCGCCGATGATGGCGGTGGGGTCGATGCCCTGCTTCATGAAGTAATCTTTAAACTCCTTGCTCTCGCAGACCTTCTTGGCGGCTGCCCGCAGCACGTCCAGCTTCTCCTTGGGAGTATCCTTAGGCGCTACCAGGGTGGCCCAGGCCCGGATGGTCATGTCGTGGCCCAGTTCCTTAAAGGTGGGCACATTGGGATAGATGTTGGAGCGGCTGGCTGCCATGACCGCCAGGATCTTCAGGTTGCCTGCATCCACCTGGCTCTTGAAGACGGAGGGGTCGGAGAGGGTGGCCTGGATGTGCTTGCCTGCCAGGGCGGCGGCGATGTCCGCCGTGCCCTTCGGATAGGGCACGTGCTTGAACTGCACTCCGAACTCTTCCTCAAAGTTCAAGGCGGCGATGTGCCAGATGGCCCCGGTGCCGGAGTTGCCCATCTGCACCCTGCCTGGATTGGCCTTGGCGAAGGCTACGAACTCATCCAGGCTGTTGTAGGGGGCGTCCTTGGCCACGATGAGGGCGGCCGGAGCGGCGATGGGGGCGCAGATAGAGGCGTAGTCGGCGTAGGTGTTCTTACACTTGCCCTGGTGGGGGAACATGGCCAGTTCCACCGTCACCATGCCCAGGGTGTGGCCGTCTGCCTTGGCCCGGGCGGTTTCCACCATGCCGGTGACGCCGCCGCCGTCAGGCTTGTTCACGGCTACGAACTTGCTGCCAGGCAGCTCCTTCTCCAAGAACTGGAGCAGGCCCCGGGCGGAAACGTCGGTGCCGCCCCCTGGAGCCTTGGGGATGATGACGCTGATGTCCCCGTCAGCAGGGTAGGCGGCCTTTTTGCCGCCACCGCCGCAGCCGCTGACTAGCAGGGCCAGGGCCAGGACGCTTAGGAAGAGGGCTAAGATCTTCTTCATGTGGTACACTCCTTCACAAAAAATTTTTTATAGGGGCAAATTATCAGCAGGGGGCTCAGGCCAAGGCCAGGCGGACCAGGGCTATGTTCTGCCGCCGCCAGGTGTAGGTGAGGTAGAGAAGGCCGTCCCGATAGAGGAGGCAGGGGTAGGAGTACTCCCCTGGGCCCGTCTCTACATCCAGTTCCTTGACGAAGCTGAGGCCGTCGGGGGAGCTGAGGAGGCTGAGGGGGGAGCGGCTGCCCCAGTTTTCCCCCACCGGGTTGCAGGCCAGGTAGAGGCGCCGCCCGTCATAGGCCACGTCCAGGCCGCTGTTATTGTTAGGCACCTGGAGGGGGTAGGGGGAGCCGAAGCTAGAGCCTCCGTCTTGGCTGTCCGCCCTGTAGACCCAGCCTTCGCTGCTGCGCAACAGCATGTGCACCCCTTGGGCATCCTGCCAGAGGCTGGGCTGGATCACTCCCCGGCCTAGGAAGCTTTGGAGGCTGACGGCGATGCGGCTGGCAAAGCTGTGGAGTTTTGCGGCTATGGGGCTAGCGGGAGCTGCGCCGTCCCCAGCCTGCCAGCGGAGACCGGGGATGCGGATGGGGGGAGAGAGCTGCCAGCTGCGGCCCCCGTCCCGGCTCAGGTCGGCGTAGGCCTGCCACAGGCCCCGCTCCGTGCTGGCCCCTGCCAGGAGGCCGCCTTCAGCCAGTTCCAGCAGCTTGTTCCGCACCGGCCCCCGGCCCCCTTCGTCTCCAGGCACTAGCTGGGCCTCTGCTGACCAGCTGCGGCCCCAGTCCGAGGAACGGCGCACATAGCTGCGCCAGGTGGCGATGCGCTGGCCCTTCTTGTAGAAGAGCACCAGCTCCTGCCGGGCCTCATCCCACCACAGCACCGGGTTCCAGTGGGCCTCGTCCCCTGCGGCCAGGGGGCGGGGAGGCTGCCACCGTCCTCCCTCCCAAGCGCTGCCGTAGATGCTGCAGTCTGCCGCCCCCTCCTTGCTGCCGGCGAAGAAGCAGCAATAACGGCTGCCTCCAGGGCCTAGGGCTAGGGTGGAGGCGTGGCAGAAAGCGCCAGGGCAGCGCTCCAATAGCAGTTCGCGGCTGAGGATCTTCAGCATGGGCAGGCCTCGTTCTCCTAAAATCAGCTACATTATATCATAGTTGCCCAAATAGGGTAAACTATATTAGCAGAAAAAATGCCTGGGCCGCTCCTTGCCAGGGGCGGCGGCAGTAGTTTATAATGGGACTGAGGTGGTGGCACTATGTTTTCCTTCCTCCACGATGGGCAGAAGCACATAATATCCCTGGTAGGGGGCGGGGGGAAGACCACCCTCCTCTACCAGTTGGCGGCCTACTACGCCGCCGCCGGCCGGGCCACCCTGGTGGCCACCACCACCCACATCCTCCCTCCTAGGGAGCACTATGCGGCCAGCCTGGCTGAGGCCCGGCGGCTGTGGCAGCAGGGCTGTTACGCCGTCTGCGGCCAGGTGGAGGCGGCCAGCGGCAAGCTGGTGGCCCCGCCAGACCTGGAGGCCTGCCTAGGGGCGGCCGCCATAGCCCTGCTGGAGGCTGACGGTGCCAAGGGCCGGCCGACGAAGCTGCCAGGGGAGGGGGAGCCGGTGCTGCTGCCTAGCTGTGACAGCGTGGTGGCAGTCTTCGGCCTGGACGCCCTAGGGCGACCCCTGCAAGAAGTGTGCTTTCGCTCCCACCTGGCCCCCCAGGCCCTCCAGTTGAGGCCGGACAGCCTGCTAGGCCTGGAGGAGGCAGCCCGCCTCCTCACTGCCCCTACAGGCAGCCGCAAGGGGGTGGGCCGCCGCTCCTACTACGTCCTCCTCAACAAGTGCGACAGCCCCGGCCTGCGAGAGGCGGGGGAGGCCCTGAGAGAGAGGCTCCTGGCCCTGGGGCTGGGTAGGGAGGAGGTAGCCCTGCGGGGGAGTTGGGGAGACTTCCGCCTGGACTGACAGCGTGGAGGCGGAGGAGGAGCTGAGATGGAGAAGAAGTTAAAGATAGTGGTGCGGGGGGCAGGGGATCTAGCCACCGGCACCATTCATAGGCTGTGGGCCGCCGGTTTCCAGGTGTTGGCCCTGGACTGCCCCGCTCCTAGCGTCATCCGGCGGCAGGTGGCCCTGGCCAGCGCCCTCTACCAGGGCAGCTTCCAGGTAGAGGGGCTTACCGCTGTAGCGATCCAGGACCTGGCCCAGGCAGAGGCAGTCTGGCGGCAGGGCCAGGTGCCCCTCCTGCCCGACCCGGCAGGGGCCTGCCTGGCCGCCTTTCAGCCGGACGTGCTGATAGATGCCATCATCGCCAAAAAGAATCTGGGCACCAGCAGGGAGCTGGCCCCCTTCACCATAGCCCTGGGGCCTGGCTTCACCGCCGGCCTGGACGTGGACGCGGTGGTGGAAACCCAGAGGGGCCACAACCTAGGCCGCATCATCCGGCAGGGCTGCGCCGCCCCTAACAGCGGCGTGCCGGGCCTGGTAGGGGGCTACGGGGCGGAACGGGTGCTTCACGCTCCGGCAGAGGGCTGCCTCCAGGTGCTGGCCGACATCGGCAGCGTCGTCCGCCAGGGGCAGGTGCTGGCCCTCATCCGCACTCCGGCAGGGGAGAAGGTAAAGGTAAAGGCCAGCCTGACCGGCCTGGTGCGGGGCATGCTGCGGGATGGCTACCAGGTGAAAAAGGGGCTGAAGCTGGCGGACATAGACCCCCGGCTGACAGAGGCGGCCAATTGTTACACCATCTCTGACAAGGCCCGCTGTATAGCAGGGAGCGTCTTGGAGTTGGTCTGCGCCTACGCAGCTGGAAGGGCTTAGCTAGCAGCTGCAGGAGATACACTAAGGGCTGGAAAGGCAGAAGGAGGGTAAGGCCCATGGAGATAAGCATAGTACGGCAGGCCTTGGCCCTGTTAGAGGAGGGAGGGCAGGCCCTGTTGGCCGTGGTGGTGAAGCGGGAAGGCTCTGCCCCCCGGGGGCCGGGGGCGGTGCTGTTGCTCACCTCTGCCGGCCCGGTGGCCGGCACAGTAGGCGGCGGCGGCCTAGAGGCCCAGGCCATCCAGGAGGGCCAGGCCCTCCTGGCCCAGGGGGAGGCTAGGCTGTGCCGCTACAACCTAGGGCCGGAGGCGGCTGCTTACTGCGGCGGCCAGGTGGAGTTGCTCTACTACCCCCTGCAGCAGGAGGACAGGCAGGTGTTACAGGAACTGCTGGATCGTTTGCAGCGGCCTGCCGCCCCCTGCGCCCTCCTCTGGCCCCTGGCAGGGGGGAGGCTGCGCTTAGAAGAGGCGGCGGCTCCCAGCTGCCAGGATGGGGAGGGCAGGGCCTACTACGCCCAGGTGCTGAATGGAGAAGGCTACCTGTACCTCTTCGGCAGCGGCCACGTGGCCCAGGCCTTGGTGCCAGTCCTGGCCAGGGCGGGCTTTCGCTGCCTGGTCTGCGATGACCGGCCGGCATTTTTGACCCCTGCCTTCTTTCCTGAGGCGGAGGAGCTCCGGCTCATCGATTATCAGGATCTGAGCGCCTTCAAGGCCCTGGGGCCCCGGGACTATGCCGTGGTGATGACCAGGGGCCACCGCTATGACAGCCTGGTGGAAGCGGCCCTGCTCCAGTCCCAGGCCGGCTACATCGGGGTGATGGGCAGCCGCGGCAAGGCCCAGCTGGTACGGCGGGACCTGGCGGCCCTAGGCTTCAGTCCGGAACAGCTAGGGCGGGTCTACACCCCCATCGGCCTGGAGATAGGCAGCGAAACCCCGGGGGAAATAGCCATCAGCATCGCCGCCCAACTGGTGGCAGTGCGCCACGGCTTATAAGTAAGCCTGTATACGTTTTGCGAGGGGCTGGGTATGTGCCTATAATAGGGAGCATACCCGCATTTTTTATGTCTTAGAGAGAGGAGTAAGGGCTCATGGGTGCCGACTTGCCAGCCCAGCAGGGTTTGACCCTTGGTTTGAGCAGGATGCCTGGGGCATAGGGGTGGTGGCCGACAGCAAAGGAATAAGCAGAAGGGCTGCCAGACTCACAGTCTGACAGCCCTTTGGTCTGTCTTTTCCCAGCCTCCTGGTTAAGGAGCCTCAGTCAGTTTTGATTCTAAAGATGAGGACGTAGAGGAGGGGAAGCACCACCAGGGTCAGCAGGGTGGCAAAGGTGAGGCCGAAGGAGATGCTCACGGCCATAGCGTTCCAGAACTGGCTGGGGAACATGGGGGCCAGGCCTAGCACGGTGGTGAAGGCGGCCAGCATGATGGGCCTGAAGCGGACGATGGAGGATTCCACCACTGCCTCCAGCGGCTGCTGGCCGGCGGCCAGGTGCTGGTTAATCTGATCTACCAGCACCACCCCGTTGCGGATGATGGTGCCAATGAGGGCCAGGATGCCTAGCTGGGCCATGAAGCCTAGCTTAGAGCCGCAGAGGAGGAGGCCGAGGATGATGCCGATGAGGCCTAGGGGGACGGTGGCTACGACTACGGCGATCTTGCGCAGGTCTTGCAGCTCCAGCATCAGGAGGACGATGATTAAGAGGGCGATGACGGGCAGGGGGCGGGCCAGCTTGCCCAGAGCCCTATGGCCGTCCTCCAGGGAGCCGCCGATTTCAATGGTTACGCCTCTGGGCAGTTCCTGCCG
This sequence comes from uncultured Phascolarctobacterium sp., assembly GCA_964641395.1. Lineage (GTDB taxonomy): Bacteria > Bacillota > Negativicutes > Acidaminococcales > Acidaminococcaceae > CANQBR01. The sequence continues at coordinate 13,016 of CAZXKQ010000024.1, read as the reverse complement.
CAGCTGGCTGGCAGCCTCGTAGACTTCCTGGGTGACGTCGTTGCCGGTGGCCCCGGGGCCGATGTCGCCGCAGATGGTGATGGTGGGGCGGAGGTTACGCCGCCAGATCATATTGTCCTCGCTGCCCCGCTTCAACCGGGCCACCTGGGCCAGGGGTACGGTCCCCTGGGGGGTGGGAATGCTGAGGGTGGCCAGCTTGTCTAGGTCGGAGCGTTCTTCTGGATCCAGGCGAAAGACGATGGGGATGGCCTGGTCTCCCTCCAGGTAGGTGGCCATAGTGTAGCCGCTGACCTGGGCGTAGAGGGCGGAGGCCACCGCCTGGCGAGTCAGGCCCATCTGCACCAACTTGTCATTGTCCACTTCTACGCTCACTGCGTTGCTCTCTTCCAACCAGTCCAAGCGGGTCTTGATGATGTGGGGGTGCTGCTCCATCACCAGCCGCAGCTTTTGGGCGTAGGTCTTCACCTCTGCCGGATCGCTGCCGCTGACCCGCAGCATTACCGCATAGGGCTGGGGCGGGCCTAGGGGGATGGAGCGGGTGAAGGTGATGACGTCCGGCAGGTGCTGGGCGGCTAGCTGGGTCACCTTCTGCTGCAAGCGTTGCCGGGCGGCGATGTCCTTGGCCACCACCACCAGCTGGGCGTAGTTATCCCGAGGCTGCACCTGGTCGATGACCAGCACGAAGCGGGGGGCGCTCTTCCCCACATAGGTGGAGATGAGCTTCACATCCGGGTCGTCCCGCAGCAGCTGGGTGAGCTGGAGGGCGGCGGCATCGCTGCTTTTCAGGGAGCTGCCCTCCGGCAGGTCTAGCTCCACCAAGAGCTCCGGCCGTACGGAAGGGGGAAAGAACTCCTTTTGCACCTTGGGCAGCAGGGCCAGGCTGGCTAGGAAGAGGGCCAGGCTGAGGCCCAGCACCAGGGCCTTGTGGCGGAGGGACCAGTGGAGCAGGGCCCGGAAACGCTGGTAAAAGGGGCTGCTGAAGCTCTCCTTTACCAGGGTGCGGGGGACGATCCAGCTGTGGCCTAGGGCCGGGGCCAGGGTGGCAGAGACGAACCAGCTGAGCAGCAGGGTCATGCCCACTACCGGAGCCAGGGCGGAGGCAAATTCGGAAGCATTGCTGCTGGAAAAGGCGATGGGGGTGAAGCCTAGGCAGGTGATGACCGTGCCGGTGAGGAGGGGCTTGGCGCAGGTGGCGAAGGCGTAGGAAGCGGCCTTGGTCCGCTCCCAGCCCTCAGACAGCTTCACTTCCATCAGCTCTACTACCACGATGGCATCGTCCACCAGCATGCCTAAGGAGAGGACCAGGGCCCCCAGGGAGACCTTGTGCAGGTCTATGCCTAAAAAGTACATGCCGCAGAAGGAGCCTAGCAGGATGAGGGGGATGCAGCAGGAGATGACGTAGCCGCAGCGCCGGCCCAGGCTGAAGAGGCTGACCACCAGCACGATGATGATGGCCTCCCACAGGCTGCTAGAAAACTCGCTGATGGAGCTTTCCACCACCTGGGACTGGTTGGCGGCTTGCTCCAGCTCTAAGCCTAGGGGCAGTTCTTGGCGGAGCCGGGCCACCGCCTGGCCCAGGTTCCTGCCTAGGGCTATGTTGTCGCCGCCATCCTCCATGGAGACGGCCAGGCCCACGGCCTTCTTGCCGTTAAAGTAAAATTTAGCGTCTGGCGGGTCAGAGTAGGCCCGGCGGACGGTCACCAGGTCTCCCAGGCGGAAGCTGCGGCCGGCCGCAGTGAGGGGCAGGGAGGCCAGCTCCTGGGTGGCGCTGAGGCTGCCGGTGAGCCGCAGGTAGACATTGGCACCCTCTGCCTCCACCATGCCGGCAGGGGAGAGGGCGGTCTGGGCCTTGATCAGAGAGGCCAGGCTGTTAAGGTCCAGGCCTAGCTGGGCCAGCTTTTCGCTTTTGGCCTCTAAGTAGATCTTCTCCTGCTGCACGCCCACCAGCTCTATCTTCTTCACGTCGGGGACGGGGTAGAGCTGGAGCTTGATGTGCTCGGCGTAGCGGCGCAGCTCCTCGTAGCTGTAGTCCTGGCCGCTCAGGGCGTAGATGGTGCCGTACACATCGTCGAACCTATCGTTAAAGTTGGGCCCTAGCAGGCCCTCAGGCAGCTTGTCCCTACAGTCGTTTACCGTATTGCGCAGCTCCAGCCAGTGGGCCCGCACCTGCTCCTTAGGCACCTCGTCCTTGATCTGGACGGTAATTACGCATACGCCGGGCCGGGAATAGCTGGTGATCTTTTCGATGTCAGGGGTGTTCTGGATCTGCTTTTCCAGGGTCAGGGTGACATGATCCTCCATCTCCTTGGCGGTGGCCCCCGGCCAGGCAGCGCTGACCACCATCTGCTTCACGGTGAAGCTGGGATCCTCGCTACGGCCCAGGGAGCGGAAGGAGTAGAGGCCCATGAGGAGCACTAGGAAGGCGAAGAAATAGACGATGTTTTTATGCTTGATCGACCATTCTGCCCAGTTGCCGCCTAGCATCTCACTCACCTGCCTTGGGAGGCCGGGCCGGCTGCACAGCCTGGCCCTGGTTGAGTTTTTCCAGGCCGGCGGTGATGACTACGTCTCCGGCTGCCAGGCCGGCGGTGACGGCTACCTGGTTGCCCTGGTAGTCTTGGCAGCTCACCTCTTGTAAATGGGCCTTGCCTTCCTTGACCAGCCACACGGCCTGCCGGCCGTTTACCTGGTAGAGGGCGCTGGCAGGCAGGAGGAAGGCCTGGCCCTGGGGCAGGCCGGCCTTAGGCAGGCTAACCTTGCAGGTCATACCAACCTTCACCTCTTTAGGCGGGTCTTGCAGGCTGGCCCGTACCCGGTAGGTGCGGGTGGCGTTGTCTGCCGCCGTGGCGATTTCCTTCACCGTGGCGGCTAGCTTCAGCTCCGGCAGGGCCCAGAGGGTGACGGTGCAGGGGGCGCCGGGGGCGGTGCTGGTGAGCTCTTTTTCCGGCAGGTAGAACTGGGCCTCCAGGCTGCCGGCGGCTACCACCGTCACTACAGGGGTGCCGGCGGCCACTACCTGGCCTACCTCGGCGTTGATGGTGGCTACCTCTCCCTCGGTGTCGCTTATCAGCTGGGTATAGCCCAGCTGGTTATGGCTGGCCCGGGCTAGGGCCTGGGCCTCTTGCAGCTGGGCGGTAGCGTTGTCCAGCTGTACCTGGTAGCTGTCGAAGGTGGCCTGGCTCACAGCCCCTGCCTTCAGCAGGGCGGCGTAGCGGCGCACATTGTCGGCGGCCAGCTTCTGGGTGGCGGTAGCAGAGACTACTGCGGCATCAGCGGCGGACGTCAGGGCGGAGGCATCCTGGGGGTTGAGGGTGAAGAGGACCTGGCCCGCCTTCACCCTGTCGCCTACGTTCACCAGGCGGCTGGCGATGCGGCCCTGGGCCTGGAAGCCTAGGACGCTTTCCCGCCGGCCCCTGATCTCGCCGGAATAGACCCTCAGGCCGTCCCCCAGTTCCTCCCCTACGGTGAGGGTGCGGACCAGGGGCACCTCCTTGGCCGGGGCCGGAGCCGGCGTAAGGGCCACAAAGAGCCGCCACAGCAGCAGGAGGGCGGCTAGGACGGCTAGGCCGTACCACAGTTTTTTCTTGTGGAAGAGATTGCTTACTTCTTCAGCTGCCTTCATGGTCTCCTCCCCTTGGGTTGCAAGGATGCAAGATAGCTGCCTAAGGCGGTTTGCAGGTACTGGGTTTCTTCACCGGGCGGGAAATTGCCTAGCTCGGCTATGTATTTTTTCATCAAGAAGTAGAACATGATGATGCCTTCCACGGTGAAGGCCACATGGGTGGGCTGGATCCCCGCTCCTAATTCCTCCTGGGCCATGGCCTCAGCCACCAGTTGGGTCATGAAGGTGTGGATGCGGTAGAGCCGGTTCTTGACGAAGTTGGCAAAGGTGGGCTGGGGGCTGATCAGCTCCCGGTAGATGAGGTGCAGGCAGTGGGGCCGCTCCTCTTGCAGCTGGGCCAGGGCCGACACATAGCGTTGGAGCTTGTCGCTGGGGGACAGGTCCTCCTGGCCTAACTCATCCATGATGCGGGTGAAGGCCTCGCTCTGCTTCAGCAGGACGCTTTGGTAGAGCTTCTTCTTGCCGCCGTAGTAGTAAGATATCAGCGCACTGTTCACCCCGCTGGCCTGGGCGATCTCTTTGACGGAGACGGCGCTGAAGGGGTGCTGGGCGAAGAGGGCGGTGGCGGCATCCATAATCTTGTCCGCACTGCTGAGGCCTTCCTCCAGGCCCTTAGGCGTACCAGGGTTATGCTGGTCGTGCAGGGCGGCTTTGTCTGTCACAGGGCATCCCTCCTCTCAGTCTTCTCGCTCCTATTATACACCATTTAAGGGAGTTTTACTACCAGAGGGCAGGGGGGCTGGGTGCTGGCAGGGTAATTTCTCGCCCTAGGCTGGGTTCATGACAAAGGCGCCAGCAGGGAGCTGGCGCCCTAGCGAGGAGTTTTTTCTTCACTGCAGGCCTACCTGCCCTCCCCTTGCAAGAGCTGGCCGATGCCGGGCAGGGGAGCCACGCTGCGCTGCAGGATGCCGTGCATGTAGGCGATGGCGATGCCGTAGTTGCACATGGCCACCCCTTGGTCAGCGGCACAGCGGTAGCGGTAGGCCGCCTCCTTTTCGTTGAGCATGCAGGCGCCGCAGTGGATGATCAGCTTGTAGGGGGAGAGGTCCAGGGGAAACTCCGTACCGCTGGTCCAAGAAAAGGCCGGCTGGGCCTTGCTGTAGGCCCGGATCCAGCGGGGCAGCTTCACCGTGCCGATGTCCTCGCACTGGCGGTGGTGGGTGCAGCCCTCGGCTATCAGCACCTTATCCCCGTCCTGGAGCCGATCCAGCATCCTCACCCCGGCCACTGCGTCTCGCAGCCCGCCCTTGTAGCGGGCGAAGAGGATGGAGAAGCTGGTGAGGGGCACGGAAGGAGGCACCACGGCCGCCACCTGGGCAAAGGCCTGGCTGTCCGTCACCACTAGGGCAGGAGGGGCGGTGAGCCCCTGCAGGGCGGCGGCCAGCTTATTCGCCTGTACCACCAGGGCGATGGCCTGGTGATCTAGCACATCCCGCAGCACCTGTTGCTGGGGGAGGATGAGGCGGCCCTTGGGAGCCGCGCTGTCGATGGGGGTCACCAACACCACCACCTGCTCCGGGGCGATAAGGTCGCCCACCAGCTGCCGCTCCTCCTCCACGGGGTGGAGGGCGGCGATGGCCTCCTTCAGTTGGTGGATGGCGGTGCCGGCCTTGGCGCTCACCGGATAGGCGGGGGCCTGGAGTTTCTCGGCTTCGGCGGCCAGGGCGGCCAGGGCCTCCGGGGTGGCCAGGTCGCATTTGTTGAAGAGCAGCAGGGCAGGCAGCCTCTTGGCCTTGATCTGCTGCCACAGCCTTACATCCTCGGCAGCCAGGCCGCTGACGGCGTCCACCACTAAGAGGGCGATGTCCGTCTTGTTCAGCACCTGGTAGGCCTTCAGCACCCGCAGCCGGCCCAGCTCTCCTTCGTCGTCGATGCCAGGGGTGTCGATGAGCACCACCGGGCCCAGGGGCAGCAGCTCCATGGCCTTGGACACAGGGTCGGTAGTGGTGCCGGCCAGAGGGTTGACGATGGCCAGATCCTGGCCGGTGAGGGCGTTGATGAGGCTGGACTTGCCGGCGTTGCGGCGGCCGAAGATGCCGATGTGGATGCGGTTGGCCTTGGGAGTTTCGTTTAAAGTGCTAGTCATGGTCTGCCTCAGTAGTCGATGAGTTCCAGGCGGGGGTTGGGGTTGTAGCGGCGGCCCGCCTTGGCGCAGTCCTTGCCGTCCACCCGCACGATGTCCGCCGTAAAGTTGATGTTGCCGTCGAAGAAGGAGGAGCCTACGGCGTACATGTCCACCGGCACTCCCAGCTCTTCAAAGGCCGCCACCCTGGCAGCGTCAAAGCCGCCGGAGACGATGATCTTCACATAGTTGAAGCCCTCTGCGTCCAGGGCCTGGCGGACGTTGGCCACCAGCTCCTTGCACACCCCGGTAGGCTTGAACATGCCGATCTGGGACCACAGGCTTTTGTCCACCATGGAGCCGGAGGTGTCCAGCCGTACGCCGCTCAACTTTTTGCCTAAGCGGCGGGCTACGGCTAGGGCGGTGTTCACGCAGTCATTGTCAAAGTCCACCAGGGCGATGCGGGCGATGGACGGGTCTATGTACTGGTCGAAGGCGGCGGTAGCTGCCACAGTGTCCCCGCCGTAGGCCGCTATCAAGGCGTGGGGGATGGTGCCTATGCCCCTGGCCTGGGCGGCCTTGGCATTGGCATCGGTGGAGCAGCTCTTCACCCCGCCGATGAGGGCGGCGTAGCCGTCGCTTTCCTGGGTCTGGTAGATGTCGTAGCGGGCGGGGAAGAAGAGGACGGGCTTGCCACCTGCCGCCCTAACCACCGCCCGTACGTTGGTGGCGATGCGGCTCTGCCTGGCCAGGATGCCCAGGTAGAGGGTTTCCAGGTGGGCGAAGAGGCCGTAGTCCCCTTCTATGGTCATGACGGTTTCCCAGGGCTCCACCTCGGCCCCGTCCCGCAGGCTTTTAATCACCAGTTCCTCCCCGTGGAAGGCGCACTGCCGCAGCAGGGCGATGGTCTCGTCTGTGCCGCACAGCACCACCTTCTCCCGGGTGAAGAGCTGCATCAGCACCTGGGGGTGGCGCCGGGCCCCCTGCAGGATCTCCTGGGAGCGGATGAAGTAGGCGTCGCTGTAGTAGCCCGCCTTGATCGCCTCTACGGGAAAGTGAAAATAAGATACAGGCAGCCTGTCGCTCATGGTGCAACCTCCAAAATTTTTTTGCAAATAGTTCCCTAAAGGGGCTTTTTTTGGTAGAATAAAAAGGCTAATTATCGTCTATTTTAACATTATTCCCAGGGTTTTGCAAGGGAGGGGAAGGGCAAGATGGGTCAGGGGCTTGACAGGCAGAAGTACAGGGTCCTCCTCCTCAGCGCCCCTATCGGCGCCGGCCACCAGATGGCCGCCAAGGCCCTGGCCCAGGAACTGCAGGCCCAGGGCTGGGCGGAGGTAGTGGAAGGGGACGTGTTCAGCTTCTTTCCTGCCTGGCTGGGCCGCCTCTTCCTCAGAGGCTACCTGCTGGTTCTCAAGTACTGCCCCAGCCTCTACCAGTTATGCTACCGCTGGGGGGACGGGCAGGAAGGCAGCATCTGGCTGCGCCAGCTCATTAACCGGGTCCTCCTCTTCTTGGGGAGGGGCTACCTGGACCAGGCGGCTCCTGACGCAGTGCTGGCCACCCACGCCACCCCGGCGGGGATAGTGGGCCTCTACAAAGATAAGCACCCCCGCCTCTTCCTGGGAGCGGTGGTGACGGACTTCTGCCTCCACCGCTGGTGGCTGAACCAGGGGGTGGATGCCTACTTCACAGCGGCGGAGGAGCTCCGCCAAAGGCTGCCCCAGGGGGCGGTGGGCCTAGTCACCGGCATACCGGTGCGGCAGGAGGTGGTCCGGCTGGATAGGCAGGCAGAACGGCGCCGGCTCCAGTGGCAGGGCCGGGTCTGCCTCTTCCTAGGGGGCGGCGAAGGGCTGCTGCCCATGGAGGCCGTCCTTCAGGCCCTCATCCAGCAGGGGCTGCTAGGCTGGCACCTGGTCTTTCTCACCGGCCACAACCAGGGGAAGGCGGAGAGGTTGGGCCGTCTGGCCCAGCAGGCGGGCCTAGGCCGGGAAATAGAGGTCTACAGCTTTCGGGAGGACGGGGCCCTGCTAGCGGCGGCGGCGGACCTGGTGGTGACCAAGGCGGGAGGGCTGACCTGCGCCGAGCTCTTAGCAGCCCAGGTGCCCTTCATCCTCTACCAGCCCCTGCCAGGCCAGGAGCAGGGCAATGCGGCCTATCTGCAGCGCCACGGCGCCGCCCGGGTGGCCCACAGCTTGGCAGAGCTGCTGGCGGCTTTGGCAGAGCCCCCTCCTGGCACCGCCGCCTCTTTGGCCCGGCCCCAGGCCGCCCAAGCTGTCTGCACCTACCTTGCCCGCCGCCTCGCCCTTGACAGAGGCGGGCCCGGCAACTTATAATAGACAGGTCTTACACCATAGGCCCAGGGCCTGCCGCCCCAGGCCGCTGGCAAAGGAGAGATAGAGTTAATGATCAGAAACGATATCCGCAATATAGCCATTATCGCCCATGTGGATCACGGCAAGACCACCCTGGTAGACGCCATGCTGAAGCAGAGCGGCATCTTCCGGGCCAACGAAAGGGTGGAGGAAAGGGTGATGGACTCCAACGCCCTGGAGCGGGAGCGGGGCATCACCATCCTCTCTAAGAATACCGCCGTGATGCACGGGGGCATTAAGATCAACATCCTGGACACCCCCGGCCACGCCGACTTCGGCGGCGAGGTGGAGCGGGTGCTGACCATGGTGGACGGGGTCCTCCTCCTAGTGGACGCCTACGAAGGGCCCATGCCCCAGACTAAGTACGTGCTGCGCAAGGCCCTGGAGCAAAACCTGAAGCCGGTGGTGGTGATCAACAAGATAGACCGGCCGGACCAGAGGGTGGAGGAGGTCATCGACGAGGTGCTGGACCTCTTCATCGAGCTGGCCGCCAGCGAGGAGCAGCTAGACTTCCCCGTAGTGCTGGCCTCGGCCCGCAACGGCATCGCCAAACTGTCCATGGAGGAGGAGAGCGACAACCTGGAGCCCCTCTTCAAGGTGATCATAGACCACATCCCCGCCCCGGAGGTGGAGCCGGACCAGCCCTTGCAGATGCTGGTGAACACCCTGGACTACGATGATTACGTAGGCCGCATCGTAGTGGGCCGGGTGGTGCGGGGCACCATCCACGACGGGGAAGTGGTGAACCTGCTGGACGAGGGCAAGGCTGTCCGGGCTAAGATCGGCCGCCTCTACACCTACCAAGGTCTGAAACGGGTGGAGGCTGCGGCAGTGGCGGCGGGAGACATCGTGGCCCTCATCGGCCTGGCCGATGCCAACATAGGCGACACCATCGCCGATCTGGAGCAGCCGGAGCCCCTGAAGGGGATCAAGATCGACGAGCCCACCCTCTCCATGGTCTTTTCCGTCAACGACAGCCCCTTTGCCGGCAGGGAGGGGGAGTACGTTACCAGCCGCCACCTGCGGGAACGGCTGTTTAAGGAAGTGAAGACCAATGTCTCTATGCGGGTGGAGGAGACTGACAGCACCGACGCCTTCAAAGTATCCGGCCGGGGGGAGCTGCACCTTTCCATCCTCATCGAGACTATGCGGCGGGAGGGCTACGAGCTGCAGGTGGGCAAGCCTAAGGTCATCATGAAGGAAGATGCCGCCGGCACCCTGCTGGAGCCGATGGAGGCCCTGACTATCGACGTCTCCCAGGTCTACATGGGGGCGGTGATGGAGGCCCTAGGCCTGCGCAAGGCGGAATTGCAGAATATGACGGAGTTGGCCGGCTACCTGCGGATGGAGTTTAAGATCCCCGCCCGGGGGCTCATCGGCTTCCGCAATCAGTTCCTCACCGATACCAAGGGGAACGGCACCATGAACCACGTCTTCGCCGGCTACGACTACTACAAGGGGGACATCCCCGGCCGCACCCGGGGCAGCCTGGTGGCCTTCGAGCCAGGGGAAACCTCCAGCTACGGCATCGCCAACGCCCAGGAGCGGGGCACTATGTTCGTCATCCCCGGGGAACAGGTCTACGAAGGGCAGATCGTAGGGGAGAACAGCCGGGAAAACGATATGGATGTGAATCCCTGCAAGAAGAAGCACGTCAGCAATATGCGGGCCAGCGGCAGCGATGAGGCCATCCGCCTCATACCGCCTAAGACCTTCAGCCTGGAGCAGGCCCTGGAGCACATCAACGATGACGAATTGGTGGAGGTGACCCCCAAGAGCATCCGGATGCGCAAGAAGGTGCTGAGCCGTTTGGAGCGGGGCCGCATCCGGGGGCGCTTGAAGAACGCCAACCAGTAGTTTGCTAGTGACGAAGTGGTAAAATATTTTTGAAAAAATTTCAAAATCTAGCAAAAAGCTAGCAGGAGAAAAGGGCTGTATTGTAGAATACTGGGCTACATGCGTTTTTTTGCCACCCGTTTATTTCTTGGTAGCCCGCGGGCCTTGTAGTAAAGCTAGGGCAAATGCACTATATCTTCACAGGGTGGCTAGGAGCCAGGCTCAGTTTGGAGCTGGCTCGGCGGCCTCCGACCCTGCGGCCGGGCACCGCCAACTTCGGGGAGGATGGATTATTATGAGTTGGAAAAACACTGCAATGAAGTTCTTTATGGCCGAAGAGGGACAGGAAGAGGAGTTCAGCCGCCCCCAATTGGTCACCAGCGGCCACCTGAACATCGTGGTTCGGACCCCCAAGACCTTTGCCGACGTGCGGGAGTATGCCGACTACCTGATGGGCGGCAGCGCCATCATGATCAGCTTTGACGCCGTAGACGGGGCCATGAAGAATCGCATCTTTGACTACCTGAACGGGGTGGCCTACATTATCCGGGCCTCTGTCTCCCGGGTCAATGAAGACCTCCTCCTCTACGCTCCGGAGCAGGTGGATGTGAACAAGGAGGCGGCCCGCAAGGGCGTGCGTTCTTGGCTCAGCTGAGGGCGGCCTTCCTTGCCTCATAGCAGGGCTCCAGCCCGGCCTGGCGGCGGGGTTTTGCTCGGTGTTGTCTTTTAACGCAATATATTTCAAAGAAAAGAACCGCTACGGAGCAGGCCTCCTAGCGGCTCTTCTTTTTTTAGGGGCTGTCCGGCCACGGCTGGGTGAGTAAGTAAGAGGAGCAGGCAGCTACCGCCCTAAGGCTGTTGTAGCGCAGGCGGGAGGCAGGGGTGGATTTTATATAAAAAAGAGACCATGCCTAAACATAGTCTCTGAGGAAGCGGGGTTTGGCAGGCGTCGCCTGCATCTCTCGGGTTTCCCCTGTCCTTCCA
>CAZXKQ010000024.1:0-2037 GCA_964641395.1 uncultured Phascolarctobacterium sp. | reverse complement strand
AATCCTCAAATTACGAGGAAAGGAAGCGGCCCCTCGTCATAGTTGCCTTCATTGTCAACTGTTAGGAAGTTCCTGTCCATTTATAAGATACAGGCATCACATAGCGAGCGGACGGCATTTAAAACATTACTCCAAGTAACGGTCGCCGCATAGCTATTCTTATTTTGGTAACTGTTCCAAAAAGCCTGCATTGCCTTATTTGCTTCAATTTCGGCTAGAATGAGGCGGTACATGGGCAGTAAAGTTTCACTGCCGCGTTTACGGCAGGTAGCTTTTAAAGCTACGGCAAGATTCCTTTTATCAAGCTCTATTCCGGCATTTTGCAGTATATACAGGTCATAAAAATCGCGCAGTCGAGTGTTGTAGATGGTTCTTACCAATACAGTTTCAATCTTTTCTGCAAGTACGGTTTCAATAGGGTAGGACCACAAGGAGATATATCGCTGCTCAAACATCAACTGGTAATGGTAGCCTATTGCGGCTGGTGTAATTATATCGCCTGTAGATATATCAAGTTTGAGAGGGATTCTAGTCTTATCTAGAAAGGTGTCTAGGGAAAGACGCACACCGCTGTATTCAGCCTCGTCCATGATGCTTGTGACATCCTTTATGGAAAAAAGGACATTGTCACCAATATCTAGTGCGGCAATCTCTGCTACAATCTGTTTTGCTTCTCCCGCATTAAGAGGCAGGTTGCGGATCGCAGCATCGATATCCATTGTGGCTCGTCTGTCCAGACCAACTATGGCGGCAATGAGCATGCCGCCCTTTAAAATAAAGTTGTCCCTGTACTTTGACAGAGTTATGCGTTCCAAAAACCTTTCCATAGCATAATTTCGCATCAGCAGTTGAGCCCTGCCACTGTCTCCCCTTGCCATATTGCGAATCATAGCCTTAAGCTGGTCCGCTGTGTTGATCATTAAAGCAGAACCCCCATTACATCCCAGATTCTTTTCTCTAAGCCCAGAGTCTTAGCATACTCGGCAAGACGATTTAGATTTTTATCTTTGCGACTCACATATGCCTGCAAAGCGTAATTGAAAACAGCAACATCCATTTTTGACCTTTTGCGGATAATATCGCAGATGGTCCGCTCCATATCATAGGCAACAAGTGGGTGTCCTCCGGGAGAAACGAGGTGACAAAGGCCCAGCCCATGCCAGACTTTTTTTATATAGATAACCTTAACGCCTTTTTCCGCAAGGGATCTGCTGTTATAGGCCGCCGGCACTGTTACCGTGAGGGGCATCGGCTCTGCTTCTGCAAGATTATGCAGATACAAGGCAGTTTCATGGGAGTATACTGCTTTGGGGATCTGGGCCTGCAGTAGAGCCATCTCATCCCCCCAGGCAGTAGGGGAAAGGTAAAGCCCATGGGCAGCTTTTTCTAGTTTCCCAGTTCTGGCATATTTGTAAAAGGCTTCTTTACTAAGGCCGGCAGTAACAACAGTAGACGTTTTCAAAATACCGTCGTTTTCTGCAAGCAGTTTTCCAATTTCTCGTTCCAACATACATCTCGCCAACTTTCATACTGATAATATACTATAAAGACAGTATAGAAGTCAATACCCGGCCATGAGGCTTTCTAGGACAGTTGGGCGGAAAGCGGCCCCGCCCTTCTCCCCTTGGTTGACAAGAGGAGGGAGATAAGGTACACTCAAGGGGAAGGGAAGTGGTAAAGAGCCGTGAAGACTAGCGCCGCCCATGCTGTGAGCCTAGCCCACAGCCAAAAGATGTACGACGCAGCCTGTAAGAAGCTGTTTGCAGAAAAGGAGATACTGGCCTGGATCATGCAGCTGGCCGTGGCCAGGCCGGAAGACTATGACGTGCTGCAGGCGGTGTTCATCTACCTAGGAGGCTACCGGGCAGAGCAGAAGGACGACGCCCTCAAGCTGCTCAACGCCATCCGCTCAGAGGAGCTGAGCGAAGGGGAGTTGAGGGATATATTGGAGAAAAACTTTCATATAGCTATGACGAAGAAAGTGGATACGGAGGTGGAAGAGGTGTGCAACTGGAGTAGTGCGCTATTGGAGCGAGG
>CAZXKQ010000023.1:30991-32361 GCA_964641395.1 uncultured Phascolarctobacterium sp. | reverse complement strand
AAGTTTGTGCAAAAAATGTTTGTGGCTAGGACAAAATTTCAACAGTCTTACATATATATAACTTTCTTGCAAAGTTTCTAAGGGGGCTTGCGGGAGGGAGTCTAGGAAAAGATTTTGCTTGGCTAGAAAGTCACAACGTAGAAATACGGCCAGTTTAGCCAGCCGCCGAGGAAGCCAAAGACTGACGCAGGCCGGGCCGCCTTGGGCAGGTTAGCAGACAAGACAGGGCCGAGACTGAAAGGTCTCGGCCCCAGTGTTTATCTAGCTGGCAAGGGAGGCTGGAAGCTGGCAGCACCCTCCTACTTGCGCAAAAACATCTCCTGGGCATAATCTTTAATGTCGCTGGGATTGACCATGCGGTACTTTTCCTTTACGCAACAGAAGTAATCTCCGATAAGGATCTTCTTAATGATGCGCTGGGAAGGAGCCGAAAGGGGCAGGTCGTCCCGAGTGAGCAGCCAGGGAACCTCCTTATGGGTGAACTGCTCCAAAACCTTGCCGCTGTAGCAACAGAGATGGTCGATCACGCTGTCGAAGATAGCCTTTTCTTTTGCAGAGAGGGCGGTTGCATCGAAACCGGGCAGCGGAGCGCCGGGATCCAAGCGGTAATCTTTATAGCGATAGTACACAGCCCTGTACACAGGGCCGTGCTGCCAGGCCTCGCAGTCCTCCGTGAAAAGGAAGTTTTGATAAAAGGCAAAGTAGAAGCCCTGGATGTAGTACAGGGCTTTTTGGAGGGCTAGGGGGGTGATGTCCTCACATTGGCTCACCAGGTAGTGGCTAACCCCGTCTATCTTACTGGCTGGAGGCAGCCCCGTACCCATTAAGGCGGTGACGGCCCTGCGGCTTTTCTCGTAGGCGTGGACGGACTTAAGTTTACCCTTATTAGCTTCTAACAGTTCCAGGTAATAGGCAGGCTCGTTGTAGATGCGCTCAAGAGTGGCAGAATACTCCTTCGTAGGCACATCCCCCTCCATGTAGCGGGAAAAGGTTTGTTCCCCCCAGCCTAGGAGCAGGGAGAGGGGCCGCTTGCCGATGGCGTATTTTTCTGGGATAGCCTGGACTTTTTCCAAAGGAATCAGGTTATTTTCCGCCCGGTAGACGGAGTAGAGGGCCAGCAGGTTGGCATCCGCCAACTCTGGCACCAAGAGCTGGGAGCCGCAGACGGCACAGCGGGCCTCCTTGCCGGAGTAGTGGTAGACCCTGCCTTTGATGGTGCCCAGCATGGGAACGCTAGTTTCTAGGTAGTTTACATCGGCCCTGCATTCTGCACAAAATACCTTATGGCTGCTCATAGTAGCTCCTCCTCCCTCTACCGGCGGCCCAGTAGATATGTTACAGGCTTATGGCTCCTGTGAAAAGAAATAACC
>CAZXKQ010000023.1:0-30891 GCA_964641395.1 uncultured Phascolarctobacterium sp. | reverse complement strand
ACCTCTTCCCGTGTGTAGGCTTGGTTGTAATAAGGATTCATAGCCGCCAACCTCCGGCACTATGATACACTAAGGACAGCTATTTGTCAAGAAAAGTGCATTAATTAATACAAAAGAGGCGTTAAGGGCCGCCCTGTCTGTCCCAGGCCTAGGTGCAGCAGGAGGCTGGGCACGGCCCTAGCCTGAGAAAAAGAGCAGGCGCAACTGCCATACCGGCCAGTCCTGGTTAACGCCCCTATTTCCTTGACTACTAGTAGGGGCAATGGTAAAATAAGCGTAGCTGCCCTACTGCCAACCCGGCGAAGTATGGGAGGGCAGCCTGCCCCCTTCTTAAGGAGATGTCGTCCATGCCTAACAATAAGCCCAAGAGGCCCCTCCTCTACTACTACGTAATGGCCATCCTCATCATCCTGGCCATCAACACCGTCATCGTCCCCACCTTCTTCAGCCCCAAGGTGCACGAGATCAGCTACACCACCTTTTTGGAGATGCTGGAGGCCAACAAGCTGAGCAAGGTGGAGATCACCGATAAAAGAATGGCCGCCCTGGTCAAGGACGGCAACGAGCAGGAGATCTACGTCACCGGCCGCATGGACGATCCCGACCTAGTGAACCGGCTGATGCGGGCCAAGGTGGAGTTCTCCCAGGTAGTGCCTAAGGAGCCCAACCCCATCGTCAGCTTCTTCACCAACTGGGTGCTGCCCATCGCCATCTTCTTCCTCCTGGGCCAGCTCTTCATGCGCTTTCTGGGAGGCAGGATGGGGGGCAACGTCATGTCCTTCGGCAAGAGCAACGCCAAGGTCTACGTAGAGGCCCAAACCGGCAAAAGCTTCGCCGATGTGGCCGGCCAGGATGAGGCCAAGGAAGCCCTGGTGGAGCTGGTGGACTTTTTGCACAACCCCGGCCGCTACAAGGCCATGGGGGCCAACATGCCCAAGGGCGCCCTGCTGGTGGGGCCTCCTGGCACAGGCAAGACCCTGCTGGCTAAGGCCATCGCCGGGGAGGCCAAGGTGCCCTTCTTCTCCATCAGCGGCAGCGAGTTCGTAGAAATGTTCGTAGGCATGGGGGCGGCCCGGGTGCGGGACCTCTTTAAGCAGGCGGCAGAAAAGGCCCCCTGCATCGTCTTCATCGACGAGATCGACGCCATCGGCAAGAAGCGGGACGCCGGCCAGCTAGGGGGGAATGACGAAAGGGAGCAGACCCTGAACCAGCTGCTGGCGGAGATGGACGGCTTTGACGGGGGCAAGGGGGTAGTGATCCTGGCCGCCACCAACAGGCCGGAAGCCCTGGACAAGGCCCTGCTGCGGCCGGGCCGCTTCGACCGGCGCATCCCGGTGGAGCTGCCGGATCTGAAGGGCCGGGAGGCCATCCTGCAGGTGCACGCCAAGGACGTGCAGATGGGCCCGGCTATAGACTACAACGCCCTGGCCCGGGCTACGGCCGGCGCCAGCGGTGCGGAACTGGCCAACATCATCAACGAAGGGGCCCTGCGGGCGGTGAAGCTGGGCCATCCCTACGTCTTGCAGGAGGATCTGGAAGAGTCCATCGAAGTGGTCATCGCCGGCTACCAGCGGAAGGGGGCCGTAATCAGCCCCGCTGAGAAAAAGGTCATCGCCTACCACGAGATCGGCCACGCCCTAGTCGCCGCCCTGCAGAAGGACTCCGCCCCGGTGCACAAGATCACCATCATCCCCCGCACCAACGGCGCCCTAGGCTACACCATGCAGATCGCCGAGAACGAGTCGGTGCTGATGAAGCGGGAGGAGCTGTACAACAAGATCTGCACCATCTGCGGCGGCCGCAGCGCGGAGGAGCTGGTCTTCAACTCCATCACCAGCGGCGCCGCCAACGATATCGAGCAGGCCACCAAGATCGCCCGCAGCATGGTCACCCGGCTGGGCATGACGGAAGAGTTCGACATGATGGCCACGGAGATCCTCAGCAACGTCTACCTGGGAGGCGACCCCGCCCTCCAGTGCTCCGACGGCACGGCGGCCCAGATCGACGCCAAGGTGCTGGCCATCATCAAGAGCGCCCACGCCAAGGCCAGGCAGCTGCTCAGCGACAACCGGGATAAGCTGGACCTGCTGGCCACCTACCTGTTAGAGAAGGAGACCATCACCGGCGAAGAGTTCATGAAGCTGTTGCGGCAGGCCCAGGCCGGGCAGCTCCTCCAGCAGCAGGAACCGCCCCTGGCCCTGGCCGCCCAGGCGGGGCAGTTGCAGCAATAAGCCTTGGTAAAAGTTAAGACGGCAGACGGCGCCTCTAGCCTGGGAGGAGTTTCCCGGGCCGGGAGGCGCCTGCTTTTGCCGCCCCTTAGCCTGGGTAGGTAAGATTTATTTTAACTTTATTCAATATATTTACAAATTTACCCTGCTGTTGTACAATATCAGTATACAAAAGCAGTGGGTTGAGGCTGCTTTTGGCGCACTTTTTACTCTTTAAGGAGGTAGTTGTGATGAGTGGTTTTCCCCTAATCATTGCCTTTATCATCGCCGTCATCGTGATGATAGTGGCCATCTCTAAGTACAAGGTTCATCCCTTCCTGTCCATCATGGGCGTGTCCATCATCCTGGGCCTGGTGGCCGGCATCCCCCTGGTGAACACTACGGTCAACGGCAAGCAGGTCCTGAGCCTGGTTAACGTTATCGGCGCCGGCTTCTCCGGCACCTTCACCAGCATCGGCATCGTCATCATCCTAGGCGCCCTGATCGGCTCCATCCTGGAGAAGACCGGTGCCGCCGTCCGCCTGGCTGACATCGTAATCAGCATCGTAGGCCAGAAGCGGCCGGCCCTGGCCATGGAACTGATGGGCTGGGTAGTATCCATCCCCGTCTTCTGCGACTCCGGCTTCGTTATCCTCAACCCGATACGTAAGTCCCTGGTAAAGCGCACTAAGATGTCCTCAGTCACCATGTCTGTGGCCCTCTCTGCCGGCCTCTACATCTCCCACGTCTTCATTCCGCCTACCCCCGGCCCTATCGCTGCTGCTAATACCCTGGGTGTAGGGGAGAACATGTTGCTGGTAATGGGCATGGGCGCCCTGGTGTCCATCTTCCCCCTCATCGCCGGCTACTTCTATGCTAAGCACATCGGCCTCAGCACCAAGGCTGCTGACGACTACGACGACGGCACCGTATCCCAGAGCTGGGCGGACCTGGTAGCCTCCTACGGCAAGCTGCCTGGCTCCTTCATCAGCCTGGCCCCCATCGTAGTCCCCATCCTGTTGATGGCCATCGCCTCCATCGTAGCCATGGCCGGCATGAAGGGCAGCATCGCCAACCTGCTGAACTTCTTAGGTACTCCGGTTATGGCCCTCATCGTGGGCACCCTCTTCGGCGTAGCCCAGTTGAGCACTGCCGGCAAGCTGGCTGACTTCTACAACCTGACTAACGAGACCCTGAAGGTTACCGGCCCCATCCTCTTCGTCACCGCCGCTGGCGGCGTGCTGGGCAGGGTTATCGCCGTTTCCGGCATGGTAGGCTTCATCACCTCTAATGCTACGGTCCTCCAGACCATCGGCATCTTCTTCCCCTTCATCCTGGCCGCCATCCTCAAGACCGCCCAGGGTTCTTCTACCGTGGCCATCACCACTACTGCCGGCATCATGGCTCCCCTGATGGGCGCCCTGGGCCTGAGCACGCCGGTGCTGGCAGCCCTCACCGTTATGGCCAT
Organism: uncultured Phascolarctobacterium sp.; assembly: GCA_964641395.1. Classification (GTDB taxonomy): domain Bacteria; phylum Bacillota; class Negativicutes; order Acidaminococcales; family Acidaminococcaceae; genus CANQBR01. Next base: position 27,216 of record CAZXKQ010000023.1, on the reverse strand, counting down.
CGGCGCCGGTGCCATGACCGTGTCTCACGCCAACGACTCCTACTTCTGGGTTGTTACTAACTTTGGCGAGATGAGCGCTGATCAAGGCTACCGCACCCAGACCGCCTGCACCCTGGTGCTGGGCATCGCCTCCATGGTAGAGATCTTCATCATCTCTCTCTTCTGCTAAGCTTAACAGTTGTTCACAGCCTACCTTCCCTGCCCCCTTGCGGGGGTGGGGAAGGTCTTTAAAATTAAGGAAGTCCTTTTATGCGCAACATCATCATCATACCCGATTCCTTCAAAGGCACCATGTCCAGCTCCCAGATCTGCCAGCAGGTGGAGGAGGCCTTCCTCCAGCACTATCCTGACGCTAAGATCAAGTGCATACCGGTGGCAGACGGCGGGGAGGGCAGCGTGGACGCCTTCCTCCAGGCCCTAGGCGGGGAGAAGTTCTACGCCACCGTCCAGGGCCCCTACACCGAGCCGGTGCACGGTTACTACGGCCTGCTGCCGGACGGTACCGCCGTGGTGGAAATGGCGGCGGCCGCCGGCCTGCCCTTAGTAGGGGACAACAAGCAGGCGGAGAAGACCACCACCTACGGGGTGGGCCAGCTGCTCCTAGAAGCTGCCAAGGCCGGCTGCCGACGGTTGATAGTGGGCCTGGGAGGCAGCGCCACCAACGATGGGGGCTGCGGCGCGGCTGCGGCCTGCGGCATCAAGTTCTACGATGAGGCAGGCAACAGCTTCGTCCCGGTAGGGGAGAGCCTGGCCATGATCCACCACATCGATGCCTCCGGCCTGGATCCCCTGCTGCAGCAGTTAGAGATCGTCACTATGTGCGACATCGACAACCCCCTCTGCGGCCCTAACGGGGCGGCTGCCGTCTTCGGTCCCCAGAAGGGGGCCAACGCCGCCTGCGTAGCCATGCTGGATGCAGGCCTGCACCACCTGGCAGAGGTGGTGCACCGGGATCTGGGGCTGGAGATCCAGCACCTGCCCGGCGCCGGCGCTGCCGGCGGCATGGGAGGCGGCATGGTGGCCTTCTTCCACAGCCGCCTGCAGATGGGCATCAATACGGTGCTAGAGGCCGTCCACTTCCAGCAGCTGCTGCAGGAGGCCGACCTGGTCATCACCGGGGAAGGGAAGATCGACAGCCAGTCCCTGCGGGGCAAGGTAGTGATAGGGGTGGCCAGGCAGGCTAAGGCCGCCGCCGTGCCGGTGGTGGCCCTGGTAGGGGACATCGGCGACGGCGTCCAGGCCGCCTACGAGGAAGGGCTGATCGGCATCTTCAGCATCAACCGGGTGGCTGTGCCCTACAGCCAGGCCAAGGGCCGGGCCCTCTCCGACCTGGGCCTGACGGTGGACAACCTGGCCCGCTTCATGAAGAGCCTAGGCTGGTAGGCCTGGTACAGGAGGGTTTATGCCTTACGTCAACATTAAGATCACCAAGGAGGGCCAGGTCACTGCCGCCCAGAAACAGCAGCTCATCGAAGGGGCTACGGAGCTCCTCCACCGGGTGTTGAACAAGAACACCGCCACCACCGTGGTGGTCATCGATGAGGTGGACACAGACAACTGGGGCATAGGCGGGGTGCCGGTGACGGAACTCCGTAAAAGGGCCGCCAAATAGGCGGCCGGATACAGGTAGGCAGGGCTGTCGCAGCACTAGGTGGGGCGGCAGCCCTTTTTGTGCGGGAGGGGTAGCCAGGCGCTGAAAGGGCTACTACTTTTCCCCTGGATATGGTACAATGTACAGGTAAGTGAAAAGATCCTAGGAGGTGTCACAGCACGTGGAAGAGACCAAGGCCCTGCCCCCCTTAGAAGAGGTGGAGCCCCTGCAGGAGGGCTACCGCTGGGTGGCGATAACTGCCATGCTCTTTGCCATCGGCATCATCTTGCACACCGTCAGCCCTAACGTAGGCGGCGTAACTCCCAACTGGACCATAGCCATGTACTCCATCGTCATCAGCATGTTCAACCCCAAGCTGAGCCAGGCGGTGGGCATAGGCTTCATCGCCGGCCTGACCCTGGTGCCCTCGTCTAAGTCGGCCTTTCCCCTGGGCAACATCGCCAGCGAGCTGGCAGGGGCCACCCTCTGCTGCCTGGTGGTGAAGGCCATGCTGGCAGCAGGCCTGGAGGACTGGAAGCTGCGGCCCCTGGTCACCGGCTTTTTGGCCACCATGGCTAGCGGCAGCGTCTTCACCTTCATCCTGAAGCTGGTCCTGGGCCTGCCCCTGAAGGTGTGGGTCTACGCCATGCTGCCGGTGGTGGCGGTAGTGGGCCTGTTAAACGGGCTGATCACCTTTTTGCTCTTCGCCCCGGTGAAGCGGCTGTTCTATGCCCAGGAGGGTAGGAAGTGACTGAGCAGATTACTATAGAGAACTTCTATTTTGCCTACAAGAACACCCCTCCCGGCCAGGTGGTGCTGCGCAACATCAACCTTGGCATCGCCCAGGGCAGCTTCACCTGCCTGGTGGGCCCCAGCGGCGCCGGCAAGACCACCCTCTGCCGGGCCATCACCGGCATCGTTCCCTACTACATGGGAGGCCGCTACGCCGGCGACGTACGGGTGCTGGGCCGCAGCACCAAGGGGCAGAGGGTGAGCGACATCGCCATGGAGGTGGGCTTCATTATGGAGGACTACGAAAGCCAGCTGGTCTCCCTCACTGCAGGGGAGGAGGTGGCCTTCGGCCTGCTGAACCACGGCTTTAAGCCGGAGGAGGTGGAGCGGAGGGTGAGCTGGGCCCTGGAGGCAGTGGGCCTGCCAGGGCGGGAGTCCTACCAGCTAGACGAGTTAAGCGGCGGCCAGCGGCAAAGGCTGCTTTTAGCCGCCACCCTGGCTGTGGAGCCGGAGATCATCGTCCTAGACGAGCCGGTGTCCGCCATGGATCCGGACGGGGCCCAGAGCCTGTACGGCCTGCTGGCCTCCATCCATCAGCAGTACGGCACCACCATCGTGGCAGTGGAGCACCGCATCGACTTTCTGCTGCCCTACGTTACCGACCTGGTAGCCCTCAAGGAGGGGGAGGTGGTGGCCGCCGGCAGCTTCGCCGCCGCCGCTCCCGCCCTCTACGCTGATCCCGGGCTGCGGCCCCTGCTGCCCAACCTGTGGCAGGTGAAGCTGGGCCTGGAAGCCAAGCTAGGGCTGCAGCTGGGAGAGTGGCGCAGCGAGGAGCAGGCCCTGGAGGACTTCCGCCGTTACGGCATAGTGAGAGAGGAAGGTGCAGGCCGTGCTAGAGGCTAAAAAGGTGAATTACGCCTACACCAGAGGGGTGCCGGTCATCAACGATATGGATGTTAAGATAGCCGACGGGGAGTTCGTAGCCCTGCTGGGGCATAACGGCAGCGGCAAGACCACCCTGAGCCGGCTGTTCATGGCCCTCTGCCATCCCCGCAGCGGCGTCATCTTGGTAGACGGGGAGGACGTGGCGGCGGCGGAGCCGGCGGATCTGGCGGCTAAGATCGGCTACGTCTTCCAGAATCCCGACCTGCAGATCCTGGCGGACAGCGTCTACGAGGAAGTGGCCTACGGCCCCAGGGTGAAGCGGCTGCCGGAACAGCAGGTGCGGGAGCAGGTGGAAGGGGCTTTGGCGGCCATGGGGCTGTCCCAGCTGGCCGGGGCCTACCCCCGCCTCCTCTCCTTCGGCCAGAAACGGCGGCTGGGAGTGGCGGCGGCCCTGGCCCTGCGGCCCAACACCCTGATCCTAGACGAGATAACCAACGGCCAGGACGCCTTGGAAATAGAGGGGATGATGGACTACCTAGCGGCCCTGAACCAGGAGCAGGGGGTCACCATCGTCCTGATCTCCCACGATATGGACGTGGTGCGCCGCTTCGCCCGGCGGGCCATCGTGCTGTGCGATGGCTACCTGGTCTATGACGGCAGCCCTGCGGCCCTCTTTGACGGCAGCCAGCCTTTGGAGCAGTGGGGGTTGCGGCTACCTACCGTGGCCGCCCTAGGGGCCGGCCTGGGGGTGGAGGCGGCTACGGCGGAGGAACTCTGCGCCCAGCTCACCTGTGCTAAGGGAGGTGCAGAGCCATGCGTTTAGCAGCCTTCACCCAGATCATCGTCACCCTGGCGGTGACCGCCTGGGTCTTCATCCTGCCTACAGTGGTAGTGGCCACCATCCTGGTGCTGGAACTGACCCTGCTCCTCTGGATTAAGCACGACAGGATGGCCATGGCGGCCATAGGGGGGCTGGCTGTCTTCACCGGCCTGATGGTGCTGCTGCAGCTCCTCTTCGGCACCGGGCTGATCCAAGCCCTGGTAGGGGGCCTGCGGATGCTGGTGATGACCATGGCCTTCCTCTGCCTGCTGGCGGCCTGCCGCATCCAGGACATCGCCAAGGCCCTGGTGGAAAAGTTCCACCTGCCCTGCGAGTACGCCTTCATGCTGACTACGGCCCTCCGCTTCGTGCCTAACTTCTTGCTGGACAGCGAAATAACCCTGGACGCCCAGAGCTGCAGGGGCTATAGCAACAGGCAGAACATCATCAAGCGCTTCCTGGCCTACCTAGTGGTGATCAGGCCCCTGGTGATGCGGGCGGTGGCCAAGTCGGAGACCCTGGCCTTGAGCATGGAGCTGAAGGGCTTCGGTAGCAACACCTATAAGAATATGCCGCCGGAAAGGCTGGGCCTCTTGGACTATTTGGTGCTGCTCCTGGTGCTGGCAGGCTGCGGCTTCCCCTTCTGGAAGGGCTACCTACTGTAAGCCCTGACCGGATCCAGGCGTTTTAGCGCCAACAAAAAAACAGGCTGTACCCTGGCTCACAGGGCAGCCTGTTCTTTTTTAGCTGGTTTTAGAGGTAGCGCAGGATTTCGTAGGCCCCCTCCAGGATCAGATCCGGCACCTGCTCCCAGAGCTGGGCCTCCCGGGCTGCCTGGACGTCTGCCAGGCTGGCCTCCCCGGTGAGCACCAGGATGGAGAGGATGCCGTTGCGGCGGCCGAAGGCGATGTCGGTGGCCAGCCTGTCTCCTACCATGGCGACCTGCTCCTTGCTGTAACCGGTGCGGCGCAGCACCGCGTCTACCATGGAGGCGTAGGGCTTGCCTAGGATGAGGGAGGGCTTCCGGCCTGTGGCGGTCTCCAGCAGGGCGATCATGGCCCCGGTATCAGGGATGAACTCTCCTCCCTCGATGGGGCAGCGCCGGTCAGGGTGGGTGGCGATGTAGGGCACCCCTCGGTCGATGAGGCGGCAGGCGGTGCTCAGCCTCTCATAGGTGAGGCACTGGTCGAAGCCTAGCACGATCAGGTCCACCTCTTCCTGCTGCCGGGCGGGGGAGGCGACCAAAGGTTGCAGCCGGGGCTGCTTCACCAGCTGGAAGCCGGCCCTCTCCAACAACTCTTCTAGCTGGGGGGTGCCTAGCACGTAGAGACGGCTGGCGGGGCAGTGCTCCGCCAGGTAGTCGCAGAGGGCGTCGCTGGAGATCAGCACCTCCTGCTCCGTAACCGGCACTCCCAGGCGGCTCATCTTGGCCACATAGGGGGCGTGGCTGCGGGAGGAATTGTTGGTGAGGAGGTAGAAACGGCGGCCGGCCTGGGTCAGCCGTTGGAAGAAGCCCTCCATGCCTGGGATGAGCTGCTCCCCTAGGTTGATGGTGCCGTCCATGTCAAAGAGAAAGCATTTGATGTCCTTGAGGCGGCTCAGCTCCTGCAAGGTTATCCCTCCCTTCTTCTGCTGCCCTTAATCATAATATAAGCCTCGGGCCTAGTCAAGCACCTAGGCTATATTCCTCGGAGCCTGTTCCCAGGCGGCGGCCCAGGGGCTGGCAGAGGAAAAGACCCAGCCCCCAGGGCCGGGCCTTTCCAGGAAAGGAGTATTACAACTATCTTAGGACTAGTGTCTAGGTGGGGCTCCCTCTTGCCGGGAGCTAGCCTTGGCGGTGGTGCCACCACTGCTGGGGTGCGTGGCCCCTGTAGTGGTGCCTGGGCCCCCTAGGGGCCTGGGACCAGTCCTCCCTGCTCTTGGCCCGGCCGCTTCTGATGGCCTCCTTTTGCTCCGGGGTCATCTGCTCCAGGCGGGCCCGCAGATCCGCCCGCTGGGCCTGCTGTCGGTCCCGGATCTCCATGTCGTCTTTGATGAAGGCCTCCACCTGGGCCCGCTGTTCCGGGGTCAGCCGGGCCAGGCTGTCAGCGTACTGCTGCTCCAGTACCTTTTGGTGCTCCGCATGGCGCTGGATGATGATGGCCTTCTTTTCGGCGGGACTGTACTTTTCCCACTGTTCCCGCTCAATCCGCCTGGCCTCCTGCTGCTGAGGGGTCAGGGCCGGCCTGGCCTGGGGAGCGGGGGCCTGGGCGGTGGGCGCAGGCTGCCGGTACTCCCTCTTCATGTCCTTGCCGCTCCTGATGGCCGACCTCTGCTCCGGGGTCAGCTGCTTCAGCTGCTCCTGGAGGGCCTCCTGCTTGGCCTTGTAGCCGCTGTCCAGCTCCTCTTCTCCCTTGAGATAGGCCTCTACCTGGCCCCTTTGTTCGGGAGTGAGGGCGGCCATGGTTTCGTCGTAGCGTTGCTCCATCAGCTGTTGCCGCTCATTGATCCGCTGGGCCTTGTCCGCCTCCTGCTCCAACCACTCTTGGGAGACGCTGCCGTCAGCCTCATACTTGGCGCCGATGGGGGGATGGTAGACGATTTCCTTAGCTTTGCCGCTGCGCACCGCCGTCTGCTGCTCCGGGCTCATGGCCGCTAACTGGTCGGCCAGCTCCTTCTTTGCAGCGGCGTAGGCCAGGCGGGCGTCCTCGTCTTCCTTGAGGTAGCCCTCCACTTGGCTTCTTTGAGCCGGGGACAGGGAGTTCATGAGCTTCTTGTAGTTTTCCTTGCTCAGTTTTTGCTGTTCAGCCCGGTGCTTCCGCAGGAAGGCCTCCCTTTCCCCAGGGCTGAGCTTCTCCCACTCTGCCTTGGCGGCCTTGAACATGGCTATCGGATCCTGTTTCAGGGCCTGGGCCCCCTGCTTAGGCGGCAGGCTGCGGCCGCTTTCGTTTAAAATGCGCTCTGCTTTCTCCCGCATGGTGGGCTGGGCCGGGGCGGCCTCTGCCAGGGCTACTGCGCCGCAGAAGCTGGTGAGGACTGTGGCCACTAGCAGGGCCTTCTTCCAAGCTGTTTTCTTCATAAGGGTTCAACTCCTTCTTTATGACGCTGATGTAGTAGGGTCAAGCTTCAGTCTGGCCTCATTATACGGAGGAATTGTGTCTTTTTTGTGTCATTTTCATCAGCATCGTAAAAATTTTTTCTTACATCAATCCCCACTCGTCAGTAGGGCGGCCTGGGCTGGCCGCCTCTAGGAGAAGCAGAAGAGCCCGGGCGCTGAGGCCGGGCCCTTCCGTGAAAGGAGCAGTAAACTGTGTTTTGGCTTTTTGTTAAACAGGGCTGGCCCCCGACAGGCCCCTCCTAGGGGCAGTCTGCCTGGCCCTCAGCTCTTAGGCGCCTAGTCGTCCAGGAGGTACCGGGGCAGCCTAGGCGGACGGGGACGGCTCTCCCGTTCTTTATCCCGGGCGCCTCGCACGGCCTCTCTCTGCTCTGGCGTCATCTGCTCCAGACGGGCCTGCAGCCTGTCCCGCTGCTCTTCGTGGCGCTCCCGCAGTTCCGCGTCTTCCTTGACGAAGGCCTCTACCTGGGCCCGCTGCTCCGGGCTCAGCTTAGCCATGTTTTCTTGGTAGAGCTGATCAGCCGTCATATACGGTAGGGGCCGGGGGCCGGGGCCGGGACCGAAGGCAGGGCCGGGACCGGGGCCGAAAGCGGGGCCTGGGCCTTTGCGGTGCTTCTTGCCTTTAGGCGGGCGGGGCCAGGCGGCCTTGTCCCTTTTCTCGCCTAACCTGATGACCTCCCTCTGCTCAAAAGTCATCTGCTCCCGCCGCTCCCGCAGGGCTTCCTCCCGCTCCCTGTCAGTCTGGCGGATTTTTAAATCCTCCTTCACTATGGCCTCTACCTGGGACCGTTGCTCCGAGCTTAGCTCGGCCAAGAGCCGCTGGTAGGTGGGTTCCAGGTACTGGCGGCGCTGCTCCCGGCTGTCGGCCCGGAGGGACCTCATCTTTTCATTCAGCATGTCTTCCAGTCTGTCCCACTCGTTCTTATAGGGCCGGGGGAGGGACAGCTTGTTCAGATCCCTGCCGTACTTGACAGCCTCCCGCTGCTGCCAGGTGAGTTGCTCCCGCTGGAGGCGGAGGTTCCAGTCCCGGGCCTCCCGGGCCTCCCGAAACTCCTTGGCGTCCTTCACATAGGCCTCCACCTGGGCCCTCTGCTCCGGGGGGAGCTGGGCCAGGGCGGCCTCATAGTGCTGGCCTAGCAGCTGCTGGCGTTCCCCTTCTAAGCTGAGCAGGCTGTCCTGCCCCTCTGCCAAGGGGGCCCTGGCCACTCCTTCCACCCGGGTTTGGACGCTGGCGGGGGGTTTCACAGTGTCGACGATGGATTCTGCAAAGGCCACGGTGCCGCACAGGGTGGTGAGGACTGCGGCGGCTAGCAGGGCTTTTTTCCAGGCTATCTTCTTCATAAAGCTTCAACTCCTCCTCTATAATATTAAGATACTAAGCGTACTTTATAGCTGGATCATCAACCTAATTTCATTATACTGGGTAATTGTGACATTTTTTTGTCCTAATCATTAACATTTTATAAAAAAAACAAAAACACTTACCCTTTACCGCCGCCAGGTAACTTTTAAGCAGGCCGGCTCCAACGCATTGCCCCTAGCTGTGGAACTGTGGTATAATAAGGTTTAAATAAGAAGCCGGGCTTGAGGGATGATGAAGATGAAGCGGATGCTGATAGCCGATGATAATAGGCAGATAACCGACGTGCTGGCCGCCTACGCCAAGCAGGCCGGCTTCGAGCCCGTCCTGGCCTACGACGGGGAAGAGGCCTTGGCCGCCTTTGCCACCTACGGCAGGGAGATCGCCATCTGCCTCCTGGACGTGATGATGCCTAAGTTAGACGGCTTCGCCGTCTGCCGCCGCCTGCGCCAGCAGTCCATGGTGCCTATCATCATGGTCACCGCCAAGGGGGAGGACTACGACCGGATCATGGGCCTGGAGATAGGGGCCGATGACTACGTACTGAAGCCCTTTTCCGCCAGCGAGGTGATGGCCAGGGTGCGGGCCATCCTGCGGCGGGTGCGGCTCCAGGAGCAGAGCAGGCACAATATCTACGAAGTAGGCAACCTCTACATAGACATGGACAAGTACAGCGTCCGCATCGGCTTGGAAGAGGTGCCCTTGACTAAGAAGGAAATAGAACTGCTGGACACTATGGCCCGTAACAGCTCCAAGACCTTTACCAGGGACAACCTGCTGGAAAGCATCTGGGGCTATGATTACGAGGGTGACAGCCGCACGGTGGACTCCCACATCAAGCGGCTGCGGGCCAAGCTGGCCGCCTACCCCCATCCGGAATGGGACATCAAGACCGTCTGGGGCAAGGGCTACAAGTTTGAGTATAAAAGGTAGGGGGTAGGGGTATGGACTTTCTCAGCTGCTTCTCTCCCAGTAATTTTAAAAAGAACCGCATCGCCCGGCGGCAGATGTGGTACTTCGGCCTGGTCATCGTGGTCTTCTGCCTCTTTTTGGCCCTCTGCTTCTTCTACCTCTTGCAGCAGCAGACCGTCGCCTTGAAGAAGAACCAGATGCAGGCCCAGTCCAGGCGCTTGAGCTGGACCATCCAGCGCAACCTGCCCCTCATGGAGCGCCTCTACGGGGACAGGCTGGCCCACAACCCCTTCTTGAACTTTCTCGACGATGTGACTCCGGGCATCGTCTGGGTGGTGGACAGCAATAGGGAGCTGTCCATGAATGTGAAGTTCATCGAGAGGCTGCGGCAGAAGGATAAGGAGGCAGGCCGGGTGCGGGAGCGGCCCCTGCCTAACAACCGCAAGGAGGCCTACCAGCAGCTGTCCCCCAAAGTGAAGGAAGCGGTGGAGGAGGCCTTCCAGGGCCAGGACTCGCTAGTGGAGGAGTACGACAAGAATTATCGGGAGGACACCCTCACCATGGTCACCCCCATAAAGAATAAGGCGGGCCAGACCAGGGCGGTGCTGTTGGTGCAGGCCCTGGCCAGGGGGGTGGACGAGACTGCCTCGGCCGCCATCCGGGTGCTGCTCATCAGCGCCTTGGTGGCCTGCCTGATCATCGTCGTCCTCATCGTCCCCATGTCCTGGCACATCACCAACTCCCTGAACAAGATGCGGCAGATCGCCCTGCGCTTGGCGGACAAGGACTACAGCGCCCGCTGCCAGATTAAGCAGGAAGATGAGATAGGGGAGCTGGCCGCCACCCTGGACACCCTGGCAGTGCGGCTGGCGGCGGCAGAGAAGGAAAGCCTGAAGCTGGAACAGCTGCGGAAGGACTTTTTCTCCAACATCTCCCACGAGCTGCGCACCCCGGTCACCGTGATCAGGAGCAGCCTGGAGGCCTTGGTAGACGGGGTGGTGACGGAGCCCGGCCAGGTAGCCGCCTACCGCAGCAGCATCATCAAGGAAACTAAGAACCTAGAGCGCTTGATAGACGATTTGCTGGAGTATTCCCGGCTGCAGAATCCCGATTATAAGATCGAGAAGGGCGTCATCAACTTCTGCGACGTGCTGCAGGACGCCGCCAGGGCCGCCCAGCAGTTAGGCAGGGAGAAGCAGTTGGCGGTGGAGCTGCGCCTGGACAGGGAGGTCTACCTCTTGGAGGGGGACTACGGCCGCCTGCGCCAGCTGCTGCTGATCTTCGTCAACAACAGCGTCAAGTTCTCCCCGGCCGGCAGCAAGATCGAAATGGCCCTGGTGGACAGGGAGCTGCGGCTCACCGACCACGGCCAGGGCATGAGTGCGGAAGCCTTGGCCCACGCCTTTGATAAGTTTTACAAGCAGCGGAGCGAGGAGAACAAGGAGGGCAGCGGCCTAGGCCTGGCCATCGCCAAGCAGATCGCCCTGCGCCACCATATGGACTTAGAGATAGCCAGCCAGCTAGGCAGCTTTACCACCATCATCGTCAAACTGCCGCCGCCCTTGGCGGCGGAGGCTGCTGATGCTGACTAGCACGTTAGGATTTGGCTTTTAGGAGGCAGGAGCATGGGCCGCTACGGCTGCACCGGCTTGACAGCGGTAATCACAGGGGGCACCTCAGGCCTGGGCCTGGCTACGGCCAAGTTGCTGGTGGCGGACGGGGCCGCCGTCTACATCCTAGGCAGGGACCGGCAGCGGGGGGAGGCGGCCTTGGCAGAGCTCTCCGCCCTGCCGGGAGCCCGGGCCCGCTATCTGGCCTGCGATGTAAGGGACAGGGTCGCCTGTGATAGGGCCATGGCCGCCGCCGCGGCGGAAGGCCCCCTCCACCTTTTGCTGTGCAGCGCCGGCAGCTATAGGGAAGAACCCTTGGCGGCCATAGACGATGCCGGCTTCAGCGCCCTGCTGGACGTGAACCTGAAGGGCTGCATCTACGCCATAGCTGCCGCCCTCCCTTACCTAGCCGCCCCGGCCGCGGTGTGCACGGTGGCCTCGGACGCCGGCCTGGCCGGCAACTACGGCTGCCCCCTCTACTGTGCCTCTAAGGGGGCGGTGGTGGCCCTCACCAGGGCCCTGGCCCTGGATCTGGCCCCGAAGGTGCGGGTGAACTGCGTCTGCCCCGGGGATGTGGCCACCCCCATGGTGGAGCGGCAGCTGGCAGAGGGTAACTACACCTTGGCAGAGATGGAGCAGGCCTACCCCCTGGGCCGGATCGCCAGGCCGGAAGAGGTGGCCCACGTGATCTGCTCCCTCCTGTCCCCGGCTAACAGCTTCATGACCGGCAGCATAGTCCGGGTGGACGGGGGCCTGACAGCCTAGGAACGGGGGAATCGTGCAGGATGGGGCTGGCCGTCTGAACCTCAGGGAGGGGCCGCCCAGGGACGAAAGTATAAAGTATATAGAATATAGTAGAAAGAGAGGAGAGGCTTGGTTATGTTGAGAGAGAAAGATAGGCTGGCAAGGCCCATAGGGGTGCTGGACAGCGGCGTAGGCGGGCTCACCGTCCTCAAGGCCCTGGTTAAGCAGCTGCCCCAGGAGGACTTCCTCTACCTAGGGGACACCGCCCGTACCCCCTACGGCATCAGGGAGGAGGGCGAACTGCGGGCCTTCGTGGAAGAAATGCTCTGTTACTTAGAGGGACAGGGGGTGAAGCAGGTGGTGCTGGCCTGCAACACTATCACCGCCCTGGGGCCCGAGAAGCTGCAACGGCAGCACCCCTTCAGCCTCATAGGCATGAGCAGGGGGGTAGACTTGTTGCTGGCGGCCAGCAAGAAGAAAAAGATCGCCATCTTCGCCACTCCCTTCACTATAGCTACTGATCTGCACCGCCAGGCTCTGCTTGGGGCTGATGCCGCCGTCCAGGTCTGCCCGGTGCCCTGCCCTAAGTTCGTCACCTTAGTGGAGGGGGAGCGCTTCGCCAGTCCGGAGCTTTCCCTGGCCATTGACGAGTACACGGAGCCGGTGAAGAAGGCCGGCGCCGACGTGGTGGGCCTGTGCTGCACCCACTTCCCCTTCTTACGGGGACAGCTACAGGCCGCCCTAGGCCCGGATGTGGCCATCGTCGACCCGGCCGAGGTTACCGCCGCCCTCTGCCAGCGCCAGTTGGAGGAGGAGGGCCTGTTGAAGCCCCCGGAAGGCAGGGGCCGGGTCACCATCTGCTGCACTGCCGACCTAGGCAGGGTGGGGCGCCTGGCCGCCCGCATGCTGCCTCTGGAAGGCTGCTCCTTTAAGCTGGTTACACTTTCTTCAAACTAAATTTTAAAAATCTTCACAATTACCTAGGCTTGGCAGGATTTTTCCTGCCAATGTCTAATATAACTGCGTGTGTTGTTTTGTATACAGGTAGATAGTGGTTGATGGTTTGGTGCTTTAAGTTGGCTTGCAATCGGGGGATTCTGCAAGGGTCAGCAGACTGGGCTATGCCTGCCGGTTTCATGGCTGCATGAAGCTGGCCTTTCTTCTTTCTCCCAGCAATTTATAAATTCTAAGCCATAATGAAGTCATTATGCTAAGGAAAGGTGGTAACCGTGTTTAAAGCAGAACAAAATGTGGCCGGTTCCCCGCTAGCGCACAAGATAGGCCTCTTCTTAGTGCTCTTCGCCTTCTGGATGGCCTTGGCAGGCAGGACGGAGACTAAGTTCGTGGTCTACGGCCTGCTGACCAGCGCTGTAACGGTGTGGCTCACCTACCCCTTGATGCTGGTGCCTAACAAGGCCGGCGACAAGCGGTACTTCGTCTTGGGCCTCTCCCTGCCTAAGCTGGCGGGCTACTCCGTCTGGCTGCTGTGGCAGCTGGTGCTGGCCAATGTAGACGTGCTCTTAGCTACCACGGGGCAGACCATGGCCATCGATCCCAAGGTGGTGCGTTTCTACTTCAAGGCCGACAACCCCATGGCCTCGGTAGTACTGGCAGACAGCATCACCTTGACGCCGGGCACTGTGACCCTCAACGTCACCGATGAGGGCCTCTTCGAAATCCACGCCCTCACTCCTGGCGCCGCCGCCGGCGTGCTGGACGGAGGCATGCAGAAGAAGGTAGCCTGGCTCTTTGGCGAACCTCTCCAGTTCGCCCTAGCAGAGGAGGCAACGGCATGAACATTATCTTTATCGTCGTGATGCTCTCCATCGTCCTAGTCATCGGCACCATGCTGGAGCGGCTCTTCTACGGGCCCACCATTTACGACCGCATGAACGGCCTAGGGGTCATCGGCGCCGACACCATCCTGCTCTTGGTGCTCTTCGGCTATGTGGACGGCCGGCCGGACATGTACGTGGACATCGCCATATCCTACGCCATGCTGGGCTTCATCGGCTCCGTCATCGTGGCCAAGTATCTGGGAGGTAAAAAGCTATGACCATTACTTTGGATTTAGTAAGGCAGGCCTTTGCCGCCCTCTTCCTTTTGGGAGGCCTGGTCTTCTTCATCGGCTCTGCCATAGGCATGCTGCGCCTGCCGGACTTTTACAGCCGGGTGCACGCCTCCGGCAACAGCGAGACCCTGGGCTGCATGCTCTCCTTCATCGGCCTGATCATCTACGAAGGCCTCACCCTCACCTCCTTGAAGATGGTCTTCGTCTTCCTCATCGTCTTCCTAGCCAACCCTATCGGCAGCCACATCCTGGGCAAGGCGGCCTATAAGTCCGGCCACCCAGTGTGGACCCTGGCTTCCAGAGGGGCGGAGCGGGCCCTGCGGGAAGGCCCCCAGGGGGACAGCGCCAACGAGCCCATGGGCAGTTTGCTGCAAAAGGAGGGGGACTGAGATGCAGATATACCTCATTGAAGCCATCTTGCTGGTGTTCCTCAACGCCATCACCTGCGCCGTCATCTTCTGCAAGGACATCCTCAGCGCAGCCATTATCTACAGCGGCTTCAGCTTCTGCGCCGTGCTCCTCTACCTGATGATGGGCTCCCCTGACGTAGCCTTTACCGAGGCGGTCATCGGCACCATCTCTACCGTGTTCTTCGTAGCTTCACTGAAGACTATAGATAGGTGGTGTAAGTAATGCGAGGCCTAGTAGCTGTCTTATTAGCCATTATGACCGGGCTCTTCTGCCTGGTAATAACCTATCTGCCTAAGATCGGCGAGGTTAACACGCCGCCTAACCAGCACGTCACCCCTGTCTACATCTCCCGTAGCGCGGAGGACACCGGCTCTCCCAACATCGTAACCGGCGTCATCATCGACTACCGGGGCTTCGATACTATGTGGGAGACTTCGGTAATGTTCCTGGCCGGCGTAACCACCGTGCTGGTGCTCACCAGCAACACTCTAGGCCGCAAGCCTGAGAAAGACGGAGAGGAAGGAGAGGTTATCAAATGAAAGAACCCTTTGGCGGCCTCATCCTCAATGTGGCCTTCAGAATGTTGGTGCCCTTCACCATCGTCTACGGCATCTACGTGCTCTGCCTAGGTGAGTTCTCACCCGGCGGCGGCTTCCAGGCAGGGGCCCTCTTAGCAGTGGGCATCATCCTCAGCCGCCTCATCCTGGGGGAGAATGCCAAGTTCAACGTACTGGGCAAGACCTCCGTGGTCATGGCCGGAGTGGGCACCTTCATCTACGCCTTCACCGGCTGGCTCACCCTCTTCGGCGGGGCCAAGTTCTTCTTGGATTACAACTTTATGCCTATCCACATGGAGCCCCAGCATGAGATGCATGCCCTGGGCATCTTCCTGATAGAGATAGGCGTAGCCATCTGCGTTATGATGACCATTATCAACTTGCTGGACGCAATCGTGAAGAGGGGGGCAGAACATGGAGATGCTGAATGAATTCTTAAAGGCCAAGGGCATCTACGCCCTAGTCATGATTCTGTTCTTCCTAGGCGTCTACGGCATGGTGCTGAGCAAGAACTACATGAAGAAATTGATGGCTATGAACGTTATGCAGGTGGCCGTCATCTTCTTCTACCTCTGCTTCGCCCAGAAGGACGGGGGCATGATACCCATTCAGAACGGCCTTACCACCAATCCTGATGCCTATATCAACCCGCTGCCCCACGGCCTGATGCTGACGGCCATCGTAGTAAGCCTAGGTACCACAGGGGTGGCCATCGCCCTGCTGATGCGGATCAAGGAAATCTTCGGCTCCGTTGAGGAAGTCGAGGTATTGAGGAGGGCGTCCAAATGAACCTGGTACAGCATGCTCCTGTCTTCATCGTCCTCCTGCCCCTTTCCGCGTCGCTGCTCTGCCTGCTTTTTAGCCGTATCAGCCGCAACCTGGGCTCCTACATCGTCATCGCCGCCATCTTCGGCGCCTTCCTCAGCGCTTTGACCGTGCTGCGGCAGGTGGTGGCCGCCGGCGGCCAGGCCATCCACTACTGGATGGGCGGCTGGGAACCGCCTATCGGCATCGAGTTCGCCCTGGATCCCCTGAACAGCGTCCTGGCAGTGCTGGTGACCTTCATCGCCCTGATGGTGAGCATTTACAGCCGCCCCTTCGTGAAGAAGGAGGACTGGCTCCACATCGGCGGCTACTACACCCTCTTCGGCCTCCTCTGCGTAGGCCTCTGCGGCATGATCATCACCGGTGACGTGTTCAACCTCTACGTCTACCTGGAGATCATGAGCCTCTCCGGCTACGGCCTCATCGCCCTGGGAGGCAGAAAGTCCATGCTGGCGGCCTTCCGCTACCTGCTCATCGGCACCATCGGCGCCTCCCTCTACCTGCTGGGGGTAGGCTATCTCTACGCCATGACCGGCACCTTGAACATGGCCGACCTGGCTAAGTTGGTGGCAACCCATCTGGATTCCCCCCTCTTCGCCATGGCGGTGGCCTGCTTCATCATCGGCTTCGGCATCAAGATGGCCCTCTTCCCCCTCCACGGCTGGCAGCCGGACGCCTACACCTTCTCCCATCCCGGAGCGGCAGCCTTTATCGCCGGCTGCATGAGCAAGGCCCCTGCCTACGCCATGGTCCGCTTCCTCTACTACATCTTCCGGGTGGATAACCTGGTAGTGCACAGCGCCTTGAACATCATCGGCCTGCTAGGCATAGCCGGCATCCTGATCGGCTCCATCATGGCCCTGGCCCAGTACGACTTCCGCCGCATGCTGGCCTACTCCTCTGTAGCCCAGATCGGCTACATCGCCATCGGCCTGGCCATGGGCAACCTGTACGGCTTCATCGGCGCCGTAATGCACATGATCAACCACGCCTTTATGAAGAGCGCCCTCTTCCTAGTCATCGGCGGCATCCAGTTCCGCTTCGGGGAGGTCAACCTCTACAAGCTGGGAGGTATGCACAAGAAGATACCCATCAGCACCGTCACGGTAACCCTGGCGGCCCTCTCCATGATCGGCCTGCCTCCCACCTGCGGCTTCTTCAGCAAGTGGTACCTGATGCTCGGCGCCTACAAGAGCGCCCAGTACTTCTACATCGCGGTGCTGGTGATCAGCTCCCTCCTGAACGCCATCTACTTCTTCCGCATCATCGAGCAGATGTTCGTGGAGAGGGACGATGTGCTCACCGAGATCCAGCCCCCTCACACCAAGCTGGGCCTGCCGGTAGAGATGGTAGTGCCTATCGTAGTGATGGGCCTGGGCATCTTGGTGCTGGGCTTCTGCAACGGGGACATCGTTACCGATGTGCTTAAAATTGGCTTGCCGGAGGTGTTTCTGAGATGACTATTGTAGATTGCAGACCATTTCTGGCTGTAGGGGTGTCCCTCTTAGCCGCCCTGCTGGTGGCCTTCAGCGACAAGAGGCCCAACCTGCGGGAGGCCTGGAGCGCCATCGCCTCCTTCATCAAGTTCGGCCTCATCCTCAGCATGGTGCCTGGGGTGCTGAACGGGGATGTGTACACCTACACTCTCTGCCAAATCACCGACACGGTGGGCCTCACCCTGCGTACGGACCCGGCGGGGATGATCTTCGCCACCCTGGCCTCCATGCTCTGGGTGCCTATCAACTTCTACTCCATCGGCTATATGCGCTGCAACAACGAAGGGGAGCAGACCGGTTACTTCGCCGCCTTCGCCGTCTGCATGAGCGCCTGCATGGGCATAGCCCTGGCGGAGAACCTGCTCACCTTCTTCATCTTCTACGAGCTGCTGACCCTGGCCAGCTGGCCCCTGGTACTCCACAAGCGTAACCAGGAAGCCTTGATGGCCAGCCGTAAGTACCTGATCTACACCCTGACTAGCGGCCAGCTCTTCCTGGCCGGCGTCATCGCCGTTTACTGCATCTCCGGCAGCATAGACTTTAAGGCCGGGGGCATGCTCACCATCGACATGGCTCCTAGGTGGGTGCTGCAGAGCGTCTTCGTGCTGATGGTGCTGGCTGGCAGCGTCAAGGCGGCAGTGATGCCCCTCCACGGCTGGCTGCCGGCCGCCATGGTGGCCCCTACGCCGGTATCCGCCCTCTTGCATGCGGTAGCGGTTGTTAAAAGCGGCGTCTTCTGCGTGCTGCGGGTTGTCTGCTTCGTCTTCGGGCCCAAGCTGTTGGCGGAGCTGGGCATGGTGGACTTTTTAGCCTGGGCGGCGGCCATCACCATCCTGGTGTCCTCCATGATCGCCCTGCGCCAGGACCACCTGAAGCGGCGGCTAGCCTTCTCCACAGTGGGCCAGCTGTCCTACATCGTCCTAGGGGCGGCCCTCATCTCCCCCCTCAGCATCAAGGGAGCCTACCTCCATCTGGTAGCCCATGCGGTGATGAAGATCACCCTCTTTATGTGCGCAGGCCTCATCATCACCCGTACCCACCGCAACAACATCAGCGAGATGTACGGGATAGGCAAGAAGCTGCCGGTGACCATGGCCTGCTTCACCATCGCCTCCCTGGGCATAGCGGGCATGCCCTTCTTCGTAGGCTTCATCAGCAAGTGGAACCTGGCCCTGGGCGCCATCCAGTCCGGCAGGCCCCTCTACGTACTGGTGTGGGTGGCCTCCGCCCTGCTGGCGGCCGGCTACCTGATGCCGGTGTGCCAGATGGCCTACTTCCGCAGCGATCCTAGGGAGAAGTTCAGGCAGTACGGCGCCTTCAGTTTCAATATGCTGGTGCCCATCTGCATCACTACCGCCATCAGCGTCATCCTGGGCATCGTCCCCAATTTCTACCCACATTTCTATGAACTGGCCACTTTGGCCTCCAAGGCTATCTGCGCCGGCTGGACAGGAGGGTGGCTGTAATGAACAAGCTGAATGTAAAGATGGTTTACTACATCGTAGCCGCCGTATTGGTTTTGTGCCTGCTAGGGGAGCTTCTAGGGGTGCACCTCCACGGGGCCTCCTGGTGGCCGGTGCCGCTGGGCTATAACGTGTTCTTCGGCTTCGTAGGCGGCTGGGTGCTGATCATCCTGGCTAAGATGATTATGGCTCCTCTGCTGCAGCGGGACGAAGATTATTACAACCCAGGAGGTGAGAAAGATGAGTAACATCCTGCTCCATCCTGGCCTGATCTTGATCCTGGTGGGCTTTTTGGCCATGCTGGTACCCCGCCAGCTGCGGCGCTACTGCCTGGCCATCGGCCCCGTCTTCGCCGTCTGTGCGGCCCTGGCCCTGCCCTTAGGGGCTACTTGGGGGTTTAAGTTCATCTTCGACTACCAGGTACAGGTTATGTACGTGGACAAGCTGAGCTGGATCTTCACCTTCATCTTCTCCGTGCTGGCCACCATGTGCGGCATCTACGCCTCCCATAACGAAAACCGGATGGAGGCCCTCTGCGCCATGGCCTACGCCGGCTGCGCCATCGGCGTCACCCTGGCCAGGGACTGGCTCTGCTTCATCTTCTTCTGGGAAGCTTTGGCCTTCACCTCCCTCTACCTAGTGTGGTGCAACCACACCCCTGAGTCCCGCCGGGCCGGCTTCCGCTACCTGCTGGTCCACATGTTCGGCGGCAACCTCTTCCTCTTCGGCATCTTCTTGACGGTGAGCGCTGGCGACTACCAGGTGGCCAACCTTACGGCAGGCCCCCACGGCTACGCCTACTGGCTGATGCTGGCCGGCATGTGCGTCAACGTGGCCATGCCGCCGGTCAACGCCTGGCTGGTGGATGCCTACGGCAACTCCTCCCTCACCGGCGGCGTCTTCATGAGCTGCCTGACTACTAAGGTGGCTGTGTACGCCCTGATCAGGGTCTTCGCCGGCACGGAGCTGCTGATGTGGGGCGGCGCCTTGATGGCGGTTTATGGCGCTAGCTACGCGATTATGGAGAACGACATGCGCAAGCTGCTGGCCCACCACATTATCAGCCAGACTGGCTTCATGGTGGCAGGCGCCGGCATCGGCACAGGCATGGCCCTCAACGGGGCTACGGCCCACGCCTTCTGCGACATCCTCTTCAAATCCACCCTCTTCATGTGCGCCAGCACCATCATCTACGCCACCGGCGTACGGCGGATCAACGAGCTGGGGGGCATGATGAAGAAGCTGCCGGTGGTCTGCCTCTGCTTCTTCATAGCCGCCTTCTCCATCTCGGGCATCCCCCTCTTCAACGGCTTCGTCAGCAAGGTCATCACCGTCCATGCGGCGGCGGAGGCAGGGAACAACCTGCTCTTCTCCCTCCTGGAGCTGGCCAGCATCGGTACCTTCTTGTCCATCCCCTTGAAGATGGGCTACTTCATCTTCCTGCGCTCCGATGACAAGGGGGTTAAGATCAAGCAGGAAGTGCCGAAGAACATGTACCTAGGCATGGGCCTGGGCGCCTTCCTCTGCACCCTGTACGGCGTCTATCCGGACCTGCTCTACAGGCACTTCGCCTTCCCCATGACTCCCTACCATCCCTTCACCCCTGACAAGATCCTGCAGACGGCGGAGATGCTGGGGATGGCCATGGTGCCCTTCTTGACCTATCTGCCGAAGATGGAGCCCCACACCGCCATCAGCCTGGATACCGACTGGTTCTACCGCAAGCCCTTCAGCTTCATCGTCCTCCGCTGCTCCGAATTGTTCTGCGCCCTCTGCGGCGGCCTAGGCAATGCCTGGAACGTGGTGTACGAAAACTTTATGGATATGACGGCCAATCCTATGAACCTGCTGGATTCCCGCCCCTTCAGGCGGACCAAGCGCTACAATCCGGAGAACTACCGCACCTCCATCGCCGATCCTATGATGATCACCCTGACGGTGCTGGTAATAAGCATCTTCTACTTCATCTCCCGCATCCAGTAGGGGCGGGGGAGCCTGGACAGTCCAGCGCGACATGCACGCAAAGCAGGCGGCGGCCTTCGGGCGGCTGCCTGCTTTTCCTTTGGGGTCCCTCCTGCCTTCCTCTTGTTAAATAGTCCGGCCCTGTACTAGACAAGGGAGCCGGGCCTCGGTTATAATATAGCTGTAAGAGAAGGAGATAGCTTGCAAAACCCGGCAGACTGAGAGTAAGAAGGAGGAGGCGGCAACTATGAAGATGACTCACTACGCCTATAAGTACGGCCACGGTGAGAAAGAGTTTACCCTTGACGCAGAGCGGGTGCTGGCGGAGATCCGCACAGCGGACGTGCCCCTGCTGGAGAACCTGGAGGAGGCGGTGCTGGAGGCCATCTACCACCCCATCGGCTGTCCCTCCCTGGCAGAGCTGGTGCGGCCAGGGCAGAAGATAGCCTTTATCTGCAACGACCCTACCAGGGTGGCCAACAGCTATGACTTTATGCCTATCTTGGTGCGGGAGCTGAACAAGCTAGGCATCAAGGATGAGGACATGCGCATCGTCTTCGCCCTAGGCACCCACAGGGATATGACGGAGGCCGAGATGGTGGAGGCGGTGGGCCAGGAGGTGGCCTCCCGGCTGAAGATGTACAACAGCAACTGCCAGGAGGAGGGGGCCTTCCAGTACTTCGGCACCACCAGCTTCGGCACCCCGGTGTGGTTGAACAAGCGGATCTGCGACGTGGACCTGGTGATCCTCACCGGTACCATCGTCCATCACTTCTTCTCCGGCTACGGCGGCGGCCGCAAGGCGGTGCTGCCTGGCTGTGCCGCCATGGAGACGGTGCGGAAGAACCACAGCCTGATGATGAGTCCTAAGTCCGGCCTGGGCAAGCTCCACGGCAACCCGGTCTATGAGGACCAGGTGGAGGGGGTAGGCCTGTTCGCCAAGGAGCACCGCCTCTTCCTCTTCAACGCCATTTTAAATGCCAAACACGAATTCCTGAAGGTCTTTGCCGGCGACTGGTACCAGGCCCACCTGGAGGCCTGCAAGTTTGTGGACCGGGTGTACGGGGTGCCCATCCCCGCTCCCGCCGACATCGTCATCGCCAGCTGCGGCGGCTACCCCAAGGACATCAACATCTACCAGTTGCAGAAGACTATGGACAATGCCTGGTGCGCCGTGAAGGAGGGCGGGGTAGTGATCATCATCGGCGAGTGCGAAGAGGGCAGCGGCAGCGCGGCCCTGGAGCAGGCCCTGCGGGAGAACCCCTCCCCGGACGCCATCGCCGCCAAGCTGGCCGCCAACTTCGTCATCGGGGCCCACAAGGCCTTCGCCATCACCCGTCTGATGAAGAAGGCCCGCTTCATCCTGGTTTCGGCCTTGGACAAGCAGATCGCCAAGGATCTGCTCTTTGAGGCCGTGGATAGCGTGGACGAGGCCATAGCCAGGGCCGAGGCCTATGTAGGCCCAGCTTATAATATCATTTTAATGCCCCAGGGCAGCCTGACAGTGCCGCTCCTCAGTAAGCCTTAAGTACGCCGAACCTTAATAAAAATCCTTATATTTTTGCGAAAGGCCTTGCTTTTATTCGGTTTTTCGACTATAATACATAGTGTTAAATTCGTTACATAAAACCTACCTGTATGGAGTGAAAACATAAAGGGGATGTTTCGTAGTATGGAAGTGAATGTTGACTACAAGGCCATCGGTGCCAGGATCAAGCAAGCCCGCCAGCGGAAGCACATTACCCAGGGGAATGTAGCACAGATAACTGGTTTATCCACACCGCATATCAGCAATATCGAAACCGGCAATACTAAGCTAGGCCTGCCTACCATCATCAGCCTGGCCAATGTTTTAGGCGTGTCTGTAGACGAGCTGCTGTGCGACAGCGTCGCCCACAGCGAAAATATCTTCCGCAAGGAGCTGGCCGACATCCTCAACGGCTGTACGGTGGATGAGCTGCACATTATTTCGGAGATCGCCAAGGTAATCAAAAAATCCGAGATCAACCAGATCAAGAAGCCCCGTTTCCGCCGCACCAAGGCCCAGATCCTGGCGGACAGGGCGGCAGCAGAGGAGTCCGCTAAGAAGGCCCAGGCTGCCGAGCCCCAGGCTGACAAAGAGTGATGCTCCTAGGCGGGTTGACAACAGCCCGCCTTTTGCCTTATAATGGTTCTGTTCAGCGCTACTGTAGCTCAGCCGGTAGAGCAGCTGATTCGTAATCAGCAGGTCGCAGGTTCGAATCCCGTCAGTAGCTCCAGTGAAATCTCCTTCTGCCGCAAGCACTTTGCGGCAGTTTTCCTTTTTAGGGCAAGCTTTTTTGAAGGCGTGGGAGTAATTTTGGGAGAAAATTGGGAGAAAAAGTAGAGGGGCAAAGAGGGCTGAAAAAAGAGTTGACAGAGTTGCACAGTATAGTATAATTATATTACATATACTCAATACTTATCAATGAAGGTGAGAAAGGCCCCTCTCTATGTTTATCTTTGACTGGGACGAAAAGAAAAACCAACTCAACCAGAAAAAACACGGGCTTGATTTTGCTGAGGCTTGCAGCGTTTTTTTCGATGAAAGGGCTATTTTGTTTGATGATCCGGAGCATTCCTGGTCTGAGGAAAGATTTTTACTCCTGGGCATGAGTGCTACTAAGAAGATCTGCGTTGTGTGCCACTGTTACCGTGTCTCCGCTACAGTGATCCCCATTATTTCAGCTAGAAAGGCGACGAAGAGGGAGGTAGAAAGCTATGTTAGAGGAATATGAGGTGGAGAAGCTGAACCCTAGGCCTAATCCCTACGCCAAGGAGCTTAAGCAGCAGGTGACGATTAAAATAGCTCCATCAGTGGTGGCCTATTTCAAGGAGCAGGCCTTACAGGTGGGCCTGCCCTACCAGACCTTGATCAATCTATACTTGGCCGACTGTGCTAAAAATAAGCGGGAGCTGCAGCTAACCTGGAAGTAAGGCAGCCCCCTGGCTTGACGGCCAGGGGAGGGGAGCCTATAATAGGGGCAGAGCTTGTTGCTAAGGAGGGCGCCTATGAAGCAGCTGCTTATCACCGGCTTCGACCCCTTTGCCCACTACAGCGTCAACCCCTCCTGGCTGGCCGTGAAGGCCCTGCCGGCCACCCTGGCCGGCTTCGCCCTCACCAAGGTGCTGCTGCCCAACGTCTACGACCTGGAGTGGAAGGTGCTGCAGGAGCGGCTGCCGTCCCAGCCGCCGGAGCTGGTGCTGCTAACGGGGATGAACAGCGGCAGCACCAAGGTCTGCCTGGACTACGTGGCGGTGAATGTGCGGGATGCCCGCATCCAGGACAACATGGGCCGCCAGCCTCGGGGCCAGGAGGTGGTGCCAGGGGCGGCGGCCAAGTACTACGCCACCATACCGGCCCGCTCCTTGGTGGCCCGCCTCCAGAGGGAGGGCTATCCTGTGGCCCTCACCCCCCGGGTGAACGGTTTTTTGTGCAACGATGTCTTCTACCTGGCGGCCAGGCACTTTGCCGGCACTGCCACCAGGGTGGGCTTCGTCCACATACCCTATGTGCCGGAGATGGTCCTGGACGAAAGGAAGGCTCTGCCCCTGGAGGAGAGCGTGGCAGTCCTCCGGCGGCTGATAGAGCTGTTGGCAGAAACGATATAACCCCGAGAAGCAAGAAAGAGGGCAGGAGCATGGCTCCCGCCCTCTTTTCCTCTGGGTGCTGCTACACGCCTAAAAAACTGTCTAACTGGGCGCTTAGCCCCTCCTTGTCCAGCTGCTGGCCGATGAAGACCAGGCGTATCATCCTGTCCCCGTACACATCGTCCCACTCCGTCAGCAGCTCCGGGTTGGCGGCCAAGATGGCCTTGCGGGCCTCCGGCCCTTCTGCGGCCACCCAGGGGCCGTCGTCGTTCAAGGCCAGCTGGCTGCCTGCCTGCTCAAAGACATAGGCGGTTTCCGGATCCTCCTGGAACCAGAGGTAGCCCTTGCAGCGGATGATGTTCCTGGGCCAGTCGGCGGCAAAGTCTCTGAACAGTTGGTGCTGGAAGGGACGGCGGCGGTAGTAGACCAGGGTCTCGATGCCGTACTCCAGGGCCTCTCCCTCCTCTGCTTCCTCAGGATGCTCCAGGGCCTCTATCCAGCCGGCGCTGGTTACCGCCCGCTCAAAATCGAAGGCGTGGGTGCCCAGCACCTGGCCTAGCTCCACCTGGCCGTAGCTGGTCTCGATGAGCTTGGCCGCCGGGGCCAGGGCCTTGAGGACGGCCTTGACCTTCTGCTTCTCCTCCTCTGTCACCTTGTCGATCTTGTTGAGGATGATGGTATTGCAAAATTCCACCTGCTGGATGAGGAGGTAGGCCAAATCTTCCTCCTCCAGGTCTTGGGCCAGCATCTGCTCCCCGCAGTCAAACTCCTGGGCCAGGCGGAGGGCGTCGACGATGGTGACGATGTTGTCCAGGTAGCACAGCTCCGGCTGCCCCTTGCGCCCTAAGGCGTCGTTCAGCAGGGTGATGGTCTGGGCGATGGGCAGGGGCTCGCAGATGCCGCTGGCCTCGATGAGGACGTAGTCGAACTTGCCGCTGTCTGCCAGCTGGGCCAGCTGCTTCATCAGGTCCACCTTCAGGGTGCAGCAGATGCAGCCGTTGCTCAAGGGAACCAGATCCCCCCTGTCCTCAGCCACGATGGCCCCGCCCTTGGCGATGAGGCGGGCGTCGATGTTCACCTGGCCCAGGTCATTGACGATGACGGCTACCTTGTAGCCGTGCTGTTGGCGCAGGATATAGTTCAGCAAGGTGGTCTTCCCTGCCCCTAGGTAGCCGGTGAGCAGGGTTACAGCCATGGGTTTTTTCTTCATTCTTCCACCTCCTGGGGAGCTAGGTAACGTTATACTCATTGTAGACGAAGGCCGGCCTCCCTACAAGGGCCTGGAGAGGCTCTCGTTAAGGCTGCCGCTGCGGTAGCCCAGAAGGTCCAGGCTCACATAGGTGAAGCCCGTCTGGCGCAACCGCTGGTAGATGAGCCGGGCCTGGCGGAGGGCCTGCCCTAGTTCCTCCGGGGGCAGCTCGATGCGGGCCAGCCGGCCGTGGCAGCGCACCCGTACCTGGGAAAAGCCCAGGCCCAGCAGAAACTCTTCCGCCTGGTCGATCTGGGCCAGCTTGGCGGCGGTGACCGCCTCCCCGTAGGGTATGCGGCTGGCCAGGCAGGCCAGGGAGGGCTTGGCCGCAGTGGGCAGGCCCAGGTAGGCGCTGAGGCTGCGGACCTCCTCCTTGTGGAGGCCGGCCTGGCGCAGGGGGCTTAGCACCTGGGCCTCCGCCAGGGCCCGCAGTCCCGGCCTGTAGTCTCCTGCATCGTCCAGGTTGGAGCCTTCCGCCAGGTGCTGGTAGCCAGCGTCCCTTGCCGCCGCCCAGAGGGAGGCGAAGACCGCCTTCTTACACAGGTAGCAGCGGTCAGGAGGGTTGGCGGCGAAGCCGGGCAGGGCCAGCTCGTCCAGGGGGCAGAGGCTGTGCTCCACCCCCAGCTGGCGGCAGAAGGCCTGGGCGGCCTCCAGTTCCCGCCGGGGGAAGGAGCGGAGGCAGGCGGTGAGGGCCAGGCAGTTGGGGCCTAGGCAGTCCTTGGCCGCCTTCAGGAGCAGGCTGGAGTCTACGCCGCCGGAATAGGCCACTGCCACGCTGCCTAACCGGACCAGGCCTTCCTGGAGGGCGGCGTACTTTGCCTGCAGGGCGGGGCTCAGGGAGGCCACGGCCTCAGACCTCCTTGCTGAAGAGGGCGAAGACCTGGCCCAGGCTGAGCTGGTTGGCTCGGGCGAGGGCGGCGGCGCTCTCGTATTCAGGGTAGGTCTTCACCCTGCCGTCTGGCAGGGTGACCCGCTTTACCGCTAGCTGGCCGATGCTCAGCTCCACCTGGCTGCTGTTCCTAGGCAGGCAGGTGCGCTCCATTAGGCAGCGGCGCAGGCCTATGGTGGTGGTCTCGGCAAAGATGATCTGCTCCAGAGGGGCCTGCAGCTCCGGCGGGCAGAGGACGGTGAGCAGGTAGGCGGGCCGGTTCTTCTTCATGTAGACGGGGGTGTAGAAGGCGTCCAAGGCCCCTGCTGCCAGCAGTTTCTCCAGGGTGTAGCCCAGGGTCTGGCCGTCGCAGTCGTCTATGTTGCTCTCGATCTTAAGAATCTCTCCCCCTACGGCTGCCAGAGGCTGCTCTTCGATGAGCAGGGCCCGCAGGATGCTGGGGCGGCTGTAGAGCCGCTTTCCTGCTCCCAGGCCGCTTTTCAGGATCTTAAAGCGCTGGGGCAGCTGGGTGGAGGTGGTGATGGCGGCAGCTATGGCGGCGCCGGTGGGGGTGACCAGTTCCCCCTCTACGTCCACTATACGGAGGGGCAGGCCGTAGGCGGCGATGATGTTGGCCGTGGCCGGCACGGGTATGGGCAGCAGGCCGTGCTGGCAGCGGACGCTGCCCCGGCCTTCACAGAGGCAGGGGGTGATGACCTCCCGGATGCCTAGGTCGTCCAGGCAGACGGCGGCGGCTACGATGTCTACGATGGAGTCCACCGCCCCCACTTCGTGGAAGTGGACCTGCTCCGGGGCTAGGCCGTGGGCCTGGGCCTCGGCCTGGGCGATGATGTGGAAGATGCGGCCGGCCAGGGCCTTGGCCCCCTCTGTAAGCTGGGCGGCCTGGATGATGGCCAGGATCTCCTCTAGGCCCCGGTGCTCATGGGGATGGTGGTG
>CAZXKQ010000022.1:0-33083 GCA_964641395.1 uncultured Phascolarctobacterium sp. | reverse complement strand
ACGGCTTAGGCGGCTGGGCCAGCTCTGGGATTGGCTATGGCATTTTTAGCGGGCTAGTAGTATAATGGGGTGACGAAGTTAGAGGAGGCGGGGCCATGGGCGGCAGGCTGAGGAAGTTAAGCTGCATTATCGGCACCCTCTTGGCCCTGTTAGTGGTCTTTGGCTGTGGCGGCCAGCTCCAGGGCAAGGGGGAGGAGCAGCAGGTGCTGCGGGTCTGCAGCAGCCTGGGAGAAGAGCTGACAGGCCTGCTGACGGAGGACTTCGCCCACAGGCAGCAGCTGAAGGTGGAGGTGGCCTACCTCCCCGGAGGGAGCTTCCAGGAGCGGCTGGCCTTTTTGCGCAAGGGCCGCTTTGACGTGTGGCTGGGAGGTACGGCAGAGGAGTACTATCTGGCCAACAGGGAGGGGGCTCTGACCCCCTACCTGGCCCACGAGGCCTACAAGGTGCCGGTGACCCTGCGCAATAAGGACGGTTACTGGACCAGCCTCTACCTAGGCTACATCGGCCTGATCAGCAACGAGGAAAAACTGGGGCGGCTGGGCCTCTACGCCCCCACCACCTGGGACGAGCTGCTGGACGAAAAGCTGCGGGATGAAATCGCCGTACCGGATTACAACAGCGGCGGCGCCAGCTACGGCATGCTCACCAGCATCTGGCAGCTGCGGGGCAAGCCGGCGGCCCTGGCCTATGCCGCCAAGTTTAACGCCCAACGGCCCCGCCTCACCCCCGACCTGGCCCAGGCGGCCTGGCTGGTCTACAGCGGCGAGAAGACGGTGGCAGTGCTCCCCCTTTACTACGCTCTGATTTTGGAGAAGGAGCACCCCCAGCTCTTCGCCAGCATCATTAAAGACGCCAACCGCAACCTGCTCAGCGGGGCGGCCCTGCTGGCCAAGGCCGGCAACGGGGAGGCGGGCCGCCGCTTCCTAGACTACCTGATGAGCGACGAGAGCGTCAGCCTGATCAAGGACAGGGGTTACTACTTTATCTGGCATGTGAAAAACTATCCGGACAACGTAGGCCGCAAGGAATTAATCGGCAATGTGCGGGTGCCGGTGGACGACCTGGGCTGGACCAGCATCTATAAAAGCGAGGTCATCAGGCAGTGGCAGGCTGCCCGCTGAGCCTGCAGCCAGAGCATAAGAAAACACACGGTCGGCCCAGGAAGTTGCCTGGACGGAGCCGTGTGTTCTTTTGTTCTCTGACTAGCGATAAGGTTTAGGGAGTTTTGTGCTTCACGTGGTCTAGGGCCTGGGCGAAGAGGGTGAGGACGTGGTCGTCATCCAGGGAATAGATCACCTCTTTGCCCTCCTTGGCAAACTTCACCAGGCCTGCCTCCCGCAGCAGCCGCAACTGGTGGGAGATGGCGGAATGGGTCATGGCCAGGGCCTGGGCGATACAGTTGACGCACAGCTCCTGCTGGGCCAGCAGGGCTAGGATGCGGATGCGGGTAGGGTCGCTGATCACCTTGAAGATGGCGGCCATGGGCTGGACGTACTTCTCTTCCACCCCGGCTCCCAGAGGCGCCTGGTGTCGATGGGGCTGGGGCCTTTCTATGTTAGCAGCCATGGGTCACCTGCCTCCCCGCAGAGTGCGATAGCCTCGGTTGAAGAAGAAGATCAGCACCAGGTAGTAGACGAAGCTGCCCAGTTCCGTCCTAGTGACGAACCACATGGGAAAGAAAAAGAAGCCTACGGCCAACAACAGGAAAAAAGGCAGGCAGCCGAATAGGCCGCCTACGCCCTCCGCCCGCCACCTGTCCACGATCTTGGCGGCGCTGTAGACGCACCAGCGGGCGGCGAAGATGCCGAAGCAGAAGCCGCTGAGGGCGTAGAGCAGGAGGTTCACCCCCTGGTGAAAGCTCATCTTACTTCCCCTCTTTCAAACGGTGCTGCAGGATGCCGCTCTTCAGTAAGAGGCCGGCGATGGCGCTGCCTCCCAGGGTGCTGACCAGGAAGGGCGGGATGAAGGTCCAGGCCGCTACCTGGCTGCCTAGCAGGAAGTAGGCCGCCAGCCAGGCCAGCAGGCCCCCTAGCAGGCCGGTGCCCAAAATTTCGCCTAGCAGGGCCCCTGTCAGGTTCTGCCAGCGGGCATAGGCCAGGCCGGCTAAGAGGGCGCCGCACATGCTGCCGGGAAAGGCCAGCAGGGAGCCGGTGCCCAGGACGTTGCGCAGACAGGAGATGGCGAAGGCCACGGCGACGCTGTAGTCAGGGCCTAGTAAGACGGCAGCCATTACATTGATGGCATGTTGCACGGGAAAGCACTTGGAGACGCCTACGGGTATGTAAACCAGGTGGGCGCTGAGGGTGCCTAGGGCCACTAAGAGGGCCCCGGAGGTGAGTTTGCGCAGTTCCATTTTAAGCCTCCCTGTGGTCGAAGCTGAGCCACATGCCCTAATTATATCATCAGCGGCAGGGCAAAATCAAGGGCGGGGCCGGAGGGCTGGCAGGGAAAAAGCCGCTGGCGTAGAATTCTCCTAAGCGGAGTAGTTTTTTCTCAGGAGCAACGGGGTAGAGCATGGCTATCTTAGAGGGGATCACCGTCATAGATTTTTCTAAATGGCTGCCGGGCCAGTACTGCGGCATGCTGCTGGCCGACTACGGGGCCACGGTCATCAAGGTGGAGGATCTAGCCGGAGACGGACCCCGGCGTTTCTTCCCTGCCAAGGAGCAGGGCATGAGCTACTGGCACCTGATGCTGAACCGGAACAAGCTGGGCCTGGCCTTGGACATCAAGAAGCCTCAGGGAGCGGAGATACTGCGCCAGCTGCTAGGCAGGGCCGACGTCTTCCTGGAGGGCTTCCGGCCCGGCTACCTGGCCCGTTACGGCCTGGACTTTGAGCGCATTCACCAGCTCAACCCCCGGCTGGTGTACTGTTCCCTCACCGGCTTCGGCCAGGGCTGCCACAAGCCGGCCCACGACTTGAACGTCACCGGCCTGGCCGGCCTCAACAGCGGCGACTCGGAGGGGGACGTCTGCGTAAGCAACGTACAGGTAAGCGCCCTGGGCAGTTCCTTGAACGCGCTGAGCGCCATCTGCATGAACCTGTTCCAGCGGGAGCGGGGCGGCCAGGGCCGGCACATCGATGTGAACCTCTACGCCACCGCCCTGAGCCTCCAAGCCACCACCGTGGCCAGCCTCTGGGGCTGCCAGGAGCAGGGAGGCAGGGGCTTCGGCCGGGCAGGCCACTACTACGACGTCTACCGCTGCCAGGACGGCCGCTACCTGACGGTGGGCACCATCGAGCCTAAGTTCTGGCTCCGCCTCTGTAAGCTTTTGCAACTGCCGGAGCTAGAGGGGCGGCAGCTGGACTTCGCCCACACGGAGGAAATAAGCCGGCTCATCGCCGCCAAGGTGGCGGAGAAGCCTCTGGCCCAGTGGTTGGAGCTGCTAGGCCAGGAGGAGTTCTGCGTCACCCCGGTCTGCACCTTGGAGGAGGCCCTGGCCAGTCCCCTGGCGGAGCAGGAGGCCATGCTGGTGGAGCAGGAGAGCGACCTAGGCCGGCTCCGCTACCTGGGCCCGCCTATCAAGTTTGACGGCCAGGGAGGCAGCATCCGCAGGCGGGCCCCCCGCCTAGGGGAGCACAGCGCCAACATTTTAAGCCAGCTAGGCTATAACACGGCGGCCATCTTGGAGCTGCGCCGTGCAGAAGTCATAGGATAAGAAGTAATAAGGAGGGAGTAAGGTGAAAAAATACCTCAGCCTCTTCCTGGCGGGGTTGGCCCTGGTGCTGGCCCTGGCCTGCGCCCTTCCCGCCCAGGCCGCCTTCCTCATCAGCAAGGAGCAGGAAATCGAGATGGGCAGGGCTACGGCCCAGAAGCTGGAGGCCCAGTACGGCCTCTACCAGGACTGGGAGCAGACGGAGCGGGTGCAGCGGATCGGCAAGAGCTTAGCCGCCGTCTGCGGCCGCACAGACATAGACTACAGCTTTAAGATCCTCAATGTCAACCAGGTCAACGCCCTGGCCTGCCCTGGCGGCTTCATCTACGTCTTCAAGGGCCTCTTGGACTATATGCCTACGGATACGGAGCTGGCAGGGGTGCTGGGCCACGAGATAGGCCACGTGGCCAAGAGGCACACTGTCAATGCCATCGAGAAGCAGCTGCTGACCTCGGTGCTGCTGGCGGTGGCCACCAAGGGGGAGGGGATGGGCCTGCTGTCCATCGCCCAACAGGCCCTCTTCGCCGGCTACAGCCGCACCGATGAGAGGGGGGCGGACAAGGAGGGCTTCTACAACACTATGAAGGCCGGCTACAACCCCTATGCCATGCTGATCACCGCCTCCAAGCTGGAGGATCTGACCAAGCAGGGGGGAGGCAGCAACTACGGCCTCTTCTCCAGCCATCCGGAACCGGAGGAGAGGGTGGAGCGGCAGTGGAAGCTGCTGAAGAAGCTGAAGATCCTGCCGGCGGTGGTAGTGCAGGAGGACAGTGCCACCGTCAAGGAGGGGGACTGGACCTTCAACATCAGCCACAGCATAGGCAATACCAAGGCCGCCTACCGGGCCTACATGCTGGCAGGGGGGCTGTGGGTGGCCCGGCAGCGGGGGCCTATCGACGCCAACCGCTTCCTAGTCTACGACCGGGGCCCCAGCGCCGACATCTACTACGACGACATCCAGCTGTTGCGGGTCTACAGCCAGGACGCCCAGGGCTTCAGCCCCAGTGCCGGCAGCTACGCCGCCGCCTGCACCTCCCTGTTGCGGGACTGGGCCCGGCTAGCCAATGCCGCCGATGCCGCAGCGGCCGCCAAAAACAAGAAAAAGAAGAAGGACTGAGGCCGAGGCCAGGAGTGCTGTAACCATGTACATAAAGAGTCTGCACTTAGAAAACTTTCGCTGTTATAAAGAGCTGGATATGGATTTTGAGCCGAAGCTGACGGTGCTGGTGGGGGACAACGGCCGGGGGAAGACGGCCATCTTCGACGCCCTGGCCAAGGCCCTGGCTCCCTATCTGGCCATCTTCGGCCTGGCGGCCAGCAAGCTCTCCCCTAGCGATGCCCGCAACGTCCTCTCCTACGACCAGGAACGGCACATCAAGGCCATGGAGGCCCAGTATCCGGTGCTGGTCAGGGTGGAGGGCCGGGTAGCTCCGGGGCAGGACTTCAGCTGGAGCTGCCGCCTGGATCCAGGAGGACAGCTGAGCTACAGCGCCTCCGATGCGGAGAAGGGGGCGGCGGTGGCAGAGGCCCTGGGGAACTGGCAGGACAATAAGGCCTTGGTGCTGCCGGTTTTGGGCTACTACGGCACCCAGCGCATCTGGCAGGACAGCAGCCTGCTGCAAAAATACCACGCCGTGACTAGCAGGCTGCGGGGTTATACAGAGTGCCTGGAGCCTAGCAGCTCCTACAACACCTTCCTAGGCTGGCTGAAGGAATGCCGGGACGAGGTGTTGCTAGCGGTGATAGACCAGGCCCTGGCCACCTGCCTGGCCCACACCGGCTGGAGCAGCCCCCGCTACAACAAGGCCATAGACAAGATCGTAGTGAGCCATCCCGCCTACGGGGAGCTGCCTATCACCGACGCGTTGAGCGACGGCTCCCGGGCCATCATTTCCATGGTTACGGACATAGCCTACCGTATGGTGCGGCTCAACCCCCAGCTGGGGCGGCAGGCGGCGGAGCTGACCCCGGGCATGGTGCTCATCGATGAGGTGGACATGCACCTCTACCCTGCCTGGCAGCAGACCATCGTAGGGGCTCTGACCACCATCTTCCCCCAGGTGCAGTTCATCATCACCACCCACTCCCCCCAGGTGCTGAGCACAGTGCCGGCAACCTCCATCCGCATCCTAGACTGGGATAAGGAAGACCGGGGCAGGGTGTGGGTGCGGCGGCCCAGCTTCTCCTTGGGAGCGGAAAGCTACCAGCTGTTAAAGGAGATTCAGGACGTAGACTCCCGGGCCAACAACCTGCCTATAGTGCAGCAGCTCCACCGCTACCTGGACTTAGTGGCCCAGGACGAGTGGGACAGCCAGGAGGCCCAGGCCCTGCGCCAGGTGCTGAACGAATGGGCCCAGGGACGGGAGCCGGCCCTGCTGCGGGCCGATATGGACATCCGCCTCCGGCGGGCCAGGAGAAGGGGCAGATGAAGCACATAGATAAGCGGGCGGAGGAGCCGGAGCGGCTCCGCTCCTACCGTCTGCGCTACCCAGACGCTAATTGGGAGGCCTTCCGCCACAGCCGGGCCAACTACCAGGCGGTGAAGAGGGCCATCTTGGAAGACCAGCACGGCCTCTGCGCCTACTGCGAGATAGCCATCCAGGAGGCCCTGCGGCCCGGCCAGGTGGATGACTTCCGGGTGGAACACTTCTACCCTAAGTCTGCCAGCCGGCCGGGGGGCCACAACTTCCACCTGGACTGGCAGAACATGCTGGGGGTGTGCCACGGAGGCAGCCAGCCTAAGGTGGAGGATGCCCTGTGGCGCTTCAGCCCTGAGCAGCGGGATAGGAGCTGCGACGTCTTGAAGGGCAATAAGGAGGTGGCAGGCCGCATCCTCAACCCCCTGCTGCTGCCGGCCCAGGCCCGCATCTTCAGCTACAACCTCTACGACGGGGCCATGGCGGTGGACAGGAAGACCTGCCCCCCGGAGTTGGAACGGTTGGCGGAGAACACCATCAAGGAGCTGAATCTCAACTCTCCCCGCCTGATGCGGATGCGCCTGGAGGTGATCCGCACCCTCTTTGACGCCGAAGTCCGCTATGTGGACCAGGGCCTGGAGCCGGAGGAGGTCTACCGCCTGTTGGCGGAGGAATGGCTGCAGCCGGACGAGGAGGGCAACATCCTGCCTTTCTTCAGCGTGATGCGCTTTTACCTAGGGGAGGCGGCGGAAGAGGTGCTGGCCAGCCGGGCCTATAAGCTGTAGGGGCCGGGGGCAGGACTTTTCCCCCTCCTTGTAGAATAGGGTTCAGAGCCTGGGCTCGCCCAGGCCTTAGAGGACGGTAGAGAAAGGGTATAAGAGATGGAAGTTACCAATAAGGCCTTCAAGGCCTACGATGTCCGGGGCCTCTACCCTGAAGAAGTAAACGAAGAGCTGGCCTACCGCCTAGGCCGCATCTTCTCCGCCATGCTGGCGGCAGAGACGGTGGTGGTGGGGCGGGACATCCGCCTCAGCGGGCCGGCCCTGGTGGCAGCCCTGACGGAAGGGTTGCAGGACGGGGGCAGCCATGTGCTGGACATAGGGCAGTGCGGGACGGAGCTGGTTTATTTCGCCACCACCTACCTGAATGCCGACGGAGGCATCATGGTGACGGCCAGCCACAACCCTAAGGATTACAACGGGATGAAGCTGGTGCGCAAGGGGGCCCGGCCCATCTCCGCCGCCACCGGCCTGAAGGAGATCGGCGCCATGGTGCTGGGCAACAACTTCAGCCACCAGCTGGTGTCGGGGAAGGCCCGGGGCAAGGCGGTGAAGGTGGACATCGTCCCCAACTATATAGAGCACCTCTTAAGCTATGTAGACGTAGAGAAGCTGGCCCCTTTGACCATAGCGGCCAATCCTGGCAACGGCGGGGCCGGCCCCATTGTAGAAGAGTTGGCGGCCCGTCTGCCCTTTAAAATCACCACTATCAACGGGGAGCCGGACGGCAGCTTCCCCAGCGGCGTGCCCAATCCCCTGCTGCCGGCCAACCGGGGGGCTACCGCCGACCTGGTCCGAGCCATCAAGGCCGATCTGGGCCTGGCCTGGGACGGGGACTTCGACCGTTGCTTCTTTTTCGACCAGGAGGGCTCCTTTATTGAGGGGTACTACATCGTAGGCCTGCTGGCTGAGGCCTTCCTCCAGAAGCAGCCGGGGGCTAAGATCATGTACGATCCCCGGCTGGTGTGGAATACGGAGGCCATCATCGCCGCCCACGGCGGCGTGCCGGTGCGCTGCCAGAGCGGCCACGCCTTTATGAAGCAGTGTATGCGGGATGAGGGAGTGCTCTACGGCGGGGAGATGAGCGCCCACCACTACTTTAAGGACTTTACCTGCTGCGATAGCGGCATGCTGCCCTGGCTCCTGGTAAGCGAACTGCTCAGCACTAGCGGCAAGAGCCTGGGCCAGCTGGTGGAGCAGCGGATGGAGCTCTACCCCTGCAGCGGCGAAATCAACCGCCAGGTGGAGGACAGCGCCGCCGTGCTGGCCAAGCTGGCCGCCCGTTACGCCGATGGGGAGCAAGACCGCTTAGACGGCCTCTCCGTCAGCTATCAGCGCTGGCGCTTTAACGTGCGGGTCAGCAATACGGAGCCGGTAATGCGGCTGAATGTGGAGACCAGGGGGGACAAGGCCCTGCTGGCCGCCAAGACGGAGGAACTTTTACAACTCATAGGGGGTTGTGAAGCATAAAAGGGAGTAAGGAGAGATGGACTGATGTTTAAAAAAGTGCGCAAGGCCGTCATACCGGCCGCAGGGTTGGGCACCAGGTTCCTCCCTGCTACCAAGGCCTCCCCTAAGGAGATGCTGCCCATAGTGGACAAGCCCACTATCCAGTACATCATAGAGGAAGCCCTGGCCGCAGGCATAGAGGAGATCCTCATCATTACCGGCCGCAATAAGCGGAGCATCGAGGATCACTTCGACCGCAATATAGAGCTAGAGCTGCACTTAGAGGAGGCGGGGAAGCTGGCGGAGCTGCAGATGGTGCGGGATATATCCGACATCTGCATCCACTACATCCGGCAGAAGGAGCCTAAGGGCCTGGGCCACGCGGTGCTGTGCGCCAAGTACTTCATCGGCGACGAGCCCTTTGCCGTCCTCCTGGGGGATGACGTGGTGGACAGTCCCGTACCGGTGCTGAAGCAGTTGATCGACTACTACGACCAGACTGGGGCCACCGTCCTTGGGGTGCAGGAGGTGGCTGCCGACAAGGTGGCTTCCTACGGCATCATAGCCAGCCAGCCCACTGCCAACCCCCGGGCCTTCAAGGTGCTGGACATGGTGGAAAAGCCTCAGCCCCAGGAGGCTCCCTCCCGGCTGGCGGTGCTGGGCCGCTACGTCATCGACCCGGCCATCTTCCCCATCTTGGAGGAAACCCCTCGCGGCAGGGGGGGCGAGATCCAGCTCACTGACGGCCTCCGGGAACTAGGCCGCACTAAGCCTATCTTCGCCTACAACTTCCAAGGACGGCGCTTCGATGTAGGGGACAAGCAGGGCTTCTTGGAGGCCACTGTGGAGATGGCCCTGAAGCGGCCGGACATCAGGGAGGGCTTCTTGAACTATCTGCAGGCCCTGCTGGCCAAGGAGGTGGGGGTCAATGAGTAAGGCTGCCATCCTAGTCACCGGCGGCGCCGGCTACATAGGCTCCCATGTGGTAGAGGCCCTGCAGCAGCATGATTACCTTCCCATCGTCTATGACAACCTGTCCACAGGCCACGGGGCGGCGGTACCGGAGGACGTGCAATTAATCGAAGGAGACGTCCACGACAGTATCTTCCTCCGCCACGTCCTGGAAGAGTACCAAATAGAGGGAGTCATGCACTTCGCCGCTTCTATCGAGGTGGGGGAGTCCATGGCCAATCCTGCTAAGTACTACTATAACAACGTGATAGGCAGCTTCCGCCTCTTAGAAGCCATGCGGGAGGTGGGGGTGGAGCGGTTGGTGTTCAGCTCCACTGCCGCCGTCTACGGCCAGCCGGCCAGCCTGCCTATCTCAGAGGACAGCCCCACCGTGCCCACCAGCGTGTACGGCCGTACCAAGCTGATCATCGAGGGCCTCTTGCAGGATTACGCCGCCGCCTACGGCCTCAACTACGTGGCCCTGCGCTACTTTAACGCCGCCGGGGCCTCCCCCACCAGGGAGATAGGGGAGGACCATAATCCGGAAAGCCACCTCATCCCCCTGATCTTGAAGACGGCCCTGGGCCTGCGCCAGAACATCCAGGTCTACGGGGAGGACTATCCCACCCCGGACGGCACCTGCATCCGGGACTACATCCACGTCTGCGATCTGGCTACAGCCCATGTGCTGGCCTTAGAGCACCTGCTGCAGGGGGGAAGCAGCCGCATCTACAACCTAGGCAGCCAGCAGGGCTTCAGCGTAGGCCAGGTCATCAAGGAGGCTAAGGCCGTCACCCAGAGGGATATACCCGTGGTGGTAGGCCCCAGGCGGCCGGGGGATCCAGCCAGCCTGGTAGCCTCTTCGGCCAAGATCCAGGCCGAACTAGGCTGGCAGCCCTGCCATTCCCGGCTGACGGACATTATCGCCACCGCCTGGCGCTGGCACGAGGGCCATCCCCACGGCTACGCCGGCTAGGCCTGCAGTTACCTCTAGGCTGCCCTAGGGCAGCCTTTTTTCAACGGGTGGAGAAAGGAAGAGGGCTGAGATGATAAGGATTATAGACAAGCCGGCCTGCTGCGGCTGCGGAGCCTGTGCCTCCGTCTGCCCTAAGGGCTGCATCAGCCTGGCGGCAGATGAGGAGGGCTTCCCCTATCCCCAGGTGGCTGAAGAGGCCTGCCTCCGCTGCGGCCTCTGTGAGCGGGTCTGCCCCCTGCTGCACCGGCCGGCCCAACATCCCCTGCTAGGGGTCTACGGAGTGAAGAACAAGGACGACAGGGTGCGGCTGGCCTCCTCCAGCGGCGGCTGCTTCACCCTTTTAGCCCAGGCCGTCCTGGCCCAGGGAGGCTGCGTCTACGGCGCCGCCTTGGACCAGGACCTTACCGTCCGCCACATCAGGGTGGAGGAGGAGGCAGAGCTGCCCCGGCTGCAGGGCTCTAAGTACGTACAGAGCGTGTTAGGCGGCTGTTTCCAAGAGGCGGCCAGCCTGTTGCAGGCAGGGAGGACGGTGCTCTTCAGCGGCACCCCCTGCCAAATCGCCGGCCTGCAGGGCTACCTGCGGCGGCCCTATGAGAAGCTCTACACGGTGGACGTAGTCTGCCACGGGGTGCCCAGCCCCAAGGTGTACCGCAAGCATCTGGCGGAACTGGCCCGGCAGGTGGGAGAGCCGGTTATCGCCGTGCGCTTCCGCAACAAGGAGGAGGGCTGGAAGCAGGGCCGCACCCTCTTCTACACCGCCCATCACTGCCTAGGGGACACGAAGCGGCGGGAAACCTACATGCGGCTCTTTTTAAACGGCCTCAGCACCCGGCCCTCCTGTTCTGACTGCGCCTTTAACAATAAACGCAGCCAGGCGGATCTGACTATAGCCGACTATTGGGGCGTGGACAAACAGTTCCCCGCCTTTGACGACGACAAGGGGGTCACCCTGGCCATCATCAATACGGCGAAGGGCCAGGCCCTGTTTGACGCCGTCAAGGGAGGGGCAGAGGTGCTGGCTACGGACTTCGCCAAAGGGGCCCAGTACAACCTGGCGGTGGCGGCCCCTATGCCCGTCCATCCTGGCCGGCAGCGTTTCTTTCGTGACCTGGAGCAGCACAGCCTGGCAGAGTGGGCCAGCCTGCTCTTAGACTAGACAGGGACAGACTGCCGCGGCTGGGGTAGAGCCCTAGCCGCCTTAGTCAGGGAGTAGTTAGCTTATGGACTTAGTGGTGGAGGAACTGGCCAAGGCCTACGGCAGGGTGGAGATCTTTGCCGCCGTGAGCTTCGCCGTTCCCCGGGGTAGGCACCTAGGCCTGGCCGGGGCCAACGGCAGCGGCAAGACTACCCTGCTGCGCTGCCTGCTGGAACCAGGCTTTGCCGACAGGGGCCGGGTGCGCTTCGCCCCAGGCCTCAAGATCGGGCGGGTGGAGCAGGGCTTCGCCGCAGTGCGAGGCCCCCTGTGGCAGTTCATGCTGGCCAGCTGTCCCCAGATACTGGAGCTGCGGCGGCGCTTAGAGGAGGTAGCCGCCGCCCTGGCCAGGGCCCAGGGCCGGGAACAGGCCTCCCTGCTACAGGAGTACGAGGGCCTGAGCCGGCGCTACGAATACTTAGACGGTCATAATCTAGAAACCCGGATCAAGAAGGTATTGCTGGGCCTAGGCTTCCCAGAGGCCGGCTGGGGGGAGGAGGCGGAGCGGTTGAGCGGCGGGGAGAAGACCCGGCTGATGCTGGCGGCGGCCTTGGTGGACGGGCCGGACTTCCTCATCCTGGACGAACCTACCAACCATCTGGACCTCTATATGACCCAGTGGTTGGAGGGCTATCTGCGGGACTTTAAGGGCAGCCTCTTGGTGGTGAGCCACGACAGGGCCTTCCTGGACCGGGTGGCAGAGGGGATCTTGGAGCTGGAGCAGGGGCGGCTCACCGTCTACAAGGGCAACTATAGCCGCTATCTAGAGCAGAAACAGCTGCGCCAGGCCGCCTGGGCGGCGGCCTACAAGGCCCAGCAGGAATACATAGCGAAGACCGAGGACTACATCCGCCGCTACAAGGCGGGGATCAAGGCTAAGATGGCCCGGGGCCGGCAGTCCCAATTGGATAGGTTGGAGCGGCTGGCGGCCCCTAGCGCGGCTAAGAGCTTCCGCCTGCGGCTGCCTCCGGTGGCAGACTGCGCCCAAAGGGTGCTGTTCATGGACGGCCTCAGCGTAGGTTACGGCGGCACCGCCCTCCTGCAGGGGCTGGACCTGACCCTGCGCCGGGGAGAGAAGGTGGCCCTCATCGGCCCTAACGGCAGCGGCAAGACCAGCCTGCTCCGCACCCTGCTAGGGGAGCTGCCTCCCCTGGCTGGTAGCAGCCAGTGGGGCCAACGGGTGAAGCTAGGTTATTTCTCCCAGAGCTACGAGCGGCTCCAGCAGGCCAAGACGGTGCTGGAGAACATCGTCCTGGACTACGGCCTGGGAGAGGCGGAGGCCCGCTCCCTGCTAGGCGGCCTCCTCTTCCAGGGGGATGAGGTCTTTCAAAGGGTGGACAGCCTCAGCGGCGGGCAGAAGGCCAGGCTGGTGCTGTTGAAGCTGGTCTTAGACGGGGCCAACTGCCTAGTGCTGGACGAGCCTACCAACCATCTGGACATCCCCGCCCGGGAGGCGGTGGAAGAGGCCCTCCAGGCCTACCAAGGCAGCGTGCTGGTGGTGAGCCACGACAGGTACTTCCTCCAGAAAATAGCCACCAGGGTTTGGGAGATAGAGCCTAAGGCCCGGACCATCCGCAGCTACGAAGGGGATTTTGCCTACTACGGCGCCTGCAAGGCCAAGGAGGCGGAGCAGGGCCAGCCAGCCAAGCCTGAGGTCGCAGCCCGGGGGAGGGCCGGCCGGGCCGTGGATACGGCTCTGGCGCCCCCCAGGCCGGGGAGCAGTCCCAGGGGGCGGCGCTACAGCAGGGAAGAGGCCCTGAAGCAGCTGCCTAAGGTGGAACTGGCCATCCGGGAGCAGGAGGCCCTGCGCAAGCTGCTGGAGGCCCAGCTGGCCGACCCCCAGAACCACCAGGAGCCGGCCCGCAGCAGGGCCCTGGCCCAGCAGCACCAGGCCTATGATGAGAAGATAGAGGAACTCCTACAGCAGTGGGAGGTACTGATGGAGGCGGCGGAGGCTGAGGCGTGATGGCGGCTTTCAAACTAGCAGGGACGAGGCAGCGGGACGAAGTCTATATGGAACTGGCCCTGGACCAGGCCCGCCAGGCGGGAGAGGCCGGGGAGGTGCCCATCGGCGCCGTGCTGGTGGACGCCCAGGGGCAGGTGGTGGCCGCCGCCCGCAACCGCAGGGAGGAGTGGCAGGATGCCACCGCCCATGCGGAGCTCATCGCCCTGCGGGAGGCCTGCGCCGCCCTGGGCCGCTGGCGGCTGAGCGACTGCTGCCTCTACGTCACCCTGGAGCCCTGCCCCATGTGCAGCGGGGCCATCCTCAACGCCCGCCTAGGCCGGTTGGTGTACGGCTGCGCCGACAGCAGGGCCGGCGGGGCCGAGTCCCTCTTCAACATCGTAGCCAATCCCCGGCTGAACCACAGGGCGGAGGTGCGCGCAGGGGTGCTGGAGGAGGACTGCCGGGCCCTGCTCCAGACCTTCTTCCAAGCCCGGCGGCGGGGGTGAGGGCCCTGCCGTACTGGCCAGGCCTAGGTTAGGCGGCAGCTTTTTAACAGGTTTTACTACTTTTGCCATA
The DNA here is from genome assembly GCA_964641395.1 of uncultured Phascolarctobacterium sp. Classification (GTDB taxonomy): domain Bacteria; phylum Bacillota; class Negativicutes; order Acidaminococcales; family Acidaminococcaceae; genus CANQBR01. The sequence continues at coordinate 19,141 of CAZXKQ010000022.1, read as the reverse complement.
GTTTTGCCACAATTACCCCCTATACTGTAACCGTAGAAGCAGCCGAGGGCTCACAGCCAGGCTGGAAGGGAGAAAGGAAGGTCAGCGCTATGAAGCTAGCGGCGAAAAAGATCCTGCGAAGGGCTTTGTGTATAGGTTTGGTGGGCGGGGCCGCCCTGGGCCTGGCCGGTACTCCGGCGGTGGAGGCCTACAAGGGGGAGTTGGAGGACATCACCCTCAGCACTAGGGCGGTACGGGAGGTAGTGCCGGACATGGCCTACATCCACTTCTCCCTCCAGGGAGAGGGACCTACCTCGGAGGCGGCAGTGCAGCAGGTGGCGGCCAAGGTGGCCCAGGTGCAGCGGGCCCTCCTGGGCAGCAACTGCACCAAGGAGGACTACTACCAGGTAAACTTTTCCGTCAGCCCCCGCTACGATGCCAAGGGCAAGATCAAGGGCTACCGGGCCGATAACACCATGAAGGTGCAGGTCAAGGACCTGGGCAAGATCGGCAGCTTCATCGACAAGCTGGTGGCCGGGGGTGCGGACAATATCAACAATGTGGAATACGGCCTGCACAATCAGGAGCAGGTGCGGAACCAGCTGTTAGCAGAGGCTGTGGCCGCCGCCAGGCGGCAGGCCGGCGTAGTGGCGGCCAGCGGCGGCCGCCAAGTGGGCCGGCTGTTGGCAGTCAGGATAAGCAGCTACGGCGGCGCCAGGGCCATGGGCGGCGCCGTAGCCATGGCCAAGGCCGTGGCGGAAGACAGCGGAACGGCCCTGCAAAGGGTTCAGCTAGAGGTGGCCGCCAGTATCGACGTTACCTTTGCCCTAGAGTGATTCAGCACTCTGAGGCCGGCAAAACCCTAGTTTGTTCCAGGGGGTGAAGGAAGTGAAGCCTACGTTGAAGGCTCGCTGGTTGGCAGTGGCGCTGACGACTGTGCTTTTGGCCCAGACGCCGCTGCTCTTGGAGGCGAAGACTACGCCTCTCTTTAAGGATCAGGCGGCAGCCGCCGCCCTGTTGGAGCAGGATAAGGCGGCCACCCTGGCCCAGGTAGAGGCCTACATAGCCAAGCACCCTAAAAAGGGGGAGGGCTATTATTGGCGGGGCTACCTGCACCATGAGGCCAAGGAGGATGCCCTGGCCATTGAAGATCTAGAAAGGGCCAAGGACTATGACAAGGACTGGCCCACCTTGAGCCTCCTCCTCTCCCTCTACTTAGAAGAGGGGGAACAGGGGAAGGCGAGGGCCACTGCCGCCGAAGGCGTCAAGTACTACAAGGGCCACAAGAAGAAGGTCACCGCTACTCCGGCGGAGATAGCCTCTATGTATTTTTGGGCCTGCGAGTATAAGGACGGCTTGAAGCTCTTCCCCAATATCAACGCCGACGGAGAGCTGAACGCGGTGCGGGCCATGATGTGCCTGGAATTGGCCTTGGCGGAGCGGAACGACGGCTCTATCTACAAGGCCAAGGCCTATGCCACCAAGGGCCTGCAGTACGATTCCGGCAACCAGGACTTGGTGGCCCTGGATAAGGAGCTCAGCGCCGCCATCGAAGAGGACAAGGGGAGCGGCAGTTCCTATGGAGGCCACGACCACTACTACCGCTACTGCTACTGGGAGCGGCCCTACTGGTTCTATCTGAGCTTTTGCTGGCCCCATCACTTCCATCATCCACCACCACCGCCCCCAGGAGGTTGGCGGCCAGGCCACATGCCGCCACCGCCGCCACCGGCCCACCATGAGGGGCCCCCTCCGGGAGGCTCAGGAGGACACTGGGGCTCCCCTGGCACTCCTCCTCCGCCTGACTCCGGCGGCGGGGCAGCAGGGCGGCCGCCTAAGGGCCAGGTCATGCTGCCTAACATGGCCCGCGGGGGCTCTACCACGGCTCCCAAGCTGAGCCGGGTTCCTGCGCCTAGGATCAACGTGCCCTCCTCCGTCTTGCAACAGGCTGGGAGCAGGCCTTCCAGGCCCAGCAGCCCCGCCGCCCCCCGGGTCAGCACACCTACGGCCCCCCGGGTCAACACTCCTACTGTAGCCAAGCCCCATAGCGCCACCCAGGGCCGGGTGCTCCTGCCTGAAGGGGGCTTGGGGCCCAAGGTAGCCCAGCGGCCGGCAGGCTCTTCTCCTTCCACCAAGATAGTAAGGAGGGGCGGCTCTGCTCCTGCCAGGTCTGGCGGCAGCAGGGCTATGGGGACGGTGAGGCGGCCTTTAGGCGGCAGCTCCGCCCCTAGGGTGAGGAGCGGCAGTTCCGGTGCCCCTTCCCGGCCGGTAAGCATGGCCAGGCCTCGCATCAGCCAGCCTAGGCTGAGCAGCCCCAGACCGGTGGCCAGAGCCTCCTCCGGCGGCTTCAGGGGCGGCAGCCGGCCCCAGCCGCCACCTATGGCCCGGGGTGCTGCCATGGGCGGCCACCACGGCGGCCATCATAGGTAGAGATGTATAGCTGGGCGGCTTGCGCCCAGAGAAAAACCACGCTAACTGGCGCTTATGCCTGCTAGCGTGGTTTTGTTTTGTCAGCGGCCTTAGGCGGCTGCCCTCCTGCCGCCAGGGCCTGTTCTTTCTTCCTGGCCCTTTGCCGGCGGCGTTGCTCCTGCAGTTTCTGCAAGAGGGCTATAGTGGCAAAGACTTCCTGGACGCAGCCGGCCAGGTTCTTTCTGATGTCCGCCTCCCAAAAACGCAGCACCTGCCAGCCTCCATCCCGCAGGGCCAGGGTGGTTTCAAAGTCCCTCTCCCTGTTGCGCTGGATCTTGTTGTGCCAGTAGCTGCTGTTGCTGGCCACCCGCAGCTCTTCCCCGTCCCTGCCGTGCCAAAAGTCCCCGTCGCAGAAGATGGCCAGCCGGTACTTGCGCAAGACGATGTCGCAGCGGTGGCCCAGCACCGGGTAGTTTTTCCGATAGCGCAGGCCCTGGTGCCAGAGGGCCTTGCGCAGCAGCAGCTCGATCTGGGTGTCGCGGCTCTTGTTGGCCGCCATGGCCCTATGCCTTTGCTCAGGGGTTAAACAGTCCATAGCCGACCTCCTAACCCGGGGGGTGAGCCTTACGGCTCCTATCCTACTTCAGGGCCCGGGGCAGGGTAAAGAAAAACGCCTTGCGCTAGCAGGCGTCAGAGAAAGAAAATGGTGCGGTCGATGGGATTTGAACCCACACGAGCTTACGCTCACTACCCCCTCAAAGTAGCGTGTCTGCCGTTCCACCACAACCGCACGTGCAGACTGGCGGCCCTAGGCCTGCTTCAAGTCCAGCCCGGCCAGCTGCCCAGGCTGAGGTTACAAACAGGATGCTTACAAGTCATCGCCAATCTACCCGAATATTCTACTATGAAAAGCCGGTTCCTGTCAAGGGAAAAAGCAAAATTATCCTAGCAGGGGAGAGAAAGGCCTTGCCCCTAGCGGGAGGGACAGGCTGGCGCCGAGGGCCCTAGGAAGAGCGAAAATCGTGCCAGGGGCGGTATTTTTTTTGCCCCTTTTACCGCCTGGGCCTGCCTTTGGCAAAAATTTCACCCCTAACCCCATGTTTCTAGGCTGACAAGGGGGCCTTTTTGCGGTCGGAGGGCCGGGTTCCCTGCTGTTTTGCCAGCAGGCGGCCAGGCGAGAGGATTTTTGCTAAAAAGGCTTGACAAACGGACTTTAAATATATATGATAATATGGGGTTTTGTTTACTTTAAATAAGGGTAAGCCTTAGCCTTTAAGAAGGCCAGGCATCACTTGCCCCAGGTGAGGAAAGGAGCGTGGCTGCAGATGGAAGGAAAGAACCAACCCGAACTAGGGAAGAAGGAGGGGGCTGCCACTATGGACTGCTTAGAAACCCTGTTCAACCACTTCAATGCTTACTGCTTTCAAGGAGGCCTGCCCCGCCCCCTGCTAGTGGTAGGAGACGGGGTGAATAGGACGGCCTCCGGCTATGCCACTCTGCTGCGGTGCTGGGAGGAGGAGGGGCAGAGGCGTTGCTTTTACGAACTGTCTATCTGCCGCCCCAGCCTCTGCCAGCCCAGCCGGCTGGTGCTGGCCAACTTCCTCCACGAACTGGTGCACCTGCGCTGCCTGCAGCTAGGCATCAAGGACACTAGCAGAGGGGGCACCTGGCACAACAAAAGCTTTCGCAGGGTGGCCCAAGAGGCGGGGCTGCTAGCCCTCAGCGATGGGGACAATGGTTATGCCAGGGTGGTGCCAGGGCCGGGGCTGGCTGAGTACATCCGAGAGCAGGGGCTGGAAGGACTGGATCTGCTGGCCACCTACAGGGCGGTTAGCTTCCCGGCGGAGGCGGCAGCCGTGCCGGAAGAAGAGCCTATGGTGCGCTACAGCCTGGTGCTGAGCCGACCTCCCGGCGGCCGGCAGGAGGAGCAGGGGCTGCTGCAGACGGCTCTGGCTAAGGTGAAGGCCTTCTTCCATGGGGGAGCCCCAGACGGAAGCGGTGCCAAGGAGTGAAGGGGCTGGGGCGGAAGGCGGTTAGGCAGCCCCAGGCGGGAAGGAGGGTACTAAGAGAGGCGCTGGCCGGGGCCAGCGCCTTTTTACAGCACATGGAGGGTGAATTCGTTCTTCTTATAGTCCAGCACCCCTTCCCTCCGCAGCTTGGCCAGCTGGTTGGAGAGGGCGCTGCGGTCCACGGCGATAAAGTCCGCCAACTGCTGCCGGTTGAAGGGGAGGGTGATGGTGCTGCTGTTCTGCTTTTGGGCCTGGTCAGAGAGGTAGGCCAGCAGCTTATCCCTGATGGAGCGCTGGGACAGGTAGCCTAGCTTCTGCACCAGGCTGCGGTTCCGCTCCGAGATGGTGTAAAAAAGGTTCTTGATCAGCTGGGTGTGGTAGGGACAGGCGGAGGGACAGGTGGACAGGACCCGCTGGCTGTCGAAGGACAGGATCACGCTGTCCTGGGTGGCGATGACGTCGTTGAGCAGGGGGCCGCTGTCCGGCACGGCGTAGGCCTCTCCGAACAGTTCTCCCGGGCGGAGCTCCTGGAGGAGGCCCAGGTTGCCCCAGTAATCCTCCCTTTGGATGTGGAGCCGGCCCTGGATCAGCAGGTTGAGGTTGCGGAGGTAGTCTCCCTGCCGCAGTACGTAGTCCCCCCTGCTGTAGCGCTGGAGGGAGGCCTTGAGGCAGGAGAGCATGGTGAGGAGGGCCTCATCCCCTACGCCGGCGAAGAGCCGGGCCTTGCGCAAAAAGGGCAGCCATTCCTTCATAAAAACCTCCTTTTCGTTGTTATTACAACAGACTTACGGCCCCTATTGTACTAGACTGAGGGCAGCAAGTCAAGAACAACCAGAGGTTCTGCAAGGGAGGTAACACTTATGCGGAGAAGGCTTATCAAAATCGACCAGGCTAAATGCAACGGCTGCGGCGCCTGTGCCGCCGCCTGCCATGAGGGGGCCATAGGCCTGGTAGGGGGCAAGGCCCGGCTGCTGCGGGAAGACTACTGCGACGGGCTGGGGGACTGTCTGCCCGCCTGCCCCACAGGGGCCATCAGCTTTGAAGAGCGGGAGGCTCCCGCCTATGACGCGGCGGCGGTGGAGGCGGCCAAGGAGGGAGAAGGGGGGAGCAGGTTCCAGGGAGGCTGCCCTGGCTCTGCCCCTAGGGCCCTCAGTCCTGCCGGCCCTGCCATAGGAGGTCCTGGCTGCAGCAGGCTGAGCCAGTGGCCGGTACAGCTTAAACTGGTGCCGGTCCAGGCACCCTACCTGGACGGGGCCCAGCTGCTAGTGGCGGCGGACTGCAGCGCCTATGCCTACGGCAACTTCCATGAGGACTTCATCAAGGGCAAAACCGTCCTGATCGGCTGCCCCAAGCTGGACGGGGTGGATTACAGCCACAAGCTGACCCAGCTCCTAGCCCTCAATAACGTCAGAGGGGTGACGGTGGTGCGGCTGGAAGTGCCCTGCTGCGGCGGCCTGGAGTACGCAGTAAGGCAGGCCCTGCAGCGGAGCGGCAAGAGGCTGCCCTGGCAGGTGGTGACCCTGGCCATAGACGGGAGGATCTTGCAGGTAGAGGAGGGAAGGTGAGGGTTTAACCTCTGAGGGGGATAAAAAGCGAGTCCTTGGTGCGCCGGGGGGCTGACCAGCCCTCCCAGGACACACCAAGGACTACACCCATCCCTTGCTTGCCTCTAGGCTCTGTGGTCCTTCCTAGCTATTTTTTCTTTCTCTCCTGATAATCTTGGTCAATCTGCTTCTTCCAATCCTTCTTCAGCCCCTTATTAGACCGGATGCTGGAGAGGGCGTCGCTTAGCACCATGAAATTAAGGCTGGTGCCCCAGGAGTCGTTGATGAAGTTGGCAGTGTGGTCTGCGGCGATGCCGTAGTTGCGGGCAGTTTCTACCGCATCGATGTTGGCCCCCAGGAAGATGAACTCCCAGCCCTTTTCCTTCTTCTCCTCTATCATCTCCTTGACCTGGCCTCTGGAGTAGCGGTGGCTGGCGTTCTCCAAGCCGTCGGTGGTGATGACGAAGATGGTGTGCCGGGGCACATCCTCCTCCCGGGCGTACTTGTGGATGTTGCTGATGTGGTGGATGGCGCCGCCGACGGCATCCAGCAGGGCGGTGCAGCCGCCTACAGAGTAATCTTTGTCGGTGAGAGGAGCCACCTTCTCCACCTCTACCCGGTCGTGGAGCACCTGGCTCTCGTTGTCGAAGAGGATGGTGGAGATGTAGGCCTGGCCCTCCTGCTTTTTTTGCTTCGCCAGCATGGCGTTGAAGCCGCCGATGGTGTCGGCCTCCAGACCGCTCATAGAGCCGCTCCGGTCCAGGATGAATACTACTTCTGCGATGTCCTTGCTCATCTTGTTTACCTCCAGTAAAAAATGTAGTTGTACGGTTTCACCTTACAACTACATTCTAAGGCCGGCGCCCTCCCCAGAGGTAGCCTAGCAAGCTACATTTGCGGCGAAGGGGCGATGTTTTTTTGCCCTTGGCTGGGCAGAGCCAGGCCAGGGTTAGAGGGAGGCATTCCCTAAGAGGGGTTGGTCGTGGCTGAAGAGGACTTGATTGATCTTGTCCAGGTCGTAGATGCCCTTGCTGATAAAGTATTCCACGATCAGGTCCAGCTTATAGCTGGGGGAGAGGGCGAAGCCCGCCTTCAACAACAGTTCCTGGGTTTCGGCCAGGGACAGCTCCAGGGCCACGGCTAAGGCTAAGACGGTGACCTTGCTAGGCCGATAGGGTCGGTCGGGCCGGTCGTTGCGGATCTTGGAGAAGAGCTGGCGGCTGATATTGGCCCTCTTATAGCACTGCACATCGCTGAGCCCCTTCTCATCGATCTTGCGCAGCAGCATAGCAGAAAAGCTTTCGTCCAGCTGCTCCACAACCTGGTCCAGGTCGGTCTTTCTGTAGAGGAAGCCAGAGATGAGGCCTTTGTCGGAAGCAACAGCCCCAGCCATACTCTCAAAGCAGATGGCCTCCCCAGCTTGGCCGGCTATCCCTTCCTCCTCTAGGGACTGGATAGTTACTGTTTCGGCCTCCGCCTCATAATGGTCGGCGATGTAGCGGTCTAGCTCCTGGGCCAGCTCCGGGCTGAGCTGGTAGTATTCCGGCCGGTAGAGCACCAGGTAGACGGTCAGCTCGTGCTCCAGGAGGAAGGCCCGGATGCTGTCCAGGGCGGTCTGCAGGGCCCTGTCCTTAGGGTAGCCGTAGCTGCCGGCGGCCAGCAGGGGGAAGGCTACAGTGGTGCAGCCGGCATTAAAGGCCAGGGCCAGGGAATTGCGGTAGCAGGAGGCCAGCAGGCCATCCTCCCCCTGGCTGCCGCCCTGCCAGCGGGGGGCCACGGTGTGGATTACGTGCTTGCAGGGAAGGCGGTAGGCCTGGGTTATTTTTGCACTGCCCAGGGGGCAGCCTCCCAGGCTGAGGCACTCGGCCAGCAGCTCCGGCCCGGCGGCCCGGTGTATGGCCCCGGATACGCCCCGCCTGCCCAGCAGGCTGGGGGTGGCGGCGTTGACGATGGCGTCTACTGCCAACTTGGTTATGTCCTCTTTAACTAGCTCTAGCGGCATGTTCATTCCTCCCTGACGGCGGCAGCGGCCCTTCCCTGAGCCGTTCTCTTTTTGTTTAAGCACAGCCTAACATAGAGGGGCCGGTCTGTCAAGGGGGAGCCGGCCTAGGGACGGCCTACGGCTGTTCCCAGTTCCTTTCCGTGGGTTTTGCCAAAAAAAGGACTGCCTAGCACGCTAGGCAGCCCTAGAGCAGGGTCTTTTCCTACAGGAGATCCTTAGTCGGCGAAGAGGGGAGTGGAGAGGTAGCGGTCGCCGGTGTCGGGGAGCAGGATCACGATGGTCTTGCCCTTGTTCTCAGGCCGTTTGGCCAGCTGGATGCCGGCCCACACTGCGGCGCCAGAGGAGATGCCTACCAGCACGCCCTCAGCCTTGCCTACCTGCTTGCCTACGGCGAAGGCGTCCCCGTCTTCTACGGCGATGATCTCGTCATACACGGCGGTGTTCAGCACCTCGGGGACGAAGCCGGCGCCGATGCCCTGGATCTTGTGGCTGCCCGGGGTGCCCTTGGAGAGGACGGGGGAGCTGGCCGGCTCCACTGCCACTACCTGTACGGAAGGCTTGTGCTCCTTCAAGTACTCGCCAGCGCCGGTGATGGTGCCGCCGGTGCCTACGCCGGAGATGAAGATGTCCACTTTGCCGTCAGTGTCCTCCCAGATCTCCGGGCCGGTGGTAGCCTTGTGGATGGCCGGGTTGGCCGGGTTGACGAACTGGCCGGGGATGAAGCTGTTGGGGATCTCTTGGGCCAGTTGGTCGGCCTTGGCGATGGCCCCCTTCATGCCCTTGGTCCCTTCCGTGAGGACTAGCTCGGCCCCATAGGCCTTCATGATCTGGCGGCGCTCTACGCTCATGGTCTCAGGCATGACGATGATGAGCCTGTAGCCCCGGGCGGCGGCCACAGAGGCCAGGCCGATGCCGGTGTTGCCGGAGGTGGGCTCGATGATGACGGAACCAGGCCGCAGCTGGCCCTTGGCTTCGGCATCATCGATCATGGCCTTGGCGATCCGGTCCTTGACGCTGCCAGCAGGGTTGAAGTACTCCAGCTTGGCCAGCAAGGTGGCCTCCAGGCCTTCCTCTTTCTCAATATGCACCAGCTCTAAGAGCGGGGTCTTGCCTATTAATTGGTCGGCAGAAGTATAGATTTTGCTCATGCTCAGTCCTCCTAAAAAGCTTCAAAGTATAGCAGGGCAGGTTCAGGCTAGGGAGGGGAGGGTTCCACCCCTCATTATACCAACCTTTCTGCTAGGATTATGGTAATTATAAGCCTAGAGCCAGCCCTTGTCAAGGGAATTTTGTAAATTTCTTCCCTTGAATAACCACTTTTCATGGGGTATAATGGGTTTATTAGGGAGAGAGGGTGCCGAAATGTTGATATCTACTAAGGGGCGCTATGCCCTGCGGGTTTTAATCGATCTGGCCGAGCATCGGTCGGAAAACTTCGTTCCCCTGAAGCTCATCGCCCGGCGGCAGGAGATATCGGAAAAATATCTGGAAAGCATCATCAAGCTGCTGGTGAAGGCCCAGCTGTTGCAGGGGATGCGGGGCAAGGGAGGGGGCTACAAGCTCACTAAGCCGCCGGAGCAGTACAGCGTAGGCAGCATCCTGCGGCTGACGGAGGATTCCCTGGCCACCGTCGCCTGCCTGGAGAAGGGGGCCCCCGCCTGCCCCAGGGCGGGAGAGTGCCGCACCCTGCCCCTCTGGCAGGGCCTGGACAGGCGGATCAATGAGTACTTGGACAGCGTCAGCATTGCCGACCTGATGGACACCGGCGCTGCGGGAGATGATTACGTCATTTAAGGGATTAAACTTACAGCCTGCCTTCCCTGGCCGGGAGGACAGGCTGTTTTTTTTCTCTAGGGGGCCTTAGGCCTGGCGGGCCTGGGCCGCTGGCAGGGTTTCGTTCATGCTGCCGGTGCGGTAGCCTAGGAGATCCAGAGTGACGTAGGAAAAACCCAGTTCTCTCAAGCGTCGGTAGACGGTTTCCCGCTCAGCCAGGAGAGGGGCGAAGTCTTCCGGTGCCAGTTCGATGCGGGCCAGCCGGCCGTGGATCCTCACCCTCACCTGGTGCAGGCCCAAGTCCAACAGCAGCTGTTCCGCCTTGTCCACCATGGCCAGCTTTTCCTCATCGATGGTCTCCCCGTACACGAAGCGGGAGGCCAGGCAGGCGAAGGAGGGCTTGTTCCAGGTAGGCAGGCCCAGGGCCTTGGACAGTTGCCGGATCTCTTCCTTGTTCAGGCCGGCCTGCCGCAGGGGGCTGGCCACCTGCAGCTCTTGGACGGCCAGGAGGCCGGGGCGGTAATCTCCGTTATCATCCAGGTTGGAGCCTTCCACCACCGCCTGCAGCCCCTCCTGCCGGGCCAGGGCCCAGATCTTGCTGAACAGCTCCCGCTTGCAGAGGTAGCAACGGTTGCTGGGATTAGTGCGGAAGCCGGCTATGTCCAGTTCTTCTGACTCGCAGATTAGGTGCCGGATGCCGTGCTGGACGCAGAAGGCCTGGGCCGCCTGCAGCTCTCGCTCCGGGAAGGAGCAGGACTTGGCTGTGACCGCCACCGCCTTGGCCCCTAGGGCCTGATGGGCGGCATAGAGCAGGAAGGTGGAATCCACGCCCCCGGAAAAGGCTACGGCCACGCTGCCCAGGGCGCGGAGCAGGGACTGGAGCCGCTGGTATTTTTCTTCTAATGCGCTCATAGACACTGCCCTTCCTCTTTCGGTCTTTCCTGCTGCGGCCCGCAGCCAGACCAGGCTTTGCTTCACAGCTAGCTGCTCCTCTGTACTGAGGGAGTAAAGTCATAGCTGCCCTCCCGGAGAAGGAGCTTAAGTACCACCATTTGCGCCGCTGGGAGGAGAAAACCCTAGCTTAGGGCTGAGAGGCTGACGGAGGGTGGAACCCTGCCGCCTAAGCCTGTCAAAGGCGGGAGGGCAGCTACGATAGCGAAGTCGGGGCTGCTAGGGCTTCCCAGCCAGGCCTACAGGTTGGCCGCAGGGCTAAACTCTAGCAACCTAGAAACTAAGTAGGTATAGTATAAGGCTTTTCTCCCTAGCTGTCAAGTAGGAATATAACGGCGAGTGAACCGGCCGGGGCCAGGCTCCGGCTTTTTTCCCTAGGGGCTTGCATTATGCCCTGCTCCATGGCACAATAGGTTTAGCAGGGGGAGCTGGGGCGGGGTTAGGATCTAGCCCCGCCGGGGAAGGCTGCCTCTGGCTGGCAGTATCCTGCAAATACTCCCTTGAAAGGAGGAGGCAGTCTATGTGGTTAGTCTTTGCCCTCTTGTCGGCACTGTTTGCCGCCCTCACTTCCATCTTGGCCAAGGTGGGCATTGAGGGGGTCAACTCCAACCTGGCCACGGCAGTGCGGACCGTAGTGGTGGTGGTCATGGCCTGGGGCCTGGTCTTCCTTACCGGCGCCCAGGGGGGCCTCGGGGAGATGAGCCGCAAGAGCTGGCTCTTCCTCATCCTCTCCGGTCTGGCCACTGGGGCCTCCTGGCTCTGCTACTACAAGGCCCTCCAGTTGGGAGAGGTGAGCAAGGTGGTACCCATCGATAAGTTGAGCGTGGTGCTGACCCTGGTGCTGGCCTTCGTCTTCCTCCAGGAGCAGGCCGGGCCCAAGGCCGTGGCCGGCTGCATCCTCATCGGCCTAGGCACCCTGGTCATGGCCCTCTAGGGCCTGGATGGCAGGGGGCTAGAAAACAAATGCAGCCCTAGGAGAGAGGGTTTTCTTGTACTAAGGAGGCGTGGAAGATGAACTGCTCTTTGCTTTCCTTCAGCCCTACAGGGGGAACGGAGAAGGCGGCCCGGCTGCTCTGCCAGGGGCTGGGCCCCCTCAGCAACTACTACGATCTGACGGACAGGGCCTTTGACGGAAACAGCTTTGTCCCTGGGACAGGTGAGGTGGCGGTTATAGCCGTCCCCTCCTACGGCGGCCGGGTGCCCGCCCTGGCGGCGGCCAGACTGGCGGGCCTGCAGCAGCGGGGCCAGGGCCAACCCTGCGTGGTGCTGTGCGTCTACGGCAATCGGGCCTATGAGGATACCCTGCTGGAACTGGCCGACCTGGCTACAGCGGCCGGCTTCCAGGTGGTGGCGGCTGTGGCCGCCGTGGCTGAGCACTCCATCCTCCGCCACTACGCAGCTCAGCGGCCTGATGACAAGGATGCAGCCCAGCTCCAGGCCATAGGGCGGCAGATCGCTGCCAAACTGGCCCAGCCCGCCAAGGCTGCCGCCTTTACCATACCAGGCAAGCGGCCCTACAAGAAGGCGGCAGGAGTGAGCATGGTGCCTAAGGCCTCTGCCGCCTGCAACGGCTGCGGCCTCTGCGCCCGTCTCTGCCCGGCGGGGGCCATCCAGCCGGACCGGCCCCAGCTGACGGCCAAGGACAGGTGCATCTCCTGTATGCGCTGTGTGGCCAGGTGCCCCCAGGGGGCCCGCAAGCTGAACCCGGCCCTGGTCTTCGCCGCCTCCCTGCTGCTGAAGAAGGCCTGCTCGGTGCGCAAGGACTGTGAGCTCTACCTGTAGGGAGGGCAGGCCTGGTTATGCTTAAAAAGCATAAGGAAGCATAGGGATAAAGAATTGGCCCAGGCGCGGTGCTGGGTGTATACTAAGGCTGTGAGGTTTCCTCGCAGCTTTTTTATCAGGCCTGGGCAGGCGGGAAGAGCCGGTCTAGGCCGAGGAGGTTGACATGAAGAAACTAGGGGTATTGGCGGCCCTCCTGCTGTTGCTGCCCCTCTTGGCAGCCTGCGGCCAGGCAGACAGGGCCCAGGCGGGAGGACAGCCGGCGCAGCAGGTAAGGGTGAAGGAGGCAGGAAGCATGAAGTTAGCAGTATCAGACGGGAAGCACAGGGTGGTCTTCGCCCTCAATGACAGCAGGGCGGCCCAGTCCCTCTATCAGCAGCTGCCCCTGCAGGTGAAGATAGAGAACTACGCCGACAACGAAAAGATCTTCTATCCCGCTAAAAAGCTGGACACGGCCCAGCCCATCAAGGCAGTGGCTAAAAAGGGCTCCCTGGCCTACTTCTCCCCCTGGGGCAATGTAGTGCTCTACTACAAGGACTTTGGTTCCTATGAGGGCCTCTACGCCCTGGGCGAGGCGGTAGAGGGCAAGGAGGCCATCGCCGCCCTCCAGGGCCAGGTGACGGTGAGCAAGGCGGACTGAGGGTCGAGGAGGCAGCAGATGAAGTACGTCAAACTAGGGAAGGCCCAGCTGCAGGTGTCCCGCATCTGCCTGGGCTGCATGGGCTTTGGCAATCCTGCCACCGGACAGCACAGCTGGACGGTAGGGGAGGAGGAGACCAGGGCCATTATCAGGCGGGCCCTGGAGCTGGGCATTAACTTCTACGATACCGCCCTGGTCTACCAGCAGGGCAGCAGCGAGCAGTACGTAGGCCGGGCCCTGCGGGACTTTGCCCGCCGGGAGGACTATGTACTGGCCACTAAGTTCACTCCCCGCACCCAGGAGGAGATAGACGCCGGGGTGAGGGGGCAGCAGCACATAGCCAACTACCTGGACCGCAGCTTGAGGAACCTGGGTCTGGACTACGTGGATCTCTACATCTACCATATGTGGGACTACCGCACCCCTATGGAAGAGATCATGGAGGGCCTCCACCAGGCGGTGAAGGCAGGGAAGGCCCGCTACATCGGCATCTCTAACTGCTATGCCTGGCAGTTGGCCAAGGCCAATTTTTACGCCAGGGAGCAGGGCTTGACGGAGTTCGTCTCCCTCCAGGGCCACTACAACCTGATCGCCCGGGAGGAGGAGCGGGAGATGATACCCTTCTGCCAGGATCAGCACATCGCCCTCACCCCCTACAGCGCCCTGGCCGGCGGCCGTCTAGCCAAACGGCCGGGGGAGACTTCCAAGCGGCTGCGGGAGGATGCCTACGCCCGCTTTAAGTACGATGCCACTGCCGCCGCTGACGGGAAGATCATCGCCCGGGTGGCAGAACTGGCCGCCCAGCGGGGGGTTACCATGACGGAGATCGCCCTGGCCTGGCTGCTGAGCAAGGTAGAGGCTCCCGTAGTGGGGGCTACCAAGCTCTCCCAGCTGGAGGGGCTGGCCCAGGCAGTGGAGCTGCAGCTGGCCCCGGAGGAGCTGGCCTACCTGGAGGAGCTCTACGTGCCCCACGCCCTGGCAGGGGTGATGGCCGAAAACGGCAAAGGCAAAAATTATACTCCCCAGCCCTTGTCTTAAAGCTGGCGTTAACAGCTATAATGGCTCCGTAAGACCAGGCGCGGCTGACTGCGCCTAGAGAAAGGGTGAGTATAATGCGGAAAAAATACCTCTTAGCCGCCAGCCTCCTGCTGGCCCTGGGCCTGTGCAGTGCCGCCGGTGCGGCCCAGAAGAACCCCTACGGCCTCCTCTACCCTGGGGCCCTTACGGAGAACCTTCAAGGGCAGGTGAACATCCACCCCGTCCACTACCGGCTGAACGGGCTGAAGATAGCGGCCAATGTGTACACTCCTGCCGGCTACGACGGCCGGAAGGCCTATCCTGCCGTGGCAGTGGCCCATCCTAACGGAGGGGTGAAGGAGCAGGTGGCCGGCCTCTACGCCCAACGGCTGGCCGCCCTGGGCTACATCACCATAGCCGCCGACGCTTCCTACCAGGGGGGCAGTGAGGGGGAGCCTCGCAACCTGGACATCCCCTACTTCCGCACCGAGGACATCCGGGGCATGGCCGACTACCTCTCCACCTATCCCGGGGTAGACGCTAAGCGGATAGGCATCCTGGGCATCTGCGGCGGGGGCGGCTACACCCTCAACGCGGTCAAGACCGACAAGCGCTTCAAGGCGGTGGCCACCCTCAGCATGTTCAATACCGGCAGGGTGCGGCGGCTGGGCTACATGGACAGCACCCCTGACAACATATTGGAGCGGGTGCACCAGGTGTCGGACGCCCGGGCCCAGGAAGCCGTCAACCACACCATTACCTATTCTGGGGATGTGGACTTTGACAAGCTCACCGACGAGGCCATCGCCAAGGTGCCGGTGGACCTGTACCGGGAGGGGATGGAGTACTACGGCCGCAGCCACCGCCACCCTGCCTCCACCTTCCGCTACGCCACCCGCAGCCTGGCAGAGGCTATGATCTGGGACGCTACGGACCACATCGACCTGATCGACCAGCCCCTGCTGCTGATGGCAGGCAGCAAGGCCGACTCCCTCTACATGAGCCAGGAGGCCTATGCTAAGGCGGTCAATGCGGCGGAGAAGGAGCTCTTCCTCATCCCCGGCGCCACCCACATCACCACCTACTTCGTACCTGAATACGTGGAGCAGGCGGTAGGCAAGCTGAAGGCCTTCTTCGGCAAGCACCTGTAAAAACAAAAGGAGGATGCTTTATGCAAGTGAAAAAAACTCTCAGCCTCGCCCTGGCGGCCCTCTGCCTGGCCGGCCTCTGCAGCGTGGCCCTGGCTGCTGAAGAAGCAGAGCGGCCGGTGCCGGTGCAGGAAATCGTAGCGGATCTGAACGCCAGCGGCGGCGGCGCCATCTTCCCCATCGGCAAGTTCAACGCCGGTTATGCCGCCTTCTTCACCGGCAACAGCTACCTGGCCTCTATTACCACGGCCGGGGTGCCTATGAACAACGTCACCTTCCACAGGGGCGCCCACACCTTCTGGCACGTCCACAACGGCACCTGCCAGATGCTCTACGCCGTGAGCGGCAGCGGTTACTACCAGATCTGGGGGGAGGAGCCCCACCAGCTGCGGCCGGGGGACAGGGTGACCATCCCCGCCAACGTCAAGCACTGGCACGGCGCCGCCCCGGGCAAGACCTTCCAGCACCTGGTGATGATGGAGCCTGGCGGCCCCTACAAAACCGACTGGCTGGAGCCGGTGGACGACAGCTTCTACCAAGGCTTGAAATAAGCTAGACTCTCTACCCTCACTATGAACCCCCTGTTACCGGCAGGCCGCCTGCAGCAGGGGGTATTGTTACGGAGGGGGTAGCCAGCATCCTGTGGGTGTAGAGGAGGAAGGTGCCGCCGGGTTCTAGGAGGAAGCATGACCCTCCTCCCTCTGTTTGTTGACAAAGAGGGAAAAATACGGTACACTCAAAGACAAAGAGGCGGCAAGGCCCCTGTTGCAGGCAGTCTTTATCTACCTGGGAGACTACCAGGCGGAGCAGGAGACAGATGGGCTGAAGCAGTTCAATCTGCCCCTGTCGCCAAAGCTGCAGAGGGCCGCTGGAGAGAGGCCCGGGTATGGCCGGCCTGGCTGCAGGGCTAAAAATATAGAAGCGGAGGGCTCCACATGCTAGAGCGTTTCTTTCATCTCACGGAGAACAAAACCACTGTGAAAACCGAGGTCATCGCCGGCCTCACCACTTTCATGACCATGGCCTACATCCTGGCCGTCAATCCCGCCATGCTCTCTACTACAGGCATGGACAGAAATGCCATCCTCATGGCCACCGCCGTCTCCTCCTTCATCGGCACCATGGTGATGGCCCTGCTGGCCAACTACCCCTTCGCCCTGGCCCCCGGCCTGGGCCTCATCGCCTACTTCGCCTACACCGTGTGCGGCGCCATGGGCTATCCTTGGCAGGTGGCCCTTTTGGCCGTCTTCATCGAAGGCATCATCTTCATCATCCTCTCCCTCACCAACGTGCGGGAGGCCATCTTCAACGCCATACCCCTGCAGCTGAAGAAGGGCATCTCCGTAGGCATCGGCCTCTTCATCGCCTTCATCGGCCTGCAGAATGCCCACCTGGTGGTCAACTCCGACTCCACCCTGGTGACCATCGTCAACTTCTCCCACAATTTCCACACCGCCGGCATCAGCGCCCTGCTGGCCCTGGCAGGCACCTTCATCATCGGCATCCTCTACATCAAAAGGTACAAGGGCTCCATCCTCATCGGCATCCTCTGCACCTGGCTGCTGGGCATCCTCTGCCAGTTGACAGGGCTCTACGCAGTGACCCCGGACAAGGGCTACTACTCCCTCCTTCCCTCCTTCAGCGACTTCAGCCTAGGGGCCATGGGGCTCACCTTCGGCCAGTGCTTTAACACCGATTTTACCTCTATTCACATCCTGGACTTTATCGTGGTGGTCTTCGCCTTCCTCTTTGTGGACATCTTCGACACCCTGGGCACCCTCATCGGCTGCGCCAACAAGGCGGGGATGCTGGATGCCAGGGGGAAGCTGCCCCGGGTTAAGCAGGCCCTGCTGGCCGATGCCATCGCCACCTGCGCAGGGGCGGTGTGCGGCACCTCCACCGTTTCCACCTTTGTGGAAAGCTCCTCCGGCGTCGCCGAGGGAGGCAGGACCGGCCTGGCCTCGGTGGTGACAGGCCTCCTCTTCCTCCTGTCCATCTTTTTAGCCCCCATCTTTACCGCCATCCCCGGTTTCGCCACCACCCCGGCCCTGCTGTTCGTAGGCTTCTTGATGATCACCAGCGTGACGGAGATCGACTTTAACGAACTGCCGGAGGCTGTGCCCGCCTACCTCTGCCTCCTCTTCACCCCCCTCTTGTACAGCATCTCCGACGGCATCTCCATCGGCATCATCTCCTACGTGATCATCAACCTCCTCAGCGGTCGGAGGAAGAACATCACCCCTCTGATGTACATCCTCTCCCTCCTCTTCATCTGTAAGTACATCTTCCTCTAAGCCCTGGGCAAGGCAGGCCCAGGCAGGACGGAGCACCCTGCCCAGTTCAAAGGGAGGTAGCCAGTTTACTATGGAATACACCAGCCACTATCATTCTCCCCTAGGCGACATCTTGCTGGCTGCAGAGCAGGAGGGGCTGACAGGCCTGTGGTTTGCCGGCCAGGCCCGCTATGCCCGCTCCTTGGGGCCCCAGCATGAGGCCGGGGAGCTGCCCCTCCTTACAGCGGCCAAAAGATGGCTGGACTGCTACTTTGCCGGCCAGGAGCCTTCTTTCACCCTGCCCCTGCTCTTTAAGGGCAGTCCCTTTCAAAAGGCCGTCTGGGCCCTGCTCTGCACCATCCCCTACGGCCACACTACCACCTACGGGGAGCTGGCCCGGCGCCTGGCCGCCCAGCAGGGGTGGCGGCGTATGGCTCCCCAGGCGGTGGGAGGTGCCGTAGCCCGCAATAACATCTCCATCATGGTGCCCTGCCACCGGGTGGTGGGCAGGGACGGCAGCCTGACCGGTTACGCCGCCGGCCTGGAGAAAAAAAGCTACCTGCTCCGTTTGGAGCAAGTAAGGGTGGAGGATTTTTTTATACACCCGCATAGGGCAACTCCCTGAGGGGTAGAGGATGAGGCCTGCTGACCGGCAGGCTCTTTTTTTATGCCCTTTTAGGGGGAAACGGCTCTGCTCTAAGGAAAATCAATCTACATATATGACAAAAAACGCTCTCACCCCTTTGCACAAAAAGTAAAATTATGATAAAATCAGCTTTAGTAAGCACTTAATAGCAGTTCTAAAGGCTAGAGACGGGCCTGCTTGGGGGTGGGGTGGATGAGCCAGGAAGAGAGGTACATTGGCAAAAAATTCCTCCAAT
This sequence comes from uncultured Phascolarctobacterium sp., assembly GCA_964641395.1. Taxonomy (GTDB): domain Bacteria; phylum Bacillota; class Negativicutes; order Acidaminococcales; family Acidaminococcaceae; genus CANQBR01. Next base: position 736 of record CAZXKQ010000022.1, on the reverse strand, counting down.
TCATCCTGGCCGCCCTGTTCCTGGTGCTGGCTATGGGGTTCATGTGCCTCTTAGTCTACCATGACTTCAAGCTCTACCACTACCTGGTGGAAGGCGGCTGGACGGAACTGGCCCAGGAAGGGATCATATGGCTCAGCGCCCTCTGCTTCTGTTACGCCGCCTGGCGCTATCAGGAGAGGGGCCTCTACCTGGTAGGGGGCTTCGTAGCCTGCATGGCTATCAGGGAGATGGATTCCCAGCTTGACAAGCTGTTTTTTCACGGGGCCTGGGCCTGGCTAGCCCTGCCTGTGGCGGCCCTCTTCATCTACCTGGCCCTAGGCAGGGGAAGGGCGGCGGCCTGCCGCAGCCTGGCGGCCTTTCTGGCCACTAGGGCCTATGACATCCTGGTGGTGGGCCTGCTGTGGGTGTTGGTGGTTTCCCGCATCTACGGCATGGGGGTGCTGTGGCGGCTGGTGGTCAACCGCAGGCTGGCCAGCATCTTTAAGAACTTCATCGAAGAGAGCATGGAGCTGCCCGGCTACCTGCTCATATTGGCCGGAGCCGTCTACTGCTTGGTAGAGCTGGCTTCCAGGAGGGAGCGGCCTCGCTGAGGCCTGGCCTGCCTGTTACGCCGCCTCCCGCTTTTTCTAGTGTTGCAAAGAAAAGCCTCCCCTTAGGGAGGCTTTTTCCCTCTTAGGCACGGCTGAGGGCGGCCTTTTTGCTGTGTTTTACAGAAGGATACTGTCTTGACAGAGGG
>CAZXKQ010000021.1:0-33339 GCA_964641395.1 uncultured Phascolarctobacterium sp. | reverse complement strand
TGCCGCTAGAGGAAGTGAAGGCCATACTGGCCGACACCTTCCAGATTGCCATGACTAAGGAGATAGAAGCGGAGGTGGACAGGGTGTGTAATTGGAGCAGCGCCGTGCTGGAAGAAGTTCAGGAAGAATGCTGGGAAGAGGGAATGTTGGCTAACATGTTAAAGGTCTTTTTGAAGCTAATTGCGAAAGGCTTTTCCTTTGAAGAGGCAGCAGATACCGCCGGTGCGGAAACCCCTGACCAGCTAGAGTACCTGCGCCAGCACCTGCCTGCCCACTAGTGAAAAAAGGGGCTGGCACCTAGGTTGTGTCAAGAATCTTTATCTTTTGCAAATTTTTCTGTCACTAGGCCCCCGCTGTCTAGTTAGTCAGATATCCAAGCAGAGTGCCGTTATCTATTTTCTTCATAGGGGTCATGTTCATGTGCCTCTTGGTGTCTCCTAGAGTTCCATTGACTTCCCACCACATACTTAAGCCTGGCACAAACCAGCACAGTGCGCTCTGGCTGCCTGGTAGTGCCATATCGCCCTAGTGCAACACTCCAACTCTCTTCTTACCCCCACAATGGCATTATTCGTTATCATCTTGGCCCGGTATTGCGGTGAAGAAATTCATATATGCCATCGTCGCTTCGTAGCCTCCTGCAACCCCTTGCCCCTGGCTACTGCTTCTAGCTTTTGTCCACCTAGTTTTTACACTACCTCAATTTCTTTTCCTGAGCGGATTCCCTACCTTCTTGCGCATGTACCGCTATAGGCATCCCTATCACTCCCCTGATTTTGTTGTTGGGCATCACAGAAATGATGTTTCGGTAAAAGTGCATATGCATCTGATATTGTGCCATTGGGAAAACCTCTGTCGGCGTTTCCAGCATCCCCATATTTTTGCCCCCTATCCCCAGTCCTAACCCTTAAACTCTTGTTCCTTCAGTTACACCAAGAAGGATTTTCAACTTTTCTTGTCTTAATCCAAGCCATCTCACCTACTCCCAAGACTTCCCGCTATTAATCCTCATTGACAGCTATCGCTTCCATATCCGATACCTTCCCATATTCTTTGCCCCAATTACGCCACAAGTATATCCCGCCTACATAAACGTACGGATACTTCCCGCTCTGCAAAGGACAAGGTTTTTAGCCTAATGGCCGCTACGGTAGCCTTGCCAATTACCGTTTTATTCAAATTTTGTTTTGCAGCCTACATGTATCTCTAGGCATCTTGCTTTAATATTTCATAGGGGGGTATCTTTGATACTCTCCCACACAAATTTTCTAATATGTCCCTTGAGTACCTCCTTGTTTAGTCGTAGAATAGTCCTGAACATAGTTTCTCTGCTCCTTTGCCAAGGATGTGATTGGCAAACTTATTCGACCGGAGTCTGAAAGCTATGTTCTATTTTATTTGCTTATACTCATAATATTGTACCTTATCAGCAATATGCGAATATATTACAAGTTAACTAGTAGGAGTAGTAGGAGATTTCGATTCCATAGATATAGTGTTTTGCACTAGTCACAAAAAAATCCCCAAAATTGATTTTTGTAATTTTTTAATCAATTTTAGGGATATATAACAAAATGTCAAAGAGCTTTCAAGTCTACACTATAGTGATATCAGTTCCTAAAAGTAAACGACGAGTGCTAGAAACTGCCGACACAGGCGTATATGAGCCTGTAACACCCTTGCCGGGAGTAGATTCAACACAAATAGTAAAGGAACAGCCATTAGCGGCAATTTCAATATTATGCGTATTTCCTGGGGAATCAGGATCTGAAACTATGATAGAATGAGTTCTATCAAATCCCAGCCCTATGACAGCCAAAGCAGCATGGACATTTACATTGCGAGGAAAGGCGGAGCAAGCTCCACGTGTTGTCCCGTCATAAACAACCTGGCGTACTGAATTGGTCAAGCCTAGATTATTTGGTTTTTTCGTAGTCGTTACCTTGACAGACTCCAAAATGGGTTTGGCATCGAAGATCCCATCTAAGCCCAAAATAGCTCCGTGAGGAATAAAGAAGCGGTGATGATAGATGCTACATATTTCCTTAACCCTTTCTTCAAAATCCCTATTGGCAAAAGCTGTAAGAGAGAACGCCATAAGATTCGTGTATTTAAGTATGATGGGAGCAATCTCATTGAGCAGAGTCGCCACAGCACATTCTATTACCATATCTGGTTTTTCCTGACATTTCTTTTCCAAATCCGCAACAGAACTGATGGCAATCTCCCTAGCTTCTTCACCCTGCGGGACAAGCTTATCATAAATGAAAGTAAACTCTACCTCATTCATTAATTCTTTGTAAATTTTTTTGCCAATCTTGCCAAAACCGATTAAACCCACCTTGAGCATAATGTACTCCTTTTTACACTTTGCGATAGCGCTCCAAAACTGTAAAAACACGACAGAGTGCATCAAAAGCGGATGCTTTGTCCTGAGAAAAATTAATGCGGAAATGATGCGTAAACTGTGGTCCAAATTCCGTACCAGGGGTTATCGTTACATTGGCTAACTTACGAACACACTTACAGAAATCACCAATGGATATATCTAGCTCAGGCAGGCAAACGAACAAATACGAACCACCCTCTGTTGTACGAACTGTAACTCCCGGAACGGCGCGACAAATTTTCAGTGCCCCATCACGAATTTCTTGGTGTTGACGAATTCTGTCGGCCATAAACCCAACCGGCTCGTTAAACCAGCTTGTAAAAACAGCTTGACTATAGCCGCCACAGCGCAAGGACACTATAGCCTGCAATTTCTCCATACGGTCAATGATGTATTTGGTGCCAAATGCTGCGCCAAGGCGGAAACCCGATAGTGATTCCGTCTTGGACGGTCCAAGAATAGTGACAAGGTTTGCCGGACGTTCTTCTAAAGCCCCCAGATGTGTATAAGGGCGATTGTCAAAAATCTGACGACTGTAAAGCTCATCAACAATGAGTGAAGCACAATATTTTTTAGCTAATTTAGCTATAGTAGTGATTTCTCTCCTTGAATAAATCACGCCTGTTGGATTATTGGGATTAGAGAATAAGAACAGTTTTACCCCATTAGCAAAGGCTGCTTCTAATTCCTTAACATCAAGACCGGCGGTGCCGTCAGGAGCAGTTTCGTAATGCATTTGAATAGGAACTATTTCGCCATCAAAGAATTCGACTAACTTGTGGTTAGCGAAGTAATCTGGTTGAACTATAGCAACCTTATCTCCTCTTCCTACTAGAGCACCCATAGCTAAAAACAATGCGCACTGTGTGCCAGGTGTAAGAATAATTTCTGTATCAGGATTCACAGAAGCTCCAGTAAATGCCGTTAATTTACGGGCCACATCATGGCGGGCAGCCTTCTGCCCACGGTATTCAGTATATGCCTGTTGAGCACCCTTGGCAAAGCCTTCAAGAAACAAATCCAGGCAGCCCGGCGTAGGAATGTGAGCATCAACATCACCATGTGAAAAATCAATCTTTTTCCCTTTAACAGGTTCTCCACGAAGCGGCAACTCAACCTTTTGCTGCAGATCCTCTTGCCCAGGTGCTGATTCTACACCCAATTTAGCATATTTTGCAGTTAAAGAATCCATAATTAGCCTCCTATTTAATTTGACAGCTGTCGGTCATAATGATAATAGTTCACTATAAATTTAAACCACAAGGATGGCTGACTGCAGAATCAAGGCAGCTAAAAATATACAATCTATGACAACAACTTTTGTATTTGGAACGAAATCTACATAAAACGATCTCCGAGGTGGCCAGTGCCTCGGATTGATTTATTATATCATAAAAACAAGCCGAAAAATGGGTAACATTATACGACAAGAGTATTTTTAATCTGGTTCCGCATATAAGAACAGAAAATCGACAGTCATCCACCTGCCACGATTGCCAATACGGGGGTCTAATGCAACAGCCTTCCCCGTGGGACGCTAAACTCTCGCACCCGGATTGAAGCTTTTAACTGGGAGCTAAATCGGATAATCTCAATAGTTAGTTGAAAGCGATCCTAGTGGCACAGTACCGACATCAAGTCAATTTACATCGCAAGCGATGCTTTCAGAAATTTGGACAAGATATCGGTACAGTACCATCAGACAAGCCGAGAATCTGTAAGCAACCTTTTCTCCAAAGGAAGGGCTTAGGGGAATAACTTTTTAAACAGGTCTTGCAATTTGATTGTTGAAATTTGCATAGATCAAATAATAAGCAATACGACTAACAGGGCCAGAGTTGCAGGGATAGCGTTTCTCTTTACCATATCCATAGCCTCGCAGCCAGCCAGTTGGGCACAGATAATAGTAACAGGAGCAACGGGGCACATAGAACGACCAAGGCCACCCGACAAATATGCCAGAGAACCCAAGCGAGCAGGATCCAGACCAAACTCAACAGCATGGGGAGTAATAGCACCATTAAAGGCCAAGCTTACAGCATCGCCAGAACCTGACAAAACAGTAATTAAATAAGGACCGACGGCAGCTGCTATCTTGGCAATGCTTGTTGAAGCTTTCATGTAAGCAATCAGCGTATTGATAATGCCTAAGGCCTGCATTCCGGCGACAAATACAGCGGCTGCCACAATCAAACCGATGACATTTCCATAGGCACTGCCCATACCAGAAAAGAACTCTTTGGACATTTTTATTAAGTTTGGCCTTGTAATTGCTGCTGTAATGATAACACCTATAAGCATGCATTGCAATACAGACATATAAGGGATTATCTTAATTTGTTTGGAACCTAATATTAGCAGTAGTAAAGGAACGATTGGCATAATGGCCTTTATGTAATTTACCTTAAACTGCTCGCCTTCTTCGAGTGCCGCTGCTGGTACGTATCCCGTGTTTTCTTTAAGGTAATAAGCTATTAATGCTAAGACAATTGCCATAACGCACACCGCAGCAGCTGCTGCAGGAAAATGCCCTATAACTATCGACATGGGATCAGTATTGGCTATCTTCGCAATAAATGGGTTATGTACCGTACCAGGATTTAATACTGAACCCCAAGTGCCAGCCAGGATACAAGAAGCGGCAATGGCCGGATGGATACCGGAATTAATCATAGTGGGAATCAAAACGATACCAACTGCTGCGGCACATCCTGCCGCTGTAGGCAAAGCAATATTTACCAGCCAGGTTATTATAACGGCTGCAGGAATTAGCAAAATTTTAAATCTTTTTACATGGTCAGCTAGCAAATGCACAAGATTAGTATCGCATTCAGTCAATTTCATAACATAAGCAAAACCCATAACCGAACAAACAACAGGCACTAAGCCCTTATTAACCATAGCATCGGCAAAAGTATCAAACGGAAGATTAAATTTACCTGCGGCAAAACACATGACCATACCACCAATTACCAGGACGAGCTTAGCCTCATGTCCTTTAATTATGGCATACATCGTAATTGCAATTACAACCACGCCTACTGCAAATAACATTTTGTTGCCTCCTTTTCTATTTCGACAAATTTTTTAACGCCCTATCCATAACCTTCAAAGCATCCGCAACGGCTTCCCATGGGGTTGCTTCTAAAGGGGAATGGCTAATACCGCCTATACTGGGAACGAATAACATTCCTGCAGGGAATCTTGTCTGGATTATTTTACCGTCATGACCCGCCCAGCTAGGCATTGCGCAGTGTTTAACATCAACCTCATCTGCTGCCCTCATCAGTTCATCTACCAATGATTTATCAAAAGCGACAGGGGGAGAATAGAGATGCCTGTCGCAGGCAACTTTTACACCATAGGTATCTTCCGCATATTTAATACAATCATCAATGGCCCTATAAACCTCGTCTTTTATACCAGGAGTCGGGAAACGAGACTCAACTGCAATTTTTGATACGCCAGGAACGATATTAATAGCCTCGGCAGGAATGCTACAAACACCTACGGTAGCAACAAATCTTCCATTAGATTTCAAAGCCTTTTCATACATGCCTGTAATAAATGAGGCAGCCGCAACCATGGCATCTTTACGACGGCCCATTCTCGTAGTACCGGCGTGGTTAGACTTGCCAGTAAAAGTTAGCCAGCGTCTCTCAATTCCTGGGATACTTGTAACAACTGCACATGGTGTGTTCGTAATCATAAGTTCCTCACCTTGTTCAGCATGTAGCTCAAGATAGCATTTGTAATTTTTAGGATCTAGGGCACACTTATCAAAAGCACCATCAGGATTGAGCCCATATTCAAGCATACATTCTGCCATAGTGGTGCCGTCTTTTTTAGACATATCATAAGGGCTTTTGCCAACCATTTCACCTGCTATGCAACGAGCACCCAAACAGCCTAAGCCAAATGTGCAACCCTCTTCTTCTGCCGTTACTATAATCTGGACATCTCGGTTTGGCATATAACCCTCATCATGCCAGGACCGAATAACCTCTAAAGAACATGCAATCCCTAAGGCACCATCGATTCTGCCACCCTCAGGTACGGAATCCAGATGGGAGCCTGTAAGTATTTTGGGTAGTGAAGAATCCCTACCCTTATAGATACCAAACATATTACCAAAGGAATCCACTGAAATCTCCAGGCCTAGTTGTTCCATATAAGTGCGCAAATATGCTGTGGCCTCCTTGTACTCCTTTGAAAAAGTAATCCTTGTAACGCCATTTTGACGAGTTTTTCCATATTGCCCAAGTTCGTCAATCATTTTACGAACACGATTTACGTTAACCATAGTACCATCCCTTCTCCAATCTTAATATCAACTAAAATTCAACCAAATCGAAGTTAGCTAAACCGATGGCAAGGCATTTATAGGTGCATTGCCATCGCTTAAAGGAATTATATACTATAAAAAGATGATTGTAAAATTCAAATATCCGCAGATAAACATCGTTATTATAGATGTTTAAATGATGTCAATTCCCAAATTGTATGTTAATTCCCCCAGGTAAATTTTTTACTAGCATCCCATAGAAGCCTACTCAACATCTCCGCACTCCTCGATAAGGGTACATTCTTTGTGAAATAAAACTAGCCCCTCTGCCAGGGAACCTACGAAAAAGCCTGATTATAGCAGTCAGAGGGCCCTCGAGTGCTCCATATGTTATCAGCAAAACTCCGTCCGTATAATATCTGAAAACTAACTTCTGAAAGACCCTGAAGCCAACGACTTCACGGTTTCACGGTGTCCAAGAGTTTTGGTAGCCCAGGTTACCATGAGTGCCTTATAGTTGATTCTGTAGTTCTCGTGCGCTTTGAAATAGGTGGCATCCAGGACAAAGAAGGGACACTTACCTAGCAGCCGACGATTGCGAAAATCCTCCACAGATGCGGGCAGATCCTTGTAGACTTCAGAAATCGTAGACTTTTAAAGTAGGAAATGTTGCATATCGTTTCCATAATCCGAAACACATTCCGGGTGGAAGACTCCTTTGCCACCATTTTCGCCATAGCAATGACCGACAATGCCTCGCAACGGTAATAATTCTCCAAGGCCATGGTCTTGGAAGGCGGCTTCTGATGGCTTGGCATTTGGATATTGCTCATGCCTACCCTAGTACTGAGAACCTGTCTACAGATGCCGTTCCGGCTGTTCCTTCTCGCAGCAATCCTCTCATTTAGGCCAGCCTATAGCTATTCAAAATGCTTCGATTTTCAGAAGGCCGCTGAGCCTACTTTCTAGGAGATTTTTGAAGGTAGCAGTGGGATTTTCTGCAACAAGTAGCAAGATCTCTTCCTGGTTCAGTGTGATACTGAGTTGAGCCATGGGTATCCTCACCCCGATACCATGCTGGAATTAGGCATTTACTCCATATCTAGAAGGTTAGCCTGTGGCTCTTTCATGTATTCAATTTATACCTATATATGGTAAGTGGGTATGACAAAAGTATACCTTCGTAAATTTTTTGCTCCGCCCTATCCCCTGCCCTCCGGCGGGCTTTTTTGCCCTTCTTCCCTCCTTATGGTATAATAGGGAAAAAGCAGAAAGGAGGGGCGGACTGATGGAGCTTAGAGACGGCGCCGCCGCCTATTTCCTCCCTGGCAGCAGGCCGGAGGCCCTGCTCCTTATCCACGGCTACACCGGCACCCCGGCCGAACTGCGCCCCCTGGGGGACTACCTGCACCGGCTGGGCTACACGGTCCTAGGGCTCCGCTTAGCCGGCCACGGGGGCAGCTTCGCCGACCTGGCCGCCAGCCGGGCCGCCGACTGGTACGCCTCGGTAGAGGCGGCCTACGCCCAACTGGCCGCCCGTTACCAACGGATCTACATAGCCGGCCTCTCCCTAGGCGGGCTGCTGGCCCTGAAGGCCGCCGCCACCCTGCCCTGTGCCGGGGGCATCTTCATGTCCACCCCCATCTTCGTGACCAACAGGTGGGCCCCCTTCCTCTGGCTGCTGAAGTACTTCATCAGGGAGCTGCCTAAGCGGCAGCGGAGCTACAGGGAGATGGATGCCTACAACCTGAGCAATCCCTCCATGCCGGTGGCCCCCCTGCCCAGCCTCTTCCAGCTGCTGAAGCAGTGCAAGCAGCGCTACATCCAGGCCGTCAGGGGCCGGGCCCTAGTCATCCAGGCCCGCCACGACCGCACCGTGCTGCCCAGCAGCGGCTCCTACATTTTTGAGCACCTGGGCAGCAGGCCGGAGGACAAGGCCCTCCTCTGCTTGGAGCAGAGCGGCCACATCGTCACCCTGGACAGGGAGAGGGAGAGGGTGTACGCCGCCATCGCCCGCTTCTTGGCCGGAGCAGGGGGTGCCTAGCCAGGGCGGCAGCGGCTGTGTTATAATAGGGACGAGAACTACTAGGGATGGAAGGGATAGTATGACTAATAAACTACAGGCGCAGATTCTAGAGATGATGGGCCGGGGCAGTTACGCCCCCCTGACGGCGGAGGCCATCCTCAAAGCCCTCCAGGGAGCGGCGGAGCCGGACCAACTGTGGAAGGAGCTGTGGGCCCTAGAGGAGGGCGGCCAGGTGGTGCGCACCCGCTACGGCACCTACGGCCTCCCCCAGCGGATGGGCCTGGCAGCAGGCCGGCTGCAGATGACCAGCAAGGGCTACAGCTTCCTCATCTCTGACGACCGGGAGCAGGAGGATGTGTTCATCCCCCAACGGGCTAACGGCGGCGCCATGAATAACGACCGGGTGCTGGTGCGGTTAGGGCACAGCAGCCGGGGCAAGCGGCTGGAGGGAGAGGTGATCCGCATCCTCCAGCGGGCCAACAGCAAGGTGGTAGGCAGCCTCCACGTCAACAAGGACTACGCCTTCGTGGTAGCCGACGATTGGCGGCTAGGCCAGGACATCTACGTCAGCAAGCGGAACTTCAACGGGGCCAAGAACGGCCAGAAGGTAGTGGTGGAGCTCACTAAGTGGCCCCAGGGCACGGCCAAGGCCGAGGGCCGGGTGGCGGAGGTGCTAGGCAACCAGGGGGACGTAGGCCTGGAGATCCTGTCCATCATCAAACAGAACGACCTGCCCCTGGAATTTCCCAAGGAGGTGCTGGCCGCCTCCCGCCAGGTACCTAGCAGCATCAGCCCTGCCGAGCTGGCCGGGCGGCGGGATCTGCGCCAACGCCTCATCGTCACCATCGACGGCGAGGACGCCAAAGACCTAGACGACGCCGTCTATGTGCAGAAAAACGGCCCTGATGACTACCTGCTGGGGGTCTACATCGCCGATGTGAGCTACTATGTGAAGGAGGGCAGCCTGCTGGACAAGGAGGCCCTGGCCCGGGGCACCAGCGTCTACCTGGTAGACCGGGTGCTGCCCATGCTGCCTCCCAGGCTGAGCAACGGCATCTGCAGCCTGAACGCCGGGGAGGACAGGCTGGCCATGGCCTGCGAGATGCACATCGACGGGGCCGGCCAGGTCCGCAAGTACGAAATCTTTCCCACGGTGATCAGGGTGCGCCACCGGCTCAGCTACAACATCCTGCGGGACCTGCTCAACGGGGTGCCGGAAACCGCGGCCCAGTACCCGGACATGGTGGGGCCGGCGGCCCTGATGGACGAGCTGCGGGGCATCCTCAGCGCCAAGCGGGCCCGGCGAGGGGCCATCTACTTCGACCTGCCGGAGCAAAAGGTCATCCTCGACGAAAGGCTGCACCCTATCGAAGTGGTGAACCGCAGCCACGGCCGGGCGGAGGCCGTCATCGAAGAGTTCATGCTGGCGGCCAACGAGACAGTGGCCCAACACCTGGCCCAGGCCCAGTGGCCCTGCGTCTACCGGGTCCACGACGTGCCGGACTACAGCAAGATGCAGGAACTGGCCAAGTTGTTGGCCACCTTCAACGTGAAGTTCGCTCCCAGCGAAAAGCTCAGGCCCAGAGAGGTACAGAGGGCCCTGGAAGCAGTGGCCGGCCGGCCGGAGGAGAGGCTGGTGACCACGGTGGCCCTGCGCAGCATGAAGCAGGCGGTGTACCAGACAGGCAACATCGGCCACTTCGGCCTCGCTGCCAGCTACTACGCCCACTTCACCTCTCCCATCCGCCGCTATCCTGACCTGTTGGTGCACCGGCTGCTGCGCCAGTGGCTGCAGCGGCCCCGCCTGTCCCAGGAGGAGGCAGAGGGCCTCACCGCCAAGCTGGCCGTCTATGCCGAGCAGAGCTCCGTCCGGGAGCGGTTGGCGGCCGAGGCCGAGCGGGCCACGGTGGAGCTGAAGAAGTGCGAGTACATGGCGGACCACATCGGCCAGGAGTACGACGGCTTCATCTCCGGAGTGACGGCCAACGGCTTCTATGTGGAATTGAGCAACGGGGTGGAGGGCTTCGTCCACATTTCCAGCCTGATGGATGATTACTACCAGTACTGGGAGGAAGCTTACTCCTTCCAGGGCAGTCACAATAAGAAGAGCTACCGCCTGGGGGATGCGGTGCGGATCGAGGTGCTGTCTGCTGACGTAGCCAGCCGGCGCATCGACTTCATCCTGGCCGGCAGCGATGCCGCCGCCAAGGAATTGCTGCGGCAGCAGCTGGTCCGCAAGGCAGGTTCTGCTGGCCAGGGGCGGGGGCAGCAAAAGGCCAGGAGGGGCAGCTCCAGCGCCGCCTTAGGGGCCGTAGCCGGCCGCCGCCGCCGGGGAGCCCAGCCGCTACCAGGGAAGAAGAGGAAGAGCAGACGCTGATGGCAGAGCAAAGGATTAAGATTATCGCCGAAAACCGCAAGGCCCGCCACGACTACACCATCCTGGAAACCTTCGAGGCCGGCCTGGCCCTGACGGGGACGGAGGTGAAGAGCCTGCGGGCCGGCAAGGCCAATCTCAAGGACAGCTACGCCCAGGTCACCAAGGGGGAGGAGGTGCTGGTCTACCAGCTCCACATCAGCCCCTATGAGCACGGCAACATCTACAACCACGACCCTCTCCGCAACCGCCGCCTCCTCCTCCACAAGGGGGAGATCCGGCGCCTGCTAGGCAAGGTGAAGGAGAAGGGCTACGCCCTGGTGCCCTTGAAGCTCTACTTTAAGGGAGGCCTGGTGAAGCTGGAACTGGCCCTGGCCGTAGGGAAGAAGCTCTACGACAAGCGGCAGGACCTGGCCAAACGGGTCGCCCAGCGGGAGATGGAGCGGGCCCTCCGCAGCCGCAGGTACTAGGAGGGGCGGGGAAAGATTTCCCTTGCCTTCTCCCTGCCGTCTGTGTTATAATGGCTCCAGCGTTGATGGCGCCTATAACTGGGGATGTACTGGTTTCGACGGGGATAGGTGTTGTACGATAAGCGAGCCGTGGATCCACAGCCACGTTAAAAGGTGGAACGTTTAAACATAAACGCAAAAGAAGACTACGCTTTAGCAGCTTAACTGCTAACTGCCAGCTGAGTTCCGCCTGGGGGCGAGGATTGGCAGTCACTACCCAGGCTCACCCTCGGCCAATTCTCGGAGGCCCAGGGGAAAGCCATCGAGATAGCTGCCTCCTCGGCCCGGCGTTAGGCAGGGGAGGGGCGAAGAAAAATATGACGCCTGCGCTCGGAGAAAGTTGTATGGCAATATTTTCGGACAGGGGTTCGACTCCCCTCATCTCCACCAAGCTTAATACAGCCCGGGAAGGGCTTTCCCCCATCAGGGCCGGCAGGCGCCGGCCCTAGCTTTTTTCAACAGGCAGCCGCCGACTCCCATAGCGCCTAAAGCAAACCCGCCTCTGGAGGCCAGAGGCGGGTGAGTTTTCTTTCTGGGACTGGGGGCGGGCCTTAGAAGAAGTCCCGCAGCACGATGGTCTGCTCCCGGTTGGGCCCTACGGAGACGATGCCGATCTCCACCCCGGCCACCTCAGCCAGGCGGGCCAGGTACTTCTTAGCATTCTGGGGCAGGTCGGCGTAGCTGCGCACGGCGCTGGTGTCGCTGAGCCAGCCCTCGAATTCTTCGTACACCGGCTCCACCTTGGCCAGGACGTTGAGGCTGGCGGGGATGTTCTTAATGGGCCGGCCGTCGATCTCGTAGCCTACGCACATCTTCAGCTTAGGCATCTGGTCCAGGATGTCCAACCTGGTGACGGCCAGGGAGTCCAGGCTGTTCAGCCGGGCGCTGTAGCGGAGCATCACCCCGTCCAGCCAGCCGCAGCGGCGGGGACGGCCGGTGACGGTGCCGTACTCGTGGCCAGTCTCCCGCAGTTGGTTGCCAGGGCCGTCCTTGTCCAGCAGCTCGGTGATGAAGGGCCCCTCCCCTACCCGGGTGGTGTAGGCCTTCACCACGCCCACCACATGGTGGATGAAGCGGGGGCCGACGCCGCTGCCGGTGCAGGCGTTGCCGGCGGTGGGATTAGAGGAGGTGACGTAGGGATAGGTGCCGTGGTCGATGTCCAAGAAGGTAGCCTGGGCCCCTTCGAAGAGCACCTTCCGCCCCTGGGCGAAGAGCTCGTCCATGATCACCCCTGTATCGGTGACGTAGGGGCGCAGCTTCTCACCGTAGTCCAGGTATTCCGCCAGGATGGTGTCGTACTCGAAGGGCTCGCCGCCGTAGATCTTGGTGATGAGGGCGTTCTTGGCCGCCAGGTTCACCTTCAGCTTGGCAGCGAAGGTGGCCGGCTCCAGCAGATCGCAGACCCGGATGCCTACCCGGGCCACCTTGTCCATGTAGCAGGGGCCGATGCCTCCCTTGGTGGTGCCGATCTTGTTGGCCCCTAGGGCGGCCTCCTGCAGCTCGTCCAGCCTTAGGTGGTAGGGGAGCACCACGTGGGCCCTATCGCTGATGTACAGGTTGTGGCAGGTGATGCCCTTCTCCTTCATGCCGGCGATTTCGGCCAGCACCACCCCGGGGTTGATGACCACCCCGTTGCCCAGGATGTTGGCCTTTTCAGGAAAGAGCACCCCGGAGGGCAGCAGCCGCAGCTTGTAGGCGATGTCGTTCACCACTACGGTGTGGCCGGCGTTGGAGCCGCCGGAGTAGCGCACTACGGCGTCAGCCTTCTGGGCCAGATAGTCCACGATTTTGCCCTTGCCTTCGTCACCCCACTGGGTGCCTAGTACGATTACAGATGCCATAAGTCTACCTTCTTTCCCGGCTTGCTAGCCAAGCCCTGTTTTAGTACGCCCTTATAAGCCGAAGCGGGCGAAGATACGGTCTATGTGCCGCAGCATGGGCTGAGGGTCGAAGCACTGCTCCACCTCTGCCGGACTGAGATAGTTCTTAATATCAGGATCCTGTTCTACGTTGGTCTTAAAGTCGGCGCCCTGGAGCCAGCGGGCCATGGCGTTCCGCTGCACCCACTTGTAGGCCTCCTCCCGCAGCACCCCCTTGCTGACCAGGGCGATGAGCAGGTTCTGGCTGAAGATGAGGCCGCCGGTCTTGTTCATGTTGGCCAGCATGGCCTCAGGGTAAACCAACAGCTTGTCGATGATGTTGGTGAACTTGCGCAGCATATGGTCCAGGGCGATGCAGGCGTCGGGGAGGATGACCCGCTCCACAGAGGAGTGGGAGATGTCCCGCTCGTGCCAGAGGGTGACGTCTTCTAAGGCGGCTACGGCGTAGCCCCGCAGCAGCCGGGCCATGCCGCTCACCTTCTCGCAGGTGATGGGGTTGCGCTTGTGGGGCATGGCGGAAGAGCCCTTCTGCCCCGGGGCGAAGTATTCCTCCGCCTCCCGGATGTCGGTGCGCTGCAGGTTGCGGATCTCCGTAGCCATCTTCTCCAAGGAGGAGCCGATGATGGCCAGGGTGGTGAGGAAGTGGGCGTGCCTATCCCGCTGGATGACCTGGGTGGCCAGGCGGGCGGGGGCCAGCCCCAGCTTGCCGCAGACGTATTCCTCTACGAAGGGGTCTACGTTGGAGTAGGTGCCTACCGCCCCGGACAGCTTGCCCACCGCCATGAAGCCCCGGGCCTGCTGCAGGCGGGCTATGTTCCGCTCCGTCTCGTCCAGCCACAGGCAGAACTTCAGGCCGAAGGTCATGGGCTCGGCGTGGATGCCGTGGGTGCGGCCTATCATCACCGTGTACTTGTGCTCTGCCGCCCGCCGCTTCAGCACGGCGTGGAACTTCTCCAGGTGCCCCAGCAGCAGGTCGGCAGCCTGCACCGTCATGTAGCAGAGGGCGGTGTCCTTCACGTCGCTGCTGGTCAGCCCCTTGTGGATGTACTTGGAAGCATCGCCTACGTACTCGGCCACGTTGGTGAGGAAGGCGATGATGTCGTGGTTGGTGACGGCCTCGATCTCCTTGATCCGCTCCAGACGGAAATCAGCCTTGGTCTGGATGTCCCGCAGGGCCTGATCCGGCACGATGCCCAGCTGGTTCATAGCCTCGCAGGCCAGGATCTCCACCTTCAGCATAGTGCGGAACTCGTTCTCCAGAGTCCAGATGTTACCCATCTCTGGATGGGTATAGCGCTCTATCATCTTGCAGCCTCCTAGCTTTTTGCCTAGGGAAGGGGGCTCCTTCCCTCCATCATTCTATCATTTTCCCCTGTGTAGCGCAAGCCGTACTGAACATTTTTTGAGAATTAGTCAATAATGTTCGGAAAAGAAAGCCGCCCTCCCCCAGGGAAAGCGGCAAGCCCTCATTCTTGCTGCTTGCTAAAGCCTAAGAACTTAGTGAACTGTTTTTGGAAGAAGAGGTGGATGGTGTCCACCGGCCCGTTGCGGTGCTTGGCGATGATCAGCTCGGTGACGTTCTTGTTCTCCGTCTCTGGGTTGTAGTAGTCCTCCCGGTAGAGGAAGGCCACGATGTCCGCATCCTGCTCCAGGGAGCCGGACTCCCGCAGGTCGCTGAGCAGGGGCCGTTTCACCTGGCGGTTCTCCACCCCCCTGCTGAGCTGGGAGAGGGCCAGCACCGGCACCATCAGCTCCCGGGCCAGGGCCTTGAGGGAGCGGGAGATCTCCGACACCTCCTGCTGCCGGTTGTCTGCCGAAGCACTGCTGCGGCGGCCGCTGCCCTGCATCAACTGCAGGTAGTCTACCACGATCAGGTCCAGGCCGTGCTCCGCCTTCAGGCGGCGGGCCCGGCTGCGCATCTCCAGGGCGGTGATGCCGGGAGTGTCGTCGATGTAGAGCTGGGCATCGCTCAGCTGGCCACAGGCATCCCAGAGCCGGTTCCAGTCCTCGTCCTTCATCTCGCCGGTGCGCAGCCGCTGGGAGTCTACCCCGGCCTCGGCGCAGAGCATCCGGTTCACCAGCTGCTCCTTGCTCATCTCCAGGGAGAAGAAGGCCACGGAGCGAGGCCGGCCCCCCACCTTCTTGTGGGCCCGCAGGGCCACGTTCTGTGCTATGTTCAGGGCCAGGGCGGTCTTGCCCATGGAGGGGCGGGCGGCCAGGATGATGAAGTCGGAGGGCTGCAGGCCGCTGGTCAGCCGGTCTAGATCCTGGTAGCCGCTAGGCAGGCCGGTGATGCCGCCGCTGGCTTCCAGCAGCTTCTCGATCTGCTTGACGCTGTCCACCAGCACATCCTTCACCAGGGTGAAGTCGCTACGGCGTTTGTGGCTGGCGATTTCTAGTATGGCGGCCTCCGCCTGGTCCAGCAGCACCTCTACATCGTCCGCCTCCTCGTAGCCCTTGGCGGCGATGGCGGTGGAGGTGCGGATGAGCTGGCGCAGCACCGACTTTTTCTGCACGATGTCCGCATGGAACTTGACGTTGGCGGCGGTAGGCACAGAGTTAGCCAGGCTGGTCAGGTAGCCCAGGCCGCCGATGTCCTCCAGCTGGTTGTTGCGGCGCAGCACGTCCGTCACCGTGATCAGGTCTACGGCCTCGTTTTTGCTGTACAGCTCTAACATGGCGGCATAGATCACCTTGTGAGCCTCCCGGTAGAAGTCGTCTACGCTGAGGTACTCTGCCGCCTGGGTGATGGCGTCCCGGTCCAGGAACATAGCTCCTAGGACGGACTGCTCCGCTTCGATGTTTTGGGGTGGTAGGCGTTGTTCATCCATTTCAATCAGCTGTAACTACTACGGTGAAGGTGGTGGCCACGTCTTTGTGCAGCCTGGCCAGGGCGGTGTAGGTGCCGGGAGCCTTGATCTGCTCCTTCAACTCCACCTTGCGCCGGTCCAGGTCCAGCCCCGTCTGCCGGACCAGGGCCTCGGCCACATCCTTGGAGGTGACGGAGCCGAACATCTTGCCCCCCTCCCCTAGCCGCACCTTGATGGTGACGGTGGTCTTCTCCAGCTGGGAGCCTAGCACTACCGCCTCGTCCTTGGCCCGGGCGGCCCGGTGGGCGGCGGTAGCCTGGTCCTTCTTAGCCTGGTTGATATTGGCGGCGCTGGCCTCCTTGGCCAGTTTCCGCGGCAGGAGGTAGTTGCGGCCGAAGCCTTCCGCCGCCTCTACTATCTCACCCTTCTTGCCTAGGTTCGCTACGTCTTGCAAGAGTATCACTTTCACTGTCTTCACGCTCCTCAAATTGTTTTTGGACTAAGGACACCAGGATGGGTTCCACATCCTTGGCCCGTTTATTCTGTAGCTGGCCGCCGGCCACCGTCTGGTGGCCGCCGCCTCCCAGGGCCTCCATAATCAGCTGCACGTTGACGCTGCCGTCGCTGCGGGCGCTGATCCCTAGGTTGCCGTTGGTGTACTCGATGATGGTGAAACCGCAGACGATGCCCTCGATGGTGATGAGGGTGTCGGCTACCTGGGCGGCTAAGACGCTGACGGCGGCGCTGGGCTGGGCCTCCGGGTAGAGGCAGACAGCCACGCCGGGCAGGGGGCTGGTAGCCCTGGCCAGGAGCTGGGCCCGCTCCAGGATGGAGTGCATATCGTCCTTGAACATGCCCCGCACCAGGTTGGGATCCGCACCGCTGCGGCGCAGCAGGGCGGCAGCCTCAAAGGTACGCTCTCCCACCTGGACGGTGAAGCTCTTGGTGTCCAGGACGATGCCGGCGTAGAGGGCGGTGGCCTCGGTGGGGGTGAACTCTAGATCGGCATCAAAGTAGCCGCTGAGCTCCGTCACCAGCTCGCTGGTGGAAGAGGAGGAGGGCTCCAGGTAGAGGAGCTCGTGCCTGGCGATCAGGTCTTCCGCCCGCCGGTGGTGGTCGATGATGATGCGGCGGGGGATCTGCTCCAGCACCGCCTGGCTGGCGCAGAGGCTGGCCCGGTGGTGATCCACCAGCACCAGCAGGCTGTTCTCGGCGATGTGGGGCAGGGCTGCCGCCTCCTCCAGCATGATATCGGTGTAGGAGGTGCTGTCCTTGAAGAGGCTGTCCCCGTCCAGGCTGGACACCCTGGCCACCTTCTTAAAGGAGGCGTTAGGGCCGCTGACTACGATGAAGGTCTCCTTGTGGAGGAAGAGGGCCAGTTTGGCCACGCCGATGGCGCTGCCGATGGCATCGAAGTCCTCATCCTTGTGGCCCATGACGAAGATCTTATCCGCCTTGCTCATCTGCTCCCGGATGGCCTTGGCCACGGTGCGGGCCCGCACCCGGGTGAAGGTGGAGCCTACCGCCTTGGTGCCGCCAAAGTAGAGGTTGCCCTTGTCCTGGAGCACTACCGCCTGGTCCCCGCCCCGGCCCTTGGCCGACGTCAGGGCCTTGCTGGCGTTCATCCGCAGCTCTTCCAGGGTGACGCCGTCAGTGGCCACCCCGATGCTGAGGGTGGGGGCGATCTTGTAGCCGCGGCCGAGCTCCCGCACCTTGTCCAGGATGGAGAACTTATCCTCGATCAGGTCTTGCACGGCGGCGTGGCTGAAGCCCATGAGGCAGCTTTCCTTGTTCATGCGGCAGAGGAAGCCGTGCTGCTGGCTGACCCACTCGGTGAGGGTTTCGTTGACCTCGCCGCTCAGGTTGGCCACAGCGGTCTCGCTCAGCCCCCGGGTCACGTCGTCGTAGTTGTCGAAATTAGCATAGGCCAGGCAGAGCCTTTCGTTGGCATAGCGCTGCTTTAACAGCTCCAGCTCTGTGACCTCGGTCAGATAGAGCATGAGGCCGCTGATGTTGCCCCCCGCCTGCTGGGCGGAGTGCTCCTGGGTCTGCACCCGGAAGTAGCGCAGGCGGAAGTAACGGTTCTCGATGGTGATGAGCCGTTCCCCGTCCCGCAGCAGCATCATGTTGAAGGCGTTGTCCTCCAGAGGCAGGACCTCCTCCGGCAGCTTACCCTCTATGTTCTTCTTCCCCACCCATTCGGCGAAGAGGGGGTTGCACCACTGGAGCTTGCCGTCCTTGGCGAACACCGCCATGCCGATGTCCAGCTTGCGGACGGCGAAGTGGTTGCTCCGCTCGATGTTGCGGATGATGTTGTCCAAGTAGCTGGAAAAGCTCAGCTCCTGGTGGAGGTTGCTGCGATGGGCGAAGTAAAAGGTGAGGCCCAGGATCAGCAGGGCGGGAGGAATGAGGAAGGGCTTCAGATAGCAGGACACTAGGGCGAAGATGGTGAGCAGCACCAGGTAGACGGTGCTGTCTAGACGGGGGTTGGGTTTGTGTTTGAACTTCAAAGCCATGGTAACACCTCGAGCTTTAGGCGGATGGACAGTCAGTCCTTCTGGCGGTGGCGCAGCTTGCGAAAGTCCGCCACCATGTCGAAGGCCCCCAGGCAGATCATCAGCTGGCCCAGGATGGGCACGAAGAGCACCAGGCAGGTGCCCAGGTTGGCCCACCAGGTAGGCTTGCCCTTAGTCTGGCAGTACCAGTAGAGGAGGACGATGGCCTGGAAGAGGAGGAGGAAGCTGGTGAGGGTCTGTATGTTGACTGCCAGCAGATAGGGCCAGCCCTGCTGCCCCTCCCGGTAGAAGTAGGTGACGGCGAAGAGGGAGAGGACGAAGGGATAGAGGACCCAGGTAGGGACCACCAGGTTGCGGAAGGGCGGGAAGGGAGGGAAGCTGTCCCCCAGCTTGACCATGATGGCCTTGGCGGCCTGGTAGTTGATAAAGGCGAAGCAGGGGGCGCTGAGGAGGAAGGCGGCAGGCATGATGATGCGCATCAGCCGCAGCATGTCCTTGTAATTATTTAAGGAGGCCTGGACCTGCTCCGAGCTGAAGTTGTGGGAGCGGTAAAACTCCTCTACGAAGCTGAGGCTGTCGTTAAAGGAGCTGAAGATCATTTCGATAGGGTTGACGCCCAGCACCAGGAAGCAGAGGGCGATGTTGATGACGAAGGCCAGGCCCGCCCCTAAGGAGCCGAAGAACATCAGCCGCAAAGGGGGCAGGTGGCGGCGCATACACTCCCCCAGGATGAGGCCCATGACGCCGAAGATGGCGCAGAGGAAGAAGGCTTGGATGGGGCTGATGACGGCGGCGATGAGCACGGCGGACACCAAGAGGGCCATCACGCTGTAGCGCAGGCCGTGGCGGCAGCCGCAGACCACGATGGGCAGGGGCCAGACGAAGTTGATCAGGGTGCCTAGCACCGGCACGTAGACGCCGATGAGGGACATAACCACGGCGATGGCGGCCAGGATGCCGGCCTCTACCATGGCAGAGGTGGTGCGGAACAAGGTGACACCTCCTTCAGACGCTCTATAGCCCTATTTTACATCAAAGGCAGGGGAAAAGTAAAGAGCAGGGGAAGATATAGGCCCTAGAGGGGGAATAATAAGGCCGGCACTAAGAAATCTGTTTACAAAAGGCCGGCAAAACACTACAATATAAATATACGCAAAATTTGCGTACCCTGGAAGATGGAAGGATGGTAGCATATGTTAGTCCCTAGCAAAAAAATACTGACAGGGGCCCTGGCCCTGGCGGCAGCGGCCCTGCTGGCAGGCCTTCTCGGCTGCGGTAGTTCAGCTAAGCCGGAGCAACCTAAGCAGACGGCTGTGAAGCAGGTAGGCATAGTGCAGCTAGTGGAGCATGAGGCCTTGGACGCTGCGGCCAAGGGCTTCGTGGAGGGCCTGGCCAGGAACGGCTTCGTGGAGGGCAAGAACGTGAGCTTCGACCGCCACAATGCCCAGGCCGACCAATCGAATCTGCAGAATATCGCCCACCGCTTCGTCAACAACAAGGTGGATCTGATCTGCGCCATCGCCACCCCGGCGGCCCAGGCCATGGCCAATGCCACAGGGGAGATCAGCATCGTGGCTACGGCGGTTACCGATTACAAGGTGGCCAAGCTGGTGAAGGATGTGGCCAAGCCCGGCACCAACATCACCGGCACTACGGACATGAACCCGGTGGCGGAGCAGCTGGACCTGCTGCTGCGCATCGTGCCCCAGGCCAAGACGGTAGGCCTCATCTACTGCTCCAGCGAGGTGAACTCCCAGCTGCAGGCCGAGCTGATGAAGGCGGCCGCCGCTAAGAAGCAGGTGGCAGTGAAGGAAGCCACCGTGTCCAGCGTCAACGACATCCAGCAGGCGGCCCGCAGCTTGGTGGGCCAGGTAGACGCCGTCTACGTGCCTACGGACAACGTGCTGGCCTCGGCCATGCCCACCCTGGCCATGGTCACCAGAGAGGCCAAGCTGCCGGTTATCTGTGGCGAGGCAGGCATGGTGCGGGCAGGGGGCCTGGCCACCCTGGGGATAGACTACTACCGGCTGGGAGTGCAGACCGGGGAGATGGCGGCAGCCATCCTGGCAGGCAAGGCCAAGCCGGCGGAGATGGCCATCCAGGCCCAGAAGGACTTCAAGGTCACCATCAACGGCAAGGAGGCCAAGCTGCTAGGCTTGCAGCTGCCGGAGGCCCTGACCAAGGAAGCGGACATGGTGGAGTAGGGCCTGCCAGAGAGGATTTGTTAGTTTATGCTGAGCGTATTGGTGCCCACCATCGCCCAAGGCCTGTTATGGGCGGTGATGGCTCTAGGGGTTTATATAACTTTCCGGGTGCTGGACATAGCGGATCTGACGGTGGAGGGGAGCTTTCCCCTGGGGGCGGCAGTGGCGGCTGCCATGCTGAGCGCTGGCTACGGCCCCCTGGCCTCCTTCGCCCTGGCGGCCCTGTTAGGCATGCTGGCAGGGGTGGCCACCGGCCTTTTGCACACTAAGATGAAGATACCTGCCCTCTTGGCAGGCATCCTCACCATGATAGCCCTCTACTCGGTGAACCTGCGGGTGATGGGGAAGGCCAACCTCTCCCTCTTAGGGACGGACACTACCTTCACCCTGGCCAAGGAGCTGCTGGGGCTGAACATGGCCCAGACCACCCTGGTGGTGGGCCTGGCGGTAGTGGTCCTCCTCTGCGCCTGCACCTACTGGTTCTTCGGGACGGAGATCGGCGCCGCCATCCGGGCCACCGGCTTTAACCAGCAGATGATCCGGGCCCAGGGGGTGAACACGGACGTGACCATCATCCTAGGCCTGCTCATCTCCAACGCCCTAGTGGCCCTTTCCGGGGCCTTGGTGGCCCAGAGCAACGGCTTTGCCGACGTAGGCATGGGCACCGGCACCATCGTCATCGGCCTGGCCAGCGTCATCATCGGCGAGGTGCTCTTCGGCACCAGGACCTTCTGGAACAGCCTGCTTTCCGTGGTGCTGGGCAGCGTGGTCTACCGCCTGGTCATCGCCTTGGTGCTGTACCTAGGCATGCCCCCTAATGATTTAAAGCTCTTCACCTCCATCCTGGTGGCCCTGGCCCTGGCCCTGCCCCTGTTGAAGGAGAAGACCGGCTGGGGGAAGGGGAGGCGCTAGGATGTTACAGGTAGAGAAAATAGCTAAAACCTTCTTTCCCGGCACCATTAACGAAAAAAAGGCCCTTACGGACCTCTCCCTGCAGCTGGCGCCAGGGGACTTCGTCACGGTGATCGGCGGCAATGGGGCCGGCAAGTCCACCCTGCTCAACGCCATAGCAGGGCTGTGGCCGGTGGACTGCGGCCGGATCAGCATCGACGGGGTGGACATCACCAAGGAGCCGGAGCACAAGCGGGCCCGCTACATCGGCCGGGTCTTCCAGGATCCGATGCTGGGCACGGCGGCAGGGATGATGATAGAGGAGAACCTGGCCATCGCCAGCCGCAGAGGGCAGACCCCCGGCCTAAGGTGGAGCTACAGCAAGGACAAGCACGATTACTTCTATAACCTGCTGCAGGAGCTGCACCTGGGGCTGGAGGAGAGGATGACGGCCAAGGTAGGCCTGCTGAGCGGCGGCCAGCGCCAGGCCCTCACCCTGCTGATGGCCACCATTAAGAAGCCTAAGCTGCTGCTCTTAGATGAGCACACGGCGGCCCTGGATCCTAAGACGGCGGAGCAGGTGCTGGCCCTGACCAAGGAGCTGGTGGAGAGGGACAGGCTCACCACCCTGATGGTCACCCACAACATGCGGGACGCCCTGCGCCTGGGCAACCGGCTGATCATGCTCCACAACGGACGCATCATCATCGACGTGGCGGGGGAGGAGAAGCGGCACCTAGGCATTCCCGACCTCTTGGCCATGTTCGAGCAGGCCAGCGGCGACGTGTTAGACAGCGACCGCTTGCTGCTAGGCTGAACAGGGGCGAAGCTTGCGGCCGGCCTTCCAGGCCGGCCTTTGTTTCTATCTGCTATATTACCCGGCCGCCAGAGGGCCTGTTCCTGGAGCAGGCTCGTATTAAGCGGCTAAGCGCCAAGCATTGAGGAGGTTGTAAAATGACTACTGCAGAGAAAGACTACGAGGAACTGGTGCAGGCCTTCCACCTGACCTGGGACAGCTTTCCCGGGGCGGCCCGCATCATCGACAGCACCAACCATACCGTCGCCGTCAACCCCTACGCCGCCCGCCAGGGCATGGTGGTGGGGGAGATCTGCGCCCTGCGCCAGAGTCCGGAAAGGCACCGGGGCTGTCTGAAGAACGCCGCCTTAAAGACCAAGACGGCCCAGTACGACCGCACCTTCACCGGCAAGATCAGAGGCTGGCTGCCTGTGGCAGGCTATCCAGAGCTGGTGATCCACTTTTCCATCGCCATACCGGACAAGATCGTCGGCCAGGACGGAGGTAGTTATCAATAATTATTATTGACAAGCGGCCCCTCTTCCTGTAAGATGGTCTTAGAGGGCAGGAGGCAGCCCTCTCTGGGGAGTAGTTTACAGGGTCAGAGGCCGTAGCAGTTCGCTGTGGCGGCCCCGCTTCCCGGCTAAGGTAACTTTAGCAAAATCCGTAGCGAAGGAGGAGGTTATGGCAGTTTACCGTTGCAGTATCTGCGGCTACACCTACGATGAGGAAAAGGAGGGGCGGCCCCTTTCGGCCCTTAAGGCCTGCCCCCTCTGCCAACAGCCGCTGTCTAAGTTCGTGCTGGTGGAAGAGAAGGAGAAGCCTCAGCGGCCGGCCCCCCTGACAGAGGGGGAGTTGGCCTACGAGGCCGCCTACGCCAGGGAGGATCCGGAGTGCCGCTACATGGGGGAGATCCACCAGATGGCCACCAGCGGCAGATCCCTCAGCAGCGCCATGGGCACCCAGCTGCCCCTGCCTAAGTGGGAGGATATCCTGCTGCTAGGGGCCCAGTTGGGCCGTCTGCCCCTGGACGACGGGGCGGAGGTAGACACCAGGACGGTTATCGGCAGGCACGCCGCCCGGCCCCTGGTCATGGAGAGCCCCATCTTCATCTCCCACATGTCCTTCGGCGCCCTCTCCAAGGAGGCCAAGCTGGCCCTGGCCCAGGGCGCGGCCTTGGCCCGAACCGCCACCTGTAGCGGCGAGGGAGGCATCCTGCCGGAGGAAAAGGCAGCCGCCTACAAGTACATCTTTGAGTACGTGCCTAACAAGTACGGGGTGAGCGATGCCAACCTGCAAGCCGTAGACGCCATCGAGATCAAGATCGGCCAGGGGACCAAGCCCGGCATGGGCGGCCACCTGCCAGGGGAGAAGGTGACGGCAGAGATCGCCGCCCTACGGGGAAAGAAGCAGGGGGAGGACGTACAAAGCCCCAGCAAGTTCCCGGAGCTGAACTCCCCGGAGGATCTGAAAGAGATGGTGGCCATGCTGCGGCGGCGCTCTGGCGGCCGCCCCATCGGGGTGAAGCTGGCCGCCGGCCACATCGAGGAAGACCTGGCGGTGGTCCTCTACGCCCAGGCCGACTTCGTCACCCTGGACGGCCGGGGCGGCGCTACCGGCTCCAGCCCCTTCTTCCTACGGGAGGCTACCACCGTTCCCACCATCTACGCCCTGGCCAGGGCTAGGAAGTACCTGGACGCGGCCCATGCCGATCTGGACCTGGTGATCACCGGCGGCCTGAGGGTCTCTGCCGACTTCGCCAAGGCCCTGGCCCTAGGGGCAGACGCGGTGGCCGTCGCCAGTGCCGCCATGATGGCCCTGGGCTGCCAACAGTACCGCATCTGCGGCAGCGGCCGCTGCCCGGTAGGGATAGCCACCCAGGATCCTCAGCTGCGGGCTAGGCTCAAGGTGGAGGTGGGAGCCCAGCGGGTAGCCAACTACCTGCAGGTGTGCCTGGCGGAACTGCGGACCTTCGCCAGGATCAGCGGCCACTCCTCCCTCCGGCAGCTGTCTGCAGCCGATCTAGTTACCACCGACGAGGCCATGGCCCGCTACCTAGGCATTGCCCATGCCGGCCAGAGTGTGCGGCTCCCGTAGCTGCCGACGTGAGAAAGGAAGGAAGCAACATGAGTAAGGAGAACATCTACGCCGGAACCCAGACTGAGAAAAACCTAGAAGCCGCCTTTGCCGGGGAATCCCAGGCTAGGAACAAGTACACCTACTTCGCCTCTGTGGCCAAGAAGGAGGGCTATGAGCAGATTGCCGCCCTCTTCCTCAAGACGGCTGACAACGAGAAGGAGCATGCCAAGCTGTGGCTGAAGGAGCTGAAGGGCATAGGGAACACCCCTGAGAACCTGGCTGCCGCCGCCGCCGGGGAGAACTACGAGTGGACCGATATGTACGAAGGCTTTGCCAAGACGGCTGAGGCAGAAGGGTTCAAGGAGCTGGCCCATCGGTTCCGCCTGGTGGCCGCCATCGAGAAGCACCACGAAGAGCGCTATCGGGCCCTGCTGAAGAATATCGAAATGGCAGAGGTTTTTGCCAAGAGCGAAGTGAAGGTATGGGAGTGCCGCAACTGCGGCCACATCGTAGTGGGCACCGCCGCTCCGGAAGTTTGCCCCGTCTGCGCCCATCCCCGCAGCTTCTTCGAAATCAACGCTGCCAATTATTAAGCTTAGGCTCCTGGCCCTCCAGTCTGGAAGACGGGAGGCTGGGGCAAGAGGGAAGATAGCATCCTGTAACCAGCAAACGGTAGGCCTTAGGCCTACCGTTTTTCTCATGGGTAAAAAAAGGCCCCGCCGCCAGGGTGGCCGAATTGCTCGGCCTGCCCTTGGCAGCAGGGAGGTGGATGGCGTTGTCGGTGCCTAGCAGCCTAGAGGCGCTAGGGGACAGTCAGCGGTGGGTCTTACAGCTTGATGTCGATCTGGGCGGAGACCCCCACACCCTGCACCCGGCTAAAGTCGGTGATGGCCACCCTGTCTACAGGTATGAGGGCGGTGAACCGCACCCCTAGCAGGGTTGGCTGGATCTGCAGGGCGGCCTGGCAGAGGTCGATCTGTTCCTGAGGCCCGGAAACCTGGGCGGCGCCCACCCTGCTCCCGTCCCCTATGCTGATAATGGGCACCACCTTGGTAGCGTAGGTGCTGGCCACGTTGTTTTGGGCTAGCACGGTGTTAATGGCGGAGTTGATGGTAGAGGCGGAGTAGTTGACGACGGCCCCTACAGCCCCGCCGGTGAGGATCTTGCCTAAGAGGCCTGCTGCCTGGGCCGGAACCTGGCTGCTGCCTAGGACGAAGCCTGCCAGCAGGGCTGCCGCGATGTATTTTTTACCCTCCATCTGGAAGTACCTCCTTTTTTCAGCTGGTTAACTGCCTTATTCGACAAGGAGGGCTGAAATCTTGCCAGAGGGGAGAAATTTATCCAGCTGCCAGGGCTGCCCTATTTGGCGGCCAGGAGGATCTGTTCAGCAGCGGGCAGGGGCACCAGGAGGACCTGGCCTGGCTGCAGGGTCTTGCTCCGCAGGTGGCTGGCCTTAGTGATGCGGTAGACTACCTCCCGCACGTCTTCCCCCGGGGCGGCGTAGCGGCTGGCTATGCTCCAGAGGCTGTCGCCGGTGGTGACCAGGACTTGGTGGTTTTGGTACACTGGCTGGCTAGCAAAGGAGAAGGAGTAGAAGCCGTACAGGCAGAGGGCTGCACAGGAGAGGAGGAGGAATTTGCGCATTTCGTTCACCAACCTTCCAACAGGTTACCTTGGGTTTGTGAGTTAATAATACTATAGGCGCCTCCCTTTGTCAAGAAAAATCTGCTAAATTTGTTCGTATTTTAAATAAAACTCTACAACTAAAGCTAAAACATAGAGGTAACACTGTATAAACAGTATTAAACAAGGAATAATAAAATCTTACAAAATAATAAAGTCGGGGCCCACCGCCCTCCCCCTAGCCGACCTTCCTGCCCTTGCACGGCCTTACAGGCCCTGGGAAGGGGGGTTACAGCGTCACCTGGGTAGGGATAGGAGGGCGCTGAGGCAGTAAAAAGACAACAAAAAGCCCCTCGGCCAGGGGGTGGCCAAGGGGACTGGGCGTTGCGGCCTGGGGCCGGCCTTACTTTAGGTAGTGTTTGATCAGGGCCTGGGTGCCTAGCTCTCCTAGCCCTTGGGCGGCCAGGCCTCGGTAGGTGGCCAGGACCTGCTCTAACACATCCAGCTTGAGGCCTACGGCCTGGGCTGCCTCTGCGGCCAGGCCCATGTCCTTGATGAAGTGCTTCAGGAAGAAGCCGGGTTCCAGATTCCCGGCTAACAACTTGGGGCCGAAGGCCTGCATCTGGGCGCTGCCTGCCGCCCCGCTGCTGACGCTGTCCAGCCACAGCCTGGCATCCAGCCCTTGGGCCTGGGCGTAGGCTAGGCCTTCGCAGACCCCGGAGAGGGTGCCGGCGATGACGATCTGGTTGGCCAGTTTGGCGTGTTGGCCGCTGCCTGGGCCGCCGAAGTAGTTGAGCTTGCTGCCCATGGCCCTGAAGATGGCCTGGCAGGCTTCGTAGTCCTCCCGGCTGCCTCCCACCAAGATGGAGAGGGTGCCGGCCCTGGCGCCGCTGTCGCCGCCGGTAACCGGGGCATCCAGCACCCTGTAGCCCTTGGCGCTGCCTAGCTGGTGCAGCTTTTGGGCCAGGGCGGGGCTGGAGGTGGTCATGTCTATTAGGTAGGCGCCGGCAGGGGCGCTGTCCATGATGTTGCCGGGGGCTAGGTAGACCTCCTCCACGTCCTGGGGGAAGCCTACGATGGTGATGACGGCCTGGCAGCCGGCCACTGCCTCCTTGATGCTAGGGTGGAAGCGGGCCCCGGCGGCTATCACGTCCTCCACCTTGGCCTTGGTGCGGGCGTAGATGTGGAGTTCAAAGCCGGCCCGCAGCAGGTTGCGGGCCATGGCCTTGCCCATGATGCCCAGGCCGATAAAAGCTATTTTCTCCATGGAATGACCTCCTTGTCCTGTACTGGCGCTGTTGGTTCTTCCCATTATAACATTTAGCTGCCAGGCTTACAAGGAGGTGGTGGGCAGGATGCAGTCAACAAAAAGTTAATGTATATAACTTTTCGTCAACAAAATATTGACTTTTGTCGGTAGCTGTGCTACGCTTACTCCGAGAGAGGAGGCTTGGGTGATGTACGCTACAGATTTTGGCCAGATGGGGGAGAACATTAAGCGGCTCCTGGCCTGCAAGGGGCTGACCCAGCAGCGCTTAGCCGACGAGTTGGGCCTTTCCAAGCAGGTGATGAGCAAAATAATCAGAGGCAACAAGGCCCTCAACGCCAGGGAACTGGCTAAGATTGCCACGGTACTAGGCACTACTACAGATGAACTGCTCACTGTGACAGCAGAGCCTTCTGCAGCAGCAGTTTTTAACTTCATGGGCAGGGTTAGAGACGAAGAAACCCTGGCTAAGGTTGATACCATACGCAGGGCCATTGATGAAATACACTTTTTGGAGGACTTACTCTATGGGTAGGGAACTGGGAGCAGGAGAGCTTGCCGAGATAAGGAAGCGGGCCAGGGAGAAGCTGGGCGAGTGCCGGAAAAGCAATGACATTATCGGAACGCAGATCTTCTCCATCCTCGGCATCTATGCCAGAGTGATCTATTATCCCTTGGGGGTAGAAGCGCCTTGGGGCTTTACCAGGCTCAGCGGAGTCAAGGATGACAGTGGTCTGGCCAAGCCCTTTGTGGCCATCAATACCTCCATACCGGTGGACTGCCAGGTCTTCGCAGCTGCCCATGAGCTGTACCATATCTGGTACGAAGAGGGGCCGGCCCTGCTGCCTGCCGACCTGCTGCAGAGGGAGGCTGTGGATCTTGAAGAAAGGCTGGCTAATCGCTTTGCAGCGGAATTTTTGCTAGATGAACTCTTAGTAAGGCAGGAGCTGGACCTCCACGGGATAGATAAGCTGGACGTGCGGGGAGTGCTGAAGCTGGCGGATATCTTTATGGTCCCCTACCAAGCTATGGCCAAGCGGCTGCAGGAAGTAGGCCTTCTCAGAGAAGGAGAACTGGCCGCGCTTACGGCCCTGCCGCCTGAGGCCGTAAAGAAGTACAGGAAGAGGTACGGCCTGGCTACCTTTGAACCGGATCACCGCATCGTGATGGACAACCTAGTAGAGCTGGCTGCCAAGGCCTACGAGGGGCAGCTGCTCAGTTATGAAAAATTGGAGTATCTGCTAGACCTCTGCGGCCTAGTTCCGGCAGAGCTGGGCATAGAGGAGCCGGCGAAGGCCCCCTTTCCTTCTGACGAAGAACTGGCCAGGGCTGTAGAGGAGGAGGCATGATAGCCAGGATGATCATAGATGCCGATTTATGCATTAAGCTGGGAGGTAGCGACAAATACCGCTACCTGTATGAGGTCCTGCCCCAGGTGGCGGAGAAGCTCTACATGCATCGTCACGCCTACGGAGAAGTCATGGCGCCAACCGCCGCCGTCCGCCAGTTACAAGCCCTGGTGCAGGAAGGGAAGGTGGAACTTGTAAACGAGGAACTGCTCGCCAAGGAGGAGAGGCTGATCTACACCGCTGCCTTCCGCCTGCTGTCTAGGGTTATGATCGATCCAAGGCGCCCCAAGAAGAATAGGGGCGAGGTGTGCTCGTTAGCCTATGCCAGGGCCGCCACCATCCCTATCTTCGCCACAGACGAAAGAGAGCTGCAGCCCCTCATAAATTCTTTGTTGAATACTGGGAAGGATGATATCCGCTGTTTACGTATAGTAGACATCGTTGTAATGGCTCGGCAAGGCCTGCTGGACCTTCCTAGGAAGGTGTGCAAGGGGCTATGGGTGGTAGCGGGAAAGAGAAAAGAGGCCTTTGACCTGCAGGTCTGGCCTCTTGATCTAGCAAGCCAGTAATGGAAAAGCTGTGGGTCGCCAGGGCTGCTACGTTTTAGGCAGGCGGTGTAGCCCTCAGGCCCCTACCACCAGCCGAAGAGGCTCCTGCCCTCCTCCAACTGTTCCAAGGCGGCCATGTCGGCGGCAGTCAGGGTGAAGGAGGCGGCGGCCAGGTTTTCCTCCATCCGCTCCCTGTGGGTGGTCTTAGGGATGACGATGATGTCCTGCTGTAGCAAGAACCTCAGGGCCACCTGGGCCACCGTCTTGCCGTGCTGCCGGGCGATGGCCGTCAGCACTGGATGGGTGAAGATGCCGTTCCTGCCACAGGCCAGGGGGGACCAGCTTTCGTGGCGGGTGCCCTGCTGTTGCTCCAAGAGCCGCAGCTTTTTTTGTTGGCGGAAGACATGGGTTTCCACCTGGTTGACGGCGGGCACCACCTGGCAGTGCTCCAACAAGGCGGTATAGCGCTCCTCCAAGAAATTGGACACCCCTATGGCCCGTAGCTTGCCTTCTCGGTAGGCGTCTTCCATGGCCCGGTAGATCTCGTACACCCGGCCGCTGGGCTCATGGAGCAGCAGCAGGTCGATATAGTCCAGCCCCAGGCTGTGCAAGGAGGCATCGATGGAGCGCAGGGTGTCTCGGTAGGCGTAACAGCCCCACAGCTTGGTGGTGATGAACAGCTCCCGCCGGGGCAGGCCGGAGTTGCGGCAGGCCCGGCCCACCTCCTCTTCGTTGCCGTAGCACTGGGCGGTGTCGATGGAGCGGTAGCCTGCCTCCAGGGCCGCCCTCACGCAGCCTTCGGTGAGGCGGGGCGGGGTTTGGTAGGTGCCGTAACCTAGGAGGGGCATTTCTACGCCGTTATTCAAGGTGACAGAGGCCATGGGCAAGAACTCCTTTCCTCCAGCTGAAGCTGCCTTGGCAGGCCCTAAGGGCCTACTTATCAGTATCCGCCGGTATGGTTCCCAGTTTCTTGATATCCCTGCCGTCCCGGGTGCCGTAGACGGTGAGCTGGTCCAACTGGGCGTTGATGGCGGCGTATTCTTCCGGGGTTAGCTGGATGTCGGCAGCGGCCAGGTTCTCCCTCACCCGCTCCTCCTTCCGCATGCCGGGGATGGGCACGATGAAGTCGCCGCCGGCCAGGACCCAGGCCAGGCCGATCTGGGCCGGGGTGCAGTGCTTTTCTGCGGCAAAACGCCGTACCAGGTCTAGCAGGGGCTGGTTGGCGGCCATATTCTCCTTGCTGAAACGGGTGATTACTGTGCGCAGGTCGTTTTTTTGGAAGGAGGCGGTGGCATCGTACTTACCGCTGAGGAAGCCGTTCCCCATGGGGGAAAAGGCCACGAAGCCGATGCCCAGCTCCTTGCAGAGGGGCAGCACCTCCTTTTCCCACTTCCGCTCCATCATAGAGTACTCGCTCTGGATGGCGGTAATGGGAGTCACCCTGTGGGCCTTGCGGATTTGCTCCGCCCGGGGGGAGGACTGGCCCCAGCCCCGTATCTTGCCCTCCTTGATCAGCTTGCCCATGATTTCCGCCACCTGCTCCTCGCTGCCCTCGTCCATTTGGTGCTCGGTGTAGAGATCTAGGTAGTCGGTCTGCAGGCGGCGGAGGGAGGCCTCCAGGGCCTTGCGGATGCCTGCCTCGCTCAGCTTGCCCTCCGGCGCCTCCTGGCCCGGCAGGGGTGAGGGCCAGAATTTGTCAGAGATGACGACCCTGTCCCTAGGCAGCCCCTTCAAGGCCTTGCCGACGAATTCCTCGTTTTTGAAATAAGAATACATTTCGGCGGTATCGAAGAAGTTGCAGCCCAGCTCGAAGGCCTGGTGCACCAGCCTTATGCCTTCCGCCTCAGGGGGCTGCTCCCCGTAGGCGT
Source organism: uncultured Phascolarctobacterium sp. (assembly GCA_964641395.1). GTDB lineage: Bacteria > Bacillota > Negativicutes > Acidaminococcales > Acidaminococcaceae > CANQBR01. The sequence continues at coordinate 1,925 of CAZXKQ010000021.1, read as the reverse complement.
GGGTGAAGCCCATGCAGCCCATGCCGATAGCTGAAACTTGTAAGTCCCGCAAAAACCTCGTCTTCATCCTTCTACCTCCTCTGTAATGAACCCAACGCTCCTGCCAGACAGACGGCAGGGTTAATAATCAGTGGATGAGCTCCATGCTGCTCCGCTCCGTATACAGCTTCCAGAATTCCTCCCCGATGGTGGCAGGGGAGTAGAAGTCGTTGGAGCCTACCAGGCCGGTGACCTGTACGGTTCCCAGGTAGATGCCCTTGGCCTGCAGCACAGGGTGCAGGGCCTGGACCATGGCCCGCAGGGCCGCCTTATCCATGGAGAGGGGCAGGTAGCCGGCGTAGGGCTGGAGGGCCAGGCCGCCGCCGGTCAGGAGGATGGCCCCCTGCTTGGCCGCGAAGGCCTCTGTGTCCAGCAGCCGGATGCAGGCGTAAGCGCCTACCACGTCTACGGTGTAACGCTCCAGGAGGGTCTGGGGGGAGAGGCTCACCTCTGCATCGGCTACCGTGACGCCTACATTGTAGAACAGCACCTCCGGCGTACCGTAGGTGGCCAGCAGTTGCCGCAGGGTGGCGGTGAAGGCCGCCAGATCTGCCACGTCGGCCACCTGGGTGTACACCTCTATGCCCTTGGCGGCAAAGGCGGCGGCGTAGTCCCGCAGGTGCTCTGCGCTCCTAGCCAGCAAGATCACCCGGAAGCCGCAGCTGCCGAACTTCTCTGCTATACCGTTACCCAGGCCCCTGCCTGCTCCTACCACGATAATGGTCTTTTTCATAGCGCTTCCTCCTTTGCCTGAGGGTAGTTACGAAGGCCTTGCCGCCTCCTGAGGCGGGGGCGGCACCCTTCCGGAGCCGCAGCCCCCCTGCCCTGGCTACCCCTATTTTAACAGGGCCTTCCTTGACGGGGAAGAACCAAAAGTTTATAATAGCTTTTAGAAAAGCTAAAAGCGAAGGGGCCTGGCTATGTACCTCAAGGAGCTTACCACCTTCATCACCGTGGCCGAGCAGGGCAGTTTCCTGCAGGCGGCCCAAAAATTGTACACCACCCCCGCCTCCGTCATGAACCAGATGAACAAGCTGGAGGGGCTCATAGGGGTGAAGCTGTTGGAGCGGACCCACCAAGGGGTGGGGCTGACTGCCGCCGGCAAATCCATCTACCAGGACGGCAAACAGCTGCTGGAGCTGGCGGAGGCGGCAGTCCGCAGGGCCAAGCAGGCGGCCCTGGCGGAGCAGTACCTCATCCGCATCGGCACCTCCATCCTGCGCCCCTGTAAAAGGCTGATTGATCTGTGGGGGGAGATCGACGACGGCACCCTGCCCTTCCAGATCCGCCTCGTCCCCTTTGACGACGCCCCTGCCGGCCTGGCCGCCGTCCTCGCCGCCCTGGGGAAGGAGATAGACTGCTTCGTGGGGCCCTGTGATTCCAGCACCTGGCGGGCCCAGCACAGTATTTTGCTCCTGGAGAAGATACCCTGCCGCCTAGCCGTCCCCCGCAAGCACCGGCTGGCCAGGAAGAAGAGCCTCACCTGGGAGGATGTGGAGGGGGAAAGCCTCATGCTGGTCCGCCGGGGGGACAGCCCCGTCCTCAACGCCCTGCGGGACGACATCCTGGCCCACCATCCCCGCATCAAGATCGTAGACCTGCCCAACCTCTACGACACCTCCGTGTTCAACGAGTGCGAGCGGTTGAACTACCTGATGGAGAGCATGGATATCTGGGCGGAGGTGCACCCCTCCCTGCTGACCCTGCCTATGGCCTGGGACTACCAGATGCCCTACGGCCTCATCTACGGCAAACAGCCTTCTGCGGCCATGGAGGCCTTTGTGGATGTGCTGAGGAAGCATGTGGGGTGTCAAGAAGCTAACTAGCCCCCCTCAGCAGCCTTGGACAGGCCCGACCGGGTCAGGGAAAAAAGGGAGAGCTTTCTC
>CAZXKQ010000020.1:0-35062 GCA_964641395.1 uncultured Phascolarctobacterium sp. | reverse complement strand
TGCCGGTGTAGGTCCAGCCGTCGTTTACTTGGCCCTTGAACCACAGACGGGAACGAAGAACGCTAGTGGATTTCATGCCATTGCCATGGAAGCTGTTGTAGTGGGTACGAATCTGGCCGGTGATCTTAACAGCGTCGCTGTTCTTCTCCAGGTTGGCAACCCGTACGCCCAGAGCGTCCAGCTCGTCAGCGAACTCAGCAGCCAGCTTGTCAACGTTAGCGCCGTTAGCCATAGCCCGGGCTACGATCTGAGCCATCTCGTAACGGGTCATCAGCTTGTCGCCGCCGAAGGTGCCGTCAGGATAGCCCTCGATGACGCCGGCGTCAGCCAGTTTCTGGATGCTGTCATAGGCCCAGTGGCCGGCAGGCACGTCAGAGAACGGATTGGCAGCATAAGCGCTAGCAGTTACGCCAAGAGCCATAGCCAGGGCAAAGATTAAGGATTTCTTCATTTTAACATTCCTCCTCAGGAATTTTATTATTTATAAAACCCTGACAAAAAAGGAGGCACAACGCTCTAAAAACCAGACTGCCAAGTCTCCTTGTTTCCTTCGCCGTCTGTGTTTTCTTCACGTCTGCCTTCTTCAAGCCAGCGTTTTATAGCGACCATAAAAGCTCCGAGTGAAGGCGCACTCAGAAACTTTACTGGTCCGAGGGGCTGCTCGCAGTCGGAATGTTAAGGGCGCATTCCTAACCCCTCTTCCTAGTTGTGTCCATTATAGCACAGCCCCCGCCAGTATGGCAAGAGTTTTTTTGCAAATTTTTTCACAAAATTCAGCCCTCGGCCCCTGTTAGGGCCGCCAGGCCCCCCAGAGGGACGGGAGCCACTAGATGTAGGCAGGGCTAGTAGCCCCCACCCCCTCCTCCCCTCCCTAATTTGACAGTGGCAGAGGGTCTATGTTACAATAGGCAGGTAAAAGGAGGCCGCTTATGACAGAGTTAACCCGGATATTATGCGCCAGTCTCACCTTCGCCGCCTTCCTGGTGAGCAGCCTGGGCCTGCACCAGACCGTCCAGGCCGCCAAGCTGCGGGTGGAATGGGACGGCCACAGCCAGGTAGTGGAGGCAGGCAGCCTGAGCGACGCCCAGCTGCTGGCCCAGCTAGGGGTCAGCCTGGCCCCTGAGGACAGCTGCCAGCGGCAGAAGCCAGGGGAGGACGGCCTGCCCCTCCTCAGGGTGCGGCGGGCAGTGAACTTCAGCATCGTCCAGGACGGGCAGAGCAAGCAGTACCGCAGCAGCAAGGTGACGGTAGGAGAGGCCTTGAAGGAAAAGGGCTTCTTTTACCGCCGCAGCCGCCTCTATCCCAGGCCCGGCACCCCCCTCCAGGAGGGCCTGGTGATCCACCTCCTAGGCAAGGACGAGCGCCTGGTGGAGCACGAGGCAGAGACGGAGCCGGAGAAGGAATACATCCCCGACCAGGGCCTGGCGGCCGGCGTCGAAGTGGTGGAAAAGCAGGGCACCCCCGGCCGGGCCAAGATCTACAGCGCCGCCCACCGGCAGAAGAAGGACCAACGGCGGGAGCTGGGCCGGCGGCAGCTCCAGAGGGGGGAGAAGACCATCATCCGCCAGGGCCTGGCCCGGAGCGTCAAGACGCCGGAGGGCTACAAACGCTATAAAAAGAAGCTGGTCTGCGAGGCCACGGCCTACGTGTCCACCGGCCACCGCACCAGCCTGGGCCTGTGGCCCTACGAGGGGATAGTGGCAGTGGATCCGGACTTCATCCCCTACTATACGAAGATGTACATCCCCGGCTACGGCATGGCCATGGCCGGCGATACGGGAGGGGACATGAACCACCACCGCATCGACCTCTTCATGAATAGTTACCAAAGGGCCATCCAGTTCGGGCGGCGCACGGTGGAAGTGTACATCCTGGAGGACTAGCCTTGCTGCAAGAAGTCATCGTGGTGGAAGGGAAGAACGACGCCCAGGCGGTGAAGCGGGCGGTGGAGGCCCAGGTGCTGGTCACCCAGGGCTGGCAGCTGTCCCCCAACACCCTGGCCAACCTGCGGGGGGCCTATGAGCGGCGGGGCCTCATCATCCTCACCGACCCAGACGGGCCGGGGGAGCGGATCCGGGCCCGGCTGGCAGCCCTCTTCCCCCAGGCGGGCCATGCCTACATCCCCAAGGAGGCCGCCAAAGGAGAGGGGGACGTGGGGGTAGAGAACGCCTCTCCCGCCAGCATCCGGACGGCCCTGGCCCGGGCCAGGCACTACCAGGAGGGGACGGAGCCGGCCTTTACCATGGAGGACCTCTTCCGCTGGGGTTTGAACGGAGCCAGCCAGGCTGCAGCCAGGCGGGCGGCCCTAGGGGCGGCCCTAGGCCTAGGCTACGGCAGCGCCAAGCACCTCTTAACCTGGCTCAACGCCTACGGCCTCAGCCGGGCCGAGGTGGAGGAGGCTGTGGCCAAGCTGTCCAAGTTGTCATGGAACGGAGCATAATCGCCAGCCGGGCCGGCACCAGCCGCCTGTTGCGGCGCTTCCAGCTGCGGGCGGCCAAACGGCTGGGACAGAATTTCTTAATAGACTACGGCATCGTAGAGAAAATCGTGGCGGCGGCAGAGCTGGCGCCGGGGGAGCTGGTGCTGGAGGTGGGGCCGGGGCTGGGAGCCCTGACCCAGGGCCTGGCGGAGCGGGGAGCCCAGGTGCTGGCGGTGGAGCTGGATCCCAAGCTGCTGCCGGTGCTACAGTACAGCCTGGCCGGCTACGGCAACGTAGAGCTGGTCCAGGGGGACGTGCTGGCCCTGGACCTGGGAGCCTTGACTGGGGGCAGGCCCTTCAAGGTCTGCGCCAACCTGCCCTACTACATCACCACCCCCCTCCTCTTCGCCTTCCTGGAGCAGGGCCTGCCTGTGGAGCGGCTGGTGGTGATGGTGCAGAAGGAGGTGGCCCAGCGGCTCACCGCCAGGCCAGGGAGCAGGGCCTACGGAGCCCTCAGCGTAGCCTGCCAGTACTACACCCAGCCGGAGCTGGCCTTCACCGTGGCCCCGGACTGCTTTCTCCCCTCCCCCCAGGTGGAGAGCGCCGTGCTGGTCTGCCGCAAACGCCCTCAGCCGGCGGTGGCGGTGGCCGACGAGGCCCGCTTCTTCCAAGTGGTGAAGGCGGCCTTCGCCACCCGGCGGAAGATGCTGGCCAACAGCCTGCGCAACCTGGGCCTGGACGGGGCGGCCTGCGCCCAGCTGCTGGCGGCCGCCGGCATAGAGGGGCAGCGGCGGGCGGAGAGCCTCAGCCTGGCGGACTTCGCCGCCCTGGCCGACAGCTACACCGCCTACCGCCAGGAACAGACCTAGGCAGGCCGGCAGAACCAGTGGCTAGTGAGAAAGTGAATATGGACAGAGTAAAGCCTCCGCCTGGGGCAGAAGCACAGGCGGAGGCGCTTTATTTTACCATTTACATCTAGGAGGGCTGCTCCCAGGCTGCCCTGCAGCCTTGCTCTAGGGCTGGGGCCGCTGGAAGCAAGAGAGGAAAGGGTTTGAGGCTTAATGCTCTTTCAAGGCGCTGCGGGCCTCCTTCACCAACAGCACGGCTAGCACTAGCAGCACGATGGAGAGGGTCATGACCACGATGTTGGTCTTAGGATTGAAGACCATCTGGATGAGGGCCACGATGGTGGTCACCAGCATGAAGGCGCAGGGCCACATAATGAACTTAGCATCCTTGTGCAGGGCCTTGATAACCCATACCCCCAAGGCCAGGAGGCCGATGGCGGCCACCAACTGGTTGGAAGCGCCGAAGATAGGCCAGATGATGGCCCAGGCGGCCACGGTACCGGACTTGTAGTACACCAGGATCAGGGCTACGGCTACGGAGATAGCGGTGGCCAGGTACTTGTTCATCTTGGTGCCTACGAACTCCTGGATCTGGTAGCGGGCCAGACGGGTGGCGGTGTCCAAGGAGGTGAGGATGAAGGAGTTAAGGGCTAGGAGGCCGATGGCGGTGCCTAGACGGGGAGGTATGCCGATCAAGGCGGCGAACTGGCCTAGGCCGGCGCCGTAAACTGCATTGGGGCCGCCCTTGATAATGGTACCGCTCATCATGATGGTGCCCAGGGCGATGACTGCTACTACGCCTTCCAGCAACATGGCGCCGTAACCAACCAACTGGGCGTCAGTCTCACGGGTCAGCTGCTTGGAGGTGGTGCCGGAGGCTACCATGGAGTGGAAGCCGCTGATGGCGCCGCAGGCTACGGTAGTGAAGAGGATGGGCCACAGGAAGTCGCCGTTAGGGGTGATGAAGCCCTTGAAGGCCGGCAGTTTGCACTCGAAGGAGCCGCCGCCGAAGATCATGCCGATACCGCCTAGGAAGACGGAGAAGTACAGCATGTAGGAGGCTAGGTAGTCACGAGGTTGCAACAGCAGCCATACCGGCAGTACGGAAGCGGCGAAGATGTAGACGATGAGCAGGATGCGCCAAAAGTCTACGCTCATGGTGAAGGTTTCAGCAACCCACTGGCTGTTGACGCCGAAAACCAGGGCGGCGGCCAGGATGGGCAGCATGATGATGGTGGAGACCTTCAGGGAGATCCCCATCCGGTAGATGGCTACGCCGAAGACCATGGCCAGCAGGATGTAGAGGCTGGCGGTGAAGGCTACGGCCGGGTCACCGGCGAAGGTCTGGGCGGCCAGTTCCAAGAACACGGCCACTACCAGGGTGAGGCTCAGCCAGGTGAAGGCCAGGAAGAGCTTCTGCCCCCGGGCGCCGATCCACTGGCGGACAACCTCGCCGATGGAGAGGCCCTTGTGGCGGATAGAGGCCACCAGGGCGCCCATGTCGTGTACGCCGCCGAAGAAGATGCAGCCGCCTACGATCCAGAGGAAGGTGGGCAGCCAGCCCAACATGGCTGCTGCGGCGATGGGGCCTACAACGGGGCCGGCGCCGGCGATGGAGGCGAAGTGATGACCCATCAAGACTGCGGGATGGGCCGGCACGAAGTCTACGCCGTCGGCATATTTCTTAGCAGGGGTTTCTGCGTCCTTGTCCAGGCCGTAGAGCCGGCTCTGGAAGCCGCCGTAGAACTTAAAGGCTAGGGCGAACAGGACGATGGTAATTACAAAGAGCGTGAGTAACATGTAATCCTCCTCCCATTTCTGCGGACTTCCTCGTCCGCTTGTTAGATGCGGAAAAGGACCTGGCAGGGCTTCTGCCTAACCCTGCAGCTGGTTCAGCTTTTCTGCAAAATAAATCAAGTCCTCAAACCGTTTTTCCTTTGCTCCTTTCCTGTAGTGTAAAATCTCTAGCCAGCCCTTCAGGCCCAGCCAGAAGGACTTAACCTCCAGCCGGGGTTCCGGACAGTCCAGGAAGAGGAAGCGTTGCTTCATCACATCGTCCTTAGACTGGCAGTGGTCCTTCAGCCAGCGCTCGCTGGCCAAGCCTTGGTGCTGTAAGACTATATAGTCATCTACGCTGTACTGGCCTACCTTCCCTACCAGGCAGTCTTTGACGAAGTCGATATGCCGGTGCCAGCCCTGCATAGCTCCCTCCTGCCAGGGAACGAAGCCGTGTTCCCGTAGAAGTGACTCAAATTGTTGGATTGCTGCACTGTTAGTCACAGCCGGCCTCCAAGCTCCAAGAGAAAAAGAAAACACATCCGTGTATTAGATTATTATAACACAGATAAACGAAGATTTAAAGAATTAAAAAGGGGAAAACTGCTACTTCACCTGGGCCGGCAGGGGCAGGCCCCGCAGGCCGGCCATGATGTTGGCCACCGTCAGCAGGGCCATGGCGTCCCTGGTCTCCACCGTGGCGCTGGCCACATGGGGAGTGACGGTAATGTTAGGCAGGGTCAGCAGCGGGTGGTCCCCCGGCAGGGGCTCCGGCTCGGTAACGTCCAGGCCGGCGTGGCTGAGGCGGCCGGAGGCCAGGGCGTCGTAAAGGGCGGCGCTGTCCACCACCTTGCCCCGGCTGATGTTGACGAAGGCGGCCCCCTGCTTCATACGGGCGAACTCGGCCGCCCCGAAGAGGCCCTGGGTGGAAGGATTCAGGGTCACTGCCACCACTACCACGTCAGAGCTGGCTAAGAGCTCCTCAAAGCCCACATAGCGGACGCCTAGGGCCGCATCGTCCTGCCGCTGGCGGCGGTTGTGGTAGATGACCTCCATCTTGCTGGCCTGGGCCCGGCGGGCGATGGCGCTGCCTATGTCCCCCAGCCCCACGATGCCCAGGGTCTTAGAGGCCAGGTCCCGGGTGAGGCCGAAGGCCTGGCGCCGTCCCCAGGTGCCGTTTTTCACGTGGGCGTCGGCGGCGATCAAATGGCGCTGGCAGTCCAGGATGAGGGCGTAGGCCAGGTCGGCCACTGCCTCCACCAGCACTCCGGGGGTGTTGCCCACCGGGATGCCTGCCGCCTTGAAGGCGGCGATGTCGATATTGTCATAGCCAACGCTGGCCTGGGCCAGCACCTTGAGCCGGGGGGCCCGGCGAATGAAGGAGGCGTCCAGCCTGTCCCGGATGGCCCCTACCGAGTACACGGCGTCAGCCCGGGCCAGTTCGGCGTAGAACAGCTCCTCCGGCATCTTGCCCCCCTGCTGCCAGTGGATGAGCTCCACTTCCGGGTACTCTTTGAACTTCTCTATGGCGGCCTGGCGCAGCTTGCCGTTAGCCAGAACCCGGTACTTGCCCTCTTCCATGCTCCTACCTCCTCAGTGGACAGACTTTATACCTTATATAGTAAGCACTAATCTTACCAGCAAGATGGCCAGCAGCAGGGCGGCGGCCACCTTGCCCAGCAGGGCCAGGCAGCGGAGCTTGGCCGCAGTCCAGGCTAGGCTGCGGGCCTGGGCCCGGCGGCCGCTGGCGCCGTATTCGTACAGATAGGCCCCTAGGAAGGCCCCGGCCAAACCCCCTAAGAAAGAACCTAGGAGGGGCAGGACCAGGGTGCCTAGGCCGGTGCCTAGGTAGCCGCCTAGGGCGATGAGCAGCACCCCTGTCCAGGGCAGCTTCCCCTGGGCCTTGAGGCCGAAGAAGGAGACCAAAAACTCCCACAGCTCCCCTGCTAAGTAGACGGCCAGCAGCAGGCCTAACTGGGGCAGGGCGGCGGGGAAGCCGTCTAGCAGCCAGGCCAGCAACAGGGCGGTGGCTAAGAGCAGGCTGTTGCCCGGCAGATCCAGCAGGGTCAGCAGGGGGCAGAGGAGGGCCGCACAGCCGGCTAGCAAAAAGATGAAGAGGTGGGCCATAAAGGGGCGCTCCCTAGAGAGAATAGCTACATTATACAGCAAGCCTCCTCCCTTGTACACAGTTTTCCCCTGCAGAGGAGGTAATTTTTTTATTTGGTTGAAGCTAGGCAGGGAAAATGGTACAATACTAGGAGCCACGGAGAAAAACAAAGGAGCACCTGCCACCATGAAAGAACTGTTACTGTTCCTGGCCCCTGTCCGGCCCTTCTTCCCCTCCATCTTCATCTGCCTCTTCCTCATCGTAATCCGCTTCGTCTACAAAAACTGGCTGCTGGTCTTTCTGCGGCGGCTGAGCCATAGGTACGACATCGTCTTCTTACAGGACATCATCCTCTCGGCTGAGCAGCCTATCAACTTCCTGCTCAACGTAGTGAACATAACCACCACCATCGCCTGGCTGCCCCAGGAGCAGGTGGCGGAGTACCTGCCCTTCGTCACCGTGGGCTTCATGGACCGGGTGACGGTGCTCACCGACCACATCCAGCGCAGCGTCTTCATCTACAGCCTCTTCTGGTGCCTCTTCAACCTCAGCGACGCCACCCACGGCCTGATGGTGAAGGCCTTGGAGCACATGGGCTTGAAGCCTAACGAGGACGAGGACCTGAGCATTGAGGATCAAAAGGCCAGCCAGGCCATCGGCACCATCCTCTCCGCCGTGGTCCGCTTCCTGGTGATCTTGATCGGCATGGTGATCATCGCCAAGGAGTGGGGCTACGACATCAGCGCCTTCCTGGCCTCCCTCAGCATCGGCAGCGCGGCGGTAGCCTTCGCCGCCAAGGATGCCCTGGCCAACGTCTTCGGCAGCCTGGTGATCATCCTAGGCCGGCCCTTCCTGGTGGGAGACTGGATCCAGGTGAACGGGGTAGAGGGCATAGTGGAGAAGATCACCATGCGCAGCACCATCCTCCGCACCTTCCCCCAGGAACTGGTGCACATCCCCAATTCCCTCATGACCAACGTGCCCATCACTAACTTCACCCTGCGGCAGAAGCGGCGGCTCACCTTCAGCCTGGGCCTCACCTACGGCACCAGCAGGGAGCAGCTGGCGGCGGTGGTAGAGGCTGTCCGGGCCTACTTCAAGGCTAGGCCGGAGGTGTTCGACCAGGGGGACATCCGGGTCCACTTCACCACCTTCGGCAGCAGCAGCCTGAACATCGACGTGATGGTCTACACCCTGGTCACCGGGGCGGCAGACTTTCTCAACATCCAGCAGCAGACTAACCTGGATATGTTGCAGATCCTCCAGGAGCAGGGAGTGAGCTGCGCCTTCCCCTCCACCAGCATCTACTTCGAGACGGCCCTGCCGGCCGCCAAGAAGGGCTAAGAAACTGGCAGGCAGCCCCTCCCTGGAGCCAGGAAGCCGGCCTCCGGACAGGGCAGTGCCTGCCTTTCCCTTGCCTAAGGGGAAAAAAATTTGCCGGGCAAGGGCTTTCTATTATGCGTATTTTTGTATATAATAGTTCACGGAAGGTTTAAGACCACCGTTTCATCAGGCTTACAAGAAGGAGGAGAACTTATGAGCTTGAAACTTATCACGGCCCGGTGCAAGGGTTGCGGCGTTTGCGTCAACTTCTGCCCCAAAAAGGTACTGGCTATCAGCGAAGTCGAAAAATGCGAAGTCGTGAAGCCGGAACTGTGCATTAGCTGCGGTCAATGCGAGCTGCGTTGCCCCGACTATGCCATCTTCGTAGAAAAATAAAGGAGTGAAGCAAATGTCTAGAATCTTACTGCTCCAAGGCAACCAGGCCGTAGTAGAAGGCGCCCTTGCTGCGGGAGTTAAATTTTTCGGCGGCTACCCCATCACCCCCTCTACCGAGGTGGCTGAAAGCTTGGCGGAGAAGCTGCCCCTGGTAGGCGGCAAGTTCATCCAGATGGAGGACGAGATCGCTTCCATGGGAGCCATCATCGGTGCCGCCCTCACCGGCAAGAAGGTCATGACCGCCACCAGCGGCCCCGGCTTCTCCCTGAAGCAGGAGCTGATCGGCTACGCCTGCGCGGCCGAGGTGCCCATGGTGATCGTCAACGTGCAGCGGGTGGGCCCCTCCACCGGCCAGCCCACCTCTCCCTCCCAGGGGGACATTATGCAGGCCCGCTGGGGCACCCATGGGGATCACTGGCTCATCGCCCTCACCCCGGCCTCTGTGCCTGAGTGCTTCGAGCTCACCCTCAGGGCCTACGCCCTCAGCGAAAAGTACCGCACTCCCGTCATCCTGCTGATGGACGAGGTGATCGGCCACATGCGGGAGAAGATCGAACTGCCTGACTCCTACGCTGACATCCCCAAGGCAGAGCGGAAGCGCCCCTCCTGCCCGCCTAGCGAGTACAGGGCCTACGCCGACGTAGACGGGGACGGGGTGCCCCCCATGGCCGACTTCGGCAGCGGCTACCGCTGGCACATCACCGGCCTGGTACACGATGAGACCGGCTTCCCCAAGGGGACGCCCGGGGCCACCGTGGCTGCCGCCGACCGGCAGTACCACAAGCTTTACGACCACCTGGACGACATCGTGCAGGTGGAGAACTACCGTATGGAAGACGCGGACTACGCCATCGTAGCCTTTGGCGGCGGCGCCCGCACTGCCTATGAGACGGTAGACCTGGCCCGGGAGAAGGGGCTGAAGGTGGGCCTGGTGCGGCCCATCACCATCTGGCCCTTCGCTGAAGCCCAGATGGCCCAGCTGGCCGGCCAGGTGAAAGCCATCCTGGTCCACGAGTTGAACTGCGGCCAGTATGTGCTGGAAGTAGAGCGGGCTGTAGCCGGGAAGTGCCCGGTTTACAGCTATGCCAAATACGACAACGAGCCGGCCACTCCTGCCCAGTTGCTGGCGGCGTTGGAAAAGAGCCTGGCACGGTAAGGAGGATCTGAAGATGAGTATGGAACAAATCGTAGAAAAATATTTCCGTCCTGGCCGTCTGCCTCACATTTGGTGCCCCGGCTGCGGTAACGGCGTAGTTACCGGCTGCATCTGCAAGGCCGTAGAGAAGCTGGCCCTGGACCAGAACCAGGTGGTAGTGGTGTCCGGCATCGGCTGCTCCAGCCGCGCCTCCGGCTACCTGGACTTTAACACCGTCCACAGCGCCCACGGCCGGGCCCTGCCTGTGGCCACCGGCGTGAAGCTGGCCGAGCCCCGCCTGAAGGTGATCGTAGTGACCGGCGACGGGGACTGCACCGCCATCGGCGGCAACCACCTGATCCATGCCGCCCGCCGCAACATCGACCTGACCGTCATCCTCTACAACAACAGCATCTACGGCATGACCGGCGGCCAGTACTCCCCCATGACCCCTCTGGGCAGCAAGGCTACCACCGCTCCCTATGCCACCATAGAGCAAGACTTTGACGTAGCCGACCTAGCCAGGGCGGCTGGCGCCACCTTCGTAGCCCGGGCCACCACCTTCCACGCCCAGGTGCTGACGGACATGATCGTGAAGGGCATCCAGCACAAGGGCTTCGCCTTGATCGAGGCCGTAGCCGCCTGCCCCACCTCCTTCGGCCGCCACAACAAGATGCCCAACCCTGCCACCCTGATGGAATGGCAGCGGGACCACGCCATCATGAAGGCCGCCTGGGACCGGCTGGACGACGCCAAGCGGGAGGGGAAGTTCCCCATCGGCGTGCTCTACGAGAACAAAAGCCGCAAAGAATACACTGAGGCTTATGATGAGCTCATCGCTCGTGCGCAGGGAGGTAAGAAATAATGAGGATAGAATTGCGTTTATCCGGCACTGGCGGCCAAGGCCTGATCACCGCAGGCATCATCCTGGCAGAGGCTGCCTTGCTTGACGGCAAGCTGGCCGTCCAATCCCAGTCTTACGGCCCTGAGGCCAGGGGCGGCTCCTCTAAGGCCGAGGTCATCATCAGCGACCAGGCCATCCACTTCTCCAAGGTGACCAAGCCGGACATCCTCCTAGCCATGAGCCAGGAGGCCATGAACAAGTACAGCGGGGACCTGGGCCCGGACAGCGTCATCGTCACCGACAGCCTCTTCGTCAGCCAGGTGCCGGCCCATGAGGGAAAGGTGTACCAGCTGCCCATCACCCACACCGCTAAGGGCCAGCTGGGCCGGGCCCTCTTCTCCAACATCGTGGCCCTAGGCGCCCTCTACCAGCTCACTAAGGTGGTTTCCTACGAAGCCCTGGAGCGGGCGGTGCTCAACCGGGTGCCCAAGGGGACGGAGGAGAAGAACCGTGCGGCCCTGGCAGCCGGGATAGCCATGATAAAGTAAGCAGACAGCTCTAGCAGCTTACCCTGGGAGGGGGCGGCCCAGCCGCTCCCTCCTGATTTTTTTGTTGCTCCTTATAACACGCTAACACAGCTATGTTGCCTGGTCTAGTATGAGCTCTGTCTTGACATCAGCAGCGGATTGGGCAGAATATAGTCTGCGTTCTTTCCTCCCCCAACCTGTAGTCCTTTAGTTAGGGTGGTAATTTGCCAAAGCGGGAGATATAAAAATTTTTTACCCAATATGTTTGATATCAACATTATTGATGCTTTATAATTAATAGTAGCAGAACCTGCGGTTTTTAATTCAAAAAACTGCAGCTGCTTTTGGTGAGGCAAAATAGTCCACGGTTCTCGGCACATGCAAATTTTTAAAGGAGGAACTTTGCTATGAATTATTTTCTTGGTTTTAAACACGAAGTCGTATTTTCCTCTGATGTCCGCATCCATGTTTGGAAGGCCGGAGAAGCCGGGGAGGCAGTTTTGCTCCTTCATGGCCATCCAGAGAGCCATTATACATGGTTTCGAGTAGCTCCCCTGTTGCAGGATGGTTTTACGGTTATTGTTCCAGACCTACGAGGTTACGGTGAGAGTGATAAGCCTTATGGGGAAAAAGATCATTCTACCTATTCAAAGCGTACTATGGCGGCTGATATGGCCGCTGTCATGAAATATTACGGAATACAAAGATACCATGTGGCGGGCCACGACAGGGGAGCCAGAGTCGCATATCGAATGGCCTTGGATTATCCAGAGTGCATTAAAAGTCTGACTCTGATAGATATTGTCCCTACCAGAGACGTATATGAAATGACCAATAAAGATATTGCTAATAAGTTTTGGCATTGGTATTTTTACATACAGCCAGAACCATTCCCAGAAGAAATCCTAGGTTCGTGTCCAGAATATTTCATTCGTTCTAACATTCAAAAGAAAACAATTCCTGGTTCAGCAACGAAGAGCATGTTTCCAGAAGATATTGTGGAAGAATATATCCGGTACTATTCTGACCCGGCTACTATCCACGCTATTTCTGAGGACTATCGAGCCGCTTTTTCGATTGACTTAGTTCACGATAATGAGAGCAGCAGTCAACTGTTAAAGGTTCCCCTGCAATTGCTCTGGGGATCGGATGGTAACATAGGGAAATTGTTCGATGTTAAAGCAGTTTGGCAAAAGAGGGCTGCAACTGTTGAGGGTTGTGCTATCGAGGGCTGTGGACATTTTGTCCCAGAAGAAAAGCCAGAAATAACTGCTCAAAAAATTAGGGAGTTTGCAAAGCGGCATATGTAGAAAAGAAAGGGTGTCAGAGAAAGCTATGCATGCGATCGAAAAAATATTGGCAAAAAACAGCGGAAAGCGGAAGGTACGAACGGGAGACATAGTAACAGCAAAGGTGGATTTTGCTGAGATTAATGATTTATATCTCCAAACGATCTATTCTTTTTACGAGATGGGAGGCAGTAAGGTCTGGGATCGAGAGCGTTGTGCCTTCGTCTTTGACCACTATGCTCCTTGTCCGGACATTAAAAGTGCGGCAAATCATAAAGAAATGCGGGAATTTGCCCAAAAGAACCAGCTCCGCTTTCACTTTGATACTAACTGCGGTGTATGCCACCAGGTGATGCCAGAGGCAGGTCTAATCTACCCCGGTATGATTGTGGTAGCAACCGATAGTCACACCACAACCCATGGAGCGTTCGGAGCTATGGGAACCGGTTGCGGTGCGACTGATATGGCATCAATATTACTGACAGGCGAACTCTGGTTCCGGGTGCCAGAAATTATCGAAGTGCGCCTGGAAGGAGAAGCACCGCTGGGTGTTTACCCTAAGGATGTGATTTTGGCAGTTCTTGGCCGGATCAAGGCAGACGGAGCTGTATACAAGGGAATCGATTTTACTGGAAGCTATGTTGAGGCTTTGGACGTTGCCGGACGTATGACTATCTGCAACATGGCGGTAGAAATGGGAGCGAAGACAGCCTATATGCAACCGAACAAGGCCGTACTAGACTATGTAGCCGCCCGAAGTATTAGACCTTATGAAGTGCAGTACACAGATCCCGATTATAAGTATAGCGAGAGCTATATATTCCCAGTGGATGGACTGGAGCCGCAACTGGCCTGCCCCGACAGCGTCGAAAATGTACACTCCTTGCCTTCTGTATTGAGTAAGGGGCAAATCAAGCTGGACCAGGGGTATATTGGTTCCTGTACAGGCGGAAGAGTGGAAGATTTTGAAGTAGCAGCCGGTATTCTAAAGGGAAAACATATTGCCCAGTACGCCAGACTAATAGTGATCCCCGCCTCTTCTGAAGTGATGCGCACATGTATGGAAAAAGGTTATATTAAGACCCTAATGGAAGCGGGAGCCACAATATCCACACCTGGTTGCGGGGCCTGTCTGGGAGCCCATGAGGGGGTACTTGCACCGCACGAAGTTTGCATTACCAGTACCAACCGAAATTTCCCAGGGCGCATGGGTTCGACAGAGGCGAAAATTTATTTGGCCAGCCCGGCTACCGTAGCTGCCAGCATGGTAAAAGGTTATATTACTGATCCCAGGGAGTTCCTTTAAGGAGAAAAAACATGAACGCTAAACTAACAGGGAAAATTATTGTCGTTGGCGATAATATTGACACTGACCAAATTTATCCAGGCAGATTCTTAGCAATCACAGACCCCAAGGAGATAGGAAGCCATTGCTTGTCTGGCGTTAATGAAAACATCGCCTCAAGCTTCCCTCCTGGAGGCATAGTAGTGGCTGGAAGGAATTTCGGTTGTGGTTCCTCTCGAGAACATGCTCCTATCGCCCTTTTGAATATGGGGGCTAAAGCAGTGGTGGCGGATTCTTTTGCCAGAATATTTTATCGAAATGCAATTAATCTGGGCTTGTTACCTATTGTATGTAAGAATATTTCACAACATGTCTCAGATGGTATGACACTGTCGCTAGATCTGGTAGCAGGAACTGTGTCTGTACTGGAAACCGGGGCAGTGTTTTCCTGTGACCAATTGGGGGAACAACAGAAAATGATTCTTGAAGCAGGAGGACTCAAACCACTTATGAGGAAAAAATTCGGAGCTAAATAAGTAAATCGCAGTTCTCATTCTTGAGACCGGAGGCTGTGGATGGGTAAAGTCTCCCTAGTTTATCCATCCAGGGCCTCTTTTGTTTTGGCATAAACAAAAAATTCTCCTCACGGAGATTGCACTGCTAAGTAATTGGGATAACAAGCAAACATACGATGTCGTCGAAGAGGAGAAACCTCATTATAAAGAATTTTGCCCTCGCCAGCTCAAGGCCTCCGCTAAGTTAGCGGTAGTCTGTTTGCCCCGTCTTTACAACAAGGCACTTTCATTATGTGATTCTTACCTTGTGAACTTCACATAACCATTAAGGATGGATATGCAGGGCTTTTATGCAGCAAGAAATACGATACGCCTACCAGATCTGTCTGGACAGGAGTGTCTCCAAGGTGGCAGAGCACCTGTATATCGCCCAGCCTGCCCTGAGCATCGCCATCTGCAAGTTGGAGGCTGCCAGCTGGGCCGGGCCCTCTTCTCCAACATCGTGGCCCTAGGCGCCCTCTACCAGCTCACTAAGGTGGTTTCCTACGAAGCCCTGGAGCGGGCGGTGCTCAACCGGGTGCCCAAGGGGACGGAGGAGAAGAACCGTGCGGCCCTGGCAGCCGGGATAGCCATGATAAAGTAAGCAGACAGCTCTAGCAGCTTACCCTGGGAGGGGGCGGCCCGGCCGCTCCCTCCTTTCTCTTTGGGCCGCAGACCCCTGGGGCTGCTCCCACTGCTGGGAACATAGCAAAAGCTCCCTCCCTGGGGGCGGCCTGCTGCGCCGTCCTCTTGGAGGGAGCAAGTTATTTTAGTAGGAGCAGGGTCAGGTTCAGCCTTGGGCAGACTCCTTAGCAGCCTGCACTAGTTCGGGGTGGAGCTCCCCTTCCGTTTTGGCTACGATGACGGCAGTAGCCGCATCCCCCACGATGTTAGGGATAACCCGGGCCATGTTCATAATGCGGTCAATACCTGCCAGCAAACCGATAGTCTCCAAGGGCAGGTTTACTGCATTGAGGACGATGGTGAGCATCACCAGGCCGGAGCCAGGCACCCCGGCAGTACCTACAGAGGCCAGGACCGCAGTTATCATAACCATGATCTGTTGGGCCACATTCAGGTGGATGCCGAACACCTGGGAGGCGAAGATAACTGCCACCGCCTCATAGATGGCGGTACCGTTCATGTTCATGACGGCCCCGAAGGGGATGACGAAGTCGGCTATCTTGTCGCTGACCCCTAGGTTCTTGGTGCACTTCAGGTTCAAGGGGATGGTGGCTACGCTGGAGCAGGTGGCGAAGATGAAGAGCATGGCCTCCTTCATGGTGGAGAAGAACTTGAAGGGGCTGATGCCGCCGTACAGACCCACCATCAGGCCGCCTTGGACGAAGACGGTGAAGAGGAAGCAGGTAATCCAGCAGGCGGCGATGGTCTTCAGGTAGGGCAGCAGCACATCCAAACCGTACACGCCTACGATGTTGGCCATGAGGCCGAAGACGCCATAGGGGGTGAACTCCAGCACCACGTTAGTGATCTCTTTCCAGGCCTCGGTCCAGGCCCGGAAGAAGTTCAAGACCGGGGCCCCCTTATCGCCCAGCTTGATCAGGGCAAAGCCCAGGAAGAGGGCGAAGAAGATGATCTGCAACAGGTTCTGGGTGCTGAGGGAGTTAAAGGGGTTGGTGGGTATGATGCCCATCAGGGTTTCGGCCACGCCGGGGATCTTGCTAGCGTTATATTTGACGCTGCTCTCCATGACGAAGCCGGCGCCGATCTCCATCACATTGCTCAACACTAGGCCGATGGCCACCGCTATGGCCGTGGTGCCGAGGAAGATGACCAGGGTCTTGATGCCGATCTTGCCCAGGGTTTTAAAATCCCTTACATCGGCTGCCGAGCAGATCAGCAGGCCCAGTACCAAGGGCGCTACCACCATGGTCAGCAACCGGGTGAGGATGGTGCCTAAAAAGGCCAGGCTGGCGGCCTTGCCTTGGAAAATAAGGCCGACGGCCACGCCTAGGAAGAACCCTATCATGATCTTGGTAAACAGCCCGAGGCTGCTCCACTTCTTCCAAAGCTTCATTCTGCTACGCCTCCTTAATCAACCTTACCGCCCTTAGACAAAGCGGCAGACATGGTCTACGGCTATGTCCGAGAAGCCGAAGGCTTCCGCCTTGGTCAGCTTGCCGTTGCAGACATCGCCGATCACCTGCACCAGTTCTGCGCCCATTTCCTTGTAGGTCTTGGTGCCGGCTACGATGGCGCTTAAGTCCACGTCCATGTTATCTTCCATCTTCTGGTAGGTGCGGGCGTTAGCCGTCACCTTCAGCACGGGGACGATGGCGTTGCCCGTAGGCGTGCCCCGGCCGGTGGTAAAGATTACTGCGTTGCACCCTCCTGCTACCATGGAGGTGACAGAGGAAATGTCGTAGCCGGCGGTGTCCATCAGGATGGCGCCCTGCTTAGTGGGCCGCTGGGCCTGCTCCAGCACCTCCACCACGGGACGGGTGCCGCCCTTGCGGATGCAGCCCAAGCTCTTTTCGTCCAAGGTGGAAAGGCCGCCAGCCTTGTTCCCCGGGGTGGGCTGCCCGGCCCGGCAGTCTTGGCCTGCCGCTTCCAGATGGGCCTCGTAGTCCTTGCAGACCTGGATGATCTGGTTGTGGATCTCAGGCGTGGCCGCCCGCCTGGCCAGCACGTGCTCGCCGCCGATCCATTCGATGGACTCGCTCATAATGGTAGAAGCCCCCATGTCCACTAAGAGGTCGCTCAGCTCCCCCACTGCCGGATTGCTGGCAATGCCGGAGGTTGCGTCAGAGCCGCCGCATTCGATGCCTAGGAGCAGGTCGGAGATATCGCACAGCTCCTTCTGCTGCAGGGCGGCCTCCGCTGCCATATCCCGGGCGGCCCGTACCGCCTTTTCGATGGTTTTCAAGGTGCCCCCTTCATCCTGGATGCCGAAGGAGACTACCGGTTTGCTGGTCATAGCCTGGATCTTCTCCCGCAGTTTGTCGTGGGGCACGGTTTCGCAACCCAGGCCGATGATGACTACCCCGTAGACGTTGGGGTTGCAGGCGAAGCCGGTGAGCACCTTCTGGCTCATGGCGGTGTTGGCGGCTACATCGGAGCAGCCGGTATTGAAAACGATGTTGACGGCGCCCCGCACCTGGCTGGCGACGATACGGCAGCTTTCGCTCCCGCAGGCACAGGTAGGCAGGATCAGGACATGGTTGCGGATGCCTGCACGACCTTCTTTTCTCTTATATCCCCAGAATTGCATACTCTCTTCCTCCTGACTTGTTTGACGACTCCCTCACCCAAGGGGGTGGTGCTCCTAGATCATCTCGCTGTCGTAATCCCGCGGCACGCTGAAAAGGTTGTTGTGGGAAACCCAGTGGCCGGCCCCTATGGCTTGGGAGGTCTTCCCTAGGCTCTCGCCGTACTTGATCACCTCTCCGCCCAGGGGTATGTCCACTAGGGCCACCTTGTGGCAGTAGGGGATGTCCTCCAGGGCTGCCAGGCTGCACAACTCCTCTCCTTTGCGGTAGACCACCTGTTCGCCAGCCGCCACTTCAGTGACGCAGGTCACCACATTGTCCTTTTCGTCCATCATAAGGGCATTGATCTCCATGCTCTACGACTCCTTTCCCTGCTTCTGGCCACCCTGCCGGCCTCCTAGGCGGCTGCCTGGTTGCAGGGTGGGTAGGCCTTGACTTTCCTGCCTTTACAATAACACAGTTTTGTTATATAATCAAATTTATAGATTTTATATAGCTATAAATCTAATTCCAGGGAGGCCCTTATGCAACAAGAAATGCGTTATGTCTACCAGGTTTATTTGGACGGGAGTTTTTCTAAGGCGGCTGAGCACCTCTTCATCACCCAGCCAGCCCTGAGCATCGCCATCCGCAAGTTGGAGGCTGCCCTGGGGATGGCCCTCTTCGACCGCAACTCCAGGCCCCTGACCCTGACCCCGGCAGGGGAAATTTACTTAGCGGCGGTGCGCCAGACCCTCTATCTAGAGCAGGAGCTGCAGCAGCAGTTGGCAGATATCCGCCACTTGAACAGCGGCAGCATCTGCATCGGCGGCTCCCACTACATCAACGCCTACGTCCTGCCCGACGTGATCACCGGCTTCAATCACACCTATCCCGGCATCAAGCTACAGCTGTTAGAGGCCAGTGCCGCCCGTTTAGCCGAGTTGCTGTCACGACACGAACTAGATCTAACCTTCAACTGTGATGAGGATCTGCTAGGGCAATTTCCCCACTATCCAGCCTTTCAGGATCACATCCTCCTAGCCATGCCGGCCGACCACCCTCTCAACGCCGCCCTGGCAGAGGCAGCCCTGACCACGGAGGCAGTTTTGCAAGGCGCCCATCTCCAGGCCGACTGCCCCGCCGTCAGCCTGGACCGCTTCCAGGAGGTGGAATTTTTACTCTTGACCGAGGGCAACAACCTGCATGAGCGGAGCAAGAAGCTCTTCGCCCAAGCAGGCTATGCGCCTAAGGTGAAGATGGAGCTGGGCCAGTTGGCCACCGCCTTCCATCTGGCAGAGCACGGCCTGGCCGCCACCTTCGTCAGCGACCGCCTCCTCAGCAGAGGGGCGGAGCGGCTGTGCTACTACAAGCTAGCCTCCCCTCTGGCCACCAGGCAGTTCTTCATCCTCTTGCCTCCCCGCCGCTACACCTCCTTCGCCGTCCGGGCCTTCATTCGGTATTTCACCAAGCAAATCTAGGGGAGGCTAATTTGCAACACTTTTTGTGTTGCGTTTTCCCCTGGGCAATGGTACAATGAAATACGGGGAGAACTGTAATGCTCTTTGAATGGGATGAGGCAAAGGAAAAAGAAAATATCCGCAAACATGGTCTAGACTTTGAGACAGCCGCCCGCGTCTTCGGGGACGCTAACAGGGTGGAGCTCTATGATGCAGCTCATTCTGCCGCCGAAGACAGATTCATTACCATCGGCCTGCTAGGCGGCACTGTCTGCGTGGTATTTGTGGTGTACAGCGAGAGAGGGGAAGCTATCCGTTTGATTTCCCCTCGTAGGGCGACTAAACAGGAAAGAAAGTGGTATTATGATTATGCGCAGAGAAATAGCCCTCGATGAACCCTTGACGGCCCAGCAGCAGAAAATGCTGGAGGAGTTACAGAACCGCCCTGTCCAACCAGACCAAGACTGCCCGGAGCTCACCCCGGCCCAGATCGCTAAGTTAGCCGCTGCCGCCAGAGAGTACCGGCAGCAAAGGCAGAACAAGCAAACCATAACCCTACGGCTTTCGCCTCAGGCCTTGGCCAAGGCTAAGTCCCTAGGGAAGGGCTACACCTCTGTGTTGAGCAGGATACTGGAGGCTGCCTTGGCCGACAACGCCGTGCTCCGGCATTATCTCTAGCCCCGGCGGCCTAGAAGGGCGGCAGCGGCCGCCCTTCTCCCTTTCCTAGATAAAGCCGTTGCTAATTGTTAGGCCTTTTGCTATACTAGAGGGACAGAAGGCGGGCCCTGTGGCGGCCCGGCCAACCCCTGGAGAGAAGGAGCGAGAGCTATGAAGCTGATATCCTGGAACGTGAACGGCCTGCGGGCCTGCATGAATAAGGGCTTCCAAGACTTTTTACAGGCGGCGGACGCAGACATCTTCTGCGTCCAAGAGACGAAGATGCAGAGGGAGCAGGCGGCCTTCGTCTTCCCCGGCTACCAGGAGTACTGGAACAGCGCCGTGAAGAAGGGCTACTCCGGCACCGCCGTCTTCAGCAAGGAGGAGCCCCTCAAGGTGAGCTACGGCCTCGGCCAGCCGGAGCACGACCAGGAGGGCCGGGTCATCACCTGCGAGTACCCTGCCTTCCAGCTGGTATGCGTTTACACACCCAATTCAAAGGACGGCCTGCTGCGCCTGGACTACCGTATGGAGTGGGAGGACGCCTTCCGCAGCTACGTGGCGGCCCTGGACGCCGTCAAGCCGGTGATCATCTGCGGCGACCTTAACGTGGCCCACCGGGAGATAGACCTGAAGAACCCTAAGAGCAACCTGCGCAACCCCGGCTTCACAGTGGAAGAGCGGGGCAAGATGGACCAACTGCTGGCTGCAGGCTTCCTGGACAGCTTCCGCTACCTCTACCCAGACACTGTCAAGTACAGCTGGTGGAGCTACCGCTTCCGGGCCCGGGAAAAGGGGATAGGGTGGCGGATAGACTACTTCCTCCTTTCCCAAAAGCTGCGCTCCAGCCTGCAGGAGGCCCTGATCTACGATGAGGTGCTGGGCAGCGATCACTGCCCGGTAGGCCTGCTGCTGGCCTGAGGGGATCCAGGGCGGCCTTCTTCTAACAGCCGCCTGCCCAGGAGGGGAAGGAAGATGGACTTTAAGCTAGAGGCTCCCTTTGCGCCGGCGGGGGACCAGCCCCAGGCCATAGCCAAGCTGGCGGCCGGGGTGGAGCAGGGCCTCCGCACCCAGGTGCTGTTGGGAGCCACCGGGACGGGGAAGACCTACACCATAGCCCAGGTCATCAACCAGGTGCAGCGGCCCACCCTGGTCATCGCCCACAACAAGACCTTGGCGGCCCAGCTGGCCAGCGAGCTGAAGGCCTTCTTCCCCCACAACGCCGTAGAGTACTTCGTCTCCTACTACGACTATTACCAACCGGAGGCCTACATACCCCAGACTGACACCTATATAGAGAAGGATGCCTCCATCAACGACGAGATCGACAAGCTGCGCCACAGCGCCACCTCCTCCCTCTTCGAGCGGCGGGATGTGATCATCGTGGCCAGCGTTTCCTGCATCTACGGCCTGGGGGCCCCCCAGGACTACTACGATATGGTGCTGAGCCTGCGCCTGGGCCAGACGGTGGACAGGCAGCAGATCCTGCGCAAACTGGTAGAGATCCAGTACGACCGCAATGATTATGAACTAAAACGGGGCACCTTCCGGGTGCGGGGGGACGTTATCGAAGTAGTGCCGGCGGCCTACGGGGAGAAGGCCCTCCGCATCGAACTCTTTGACGATGAGGTGGACGGCCTCAGCGAGTTCGACGTGCTCACCGGCCAGGTCCTGTCCCGGCGCAACCACATCGCCATCTTCCCTGCCAGCCACTACGTCACCAGCAGGGAAAACCTGGAGCGGGCCATGGAGGACATCAGGGCGGAGCTGGCAGAGCGGCTGGCCTACCTGAACAGCAACTTCAAGCTGCTGGAGGCCCAGCGTTTGGAGCAGCGGACCAACTACGACCTAGAGATGATGAACGAGATGGGCTACTGCTCCGGCATCGAGAACTATTCCCGCCACATGGACGGCCGTAAGGCGGGGGAGCCTCCCTTCACCCTGGTCAACTACTTCCCCAAGGACTTCCTGCTGGTGATCGACGAGTCCCACGTCACCCTGCCCCAGCTGCGGGCCATGTACGCCGGGGACCACAGCCGCAAGGAGATGCTGGTCCAGCACGGCTTCCGCCTGCCCAGCGCCTTCGACAACCGGCCCCTGACCTTTGAGGAATTCCAGGCCCAGGTAGGCCAGGCCATCTATGTTTCCGCCACCCCCGGCCCCTACGAAATGGAACAGGCCCAGCAGGTGGTGGAGCAGATCATCCGGCCCACCGGCCTCCTGGATCCCCAGGTGGAGGTGCGGCCCATCCCAGGGCAGATCGACGACCTGTTAGGGGAGCTTAACAAGGCGGCGGCAGCGGGCCAGCGGGTGCTGGTCACCACCCTCACCAAGCGGATGGCAGAAGACCTGACCGAGTACCTGGCCAAGGCGGGGGTGCGGGTCCGCTACCTCCACTCGGAGATAGCCACCATCGAACGGGCGGCCCTCATCGACGCCCTGCGGCGGGGGGACTACGACGTGCTGGTAGGCATCAACCTGCTGCGGGAAGGGCTGGACCTGCCGGAGGTGGCCCTCATCGCCATCCTGGACGCAGACAAGGAGGGCTTTTTGCGCAGCGACACCGCCATGATCCAGACTATCGGCCGGGCCGCCCGCAACGCCCAGGGCCGGGTCATTATGTACGGAGACGTGGTCACCGCTTCCATGGCCAGGGCCATAGAGGAGACCAACCGCCGCCGGAGCATCCAGGCGGCCTACAACCAGGCCCACCACATCGTACCTAAGACCATCTACAAGGAGCAGCGGCAGCTGATCAAGCTCACCAAGGTGGCAGAGGAGGTAAAGGCCGCTTACGGCAGCTCCTCCCCCAAGCCCAAGAGCGGCAGGGAGCTGCAAAGGCTGGCCCGGGAGCTGGAAAAGGCCATGCGGGAGGCGGCCAAGGAGCTGGACTTCGAGACTGCGGCCCAGCTGCGGGACCAGCTGATCCTGATCAAGGGCCAGCTAGGGGAAAAAGTGGCAGTGAAGAGGAAGAGATAAGGGCTGACCCAGCAGGCAGCCAGTGAGGCTATATGCAGGATAAACTGATCATCAAAGGCGCCCGCCAGCACAACTTAAAAAACATCAACCTAGCCATACCCAGGAACAAGCTGGTGGTGATCACCGGCCTCAGCGGCAGCGGCAAGTCCTCCCTGGCCTTCGACACCATCTACGCCGAGGGCCAGCGCCGCTATGTGGAGTCCCTCTCCGCCTACGCCCGCCAGTTCCTGGGCCAGATGGATAAGCCGGAGGTGGACTACATCGAGGGGCTGAGCCCGGCCATCTCCATCGACCAGAAGACCACCAGCCGCAATCCCCGCTCCACCGTAGGCACGGTTACCGAGGTCTACGACTACCTGCGGCTCCTCTTCGCCCGCATCGGCGAGCCCCACTGCCCCCGCTGCGGCAAACTGATCCAGCAGCAGGATCCCCAGCAGATAGTGGACAGCCTGTTGGCCCTGCCTGCCGGCAGCCGCTTCATGGTGATGGCCCCCCTGGTGAGGGGGCGGAAGGGGGAGCAGCAGCGGGTGCTGGAGGCTATGCGCCAGGCCGGCTACCTGCGGATGTACGTGGACGGCAGCCTCCGCTCCCTGGATGAAGACATCGTCCTGGACAAGAATAAAAAGCACAGCCTCTCCGTGGTGATCGACCGGCTGGCAGTGCGGGAGGGCATCCGCCAGCGCTTAACCGATTCGGTGGAGACGGCCCTCAAGCTGGGAGGCGGCTTCGTAGAGGCGGCAGTGCTGGGAGAGGAGGCCCAGGTGCTGCTTTTCAGCGAGCACTTCGCCTGCAAGGACTGCGGCATCAGCCTGCCGGCCATAGAGCCCCGGCTTTTTTCCTTTAATAACCCCTACGGCGCCTGCCCCGCCTGCACCGGCCTGGGCCTGCACCGGGAATTTGACCAGGCGCTGATCATCCCCGACCATGGGCGCAGCTTTGCCGAGGGGGCCATAGCCGCCTTCAGCCACAATCCGGCCTCCTACCGGATGCGGCAGCTAGACGCAGTCTTGGGCAGCTACGGCTACTCCCTCCAGAACAGCTGGCAGCAGTTGCCCCCCGCCCTGCAGGACCTCCTCTGGCAGGGGGCGGGCGAGAGGGACTTCGCCTTTTGGTACGAAAACCTGGCGGGAGAGGTGCGGGAGCACCGCCGCCCCTTCGAAGGCATCCTGGCCATCATGAAGCAGCGCTACCGGGAGGCCTTCAGCGACAGCCAACGCCAAGACATGGAGGAGTACATGACCGCAGTGCCCTGCCAGACCTGCCACGGGGCCCGGCTGAAGCCGGAGGTGCTGTCCATCCTAGTAGGAGGGAAGAACATCTGCCAGGTGACGGCCCTTACGGTGGCGGAGGCGGCGGCCTTCTTCCGCCAGCTGCAGCTAGACAGCCGCCGCCAGTTCATCGCCCGCCAGGTCTTGAAGGAGATCCTGGCCCGGCTGCAGTTCCTCAACGACGTGGGCCTGGACTACCTGACCCTGGACAGGGCGGCAGGCAGCCTCAGCGGCGGGGAGGCCCAGCGCATCCGCCTGGCCACCCAGATCGGCAGCGGCCTCACCGGCGTCCTCTACATCTTGGACGAGCCCAGCATCGGCCTCCACCAGCGGGATAACGGCAAGCTCCTGGCCACCCTCAAGCAGCTGCGGGACCTGGGCAACACCCTGCTGGTGGTGGAGCACGACGAAGAGACTATGTACGCCGCCGACGAGATTATCGACATCGGCCCTGGGGCAGGGCAGCAGGGAGGCCAGGTAGTGGCCCAGGGGACGGTGGAGGATATCAAGCAGGTGCCTCAGTCCGTCACCGGCCGCTACCTCAGCGGCCGCAGCTTCATACCTGTGCCGCGGCAGCGACGGCCGGGCAACGGCCACTTCCTGACCATCCGGGGGGCGAGGGCCAACAACTTGCAGAATATCGACGTGGCCATCCCCCTGGGCCTCTTCACCGTGGTCACCGGGGTCAGCGGCAGCGGCAAGTCCACCCTGATCAACGACATTCTCTACAACGCCCTGGCGGTGAAGCTCTACGGCTCCCGGCTGCGGCCGGGGGAGCACGACGCTATCGAAGGTTTAGAATATATCGACAAAGTTATAAATATCGATCAAAGCCCCATCGGCCGCACCCCCCGCTCTAATCCTGCCACCTATACCGGGGTCTTCGACAACATCAGGGAGCTGTTCTCCCTGACTAACGAGGCCAAGGCCAGGGGCTACAAGCCCGGCCGTTTCAGCTTCAATGTGAAGGGCGGCCGCTGCGAGGCCTGCAAGGGGGACGGTCTGAACAAGATCGAGATGAACTTCCTCCCTGACGTCTACGTGCCCTGCGAAGTCTGCCACGGCAGCCGCTACAACAGGGACACCTTGGAGGTGCACTACAAGGGCAAGAACATCGCCGAGGTGCTGGACATGACGGTGCAGGAGGCGGTTGACTTTTTCCGCAACCTGCCTAAGCTGAGCCGCAAGCTGGCCGTGCTGGCAGACGTAGGCCTGGGCTACATCCACCTAGGCCAGGCGGCCACCACCCTCAGCGGCGGGGAGGCCCAGCGGGTGAAGCTGGCTACTGAGCTGTCCCGCCGCAGCACCGGCCGCACCGTCTACATCTTAGACGAGCCTACCACCGGCCTCCACACCGCCGATGTCCACAAGCTGCTGGAAGTGTTGCAGCGCTTGGTGGAGGCTGGAGACAGCGTCATCGTCATCGAGCACAACCTGGACGTGATCAAGGTGGCCGACTACATTATCGACCTAGGCCCGGAGGGGGGAGACCGGGGAGGCACCCTGCTGGCCCAGGGTACGCCGGAAGAGGTGGCCCAGGTGCCTGCCTCCTACACCGGCCGCTACATCGCCAAGACCCTGGCCAAGGCCCGGGCAGAGGGGTGGTACCAATGACCGACAGCCTGCCCTTAGAGGAGCGGCAGCAGTGGCCGGAAGCAGTGCGCCAGGCCCTGGCGGTGCTGCCGGAGCAGAGCGGGGTCTACCTGATGCACGATGCCGCCGGCAAGGTGATCTACGTAGGCAAGGCGGTGGTGCTGAAGAACCGGGTGCGGAGCTACTTTCGCAACCTGGCCAGCCACGGCCCCAAGGTGCGGGCCATGGTGGGCAAGGTGGCCAGCATTGAGACCATCGTCACCGCCAGCGAGGTGGAAGCCCTGATCCTGGAGTGCAACCTGATCAAGCGCTACCGGCCCCGCTACAACATTATGCTGAAGGATGACAAGGCCTACCCCTACCTGAAGCTCACCCTCCAGGAAGACTACCCCCGGCTGCTAGTGGTACGGCGGCAGAGCAGGGACGGGGCCCGCTACTTCGGGCCCTACGGAGACGTAGGGGCCATGCACGGCACGGTACGCCTGCTGCGCCAGCTCTTCCCCCTGCGCAGCTGCCGCACCATGCAGCAGGGCCGGCCCTGCCTCAACTACCACATCAAGCGCTGCCTGGCCCCCTGCGCCGGCCTCATCTCCCAGGCGGACTACCGCAAGCTCTGCTCCCAGGTGGCCTGGGTGCTGGAAGGGCGGGGAGGAGAGGTGGAGAGGGAGCTGCGCCTGGCCATGCAGGAGGCGGCGGCCAACCTAGACTTTGAAGAGGCAGCCCGGCTGCGGGACCAGTTAGCCGCCCTAGGCCGCCTTAACCAGCAGCAGCAGGCTGCCGCCAGCGACCAGGGGGACCTGGACGTAGTGGGCCTGGCCCAGGATCACAGCGGCCTCTGCCTGCAGCTCTTCTTCGTCCGCGGCGGCCGGCTCCTAGGCCGGGACAAGTTCTTCCTACCCCTGGCGGCGGCCGAAGAGGGGGAGGAGGAGGTCATAGCCGCCTTCCTGAAACAGTACTACGACAGGGCGGCCTCCCTGCCTAAGCAGATCGTCCTCCCCGTCCTGCCCCAGCCGGAAGAGCGGGAGCTCATCCAGCGCTGGCTGAGCCAGAAGCGGGGCAGCAAGGTAGAGCTGCTGCAGCCCCAGCGGGGCACCAAGAGGGAGCTGCTCCAACTGGCCCAGGCCAACGCCGGCAAGCTGTTAGAGGAGCGGTGGCGCAACGGCTCGCCGGAGCCGGAGGACGGGGAGGCGGCCGCCGAAGAACTGCGCCAGGCCCTGGGCCTGGAGAGGCCGCTGGGGCGGATGGACTGCTTCGACATCTCCCACACCCAGGGCAGGGAGACGGTGGCCTCCATGGTGGTATTCCGCAACGGCAGCAGCAGCAAGAAGGACTACCGCAAGTACAAGATCAAAAGCGCCGAAGGCAAGCCGGACGATTTTAAAAGCATGCAGGAGGTGGTCTACCGCCGCTATAAGGACTACGAGGACCTGCCCGACCTAGTGGTGATAGACGGGGGCAAGGGCCAGCTCAGCTCGGCCCTGGCCGTCATGCAGGGCCTGGGCCTGGACGACGTGCCTGTAGTGGGCCTGGCCAAGCGGGAGGAGGAGCTCTTCCTCCCCCATCAGGCAGAAAGCCTGCTGCTGGACAGGGAGGGGGCGGCCCTGCACCTAATCCAGCGGCTGCGGGACGAGGCCCACCGCTTCGCCATCACCTTCCACCGCAAGCTGCGGAGCAAGCGGAACCTCAGCTCCGTCCTGGACCATGTGGAGGGGATAGGGCCTAAGCGGCGGCAGGAGCTGTGGAAGCGCTTCAAGACCCTGGAGCAGATGAAGGCCGCCAGCCTGGAGGAACTGGCGGCGGTGCCGGCGATGAACAGGGCTGCCGCCCAGTCCTTGCTGGATTTTTTCCACTTAGACCTTGTTGACAAAAGACGCTCCTTGAAATAGAATAGGACTGAGGGCGGCAGGTCCGCCACAGCACGGGATAAGGAGGAAGGCTAATGACTAAGTATGTTTGCAACGTATGCGGTTATGTGTACGATCCGGAAGTAGGGGACGAGGCCTCTGGCGTAGCTCCGGGTACTGCCTGGGAAGCCGTACCGGAGGACTGGGTTTGCCCCCTCTGCGGCGTAGGCAAAGACGAATTCTCCCCTGAGGAGTGAGGGCTGCCAGTCACTGCAGCCTCTGCCTGAGGCGGGCCCCAGCCTGCGTCAGGCCTTTTTTTACCGGAGCCGCCCGCTTGGGCAGCCGGGCCCGTTCAGCCGACGGCCTGGCGCCTAGGGCCTCCTGTGTCGGAGGAAAGATCATGCTTAAAAAAATCTGTGCCGCCCTGCTCCTCGTCCTCAGCCTCACTTCCACTGCCCTGGCAGAGGAGCTGCTGCGGCAGGAAACGGTGCAAAACTTCCACCTGTCCTATCCGGTGGTGAGCTCCCCCCAGGAAAAGGTAGCAGCGAGGATAGAGAAAGACCTGACCAAGCTGATGGCGGACTTTATGCGGCCCTACCTGGGAGAGGCGGGGGTAGAAGGGTACATTACAGGCCATATCGCCTACGAAGAGGAAAAATACGTGGCCGTGGAGCTGGATCTGAGCTACTACTTCCAAGGAGCGGCCCACCCCACCCACACCGCCCGGGGCCTGGTCTACGACCGGCAGAGGGGAAAGAGGATGAAGCCCCAGGACTTCTGCCAGCTGCCTAAGGTGGGGGATTTGGATGCGCTGCTGCGGCAGGGCAGCCTCCCCCTGTTGAGCAAAAGCGGTGCCAGGCTGCCTCTGGAAGTCTTCATCAGCGCCCAGCGGCTCAGCGAAGACTTCATCATCGACGCGGACACGGTAAAGCTAGTCTACTCCCCCTATGAACTGGCGCCCTACGCGGCAGGCACCACCTACGTAGTGCTGCCTAGGAGCAAGAGGTGAGGACTGCCAGTCCCTAGGCAGGCTGCCAGCTGGCTTTAGACCAAAAAATCCCCCTGCAAGGGGCATAGGGGGCTGGAAGCCCTGTTGGTGAAACTGATCAAAAACGCCAGAGGAGGCGTGTGTTACACGTTTCCTCTGGCTTTCTTGTAGGGTGGGTGGCCGTGAGCTAATAAGGGGCTGCTACTCCCCCATAGGCCCCGCTTTAGCAGAAATCCCTCCTTGCCTAAGACCCCTTCTCGGGAGTATAATATTGTTATCTATTGGTATTTCTGTGCTTTAAAGCGAGGATAGAGGAGAGCATAATGTTTTTCGACAGAGCGCGCATTTACGTAGAAGCCGGAGATGGCGGGGACGGCATGAGCAGCTTCCGCCGGGAGAAGTTTGTAGAAAAGGGCGGCCCTAACGGCGGCAACGGCGGCCGGGGAGGAGACGTCATCCTCAAGGCGGACGAAAACCTCAACACCCTGATCGACTTTCGCTATAAGAGGAAATACATCGCTAAGGCCGGCGGCAGGGGGGCTAGCAAGAACTGCACAGGGGAGCAGGCCCCTCCCGTCTACGTAAAGGTGCCGGTGGGCACCCTGGTGCGGGACGATGCCAGCGGCGCCGTGCTTGCCGACCTGGTAGAGCACGGCCAAGAATACGTAGCCGCCAAGGGCGGGCGGGGCGGCAAGGGCAACGCCTGCTACGCCACCAGCACCAACAGGGCTCCCACCTTTGCCGAAAAGGGGGAGCCGGGAGAATACCGCTGGCTGAAATTAGAGCTGAAGCTGCTGGCCGACGTGGGCCTGGTAGGCTATCCTTCCGTAGGCAAGTCTTCCATCATCGCCCAGGTCAGCGCCGCCCGGCCGGAGATCGCCGCCTACCACTTCACCACCCTGACCCCGGTGCTGGGAGTAGTGCGGATTGACGAGGAGCGCTCCTTCGTCCTGGCGGACATCCCCGGCCTCATCGAAGGCGCCCACGAAGGGGTGGGCCTGGGCCACGACTTCCTCCGCCACATAGAGCGCACCAAGGTCCTCCTCCACATCATCGACGTAGCCGCCGTGGACGGGCGGGATCCTATCGACGACTTTGAAAAAATCAATCTGGAGCTGCGGGAGTACAGCGAGCGGCTAGGCCGGCGCAAACAGCTGGTGGTGGCCAACAAGATGGACCTGCCAGGGGCCCAGGAAAATTACGCCCGGCTCAAGGCCTACGTAGAGGGCAAGGGCTACGAAATCACCCAGGCCAGCGCCGCCACAGGGGAGGGCCTGCGTGAACTGATGTACAAGGCCTACGAGTTAATCGGCCAGTACGTGCCTGAAGAAGACGAGGAGGATCTGGCCCCCTTCGAGGACATCGACCCAGACAGCTTCGAAGTGGTGACCGGCAACGACACCGAGTGGGAGGTGCGGGGCCGCAACATCGAGCGGCTAGTGGCCATGACCAACTTTGACAACGATGAAGCCCTCCACCGCTTCCAGCTGATCTGGAAGCGGCTGGGCATAGACGAAGCCCTAAAGGAAAAGGGCGTAGAAGAGGGGGCCACCGTCCGCATCCGGGACATGGTCTTCGTCTACAAGGAAAACAACTGACGGGGATGAGCTCATGCAGGAAGAAAGAAGGGCCTTGCTGAAGGCCAAACGCATCGTAGTAAAGGTGGGCACCAGCACCATCACCTATCCCGACGGCAAGCGTAACTTCAGCCGCATCGACCGGCTGGCCCGGGAAATGGCGGATCTGCAGAACCAGGGCAAGGAGATGATCCTGGTCAGCTCGGGGGCGGTGGCCGTAGGGGTGGACAGGCTGGGCCTCCCCGGCAAGCCTGCCACCATCCCCGGCAAGCAGGCAGCTGCCGCCGTAGGCCAGGGCGTCCTCATGCACACCTATGAGAAGCTCTTCGCCGAATACGGCCAGATCGTGGCCCAGGTGCTGCTGACCAAGGCGGAGAGCGTGGACCGGCAGCGCTACACCAACTCCCGCAACACCTTCATGGCCCTTTTGAAGCAGCGGGTCATCCCCATCGTCAACGAAAACGACGTCATTGCCCTAGACGAATTGAAGATCGGGGACAATGACAATATGTCGGCCTTGGTAGCCGGCATCATCGATGCAGACCTGGTCATCATCCTCTCCGACGTGGACGGCCTCTACGAGGCCAATCCCCAAACCCACCCAGAGGCCAAGCTGGTGAGCCTGGTGACGGAGATCACCCCGGAGATCGAGGCCAGTGCCGGAGGCGTAGGCAGCCTGCGGGGCACCGGCGGCATGGCTACCAAGATCCAGGCGGCCAAGGCTGCCACCTCCAGCGGCATCAACCTGGTCATCGCCGGCGGCAATGTGAAGGACGGCCTCAGCCGCATCCTGGCCGGGGAGGAGGTAGGCACCCTCTTCGTCAGCAGGGAGAACCGGCTCCAGTTCCGCAAACGCTGGCTGGCCTTCGGGGCCCGCATCCAGGGAGGCATTACGGTGGACCCTGGCTGCGTCAAGGCCCTCCATAAGGCAGGAGGCTGCAGCATCCTCCCTGCCGGCATCACCAAGGTCCAGGGCAGCTTTGACCCAGGCAGCACCATCAGCGTCCTGGACGAGGGAGGCAGGGAGCTGGCCAGGGGCCTGGTCCACTACTCGGCCAGCGAGCTGGACCTGATCAAGGGCTGCAAGTCTAGCGAGATCGAGCCCATCCTAGGGCATAAGAACTTTGACGAGGTCATCCACCGGGACGACCTAGTCATACTGTAGGAGGAGGGAGTATGGATACCTACGCACTGGTAAGGAGCAAGGCCATGGCAGCCCAGCAGGCCGCCAGAGGGTTGGCGGTGGCCGGCACCGCCGTTAAAAACGCCGCCCTGCAGGCCATGGCCCAGGCCTTGTTAGAACATGAGGCAGAGATACTGGCCGCCAACCAGCGGGACATGGCCGCCGCCCAGGCCAAGGGCCTGAAAAGCTCCTTTTTAGACCGCCTGCAGCTCACCCCCCGCAGGTTGGCCGAGATGGCGGAGGGGCTGAGGCAGGTAGCCGCCCTTCCGGATCCTGTCGGCACCGTCTGCGGCGGCGGCGTCCGACCCAACGGCCTGCGGCTCACCAAAATCAGGGTGCCTCTGGGGGTCATCGGCATCATCTACGAGGCCAGGCCCAACGTCACTGCTGATGCTGCCGGCCTCTGCTTGAAGGCGGGTAACGCCGTCATCCTCAAAGGCGGCAGCGAAGCCATGGAAACCAACAAGGTGGTCACCGGCCTCCTGGCGGCCGCCGCTGCCAGTTGCGGCCTGCCAGCCGCCTCCATCCAGCTAATAGACACGGCAGACAGGCAGGCAGTGCTGGACCTAATCCAGCTCCAGGGCCTGGTGGATCTGGTCATCCCCAGAGGCAGCGCCGGCCTGATCAAGGCCGTGGTGAGCAACGCCAAGGTTCCCGTCATCGAAACCGGGGCCGGGGTCTGCCACACCTATGTAGACGCCTCTGCAGATATAGACTTGGCAGTGAAGGTCTGCTTCAATGCCAAGGTGCAGCGGCCCAGCACCTGCAACGCCATGGAAACCCTCTTGGTGCACCGCTCCATCGCCCCCGCCTTCCTCCCTCCTATGCTGGACGCTTATTTTAAGGCCGGGGTGGAAATCCGGGGAGATGCGGAAGTGTGCCGCTACAGCGCCAAGGTAGTGCCTGCCGTGGCAGAGGATTGGGCCACGGAATACGGCGACCTGCGGCTCTCTGTAAAGGTGGTAGAGAATACGGCTGAGGCCATGGAGCATATCGCCACCTACGGCACCAAGCACAGCGAATGCATCATCACCCAGGACTATCAGCAGGCCCGCCTCTTCCAACTGGGAGTGGATGCCGCCGCCGTCTACGTCAACGCCTCTACCCGCTTCACCGATGGTAACGAGTTCGGCTTCGGGGCGGAGATCGGCATCAGCACCCAGAAGCTCCACGCCAGGGGACCCATGGCCCTGCCAGAGCTGACTAGTTACAAGTACCTCATCGACGGCAGCGGCCAGGTCAGGGGCTAGGCCCAAGAGCCTGCCAGCGCCTACAAGGTTTGCCACCCCAGGGTGCCGAGGCTAGAACAGCCTTGGCACCCTCTTTGCCTTTCTAGGCGGCCCCCCTCCCCGCTGTTCACCATATCCTCACAGGCTATGGCTTTACTATGGCCAGGTGAATATAGTATAATGGGAAGGAAAGGCGGCCCGACTGCCGCCAGAAGAGACTGGCCCGTGGCCCCTCCGCTTATCAGCGGAAAAGGGGCCGGCTTAGAGTTATTAGGAGCGCTATGACTTATAACCAACTTATCGAAAAATTAACCAACCAACAAGACTTGGCCGACGCTGAACTGGCCCAGTTGATAGAGAAGCCGGCCGCCCAGGCCCCCCTGGCCCAGGCTGCCGACAGACGTCGGCGGCAGATCTACGGCACGGAGGTCTACCTCCGAGGCCTGATTGAATTTACCAACTACTGCAAGAACGACTGCTACTACTGCGGCATCCGGGCTGGCAACCGAAAGGCCCGGCGCTACCGCCTCACCCAGGAGGAGATCTTGGCCTGCTGTGCCGAAGGCTACCGGCTGGGCTTCCGTACCTTCGTGCTGCAGGGGGGTGAGGATCCCTATTACGACGATGAGCGGATGTGCGCCATCGTGGCCGCCATCAGGGAGCTCTACCCCGACTGCGCCATCACCCTCTCCTTGGGCGAAAGGGAGGAGGCCAGCTACCGCCGTTTGCGGGAGGCAGGGGCCGACCGCTACCTGCTGCGCCATGAAACCGCCGATCCCCAGCACTACCGCCTGCTCCACCCCGCCTCCCTCAGCCTGGAGCACCGCAAAAACTGCCTCTTCCAGCTGAAGAAGCTAGGCTACCAGGTAGGCAGCGGCTTCATGGTGGGCAGCCCTGGCCAAACCACCCAGCACCTGCTGGCAGACATCCGCTTCTTACAGAGCCTGCAGCCGGCCATGATCGGCATAGGGCCCTACATCAACCACCCGGACACCCCCTTCAAGGACTGCCCCAGCGGCAGCCTGGACCTTACCCTGCGGCTCCTCTCCCTCCTCCGCCTCCTCTTCCCCTACGCCCTGCTGCCTAGCACCACCGCCCTGGGCACCATCGCCCCTAACGGCCGGGAGCTGGGCCTCCAGGCCGGGGCCAACGTGGTGATGCCCAACCTGTCCCCCGTCCCCGTGCGCACCCTCTACCAGCTGTACAGCGGCAAGATCTGTACAGGGGAGGAGGCGGCCCAGTGCCGAGGCTGTCTAGAGGCCAGGGTGCGGCTGGCAGGCTACCAGGTGGTAACCGCCCGGGGAGACGTCAAGGGCCCCCAGGAGGCGGCCCATGGCTGAGAAGACGGTGCTGGTGGCCATGAGCGGCGGCGTAGACTCCAGCGTCACCGCCCTGCTGCTACAGGAGGCCGGCTACCGCTGCGTGGGAGTCACGATGCGCCTCTTCCACAACGAGGACATCGGCGGCTCCGTACTAGATAGCAGCTGCTGCGGCAGCGAACTGCGGGAGGCCGCCGCCTCCGTCTGCCAGAGGCTGGGGATAGAGCACTA
This sequence comes from uncultured Phascolarctobacterium sp., assembly GCA_964641395.1. Classification (GTDB taxonomy): domain Bacteria; phylum Bacillota; class Negativicutes; order Acidaminococcales; family Acidaminococcaceae; genus CANQBR01. The sequence continues at coordinate 1,022 of CAZXKQ010000020.1, read as the reverse complement.
CGTAGTGGATCTAGCCGCCGACTTCAGACAGCAGGTGATAGAGCCCTTCGTGGCCGCCTACGAGGCCGGCCGCACCCCCAATCCCTGCATCGCCTGTAACCGCTACCTAAAGTTCCACGCCCTTTTTCAGACTGCCGCAGAGCTAGGCTGCCACTATATAGCTACCGGCCACTACGCCCAGAGGGGCTGGGATCCAGCCCAGGGCCGCTACTACCTGGCCAAGGCCCGGGACGGGGCCAAGGATCAGAGCTACGTCCTCTACAATCTGGACCAGGCCCAGCTGGCCCGGGTCCTCTTTCCCCTGGGAGGGCTTACCAAGGCCCAGGTGCGGCAGTTGGCCGCCGCCCAGGGCTTCGTCAACGCCCAACAGCCGGAAAGCCAGGACATCTGCTTCGTCCCTGAGGGCAGGTATGCAGACTTCATCTGCCGCTATCGGGGCCATAGCTACCCTCCCGGTGACTTTGTGGACAGCCAGGGCAGGGTGCTGGGCCGGCACCGGGGCCTGATCTGCTACACCGTAGGCCAGCGTAAGGGGCTGGGCCTGGCCCTGCCGGCCCCCCTCTACGTGCAAGAGTTAAACGTGGAGAAGAACCAGGTGCTGCTCTGTGAGGCTGCCGGCCTCTACGGCAGGGAGGCCCAGGCGGAAGACGTCAACCTTATCGCCGGCGGCGACTGGCGGCAGCCCCGCCAGGTGCTGGCCAAGGCCCGCTACCGGCAGCCGGAACAGCCGGCCACAGCCCAGCTGCTGCCCTCCGGCCGGCTCCTAGTCCGCTTCACCGCCCCCCAACGGGCCCTTACCAAGGGCCAGGCCCTGGTGCTCTACCAGGATGGGCGGGTGCTGGGCGGCGGCACCATCTGCGCCACCCCTCGCTAGCCTCGCCCCTATCTCCAGCCTAGGGAACGGCCTTGCCAGCCTGGAGGACAGGGTGCAGGATTGAGCCCGCCGCCGTCGGCAAGTGAAACTATGAGGAATTGCAGGCTGCTCAGCCAAAAGCTGGCCCGCCTGCAATCTGTTTTGTCGC
>CAZXKQ010000019.1:14803-37861 GCA_964641395.1 uncultured Phascolarctobacterium sp. | reverse complement strand
CGCTATAGATGGCGTGTCGTCCTATCCTCTATACCCATTATAAACTATCGAAGGCTGGGGTAGCAAGGGGTTTTCCACAGGAGCCTACAGTTTGGCCGTGGGGCCCCTGCCCTGCCTAAAACTACAGCTTCTGTGAGGATGTAAGGCCGGCCTTCTGCAGAACTACGGGGTTCTGCAGGTTGCCAACCTGCTGCTTCTGCCCAGCGGCTGGAATATTTTATCCTTTTGTTAATTTTGCTTAACTTTGTTTTAAGGTTTAAATTGTATACTTTTTCCAGAAAAAGAAAGGTGGTACAACCCATGGATAATCTTACAACTTCCCTTCTCCAGACAGACTTCAGCAGATTCTTCAAGCGCCTTTTGATCGCAGCCCTGGCCATCTTCATCCTAGGGGGCCTGGGCACCGGCCTGGCCTTCCGCACCCAGCTATCAGAGGGGCTGGCCTACGTCCAGACTGTGCAGACTGCCAGGGAGCAGTGGCGCCAGGCAAGGCGCAGCCAGCTCCAAGGCGGGGAAGGGGTGCTCCCCTATCAACAGCGGGGTCAGTGGAAGCATGCTTGGCGGCCGCGGCTGTTCTTCACCGAGCCCTCCCTGGGGGCCAAACTAGCCGCCCTGGCCTATGGCTCCTCCCTAGCCCTGGTGGCAGCCGTCTATTGGTTGGCAGTAGCCGCCTGGCTCTACAAGGGGGCGGTGCTAGCCGGGTTGAACAGGTGGCTGTGGCTCCTGGCCGGCCTGCTGTTCAATGTGCTGGCGGTGCTGCTCTTCCTCTTGGTCCGGGATCATAGCCGCGTCAAGTGTGAGGCCTGCGGCGCCTGGCAGCCCAGAGCTGCCACTTATTGCGCCAGCTGCGGGGCCCTCTTGCAGAAGACCTGCAGCGGTTGCGGCACCAGCTGCAAGCTCAGCGCCCTCTACTGCTCTTGCTGCGGCAAGAAGCTGCCTGGGGAAGGGGCCTGAGACCCCCTCAACAAAAGGGGCTGCCGCCTTGGAGAAGTTGCTTCTCTAGGGCGGCAGCCTTTTTACTTGGCGAGTTGTCTATAAGGTTTTACAGTTCCGGCCCGGCTTGGAGGATGTCCTCGGTTAGGAGGCCTTCAAATTTCTCGTTGTTCTTCTGGAAGAGCTCTGCCAGGCGCTTCAAGGTCTTGTCATAGGCCTCCTTGTCCTCCCAGGCGTTGCGGGGGTTGAGGAGCTCGCTGGGCACGCCGGGGCAGGAAGTGGGCATCTGCAGCTTGAAGATGGGCAGGGTGGCGAACTCCGCCTTCTTAATGCTGCCGTCCAGAATGGCGTTGACGATGGCCCGGGTGTATTTCAGCTTGATGCGGCTGCCCTTGTCATAGCCGCCACTCCAGCCGGTGTTCACCAGGTAGACGTCGGTGCCGAATTGGTCGATCTTCTTGCCCAGCATCTTGGCGTAAACCAAGGGCTGCAGGGGCAGGAAGGGCTCGCCGAAGCCGATGGAGAAGGTGGAGACGGGCTCCGTAATGCCCACCTCGGTGCCGGCCACCTTGCTGGTGTAGCCGGACAGGTAGTGGTACATGGCCTGCTCCCTGGTGAGTTTGGAGACCATGGGCAGCACGCCGAAGGCGTCGCAGGTCAGGAAGACGATCTTGTCAGGATGGCCGGCGGTGCTGGGGATGACCGCATTGTCGATGTGGTAGAGGGGGTAGGCGGCCCGGGTGTTCTCCGTCAGGCTGTTGTCGTCGTAGTCCGGGTGGCCCTTCTCGTCGATGATGACGTTCTCCAGCACCGTGTTGTTGCGGATGGCGTGGTAGATCTGGGGCTCGCTTTCCTCGGCCAGCTTGATGCACTTGGCATAGCAGCCGCCCTCGATGTTGAAGATGCCGTCGTCGGACCAGCCGTGCTCATCGTCGCCGATCAGGGCCCTGGTGCCGTCAGCAGACAGGGTGGTCTTGCCGGTGCCGGAGAGGCCGAAGAAGAGGGCGGTGTCCCCTCCCTCCCCTAGGTTGGCGGAGCAGTGCATGCTGAAGATGCCCTGCTTAGGCAGCAGGTAGTTCATCACGGTGAAGATGCCCTTCTTCATCTCTCCGGCGTACCTGCCGCCCCCTAGGATCACTACCTTTTCCGTAAGGTTGAGGATGACGAAGGTCTCCGAATTGGTGCCGTCTACTGCGGGCTCAGCTTCCACAGAGGGGCAGCTGATGACGGTGAAGCCTTCAGCGTCAGCGGGAACAGCCTCGTCAGAGATGAAGAGGTTCTTCACAAAGAGCTGTTGCCAGGCCAGTTCGTTGACGAAGCGGACCGGCAGGCGGTACTTGGGATCGGCGCCGGCGTAGACGTCGGTAACATAGGTTTTGTGGCCCTTGATGAAGGCCAGGATCTTCTTGTAGAGCTTGGTGAAGGTCTCCTTGCTGCAGGGCTGGTTGTTGGTCCAGCACAGCTCGTCGTGGGTGACCTGGTCGTCTACGAAGAACTTATCCTTGGGGGAGCGGCCGGTACGCTTGCCGGTGCGCACCACCAGGGCGCCGGTGTCAGAGAGGACCCCTTCCTTATTGGCTAAGGCTTCTTGCACTAACTGCTCCCTAGTCAGGTTAAAGACTGGCTGGCCTAGGGCTTGGTCGATTTCTTGGCGTAGTTTGGTCAAGGCCATAATGTCATCTCCTCTAAAATTACTGCCCCCTAGGGCTAGGGTGGCACTCTTTCCACCGTAAATTATATACTGTGGCCCTATCTTTGAAAAGGGAAAAGCAGGAAGTTCACACATATTTCACAAATGAGCAAGAGGGGCAGAGGCCTTGAGGCCCAGTCTGTTCTCGGCCCTCCCTAGGGAAGGCCGGCCCCTGGCGGGCGGACAGGCGGGCCCAGCCCAGGCAGCAAGAAAGGCCTGGCTAAGTGGTGGCGCGGCAGGCCTGCTTGTGGTATAATCAGAGCATAAACAGCGAACCCGCAGCCGCGGCCGGACAGGTTCAGACGGCGTTTCCCAAGAAGCGCCTTTACTTCCCGCTGGCGGTGGGTGGCAAGGTGGTAGTATGGCAAGAAAAGGCAATAAATTTATCGGGCCCCAGCCCCAGGACTTTGAGCCCACCGGCATTAACGCCTATCTAGGCCTGGGCCGGCCCCTGGAGCTAGACAACTGGCTCAGCCGCAGCGCCCTGCTGGCAGGCATCCTGGCCGCCGCAGGCCTGGCTCTGTGGCGCAGCCACCAGGGCTTGGACGGCAGCGCCGCCACTATGGCCGGCATCGCCCTGGGCCTGAACATGATCCTCTCCTTCTTGATCGGCCGGGAGCTAGATCCGGACCGCAGGGCAGGGAGCCTCATCGGCAGCGGCCTCACCCTGCTGGCCGGCCTCTTCCTAGGGGAGGGCAACCCCCTGGTGCTGCTGTGGCTGCTCTTCATCCTGCGGATGTTCACCCGCAGCAGCGGGGACAGGCACCGTATCGCCGATAACGTGCTGATCATCGCCGTGGCCGTCTACCTAGGCAAGGAAGGCTACTGGCTCTATCCCCTCACCACTGGGGCCTTCTACGCCCTGGAGAGCCAGATCAGCGAGGGCTACCCCCGCAGCCTCTACCTGTCTGCCATCGCCTTGGCCGGCACCGCCCTGGCGGAGTACAACGTGCTGGACAACGCCCTCTCCTTCTCCTATTTGATCCTCCTAGCGGTCTTCTTCCTCCTCTTCCTGCCGGAACTGCGGCTGGCCCTCTACGTCCACGCCCGGGGGGATAAGAACAATAAAAGGCTCAACCCCCGCCGCCTCCAGGTGGCCCAGGGCAGCTTCATCTTGATGGCCTTCGTGGTCATCCTCTTCCAGGGCAACAGCCAGGCCCAGGCCCTGCTTCCCGCCCTGCTGGCGGCCATAGGCTGCGGCCTCTGGCTCCTAGTCTGCCTGTTGCGGAAGCAGGTGGACTTCACTATAGAAAAGAGGTAAGGTACTATGGCTAATCGGAAAGTGCGCTTCACCACTAACAAGGGGGCCTTTGTGGCAGAACTGTACGAGGACAGGGCCCCTATCACCGCCGGCAACTTCCTCTCCCTGGTAGAGAAGGGCTTTTACAACGGCCTCACCTTCCACCGGGTGATTGACGGCTTCATGATCCAGGGGGGCTGCCCCAGGGGCAACGGCACCGGCGGCCCTGGCTATGCCATCAAGGATGAGTTCGGCCCCGGCCTGGTCCACGATGACGAGGGCGTCCTCTCCATGGCCAATGCCGGCCCCGATACAGGGGGCAGCCAGTTCTTCATCACCCTGGCCCCCACTCCCTGGCTGAACGGCCACCACGCCATCTTCGGCCGCATCGTGGAGGGCATGGAGGTGGTGCGCCTCATCGGGGTGGTGCCCACGGACCGGAGGGACAGGCCCCTCCAGCCTGTGATCATGGAGAAGGTAGAAGTGCTGGCATGAAGCCCTACTTCGTCTACATGCTCCGCTGCCGGGACGGCTCCCTCTACACCGGCAGCACCAGGGATCTAGCCCGGCGGGTGGCGGCCCACCAGGCCGGCAGGGGGGCCAAGTATACCCGGGCCCGGGGCCCGGTGCAACTGGTCTACTGGGAGGAGGCGGCGGACAAGGGCCAGGCCCTGAGCCGGGAATACGCCCTGAAGCAGCTGAGCAAGGCGGCCAAGGAGGAACTGGTAAAATCGGCGGCAGCCCTTGACAAAGCTGGGGAAAGTTGCGATAATAGTAGACAAGCATAGGGAAGAAAGGCGAGGAACAGGCTAAGTCTAGGCTAGGGGCTTGAAGAGAGGCAGCGGTTGCTGGGAGCTGCCAGCGCGGCCTAGGCGCGCTCACCTGGGAGCCGCCCCTTCGAACCAGCCGCCCAGGCTGCTGAGAGGGGGACGGAAGAGGCACGTTACGCCGCCGAAGGGCTGCTTCGGGAAAATGAAGGATCAAGTAGGGTGGTACCGCGGTTAAACGCCCCTATCTGCCAGCGCAGATAGGGCTTTTTCTTTGCTAACCCCCTGTTACTTGGAGCTCAGTGATGGAGGTAGAGGCATATGGGCATGACGATGACGGAAAAGATTTTAGCCAGGCACGCTGGCCGGGACAGGGTCAGTGCCGGGGATCTGTTAGTGGCCCAGGTGGACCTGGTAATGGCCAACGATATTACCGGCCCCCCTGCCATCGCCGAATTTAGCAAAATCGGCCGGCCTGTCTTCGACCGGACCAAGATCGTCCTGGTGCCGGATCATTTCTCACCCTGCAAGGACATCAAGTCCGCCACCATGTGTAAGACGATGCGGGACTTCGCCCGGGCGCAGGGGGTGGTCAACTACTTTGAAGTGGGCAAGATGGGCATCGAGCACGCCCTGTTGCCGGACAAGGGCCTGGTGGCCCCCGGAGAGATCATCATCGGCGCCGACTCCCACACCTGCACCTACGGGGCCTTGAACGCCCTGTCCACCGGCATGGGCTCCACCGATATCGGCGCCGCCATGGCCAGCGGCAGCAGCTGGTTCAAGGTGCCCCAGGCCATCAAGGTCAACCTGGTAGGGAGGCTGCCCAGGTTCGTCAGCGGCAAGGACGTGATCCTCACCCTCATCGGCCGCATCGGCGTGGACGGGGCCCGCTACCAGTCCTTGGAGTTCGGCGGCCCGGGAGTGGCCGGCCTCACCATGGCCGACCGGCTGACCATCTGCAACATGGCCATCGAGGCAGGAGGGAAGAACGGCATCTTCCCTGTAGACGACAAGACCCTGGCCTTCCTGCAGGAGCGAGGGGTGACCAGGCCCTACCAGCCGGTGGAGGCCGATGCCGACGCAGAGTACAGCCGTACGGTAGAGATAGACCTGGGCCAGTTAGTGCCGGTGGTGGCCTACCCCCACCTGCCGGAGAACGTCCATCCCGCCAAGGAGGGCCGGCAGATCAAAATCGACCAGGTGGTCATCGGCTCCTGCACTAACGGCAGGTTGGAAGACCTGGCCGCCGCCGCCCAGCTGCTGAAGGGCCGGCGGGTACAGGACAGCGTCCGCACCATCATCATCCCCGCCACCCAGGAGATCTACAAGGAGGCCCTCCATCGGGGCTACATCGACATCTTCATCGATGCCGGTGCCGCCGTCTCCACCCCCACCTGCGGCCCCTGCCTGGGAGGCTACATGGGGATCCTGGCCGCAGGGGAGCGGGCCGTCAGCACCACCAACCGCAACTTTAGGGGGAGGATGGGCCATGTGGACAGCGAGGTCTACCTGGCCAGCCCCTACACCGCTGCTGCCAGCGCCCTGACTGGCTACATCACCGACCCTGAGGAGGTAGTACAATGAGCAAGGTATGGCGCTATGGGGACCATGTAGACACCGACGTGATCATCCCCGCCCGTTATTTGAATATTTCTGACCCTCAGGAACTGGCCCAGCACGCCATGGAGGACTCCAAGGAAAACCTGGTGGTGAACTTCGCCGCCAACGTACAGCCGGGAGACTACATGGTGGCAGGGAAGAACTTCGGCTGCGGCTCCTCCCGGGAGCACGCTCCCCTGGTGCTGAAGGTGAAGGGCATCAAGTGCTTGATAGCCGACAGCTTCGCCCGCATCTTCTACCGCAACGCCATCAACATCGGCCTGCCCATGCTGGAAATAGGGCCGGAGGTGGAGAAGATCCAGGCAGGAGACCAGTTAGAGGTAGATCTAGCCCAGGGCACCATCCGCATCCTCAACAAGGGCCTCACCATCCAGACCAAGCCACTGCCGGAGTTCATCCAAAAGATCGCTGACGCCGGCGGCCTGATTAATTACGTAAAAGGAGAACAAAAAGCATGAAAGTAACCCTGCTTCCCGGTGACGGCATCGGCGTAGAGATCATCGACGCCGCCGTAGAGGTGCTGGAGGCCGTTGCCACCAAGTTTAATTTCACCATCGACTTTGACAAGCAGCTCATCGGCGGTGCCGCCATCGACGCCGCCGGCGTGCCCCTGCCGGAGGCCACCATCGCCTCGGCCAAGGCTGCTGACGCAGTGCTGCTAGGGGCGGTAGGCGGCCCTAAGTGGGACAACCTGGATCCCGCCCTGCGGCCGGAAAAGGGCCTGCTGGGGATCCGCAAGGCCCTAGGCCTCTACTGCAACCTGCGGCCGGTGACGGTGCCTGCCTTCACCGCCCATCTCTCCCCCCTGCGCCCCGAACGGGTGGCGGGGGCCGACCTGTTGATCGTGCGGGAGCTGACCGGGGGCATCTACTTCGGCCACCACGCTGAGGCCCACCTCAACCAGGAGGGAGTGGAAGAGGCCAGCGATGTAGAACTCTACAGCAAGCCGGAGATCCAGCGCATCGCCCGCTTCGCCTTCCAGGCTGCCAAGGAGCGGCGGGGGAAGCTCACCAGCGTGGACAAGGCCAATGTGCTGGCCAGCAGCCGGCTGTGGCGGCGCATCGTCAGCCAGATGCAGGCGGAGGAGTTCCCGGAGGTGGAGCTGAACCACTACTATGTGGACAACTGCGCTATGCAGTTGGTGCTGAATCCTAAGCAGTTCGACATCATCCTCACCAACAACATCTTCGGCGACATCCTCTCAGACGAGGCCAGCACCATCGCCGGCTCCATCGGCCTGCTGCCCAGCGCCTCCCTGGGGGACGGCACCGGCATGTACGAGCCCATCCACGGCAGCGCCCCCGATATAGCCGGCCAGGGCATAGCCAACCCCACCGCCACCATCCTCAGCACCGCCATGATGCTGCGCTACTCTTTGAAGCAGCCGGAGGCGGCTGCGGCCATCGAGGCGGCTGTGGACGGAGTGATGGAGCAGGGCTATAGGACCAAGGACCTCTACAGCGACGGCCTGCAGTTGGTATCCACCTCGGAGATGGCCTACCTTATCGCCGCAGAACTGTTAAAATAGGCGCCAGCCTTTCCAGGCCTTGGGCTGCGGCCCAGGGCCTTTTCCTCTGGCAGGCTCCGGCCTATGGTAGGAGGATACTAGACGGCTTTCCCTTCGGTCTTACGGCCCACCCTACTATACAAGCTTCAGGAGGTAATCATGTCACACGCAGAACAAGTGCAGAAGATGACGGAACTGGTGGCCAAGTTTGTAGGCTACACCGGCAAGATCTTGCCTGATGACGTAATCGCCAAGCTGCAAGAGCTGCGCCAGGCGGAGGATAACCCTATGGCCAAGGTTATCTACGACACCATGTTTCGCAACCAACAATTGGCCAAGGATTTAGACCGGCCCTCCTGCCAGGATACCGGCGTAATTCAATTTTGGCTGAAGTGCGGCAGCCGCTTCCCCCTCATTGACGATGTGGAGGCCCTCCTCAAGGAGGCGGTGGTCAAGGCCACCTTCGACACCCCCCTGCGCCACAATTCCGTGGAGACCTTCGATGAGTACAACACCGGGAAGAACGTAGGCAAGGGCACTCCCACCATCTGGTTCGACCTGGTGCCCCATGCAGATACCTGTGAAATCTACACCTATATGGCCGGAGGCGGCTGCACCCTGCCCGGCTACGCCATGGTGCTGATGCCGGGGGAGGGCTATGAGGGGGTGGCTAAGTTCGTCCTGGACAGGATGACCAGCTACGGCCTCAACGCCTGCCCGCCCCTCCTGGTAGGGGTAGGGGTGGCCACCAGCGTAGAGACGGCGGCCCTCCTTTCCAAGAAGGCCCTTATGCGGCCCATCGGCTCCCACAATCCCAATGAGCGGGCCGCCAAGATGGAGAGGCTGCTGGAAGAGGGGATCAACGCCATCGGCCTAGGGCCCCAGGGCATGGGAGGCAGGGCCTCCGTGCTAGGGGTGAACATCGAGAACACCGCCCGCCACCCCTCTGCCATCGGCGTAGCAGTCAACGTAGGCTGCTGGAGCCACAGGCGGGGCCACATCATCTTTGACAAGGACCTGAACTACACCATAACTTCCCACAAGGGGGTGACCCTCTAATGTTAGAGTTCAAAGACGGCAGAAAGATCCTGGTAACCCCTGTAACGGCAGAGGATCTGCAGGATATCAAGATCGGCGACATCATCTACCTCAGCGGCAGCCTTACCACCTGCCGGGATGTGGCCCACCGCCGGGTGGTGGAGGCAGGGCTGCAGATCCCTGTGGATGTGAGGAATGCAGGCATCCTCCACGCCGGCCCCATCATCAGGCCCCTGCCTGATGACAAGTTCCAGATGGTCAACGTAGGCCCCACCACCTCCATGCGCATGGAAAAGTTTGAGTACGAGTTCACCAAGCGCACCGGGGTGCGGGTCATCGTAGGCAAGGGAGGCATGGGGCCGGAGACGGCCCGGGCCTGCAAGGACTTTGGCGCCATCCACTGCGTCTTCCCCGCCGGCAACGCGGTAGTGGCCGCCGTCTGCGTGGAGGAGATCGTAGAGGCCCAGTGGCGGGACCTGGGCATGCCGGAGACCCTGTGGCACTGCCGGGTGAAGGAATTCGGCCCCCTCATCGTCTCCATAGACAGCCAGGGCCGCAACTACTTTGAAGAGAAGAAGCTAGAGTACAACAAACGCAAGGAAGAGCAGCTGGCCAAGATCTGCAAGGAAGTAAGCTTTATCAAGTAGGCCTGCCAGGCAGACATAGTTAAGGGCTGTCCCAGCCACGGTACGGAGTGGCGCGGGGCAGCCCTTTTTTGTCTAGGATAGGATGGCGGCTGGAAGGCCAGGGCTCAGAGCAAGAGTTCTACGAGGAAGACCAGGGCGCAGCTGGCGGCGGCCACCTGCACCAGGCTGCCTCCCCGGTAGGCCCAGAAGATGGCGCAGAGGAGGCCCAGGGCGGCGGAGAGGGTGGAGCTGGTGGCGGAGAGGATGGCAGGGAAGGTCATCACCGCCAGGGTCACATAGGGCACGTAGAAGAGGAAGGAGCGGACCAGGGGCTGCTTGATCTGACGGCGGATGAGGGTGAGGGGCAGCACCCGGATGGCGTAGGTCACCAAGGCCATGACGATGATGTAGGTGTAGGGGCTGTAGTCCATCACTCACCCTCCTCTTCTTCAGCCGGGACGGGGAAGAACCAGGCGGCGGCCAGGCTCAGCAGCACCGTCAGGAGGATGATGCGGCTGCCGTAGGAGATGTCCCGCAGGCCGGGCAGCAGGTTGAAGGCCAGGCTGACGGCCATGGCCAGGGGGATGAGGTAGGCCAGCACCCGGTTCTCCTTGGCCGCAGGGACGATGACGGCGATGAACATGCTGTAGAGGGCCACGCTGAGGGCGCTGACCAGGCGCAGGGGCAGGACCTTGCCGGTGAGCACCCCTAGGGCGGTGCCGCTGGTCCAGCCGGGGACGGTTACTACCAGCATGCCGTAGATGTAGTAGGGCCAGATGATTTTTTGGCGGATGGAGACGCCGAAGATCTCATCGGTGATCACGTAGGCCATCAAGAAGCGGTGGTAGTAGGGCAGGCCTAGGGGCAGGTGCTGGCTGACGGCGCAGCTCATCAGGCAGTAGCGCAGGTTGATGATCAACTGGGTGAGGGCCATCTCCACCAGGCCGCCGGCAGAGCCGATGACTCCCAGGGCGGCGAACTGGCCGGCGCTGGTCATATTGGTAAAGCTCATAAAGGCCGCTTGCAGGGCGTCCAGGCCGAAGGGCTTGGAGGCGATGCCGAAGGTGAAGGCTACGGCGAAGTAGCCTAGGGCGATGGGCAGGCCGTCCCGCACCCCCTGGTAAAAGCAGCTAGTCCTGCTAGGGTTTAAGGCTGTACTTAATACGGTAGGTTCCTTCATAGGCGGCGTAACTCCTCTGGCGGGGCCGGCTGGGGGCCGGCTCCAGTCTATGCCTATTATAGCCCCTAGCCTAGGTTTAGTAAAGGGTTTAGGCAGGGAGGAAGGCCAAGGTACGGCTTCCCTCAGTAGCCCGGGCAGGGGGAGCTGCTCTAACCGCCCCTAATACAAAAGGCCCCCCGTAGGGGGCCCGTGCTAGGCAGGACTCTGTTTACTTCTTCCGCTGGATGGCGGCCTGGGCTGCGGCCAGGCGGGCGATAGGCACCCGGAAGGGGGAGCAGGACACATAGTCCAGCCCGATGGACTCGCAGAAGGCGATAGAGGAGGGATCCCCCCCGTGTTCGCCGCAGATGCCCATGTGGATGCCAGGGTTGGCCCCATGGCCCAGCTGGGCGGCGATGCCCATCAGCTTGCCTACGCCGGTGGTATCCAGACGGGCGAAGGGATCGGACTCGTAGATCTTGTGGGCGTAGTAGGCAGGCAGGAACTTGCCTGCGTCGTCCCGGCTGAAGCCGAAGGTCATCTGGGTCAGATCGTTGGTGCCGAAGCTGAAGAAGTCGGCCTCGGCGGCGATGGCGTCGGCAGTCAGGGCGGCACGGGGGATCTCGATCATGGTGCCCACCTTGTACTTGAGGCCGGCCTTGGCGGCGGCGATGAGCTTGTCAGCAGTAGTGACCACGATGTCCTTGACGAACTTGAACTCCTTCACCTCGCCTACCAGGGGGATCATGATCTCAGGCACGATGTCCCACTCAGGGTGACGGGCGCTGACGGCCAGGGCGGCCTTGATGATGGCCGAAGTCTGCATGACGGCAATCTCAGGATAGGCCACGGAGAGGCGGCAGCCCCTGTAGCCCATCATGGGGTTGAACTCGTGCAGGCCGGTGATGACCTGTTTGATGTAGTCCACCGTCTTGTTCTGGGCCTTGGCCAGCTCTTCGATGTCGGCCTCCTCCTTGGGGAGGAACTCGTGCAGGGGCGGGTCCAGGAAGCGGATGTTGACAGGATAGCCCTTCAGGGCTTCGAAGAGGCCCTCAAAGTCGGCCTGCTGCATGGGCTCGATCTTGGCCAGGGCCTTCTCCCGCTCTTGCACCGTCTCGGCGCAGATCATCTCTCGGAAGGCGTTGATCCGGTCAGGCTCGAAGAACATGTGCTCGGTGCGGCAGAGGCCGATGCCCTGGGCGCCGAAGGCGAAGGCCCGCACGGCGTCCTTAGGGGTGTCGGCGTTGGTCCGCACCACCATGCGTTTATACTTGTCGGACAGGGCCATGATGCGGCCGAAGTAGCCGGAGTTAGGGTCGGCGGGGACGGTGGGTATCTGTTCTCCGTAGACGTTGCCGGTGCTGCCGTCAAGGCTGATGATGTCCCCCTTGACGAAGGTGCGGCCGCCCAGGGAGAAGCTCTCCTTCTCCTCGTCCATCTTGATGGCTTCGCAGCCGGAGACGCAGCAGGTGCCCATGCCCCGGGCCACCACGGCGGCGTGGCTAGTCTGGCCGCCCCGCACGGTGAGGATGCCCTGGCTGAACTTCATGCCTTCGATGTCCTCGGGGGAGGTCTCCAGGCGCACCAGCACCACCTTCTCCCCCTTCTTGCCTAGCTCCACGGCCTGCTCAGCGGTGAAGACCACCTTGCCTGTGGCGGCTCCCGGGGAGGCGGCGATGCCCTTGCCGATAGGCTGGGCGGCGGCTAGGGCCTTAGGGTCGAACTGGGGGTGGAGCAGCATGTCTAGGCTCTTGGCGTCGATCTGCAGCAGCGCCTCTTCCTCGCTGATCATACCTTCGTCCATCAGATCGCAGGCGATCTTGATAGCGGCGGCGGCGGTCCGCTTGCCGTTGCGGGTCTGGAGCATGTACAGCTTCCTGTTCTCGATGGTGAACTCCATGTCCTGCATGTCACAGTAGTGCTTCTCCAGGGTGTCGCAGACCTGCAGGAACTGCTGATAAACCTCAGGCAGCACGTCCTTCATCTTCTCGATGGGCATGGGAGTGCGGACGCCGGCCACCACGTCCTCGCCCTGGGCGTTCATCAGGAACTCGCCCATCAGGCCCTTGGCTCCCGTGGCAGGGTTGCGGGTGAAGGCTACGCCGGTGCCGGAGGTGTCCCCCATGTTGCCGAAGGCCATCATCTGCACGTTGACGGCAGTGCCCCAGCTGTAGGGGATGTCGTGATCCATACGGTAGACGTTGGCCCGGGGGTTGTCCCAGGAGCGGAACACGGCTTCGATGGCCTCGAACAGCTGCTCCCGGGGATCGGTGGGGAAGGGCTTGCCCAGCTGTTTCTTGTACTCGTCCTTGAACTGCTCCGCCAGGGTGTGCAGATCCTCGGCAGTCAGCTCTACGTCGTATTTGACCCCTTTGGCTTCCTTCAGCTGGTCGATGAGCTTTTCAAAGTACTTCTTGCCTACGCCCATGACCACGTCGGAGAACATCTGGATGAAGCGGCGGTAGCAGTCCCAGGCCCAGCGGGGGTTGTCGGACTTGCGGGCGATGGTCTCCACCACGTCTTCGTTGAGGCCCAGGTTGAGGATGGTGTCCATCATGCCGGGCATGGAAGCCCGGGCGCCGGAGCGCACCGACACCAGCAGAGGGTTCTCCTTATCGCCGAACTTGCGGCCTGTAATCCCCTCCATCTTGCCGACATAGTCCATGATCTCGGCCCGGATGGCGTCGTTGATCTTCCTGCCGTCCTCGTAGTACTTGGTGCAGGCTTCAGTGGTGATGGTGAAGCCCTGGGGGACGGGCAGGCCGATCCGGGTCATTTCGGCAAGGTTGGCCCCCTTGCCGCCGAGGAGCTCCCGCATCTGGGCGTTGCCCTCGCTGAACAGGTAAACGTACTTCGTCATTTAAAGACCTCCTGACTTGAACTTGACGAAAGGTTATGTGACAGAAAATTAGTGACTTAGGATTAGGTTTTAACGGAACTTCTGGCAGGCCAAAGTTCCTGCATACATTATAATTATATTTCCAATCAGGCCGTTTGTCAAACTGCAGGGGAGAAATTTGCCTCTGGCAGGGGGCCGCCCCTAAGCCTGTTTCCGTTCCCCTCCCGGCTGGGCAGGGGGAGGGGACTCCAGCCTTACCGCCACAGCAAAGGGCTGCAACCTAGCGACCTAGCGGGTCTAAGTTGCAGCCCTGGCTACTTCCTCTGTCCGCTCCTGGGGAAGGGTAGGCTGCCGCCTGGGCCTCCCTACTGGAGCCTGGCCAACCAGTTCTTCAGTTCGTAGAGCAGGACGCTGTCAGCCTTATCCTTCACCATGGAGATGGAGCCTCCCTCCTTCACCGTGGCACCTACGGCCAGGCGGGCTATCTTCGCAAAGCAGTCGCCGTTGCTTTTGCCGTTGGTGAGGAAGGGGATGAGGGTCTTGCCCCGCCAGTCCTGCTCCTGGAGGACCTTGGTGATAGGCGGCGTCAGGGTCCAGTACCACACCGGGCTGCCCAGGTAGATGGTGCTGTAGCCCTCCAGGTTCACAGCCTCCTTGAAGGCTGGGCAGAGGCCCCGCTTTACGTGGTAGAGGCCCTTGGTGTAGGCCGCCAGGGGGGAGTACTCCTCCTGGAGCTGGATGCGGTACAGGTCGCCACCTACCAGCTTCTGTAGCAGCTGGGCCACCCTGTGGGTGTGGGACTGGCAGGAATAGTACAGTATCAAGGTGTCAGCCATCAGGCCTGCCTCCTCTTCCTTATGCAAGCTGGTCCTGCTCCCTATTTCTTCAGGAAGGACATCAGGCTGCGAAGACGGGCGCCCACCTTCTCAATGGGATGGTTGGCAGCCCGGCGGCGCATAGCGTTGAACTGGGGCCGGCCGGCCTGGTTCTCCAGGATCCACTTCTTGGCGAAGGTGCCGTCCTGGATCTCGGCCAGTACCTGGCGCATGGCGGCCTTGGTCTCGGCGGTGATGATGCGGGAGCCGGTGGTGTAGTCGCCGAACTCAGCGGTGTCGCTGATGGAGTGGCGCATCTTGCCCATGCCGCCCTCGTACATCAGGTCTACGATGAGCTTCATCTCGTGCATGCACTCGAAGAAGGCGGATTCAGGCTCGTAGCCGGCCTCTACCAGGGTCTCGTAGCCGGCGGTGATCAGGGCGGTGATGCCGCCGCAGAGGACGCACTGCTCGCCGAAGAGGTCGGTCTCAGTCTCTTCCCTGAAGGTGGTTTCCAGCGCGCCGGCCCGGGTGCCGCCGATGCCCTTGGCATAGGCCAGGGCCAGGTCGTGGGCCTTGCCGGTGTAATCCTGGTAGGCGGTGACCAGGACAGGCACGCCGCTGCCCTCCACGTAGGTGCGGCGCACCAGGTGGCCGGGGCCCTTAGGGGCTACCATGAACACGTCTACGTCGGCAGGGGGGACGATCTGGCCGAAGTGGATGTTGAAGCCATGGGCGAAGGCCAGGGCCTTGCCGGTGGTCAGGTAGGGGGCGATGTCCTTCTTGTAGGTGGCGGCCTGCTTCTCATCGGGGATCAGGATCATGATGATGTCGGCGGCCTTGGCGGCTTCAGCAGTGGTCAGCACGGTGAGGCCGGCGCTCTCAGCCTTGGCCTTGGACTTGGAGCCCTCGTAGAGGCCCACTACCACGTCGCAGCCGCTGTCTTTCAGATTGAGGGCATGGGCATGGCCCTGGGAGCCGTAGCCGATGACGGCGATTTTTTTGCCCTTCAACAGGTCTAGGTTGGCATCTTCGTTGTAGTACAGTTGTACAGCCATTGTTACACCTCGTTTATAAAAATTTTTATTTGCTACGGCCTAAGCCGGCGTTAACAGTTTGACAGTTGTGGGTCTGCAGGGGGCTCAGCGGATGCCCTTGTTCACAAAGTCGTTCAGGACGGCGCCTGGGGCCACCATAGGCTCCACCAGGTCTGCCTGGGCTATACGGGCATCGATGACGTAGGGCAGGCTGCTGGACTGGGCCTCGGCCAGGGCGGCTTGGAAGGCGGCCTGGCTGTCCACCCGCCGGCCGGCCGCGCCGCAGCTGTGGGCGAAGCCGGCAAAGTCGAACTCCGTCAGGAGGGTGTTAGAGTAGCGGCCGTTGTAGAACAGCTGCTGCCACTGCCGCACCATGCCCAGGCAGGAGTTGTTGATGACGATGCAGAGCAGCTTCTTCCCCTCCCGCACTGCGGTATAGAGCTCCATGCCGGTCATCTTGAAGCCGCCGTCGCCGCTGATCACCACGATCTGGGAGTCCGGCTTGGCGAAGGCCGCCCCTAGGCCGCCAGGGAGGCCGAAGCCCATGGTGCCGCAGCCGCCGCTGGTCAGGTGGTGGCGGGGGGAGTCGATGACTAGGTGCTGGGCGGCCCACATCTGGTTCTGGCCTACGTCGGTGACGTAGACCGTGTCCCGGGCGGTGAGGGTCTTGGCCAGCTCCTGCATCAGCCAGGGAGCGGTGAGGCGGCCGTTGTGGAGGAGGGAGCGATCCTCAGTGGCGTCCCACTGCTTGATCTGCTGCCACCAGGCCGGGTGCTTCCGCTCCTGGATGAGGGGCAGCAGCTTGGCCACGGTTTCCTTGATGTCCCCCATCAAGGGGACAGCCACGGCTACGTTCTTGTCGATTTCGCTGGGATCGATGTCGATCTGGATGATGGTCTTCTGGCCTACGTAGCGGTTCCGGTCTCCGGTGACCCGGTCGCTGAAGCGGCTGCCGGCTACGATGAGCACGTCCGCATTGGCCACCGCCAGGTTGGAGGCGATGTGGCCGTGCATGCCGGTCAGGCCCAGGCTGCGGGGATCGGATTCAGGAAAGACCCCCACCCCCATTAGGGAGTTTACCACCGCCAGGTCGGCGAGGCGGGCCAGTTCCACCAGTTCCGCCTGGGCGCCGCTGTTCACCGCGCCTCCTCCCACCAGCAGGACGGGCCGTTCCGCCCTGTTCAGGGTGGCGGCGGCCTCTTGGATGAAGTGGGGCAGGGCCTGGGGCACTTCCGCTAGGTACTCTACCTCAGGCTCCGTCCACTCGATCTCCTCGTTCTGGATGTTGCTGGGGATGTCCACCAGCACCGGTCCAGGCCGGCCCTGCTGGGCGATGGCGAAGGCCCGCCGCAGGCTGGGCAGCAGGCCGGCCCCGCTGCGCACCATCACGTTGTACTTGGTGACCGGCAGGGTGACCCCTACGATGTCTATCTCTTGGAAGGAGTCCCGGCCCAGCATCCCCACCCCCACCTGGCCGGTGAGGGCCACCAGGGGTACGGAGTCCAGATAAGCGGTGGCCAGGCCGGTGACGATGTTAGTGGCTCCAGGGCCGGAGGTGACTAGCACCACCCCGGTCTTGCCGCTGGCCCGGGCGTAGCCGTCAGCAGCGTGGACCGCCCCCTGTTCGTGGGCGGTGAGCACGTTGTGCAAGGGGGAGTCGTAGAGGGCGTCATAGAGGGGGATGACCTGGCCGCCAGGGTAGCCGAAGATGGTGTCCACCCCCTGCTCTTGCAGCAATTTCACTATGGCTTGGGAGCCCTTCAACTTCATCTTCAGCCCTCCTTAGGCTACAGTTTCCACTGAGAGGACGGAAACCTGTTTCTCCAGCATCTTGGCCACCTGGGCGGCGGCGGCCCCTTCCAACTCTATCTCCAAGGACAGGTCGGCGCCGCGGCAGTCCATGTGGAGGGTGCGCACCTGGGCCCCCTGCTTGGACAGCACCCGTAGCACCCGGGGCAGCAAGGTTTCTTCGTTTTTGCCGGTTAATAAGACTTTTTCAAACATGGGCCAGCCTCCTGTAGGGTTTTTATCCTAGGTGGCAACAAAAACGCCCCTGCCAAGACAGGGGCGCATAAAAACGCGGTACCACCCTAATTTATCACTCTTTGCACCGGTCTAACAACCAGCTCGGCCCTAACGCAGCCGCTACGCGCCAGTCTACTGACCCTCAGGCTTTCGCTGACGAGTTCATGGGGGATATAACGACCAGGCCGCTCCGCCAGCTTCCACCACCCGCTGGCTCTCTTGCGGCAGCCTGCCTAGCCTTGGTCCCAATCATCACTTTTCTGGGGCGCTGTGAAATTATCCTCATTATAAATGCTGTTTAGGCCCTTTGTCAACACCTTTTTTGTCCCTTACAGCTTTTTCACGAAGGCTGCCACCCCCTCAGCCAGACAGGCTGCGGCGGCTGCCGGGCGGGCGGCTAGGCAGCGGCCCAGGGCCTCCCTCAGATCTTTGCGGGGGGCCAGGGCCTTGCTGTAGTTTTCCACAACCTCTGGCGGCAGGGCGGCCGGCTCCGGGGCTGGCTCCGGGCAGCCCAGGGCCCGGCAGAGGGCGGCGTAGAGGGTCGGCTCTGCCTGGCAGGCCGTGGCCAGGGCCGCTGAAAAGGCCAGACTGTTGAGCCTGAAGTGGACCCTGCCCTGCAACCACTGGCGCACCTGGCCCGGGTCGGCCAGGGCTGTATCCGCATGGTCCAGGCCCAGGCGGTGGTTGAAGAAGCTGGCGATGCGGCAGTGGGCCTCTAAGTCTCCAGGGGAGGAGGCCAGCCGGGCCGCATCCAGGGTCAGGCAGCTGAGCCTCACCCCGTTCCGCTCCAACTCCTTGGCGATGAGGTAGTGGGCGGCGGGGCTGAGCCCCATGGCGCTAAAGTCCAGTTCAAAGTCCAGAGGCCAGGGAGCCCCCTGCAGATAGGTTTCGTAGATGTACTGGCTGTACATAAGGGCCTGGCCGTAGGCTAGGATGATGCGGCTCAGCCCTTCCTGGCTGTAGCGCAGCTTGTAGCCGGCGGCGTCAAACTCCGACTGGAGGTAGGAGGCGGCTAGGGCGGCCCGGAAGGCCTCCGGCAGCTTGGCAAAGCCCTCCTCCACTGCCTGGGGGCTGAGCTCTGGCACGGTGCCGTCCACCTTGGCCCCTAAGTCCAGGCCTATGCTGCTGTAGCCGTAGAGCAGGGCCCTGACCAGCTCCTCCTCGCTGCTGAGGACGGCGGCGGCTCCGTAGCCTGCGCTGTAGCCTGCCCCTAAGACGGCCCAGGTGGCCCTGTCCATAGGGGTGAGGAGGTTGAGATCCCAGGCGGCGGCCTCCTCCGCCTTCACATCCACCCAGCAGGGCCGCAGGTTCTTCCCTGCCAGAACCGGGGCGGCGGCCAGCGGATTACAGCCGAGCAGGTCGCAGAAGCCCAGGCTGGTGCCTCCGTTGCCCAGGGCCTTGGGGGAGCAACCGGCCACGTAGCGGCGCACCAGGGCGGCGTTGTTGGCGTTCAAGGGTAGCAGCCGCAGGCCCTTGCCCCCCTGCGACTGGGCAGGGGACCAGAGCCTGTCTAGGTCCGGCCGGCCCTGGCTGAGCAGGGCCAGGGAGGGCTGGGAGCCTGGGAGGAGGGCGGCGAAGCCGCCAGGCAGGGGGCGGAGCAGGGCTTCATCTAGCTGCCAGCCGGCCTGCTCCAGGGCGGCTAGGGCGGCCTTCTTACTCATGGCCATAGCTAGGCTCCTTTCACCACAGGCCTCTGGCGGTCTGGGGCTCGCAGAACAGTTCCAGCTTGGCGTAGGCGGCAGGTACTAAGAGGCTGCCGTCCTCCCCCAGCAGGCCCCACTTGCCTTTGATCTTCACTGCGGCGCTGCCTCCCCGCAGAGAGGTGGCCTCCTCTACTTCTGGCAGTTCCTGCAGCAGCTGGCCCTGCCGGTCGATGAGCTGGTAGCGGTCCTGGAAGCGGACTAGGGCGGCGGCTCCGTAGAAGGGGGTTGCCTCGCTGTAGAGGAAGGGGATCTGGCAGCCGCCCTCCTTATCGATATAGCCCCAGCCCTGGCCCCCTACCTTGGCGGCGGCCAGGCCGTTGACGAAGGGCCGGCCCTCCTGGAAGCCCTTGGCTAAGACGCCCTTGCCTAACTGGTAGTAGGCGATGCGGCCGCCTGTCTCCACCAAGAGGGTGTCAGGCTCGTAGAGGGAGAAGCAGCTTACGTCCTCGTAGAGCACCGGCACATCGTAGCCGCCCTTGGCGTTGGCGTAGCCGAAGCGGCTGCCGTCTGCCACCAGGGCCCGGCCCCGGTAGAAGTTCCCTAGGTAGTCGAACTTAGTAGGCACGTACTCCTTGCCCTCAGGGCTGACATAGCCCCTCTTGTAGGTGCTACGCTTATTGTGCCTCTTCCCTGGGTTGAACCAGCGGTCCGCCAGGCCGCCCACCTGGTCCAGGCCGAAGGAGAGGACGCTCTTGGCCATGCCGGGCAGGGAGAGGCCGCTGACCTTCCGCTCTATCTCGTAGATGCCGTTAGGCAGCTGGCGGCAGGAGAGGGCCTCCACTTCGCTCAGCTTCTGCATGGCGTCATCGAAGAAGGTGAACTCCTCCTCCTTGGCCAGCATGAAGCCGCCTTGGCGGCCCTTCTCCAGGCGCAGGCCACTGTAAGATTTCTCCTTTTCCCCGCTAGGGGCGAGGACGGTGAACTTGCCCTTCTTCAGCAGCACTTTGCCGCCCCCCTGGAGGGGGTAGTAGGCCCCCTTGGGATAGGCCTGTTTGCGGTTAGGATCCGAGGACTGCTCCTTCTTCTTGTCCAGCTTGTGGCTGGCCAGGATGCGGCCTTGGTGGTCCAGCAGGTAGCCGGTGTTCCCCTTGGCGCCCCAGAAGGCGTTTTCAGCCAGATCATAGCGCAGTTCGTCGTACTTCAGCTCCGTCAGGGCCCTGCCTCCGGCGGCAGCCAGGCCGTAGTCGCCGTTCTTGACGATGAAGACCCCCCTGTCCACGCCCCAGACTTCCTTGTAGACTGGGGGCAGGACCTGGCGGCCGGCAGCGTCTAAGATGCCGGTCTTACCCTTCTCCTTGAAGCGGTAGTACCGGGGTTGGGCGGCTAAGTAGGCGTCCCAGTCAGGGGCGGCGGCATTTTCAAAGCTGTCGTAGTAGGCGATGGCCGCCTGGGCCATAGGGGGAGCGGCAGCGGCCTGGGGTTGGGACAGGCCGGCCCACAGCAGCAGGGCCAAGGACAGGGCCGCAAAACTGGCTGACTTGCACTTCATAGTTGTTAGAAACCTCCTGTATTACCGCCCTCCCCCCAGTCTTGTCAGTTGGGCGCGACGCCTAGGCATTGCGGCGGCAGGGAGGGCTCTCTTCCCTATTATACCACAGCCCCTAGGGCCGGGAGGAAATTTTTGCCTGGCAGAAAGAGTTCCCTACTTGTTCAATACCTGGCAAAGTGCTAGAATAAAGATTACAAGCAGAGATGACTTGCCATATTAAGTAAGAAAAGGGAGCTGGTGTATGATGAATTTTTCCCAACGTATGAACCGCATGAAGGCCTCTGAAATCAGAGAATTGTTAAAACTCACCGCCAAGCCTGAAATAATCTCCTTCGCCGGCGGCCTACCGGCTCCAGAACTCTTCCCGGTGGCAGAGATCGCCCAGGTGGCACACGACCTGGTGTTGAAGGAGGGGCGGCAGCTGTTGCAGTACGCCACCACCGAGGGCCGGCCCAGCCTGCGGGCCAAGATCGCCCAGCGCATGGCTGCCAAGTACAATACGGTAGTGGACAAGGACGACATCCTCATCACCACCGGCTCCCAGCAGTGCCTGGACTTTGCCGGCAAGCTCTTTTTGGATCCGGGAGACGTGGTGCTGTGCGAGAGTCCTTCCTACCTAGGGGCTTTGAACGCCTTCAATGCCTACGAGTGCCGCTTCGTAGAGGTGCCGACGGACAATGAGGGCCTCATTCCGGAGGAATTGGACAAGATCCTGGCGGTCACCCCCCGCTGCAAGTTCATCTACGTAATACCCGATTTCCAGAACCCCACCGGCCGCACCTGGCCCATGGAGCGCCGCCACGCCTTTATGGAAGTGGTGAACAAGTACGACCTGCCGGTGCTGGAGGACAACCCCTACGGGGAGCTGCGCTACGAGGGAGAGATCCTGCCCTCTCTGAAGTCCCTGGACACTAAGGGCCTGGTGATGTTCCTAGGCACCTTCTCCAAGATCTTCTGCCCCGGCCTGCGGCTAGGCTGGGTGGCTGCAGCCCACGCCATCATCGAAAAGTTCGTCATGATCAAGCAGAGCGCCGACCTCCACACCTCCAACTTCGACCAGGGGGTGGCCGATGCCTACATCGAGAACTACGACTTGGACGCCCATGTGAAGGAGATCGTCGCCACCTACCGCCGCCGCCGGGACCTGATCCTGCAGGAGATGGCAGCCAAGTTCCCTGCCGGCACCGAGTGGACCCATCCCCAGGGAGGCCTCTTCCTCTGGCTCACCTTCCCGGAAGGAGTAAGCTCCTTGAAGGTGTTCAACAAGTGCATCGAGATGAAGGTGGCCGGGGTTATAGGCGATGCCTTCTATCCTAACGAGAAGACCGACCGCAGCATGCGCATCAACTTCTCCAACATGCCGGAGGAGAGGATAATCGAGGGGATAGACCGGATGGCCAAGGCTATCAGAGAGTGCATGTAAGCTGTCCAGCCTTTCAGCAAGGGCGCCTGTTCCGGCAGGCGCCCTTTTTCTTTTGCCTGCCCTAGGCTCCAGGAGGCTGGAATCGGCCGGGCGGGCTGATAAGCCACTAGTATTATGCCCGGATATGTGATAAAATATATGAATTAGGAAATGAACTACTAATGATAGTTAGTAGCCTTAGAGGTGGAGGATGGCAGCTGGCTTTACCTATCCCCTGATGCTGAATATGGCAGGCAAGGACTGCCTCATCGTAGGCGGCGGCCCGGTGGCGGCCCGCAAGCTGCAGGGCCTCTGCCAGGCTGGCGCCCAGGTGCGGGTGGTGGCCCCGGCCTTCTGTCCTGCCCTGCTGGCGGCAGCCCAGGCCTGGCCGGGGCAGTGCCGCCTTTTGCAACAGGCCTATGAGCCCGGCCTGGCCCAGGGGGCCTTCTTGCTGGTGGCGGCCACAGACGATGGGGAGCTGAACAGGGCCATCAGCAGCCAGGCTCCCTGCCTCTGTAACAATGTGAGCCAGCCCCAGGAGGGGAACTGCGTCGTCCCCGCCTGCTGGCAGCAGGGGAGCTTGCAGCTGGCAGTGGCCAGCGGGGGCATGGCGGCCTACAGCCGCCTGCTGCGGGATTACCTAGGGGAGCAGTTAGGCCCAGGCTTTGCAGAGCTGGCCCAGTTCCTGCTGGAGGAGCGGCGGCGGCTGCGGCTCTTGGAACCCTCTTCCTCCAGGCGGCAGGCTTTTTGGCGGCGGCTCTTGAACCGGCAGCTGCTGGATCTGGTGGCAGCGGGGGCAGTGGAGCAGGCAAAGGAGAAAATCAGGGATGAAGTTAATCGTTATCGGGTTGAACCATAAGACGGCTCCCCTAGAGGTGCGGGAGCGCTTCAGCTTTACCCAGGAACAGCTGCCCCGGGTGTTGGACAAGCTGTCCGGCCTGGAAGGCGTCAGCGAAGCCCTGCTGCTGGCCACCTGTAATCGGACGGAGCTCTACGCCGTCTTAGACGACCCGGAGGCGGCCCTGCCCCTGCTGAAGGAGGAGGTGGGGCACCAGGCCGGCGGAATGTTTCAGTCAAATTGTTCCGCTGATCAATCCGACACCCGGGCCGGTGGAATGTTTCAGTCAAATTGTTCCTATGAGCAATCCGGCACGCAAGCCGGTGC
>CAZXKQ010000019.1:8850-14703 GCA_964641395.1 uncultured Phascolarctobacterium sp. | reverse complement strand
CAAATTGTTCCTATGAGCAATCCGGCACGCAAGCCGGTGCAAACTTTCCCTTTGGTTATTTCTATAACCTATCCGGCACCCAGTGTGTGCGCCACCTCTTCCGGGTGGCGGCCAGCCTGGATTCCTTAATCGTAGGGGAGGGGCAGATCCTCAACCAGCTGAAAAGCGCCTACCAGACGGCCCGGCTGGGGGGCCACACCGACGTCCTCCTCAACACCCTGTTGAACCGGGCCATCGCCGTAGGGAAGAAGGTGCGCACCGAGACCAAGATCGCCTACAACAGCGTCTCCGTATCTTCGGCGGCGGTAGACCTGGCCAAGAAGATCCTGGGTGATTTGAGCCAGGCCCGCATCCTGGTGGTGGGGGCCGGCACCATGAGCGAATTGACGGCCAGGCACCTGATCGACAAGGGGGCCCGCAGCATCATCGTCAGCAACCGTAACTACGCCCATGCCCAGGAGCTGGCCCGCAAGTTCGGCGGCCAGGCCATACCCTACCGGGAGCTGTTTAACCAGGCTACGGCGGCAGACATCATCATCACCTCCACCGGCGCCCCCCACTACATCCTGACGGCGGAAAACCTAGGCCCCCTCCTGCCTGCCAGGCAGGGCCGGCCCCTGGTGCTCATCGACATCGCCGTGCCCAGGGATGTGGATCCCCGGCTGGGCGAGATGGAGGGGGTTACCGTCTACAACATCGACGATTTGGAAAACGTGGTGGACAACAACAGGCAGCTGCGGGCGGGAGAGGCCCTGCTGGCTGAACAGTTAATAGAAGAAGAGCTCCTGGCGCTGAAGGAGAGGCTGCGCTATTACCGGGTGCGGCCGGTGATGGTGCGGCTCCACGACAAGATGAACTTTTACCGCCAGCACCTGTTGAAGAAGGCCTTCATCAAGCTGCCCGGCCTGAGGGAGGAAGAGCGGCGGCTCATCGAGCAGTTCAGCAAGCGTTTGGAGCACAAGTTCTTGCGGGAGCCGATGATGGCCCTCAACGCGGTAGCCGGTACGGAGCAGGAAGAGGAGTACAAGCTGTGGCTGGGCCGTATCTTCCACTTAGACGAGGAGGGCGAGGAGTTCGGGGATGAAAACCGTATTGAGAATTGGGACTAGGCAGAGCAGCCTGGCCCTGTGGCAGAGCCGCTACGTGGCAGACTGCCTGGCTAGGCTCCACCCTGGGCTGGAGCTGCGGCTGGAGCGGATAGTGACCAAGGGAGACCGGGTGCTGGACGCCCCTCTGGCCCAGATCGGCGGCAAGGGCCTCTTCACCAAGGAGATTGAAAGGGCCCTCCTCAACCGCCAGATAGATTTGGCGGTGCACAGTTTGAAGGATCTGCCCACCCAGCTGCCGGCAGGCCTCTGCCTAGGGGCCGTCACCCAGCGGGCAGAGGCGGCAGACGCCTTCGTCAGCCACCGCTACAATACCCTGGCCTCTCTGCCCTCCGGGGCCCGGGTGGGCACTTCCAGCCTCCGCCGCCAGGCCCAGTTGCTGGCCCTGCGGCCGGACCTCCGGCTCCTCAGCGTGCGGGGCAATGTAGACACCCGCCTAGCCAAGCTGGCCGGCGGCCAGGTAGACGCCCTTATCTTGGCGGCAGCCGGTCTGGAGCGTTTGGGCTACGGCCGGCAGATCAGAGAACTGCTGCCTCCCAGCCTCATCCTGCCGGCAGTGGGCCAGGGGGCCCTGGCCATCGAGTGCCGCCAGGACGACCAGGCGGCCCTAGAGCTTTTAGCCCCCCTGAACCATGAGGCCACCGCCCTGGCTACGGCGGCGGAAAGGGCCTTCTTAGAGGTGGTAGGGGGAGGCTGCCAGGTACCCATAGGGGTCTACGGCCGGATACAAGAAGGAGAACTCACCCTGGAGGCCCTCATCGCCTCCCTGGACGGCAGCAAGCTGTTGAGGCAGCAGGCCCGGGGCAGGGCCGCCGCCGGGGTAGAGCTGGGCCGGGGGCTGGCCGCCGCCATGCTGGCGGCGGGAGGCCGGGCCATACTGGCAGAGATAGGCCTGAAGCAAGGAGATAGCTAGATGGAAGGGAAAGTAGGCAAGGTATATTTGATCGGCGCCGGTCCTGGCGACCCCGGCCTCCTCACCCTGCGGGCCAGGGACTGCCTGGCCCAGGCGGACGCAGTGGTCTACGACCGGCTGGCTGAGCCCTGCATCCTGGACTACTGCCGCCCCGAGGCCCGGTTGATCTATGTAGGCAAGGCCAGTTCCCAGCACACCATGAAGCAGGAAGAGATCAACAAGCTGCTGGTGTCCTTGGCCCGGGAGGGGTTGGTGGTGGCCCGCCTGAAGGGGGGCGACCCCTTGGTTTTCGGCCGGGGCGGGGAGGAGGCCCTAGAGCTGGCGGCAGCCGGCCTCCCCTTTGAATTCGTCCCCGGCATCACCTCGGCCATCGCCGTGGCGGCCTACGCCGGCATCCCTGTCACCCAGCGCCAGGTGGCGGCCTCCTTCGCCGTCATCACCGGCCATGAGGATCCTAGCAAGCCGGCCTCGGCCATCAAGTGGGATAAGCTGGCTACCGGCGCCGACACCCTGGTCTTTTTGATGGGGGTGGAGAACATCGGCAAGATCAGCCAGCAGTTGCAAAAGTACGGCCGGCCGGGCTCCTGCCCTGCCGCCATCATCCGCTGGGGCACCCATCCTGAACAGCAGACCTGGGTGACCACCCTGGCCCGGGCCCCTGCCACCGTGGAGCAGTACCGGATCAAGCCTCCGGCCATCTTCCTGGTAGGTGAGGTGGTGGGGCTGCGGGAGCGGCTGCGCTGGTTCGACAACAGGCCCCTCTGGGGCCGCACCCTGGTGGTGACCAGGGCTAGGAGCCAGGCCAGCGCTTTGAGCGGCCGCCTGCGGGAGCTGGGAGCCAGGGTGGTAGAGGCGCCCGTCATCAAGACGGTGCCGGCAGCGGACTACGGCCCTCTGGACAGGGCCCTGGCCAGGCTGGGCAGCTACCAGTGGCTCCTCTTCACCAGTGCCAACGGGGTGGCCTACTTCTGGCAGCGCCTAGCCGCTGCGGGCCTGGACGCCCGGGCCCTGGCTCCCTGCCGCCTAGGGGTCATCGGCAGCGCCACAGCCGCCGCCCTGGCTGAGCACGGCCTTGTGGCGGATCTCGTACCTGCCGACTACCGGGCAGAGGGGCTGGCCGCCGCCTTGGCGCCCCAGGTGGGGCCCGGCTCCAAGCTGCTGCTAGTGCGGGCCAAAGAAGCCAGGGATCTGTTGCCCCGCACTCTGGAGGAACTGGGAGCCCAGGTGGAGGTGGTCACTGCCTATGAGACGGTGCTGGATGACAGTTCCAGGCCGGCCCTGCTGGCGGCCCTGCAGGAGGCAGAGCAGCCTATTGTGACCTTCACCAGTTCTTCCACCGTCCGCAACCTGTTACAGTTGTTAGGGCCGGAGCGCCCCTTGCTGGCGGGAGCGGTTTTAGCCGCCATCGGGCCGGTGACCGCCGCCACCTTGGAGGGAGAGGGCTTCCAGCCGGCCGTCTGCGCCACTACTTACACTATTCAGGGCCTGGTAGGGGCCATTACCGCCTACCTGGCCTCAGCAAAGGAGGAATGAAGATGGGCTTTCCCCTATATCGGCCCCGCCGCACCCGGGCCAGTGAAAATCTAAGGGCCATGGTGCGGGAGACCAGCCTCTCAGTCAAGGATCTAATTTACCCCCTCTTCGTAGTGCCGGGCAGCGGCATCAAGGAGGAGATCTCCTCCCTGCCAGGCTGCTACCACTGGTCTGTAGACAGGGTGCTGGAGCCGGCGGCCCAGGCAGTGAGCCTAGGCATACCGGCGGTACTGCTGTTCGGCCTGCCTTCCTACAAGGACGCCATCGGCAGCTCCGCCTGGGACCAGCAGGAGCCGGTGCAGCAGGCCTGCCGCCTGCTTAAGCAGCACTATCCGGAGCTGGTCATCGTCACCGATGTCTGCCTGTGCGAATACACGGAGCACGGCCACTGCGGCGTGCTAGAGGGGGGCTGCACGGTGAACAACGACGCCACCCTGCCCCTGCTGGCCAAGACGGCCCTTTCCCACGCCCAGGCCGGGGCGGACATAGTGGCTCCCTCCAACATGATGGACGGCTATGTGCAGGCCATCAGGGGCTGCCTGGATGAGCACGGCCTGGCCCAGGTGGCCATCATGGCCTACAGCGCCAAGTACGCCTCTGCCTTCTACGGCCCCTTCCGGGCCGCTGCCGACTCCGCCCCTGCGGCGGGAGACAGGAAGGGCTATCAGATGGATCCGGCCAACAGCGACGAAGCCCTGCGGGAGACGGCCCTGGACATCGAGGAAGGGGCGGACATCATCATGGTGAAGCCGGCCCTGGCCTTCCTGGACGTGGTGTGGCGGCACCATGAAGCCTTCAACCGCCCCCTCTGCGTCTACAACGTCAGTGGCGAGTACGCCATGGTGAAGGCCGCCGCAGAAAGGGGCTGGATCGACGAAAAGCGCATCGTCATGGAGATGATGCTGGCCTTTAAGCGGGCCGGGACCAAGCTGATCATCACCTACCACGCCCTAGATGTGGCCCGCTGGCTGGGCGAGGAGTGAGGTAGAGTTATGGTGTTGACTAAGTCGGCCGCCGCCTTTGCCGAGGCGAAAAGGTATCTACCCGGCGGCGTAAACAGCCCTGTCCGCTCCTTCCGGGGGGTGGGGGGCACCCCTCCCTTCATCGCCAGGGGCCGAGGCAGCAAGATCTACGATATAGACGGCAACGAGTACATCGACTATGTGCTGAGCTACGGGCCCCTCCTCTTAGGCCACCGGGCGGACTGCGTCACCGCCGCCATCCAGGCGGCGGCGGAGCTAGGCACCTCCTATGGCGCCCC
The DNA here is from genome assembly GCA_964641395.1 of uncultured Phascolarctobacterium sp. Taxonomy (GTDB): domain Bacteria; phylum Bacillota; class Negativicutes; order Acidaminococcales; family Acidaminococcaceae; genus CANQBR01. The sequence continues at coordinate 9,890 of CAZXKQ010000019.1, read as the reverse complement.
CACCCTGGCGGAGACGGAGCTGGCCCGGCTGATCTGCCGCCTGGTGCCCTCCATGGAGATGGTGCGGTTGGTGAACAGCGGCACCGAGGCTACCATGAGCGCCCTGCGGCTGGCCCGGGCCTACACCGGCAGGGACTGCATCGTCAAGTTCATCGGCTGCTACCACGGCCACCACGACAGCCTGCTGGTGAAGGCAGGCAGCGGCGCCGCCACCATGGGGGTGCCCGACTCCCCCGGGGTGCCCAAGGCGGTGGCTGCCACCACCTTGACGGTGCCCTTCAATGACCTGCCAGCCCTCCAGGCCCTCTTCGCCGCCCGGGGGGAGGCGGTGGCCGCCGTAATCCTGGAGCCCACCCCCGGCAATATGGGCCTAGTGCTGCCGGAAGAGGGCTTTCTGACGGCGGTGCGGCAGCTGACCAAGGACTACGGAGCCCTGCTGATCTGTGATGAGGTGATGAGCGGCTTCCGCAGCAGCCAGGGAGGCTCCCAGGCCCTCTACGGCCTGGATCCGGATCTCACCTGCCTAGGCAAGGTCATCGGCGGCGGCCTGCCGGTTGCCGCTTACGGTGGCAAGCGGCAGTTCATGGAGCTGGTGTCCCCGGCCGGGCCTATGTACCAGGCCGGCACCCTGAGCGGCAACCCCCTGGCCATGGCGGCAGGGCTGGCAGCCCTCCGCTACATGGAAGAGCACCAGGTCTGCCAGGAACTGGAGAGCAAGACCGCCATCCTCTGCGGCGGCCTGGCCAAGGCAGCCCGCCAGGCAGGGGTGCCGGTGCAGGTGCACCGCCTAGGCAGCATGTTCACCGTCTTCTTCAGCGCCCAGCCGGTGAAGGACTACGCCAGCGCTGCCGCCTGCGACCTGGAGGCCTTCAGCACCTACTTCCACGCCATGCTGGAGGCGGGCGTCTACCTGCCTCCCTCCCAGTTTGAGACCAACTTCCTCTCCCTGGCCCACAGCCCCGCGGATTTGGAAAAAACCATCGCCGCCGCCGCTAGGGCCTTTGCCGCCGTGGCCGCTGCCAAGGCCGGCCGGCGCTAGT